>NVWL01000017.1 GCA_002733645.1 Oceanobacter sp.
TTTTTGACGTGACCCGCCATGCCTTCAAAGTAGCGCCTTGAACTGTCACTTTCCTGAAAGCCGCAGCCGCCACTGCATTTTTCAGAGGTGCCCTAGATTCAATTGGCGTCGTGAACACAATACTGATCGGAAAGTCAGCCTTCAGCGTCGCACCATCAAGAGGGCTTACGGCTCGAATATTCAGAGACGATTCGTTCCCACTATTAAGACCCACATTACTGCTAGATGATCCACCGCCGCCGCATGATGCCAATAAGACGGATGTGAATAGACACAATCCAATGTTTACAATATTCCCAGTCTTGTTCATAGCGCAATCCCTCTGTGTGCTAAGCCCGGCATGATGCAACGAACCCTAAGCCTCTTCTGTTGATGTGCAGATTAACAAAAGGAGGCGCTAGCAGCGAAAACTATTGCTAAAGCCCCGAAATTGGCAGGAATGGGGACACCGATACCAGCAGTCATTACCGATTCATAGCGCTTTAAAGTTAATTTGAGCAGACTCTCGCGTTTTACCTGCAGCTTCGAGCTTGTGCTCATAATCACTCCACAGTTCGGCTTGGTTGATCGCTAAGTGGTGCAAGTATTTCCAATCATACAAGCCTGAATCATGACCATCATCGAACACCAATTTCAAGGCGTAGTTGCCCGCAGGCTCCATACCCAGTAGGCCAACGTCCTTTTTACTATACTGCAACACCTCGTTACCGACGCCATGCCCCCGCACTTCTGCCGATGGAGACATCACTCGCAAGAATTCAAAACTTAACTCATAGGTGTCGGCACCATAAGTAAGTGCAACGCAGCGACTGCTTTTTCTGACTTTGATTGCATCAGGGATCATATCCAACCTCTTCACTTCGAAACCCAGCAGACTGGTAGAAGCTATCTATACTTAATTTTGTCCATCGAGCGCAGCCTCTCTGCCGCTCGCCTTAATCTTCCCATTAGTTTACAGCCCCGAGGATGTAACCGAATGAATTTTTTACGCACCATCAGCATTCGCAGTAAGCTTTGGCTGATTCTTATCATTGCTCTAGGCTTTATGGTTCTCCTTGAAGCCAAAGCGATGAATAATATTTATCAGACAATGTTTGATGCTGAATTTACCGCGAAAGAAGATAGTTCAAGAACCATCGTTAACAGCGGCCACAGCTTGCTAACGCACTACTACGACTTATACCAAAACGGTACGATGTCAGAAGATATGGCGAAAGAAGCAGCGCTTAATGCCATTGGTGCCTTTAAAGACGGCGATCAGTATTTTTGGATTAATGACGCCGGTCCGGTCATGCTACTCAACCCGTCAGCACCACAGCTGGTCGGAAAAAATGTCAGTTACCTAAAAGATAAACGCGGCCTTGGCATATTTAATACTGTTATTAAAATAGCCAATACGGGGCCAGAAGGCGGAATCATCACCTACGATTGGACGCCGCAAGGGTCGTCCGACGTCAAAACCAAAGTCAGTTATGTACGAAAATTTGAGCCTTGGGGCTGGTACATTGGCTCAGGCAGCTACCCTAAAGACATCAGCGCCATGTTCACTGAAAGTGCAATATCTGCCGCGGTACTTACGTTAATTGCCGCGCTCATTATGACGATTTCTATTCGCTTAATTAGCAGCAGCATCTCTGATCCTTTGAGTCGCATTAATAAAGCCATGAAAAATATTGCGCACGGCAGCGGAGATCTAACCCAACGAATTCCTATCGACGGCCATGATGAACTAACTAAATTGGGCCGATCATTTAATCAGTTTGTCTCACAGATTCACGACATTATTTCCGAGAGTAAATCAGCAACGGATCAAGTAGCCCATCTTGGGCGCGATATCGCCAGTGTCAGCACACAAACAAAAAATTTGACTGAAAATCAGATGCGAGAAAGCGAACAAGTGGCCACCGGTGCAATAGAGATGAGCCAAACCATTCGTGAAATTGCAAGCAACGCAGATAACGCCGCAGGCAGCGTAAAAGTGGTTGAATCAAATGCACGTTCTGGCTTAAAAACCATGCAAAAAACGCAAGAACACATTGCGGATCTTGCTAGCCAAATTCAATCTTCACGCGAATCAATTCAAAACCTGCGCACAGAAACCGAGAGCATTGGCACCGTGCTTGAAGTGATTCGTGGCATTGCCGAGCAAACCAATTTACTGGCACTCAATGCCGCCATTGAAGCCGCACGAGCTGGCGAGCAAGGCCGGGGATTCGCGGTGGTAGCCGATGAAGTAAGAACACTGGCATCTCGAACTCAAGAATCAACGGAAGAAATTCACCGCACAATTACGCGTTTGCAAGACCAAGCAGAAGCGACGGTTCAATCCATGGAGAACAGCGCAAACCACTCGGATGAGACCAGCGCGATGTCCCAATCAGCCTGCGATGCCATTGCTTCAATCAGTGATGCCGTTGTGACGTTAACTGAAATGAATTTAGGTATTGCCAGTGCCGTAGATCAACAAAGTACGGCAGCGAATGAAATCAGTACCAGTATTACGCGTATTGCCGATTCATCGAACAGCATTAATCAGAATATGATGCATTCAGATGAGAACGGTAAAATATTAACTCAATGCAGTGATAATTTATCGCAGTTGATTTCTCGATTCAAAGTCTCATAAATTTAAGTCACAGAAATAAAAAAAGCCGCATAGTAATCGATGCGGCTTTTTTATTATTTTTTGTGAACTTTATTCTGAGATTACTACAGAATAAACTGGCTCAAGTCTTGGTCTTTTGCCAAAGCATCGAGTTTATCGTTCACATAGGCTTCGTCAATCAAGACCGCTTCGGTCAAGTCAGTGGCATCAAACGAGATGCTTTCTAACAGGCGTTCCATCAAGGTATGCAAACGTCGAGCACCTATATTTTCAGTACTTTCATTAACGTCGTAGGCAATTTGAGCAAGACGCTGAATGCCTTCTTTGGTGAAATCAATATCCAACCCTTCTGTTTTTAAGAGGGCCTTATATTGTTCAGTTAAAGACGCATTAGGCTCTGTTAAAATACGTTCAAAATCTTGCGGCGTTAATGCTTTCAGTTCAACACGAATCGGCAAACGACCTTGCAACTCAGGAATCAAGTCAGAAGGTTTGCTTACATGAAAAGCGCCGGACGCTACAAACAGAATATGATCGGTTTTAATCATGCCGTGTTTGGTACTCACGGTGCAGCCTTCAATTAGTGGTAGCAGGTCACGCTGTACGCCTTCACGAGAAACATCGCCACCCGACCCTGACTCTTGGCGCTTCGCAACTTTATCTATTTCATCAATAAAGACGATGCCATTCTGTTCAACGAGTTCTAGCGCACGTACTTTTAGCTCCTCCATATTAAGAAGCTTGCCTGCTTCTTCATCACACAGCTGCTTAAGGGCATCCGAAATTTTCATCTTACGGGTGGTTTTTTTATCCCCCCCCATATTCGAAAACATATTCTGTAGCTGACTGGTCATCTCTTCCATGCCTGGTGGAGACATGATTTCAACACCCATATTTGCTTGAGCAGACAATTCAATTTCGATTTCTTTGTCGTCTAAATCGCCATTACGTAATTTCTTACGGAAGACCTGACGTGTTGAGCTGTCTTCTTTTGGCTCTTCTGTCGTATCCCAGCTGGTTGATGTGTTACGGGCTGGCGGCAACAAAGCATCGAGCACACGCTCTTCCGCTTGCTCTTCTGCACGGGCACGAACCTTTTTCATTTCCTGCTCGCGCAGTAGTTTGATACCGGTTTCGACTAAATCACGGATAATGGATTCAACGTCTTTACCCACGTAACCCACTTCAGTGAATTTGGTGGCTTCTACTTTAATAAACGGCGCATTAGCGAGTTTGGCTAAACGGCGGGCAATTTCTGTTTTACCTACGCCTGTTGGGCCGATCATCAAAATGTTTTTAGGCGTTACTTCCTCGCGCAGTTCAGGGTTCAACTGCATACGACGCCAGCGGTTGCGCAAGGCAATTGCCACAGAACGCTTAGCATCATGCTGGCCAATAATGTGCTGATCCAGTTCATGGACAATTTCACGTGGAGTCATCTGGCTCATTTGGTGTCTTCTCCAACGTCTTTGGCGTTCAATGTTTCAATCGTAAGATTGGTGTTGGTAAATACGCAGATGTCGCCTGCAATGTTCAAGCTCTTTTCTACAATGTCGCGGGCGCTGAGCTCGGAATTTTCAAGTAATGCACGCGCAGAGGCTAAGGCGTAATTTCCACCAGACCCAACCCCAATCAGATCATTCTCTGGCTGCAGAACATCGCCATTACCGGTAATAATCAGAGAAGCGGTATGATCGGCCACCGCAAGAATCGCTTCAAGCTTGCGTAGGGCACGATCAGAACGCCATTCTTTGGCTAGCTCAACCGCTGCTCGGGTCAATTGACCGTTGTGCTGATGCAGTTGCGCTTCAAATTTCTCAAAGAGGGTGAATGCATCGGCGGTGCTGCCTGCAAACCCGGCAAGCACTTTGTTGTTGTATAACCGACGTACTTTGCGGGCGTTCCCTTTCATCACAGTGTTACCTAGGGAAACCTGACCGTCGCCACCAATGACGACGTCATCGCCACGGCGAACGGATACAATCGTTGTCATATCTTTGTACCTTCACAAATATTTAGAATGGATGTCGCTGTTCTAATAACGCTAGGGCACCTCTGATTAATGCAGAGGAGGCTGCGGCTTTCAGGAAAATTGCAGTTCAAGGCGCTACTTTGAAGGCATGGCGGGTCACGTCAAAAAGTAGCAACGTAGAAATGGTGTTTTCCTGAAAGCCCCAAAGGGCGTGACCTGTAGACACTTTACATCTTTGTTGTTGACCTTATTAAGGACCCGCCATTAACTTCGATCAACGCCTCGATCTAAAGCGTTACAGGACTCACGCGCAGCACTACTGCATTAATCAGAGGTGCCCTAGATTACAAAGATGGGGGCACTCAACCGGTTTTCAAGCATCCATAAGTGACGGCCGTCATTACCGTCCAAATAGTTAATCCCGAACGCGATCTATCGCCTTGCATAGCAACGCCATGCCTTCAATAGCCCTTGGCCCCGAACGCAGTAATGTCGAACTATTGATAGGAATCATGGCTCCATTTTTTACCGCCGAGATGTTGGGCCAACGCTCCCACACGGCATCACGGGATTGAATGGCGTTGGTGTGGCTGGACATGATGATCACTTCAGGGTCTTTCACTATGATGCTTTCTAATGAAACCACGGGATACGGGGCATCTGCATCATGAAAAACATTATCGCCGTTGCAATCATGGATCAGCGCCTCAACCCAGCTACCTTCACCCACCGTTCGCAGCGGCTGATACGATAACTGGTAAAAAACACGGACAAATTCTTTACTTCCATACTCAGCACGCAGAGCTTGATACGCGCGATCAAAGCGCTCGGCCGCTGCCTTACCTAGCGCTTCTTCGCCAACTTCTTTACCAAGGCGCTCAATCGCATCGCGCACCGCCGTCATGCTTTTGGGGTCCACATAGGTTATGGGCAAGCCGAGGGACTCTAGTTTTTCAAGATCCGACTGTTTATTGCCACTTTTCCACGCCACGATGAGATCTGGCTCCAGCGCGACAATGCGCTCGATATTTAAACCCGCGTAATTGCCGATGCGAGGAAGGCTTTTTGCGGCATCGGGAAAATCTGTATGCTCAACCGTCCCAACCAATCGATCTCCGACACCAATATCAAATAACATTTCGGTCGACGAAGGCGACAGGGTAATTATGCGCTCAATTTTTTTATCAGCGGGGTCAGACTCAATTACTTCATCAGAAAGCACAGGCAAACTAAACCCGAGCATCAAAACACAACATCCCTGCATCAGCCCACGGATTAAAAAACGCATTACCAATCAACTCCTTTTCTCGCTTTTATGCCTGCTCGATAGGCATGTTTTTCGTCTTTCACTTCACTAACGGTATCTGCCAGCTCTTTTAACTCAGAAATAGCACCACGACCGGTAATAACCACCGTCTGATTTTCTGGACGATTCCGGATAGCATCCAAGACTTCTTGTTTATTTAAGTAGTCGTAACCCAGCATGTAGGTCATTTCGTCGAGTAGAACAACGTGATATTGCGGATCAGCCAAAAACTTCTTCGCTTCTTGCCACACCGATTCTGCAGCAGCGATGTCGCCTGAGCGGTCTTGAGTTTCCCATGTAAACCCCGTCGCCATAACCGCAAAAGGAACACCATTCGCTTCCAGTAAATTACGCTCTCCGCAATCCCACTGTCCTTTAATAAATTGTGCAACGGCAGCCTTGTAACCATGACCAACGCAGCGCGCCACAGTACCAAATCCGGAGGTCGATTTTCCTTTACCATTACCAGTAATAACAATCACTATGCCACGCTCTATGGTTGCTTTAGCGATGCTGGCATCGACCTTCTCTTTTTGTTTCTGCGCTTTTTTCTTGTGACGCTCGTTTCTTTCTTGTTCGCTTTTTTCTGTTTCGCTATTTGTTTGGTCGTTTTCGCTCATGTTCGTCACTTATTTGAATTAATTGTATTTATGAAATCGCCGCACATAACGCGTCGATATTAAGATTTTTTTCGTAGCAGTCAGCTAAGCGTTCTAATTCTCGCTCACGGACATCACGCCATGATTCGGCGTCGATATGTTTTCCTGATACCCAATGGAGAATGCTTTCGAGGCTGTCTTTCTCTTCAAACAAACCATGAATATAGGTGCCTATGATTTGTCCATCCTCAGACATTGCACCGTCTTTATAAGTATTCCCAAACTGATCCGTTACTTCACAAAACGGCAGAGAAAGCGCTTCACCAGCGCTGGTACCGCAATGAATTTCATACCCTGATATTTGTTGTAATCCGTGCCCTATGTGAGTTTTTCCGATTATTTTTTTAAGCTGCTTATCGGCTAACAGGGATGTCGTTAATTCAAGTATTCCTAGCCCTGTAGAACAACCGGCCTCGCCTTCGATGCCTAAAGGATCATCTATCGTCTGCCCTAGCATCTGCAAGCCGCCACAGATACCTAAGACTTTACCGCCGTATCTGAGGTGTTTTTTAATCTCATTCTCAAACCCGTGTTCGCGTAAATACGCTAAATCTGCTTGAACACTTTTACTGCCGGGAATAATGATTAGGTCTGCACCAGTCAATGATCCATTCGCCGTTATGTATTCAAGCTCAACCTGAGGGTGTGATAGTAAAGGTTCAAAGTCGGTGTGATTACTGATGCGCGGAAGCACTGGCACTTTAATGCGAATAACGTCCTGTCTATTTGCTAAGTTAGCACTATGCAGATCGCGATTAATGCCATCTTCTGCATCCAAAACCAAGTCACTCAAATATGGAATAACGCCAAAAACAGGCTTACCTGAATGCTCTTCTAACCAATCTAGGCCACCCTGCAGTAATTCAATGCGGCCACGAAATTTATTAATAATAAAACCTTTGATTCGTGCCTGCTCTGACTTTGATAGCACATTGACCGTGCCTGTCAGGTGCGCAAACACACCGCCACGATCTATATCGGAAATTAATATCACGGGGCAATCGACAGCTTCAGCAAATCCCATGTTGGCAATATCATTCTCGCGTAGATTAATTTCTGCTGGGCTTCCAGCGCCCTCAATAATCACGACATCGTATTGTGCTCGTAAGCGAGCGTAGGCTTCCAATACCCGATCAAATGCTAGAGCCTTCAAATTGCCAAACACACGAGCATCCAGTTCACTGACTGCTTTGCCATTGATTATGACCTGTGAGGTCATGTCTGAATTAGGCTTAAGCAACACGGGATTAAAATCGGTTGATAGCGCTAAGCCACAGGCTTCAGCCTGAAGCGCCTGGGCGCGACCGATCTCTCCACCACAAGGAGTCACCGCGCTATTCAATGCCATGTTCTGTGGTTTAAAAGGAGCCACCGAGACGCCATGACGGCGTAATATTCGGCATATAGCAGTAACGCACAAGCTTTTGCCCGCATCGGAGGTGGTTCCTTGCACCATCAGTGCCCCGCGCAGCTTGCTGTAATCAGTCATTGCGATCCTGTTCTTTCTGCTCGCGCGGATGAGTTTTACTCTGCTTCAAGCTCATAGGGCAACCCGCTACGACTATGCTGACATCATCGGCTAACTCCGCCAGAGCTTGATTTAACCAACCGGCCTCATCAACAAATACGCGGCTAAGCTCACCTAAAGGGACAATACCGCTACCCACTTCGTTGGAGACAATGACTATCCGCGCTGAAGTCATCTTAAGGGCATTCAGTAATGATACTCTTTCCGCTCGCCAGCCAGCGATAAGAGACTCGTTATCTTCTGATTTTTTACACAACCAATTGGTCAGATACAACGTCATACAATCAATTAATAATGTATCGTGATCACATGCCTGCGTAACAACCTCGGCCAAATAAAGTGGCTCTTCTATTAACTGCCAATGTGTAGGTCTATCCGCTTGATGCTGTGCAATACGGCGAGTCATCTCATCATCGCCAGCCGTGGCCGTGGCCACATAAAAAACATTAGCGGTAGGTAGTTTTTCACCGCGACCGCTGTCATATTTTTTCACCAAAGATTCGGCATAACGGCTTTTTCCTGAGCGCGCTCCGCCCAACACCACAGAGATCATCCTGCCGTCCCCATAGTGATTACCACCCCTGCATTTGAAGCCGCTGCAAGCAAGGTTAAATAAATGGCTAATTCAGTTACCTGCTGAACGGCACCTAAGGTATCCCCAGTAAATCCTTTTAATTGTTTATGCAAAAAAAGATAACTAGCCAAACCCACACCAACTAATACAAGCACTAGCCAGACAAAAACATTAGGCACTAAACATAAGGCGGCTCCGCCAATAACAACCGCAATCCAAGTATCGGCACTGGAGCCTGCTTCGGCCAAAGGTTTTGCTTTTGACGTATCGGTATCAGAAACATACGGCATATAACGAATAAATATGGTGGGAATAACTCGGCTTAATGGGTGCGCAACAACAAGAGCAATCACTGGATCAGCTAACTGCGATAACGCCATAAATTTCAAACTCAAAGACGCCCACAAAGCCACAGAGCCGTATGTACCAATGCGGGAGTCTTTCATGATGTTCAGCTTTTGCTCAACCGTCCAGCCGCCTCCCATACCATCAGCGCTATCGGCCAAGCCATCTTCATGAAAACAACCCGTCAGTAACAAACTGACCACCATCGATAACAACACAGCTATTTCTATACTAAACAGCGTCGAAGTCGCCCACAGTACCGCAGCGCAAAGGCACCCTATAAGCCAACCAACCGCCGGAAAATAACGACTCGCATGATTTAAATTTGATTGGCTAAATTCGGTACTCGCGGGCACAGGAATGCGTGAGAAAAATGCCAGAGCAATCCAGAACAGATTTAACTGCTGGTGAATCCCTTTTAACTCCCGTGTGGTTTCGTCTGGTGCTGTCATACCTCGGTTACACCCGCATCCGCGAAGCTAGCCATGTCGTTATAAAAAGCCGCCGCTGCTTTAAGTAGCGGATAAGCCAGCGCGGCTCCGCTACCTTCTCCCAAACGCAACCCTAAGTTAAGTAGCGGTATCGCCTGTAATTCATCCAGAATATAACGATGTGCCTGTTCTTCCGAATGATGACAAAACACCATATAACCCCGCACATCTGAGTTAAGCCTAACCGCCGCCAACGCTGCAACTGAGGCTATGAATCCATCCACTAAAATAATGCATTGTCGCTCAGCGGCACCCAACATCGCACCGACCATTTGCACAATTTCAAAGCCGCCCAAACCCGCCAAGGTATCAAGAACAGAACGCTGAGCATCTAGTTCAAATCCTGTTATCGCCTGATGACGCTGGATGGCTTTATCAACTAGCTGAATTTTCTTCGCTAACACGTCATCACTAATGCCAGTGCCGCGCCCAACGGTTTCGGTGGCGGTATAACCACAAAACACACTGAGCAACGCCGAGGCCGATGATGTGTTACCTATGCCCATTTCACCAAAACCGAATACATTAGTTCCGGTATCAGCAAACTCACGAACTAATGCAGCCCCCTTCGCTAGCCCTTGCTCTGCAGTGATAATCGACATAGCAGGAGCTTCAGCAATATTATGAGTACCCTGGCCTAGAGATTGATCAATCACATCTGGGTGATCCATTTTCGCTAACATGCCCGTATCAACCACCGAAATAGCCATGTCATTCACACGACAAAAACAGTTAATTGCCGCGCCACCACTCACAAAGTTAGCAACCATTTGTTGTGTGACTTCCGGTGGCGCAATACTCACCCCTTGCTGCGCGATACCATGATCGCCAGCAAATACCAACATGCGAGCACCGCTCAGTTTGATCGTGTCAGGGCCAATGATTTTTGCCAGCTGACTGGCCAGCATCTCAAGTTGCCCTAGAGCACCCACAGGCTTAGTTTTTTGGTCAATATTGGTTTGTATTTTTTCGTGATGCGACACATCAACCGGCGTTATTAAGAACATAGTTTCACTTTTAAATATGAATCAAGAAAACAAACATTCACGATGCTTGGCGATTTTTTAGAATTATAAAAAAGAACACACTACCCAGTGCTGACGTAACAATGCCAACGGGTAACACTTGATCTTGCAGCAATGAGTTCGCGACAATATCCACCCAAATCATAAAGCTGCCACCCACCACTAAAGACATGGCTAGCACACGATGAATTTGAGCACCCACCAGCAAACGACAAATATGCGGAATCATTAAACCAACAAAACCAATTCCGCCGACTTCTGCCACCAGTACAGCCGTTATTACGGAGCATAAAATCAACATACCTAAACGCAGTTGATGCACTGGAACCCCCAGAGTAATCGCGCTTTCTTCCCCCGATTGCATCACTAAGAGCCAACGTCCAAACAGGAAAAAAACACACGATCCTAAGCTAATAATCACCAGCGGTAGAATCAGATCTCCCCAATCAGCTCCAGAAAAACTGCCCATTAACCAGAACAATAAGGTGGTCGCCGTTTCCGGGCTGGAGTAGTAAATAACCAAGCTAGTAAATGCACTGAGCATAAACGAGACGGCCACACCTGAGAGTAATAGTTTGTCGACCTGTGCCGCAGACTTACCCGCCAGCAATAACATAAGGAATACAGACAGTGCGCCACCCAGCAACGCGCCTGTAGTCACTGATATAATGGGAATCGTAACAGACACCACAGATACCGAAAAAACAGTGGCTGATAGCGCTGCCATTAACGACATAGCGACAACAGCACCAAGTGCCGCACCAGAAGAAATACCAAAAAGATAAGGGTCAGCCAATGGGTTGCGCGTAACGGACTGTAATATCGCCCCGGTAATCGATAAACCAGCACCAGTAAGCAACGCCATAAATATTCGAGGCAAACGGATATCCCAAATAATTTGCTGTTCTACTGCTGTTAGGCCGCACGTTTGTGAATGTTCGCCGCACAGGAGAACACCGCTAAACACATCCTGAAATGACAAACTAATACTGCCCTGACCTGCAGCAATAAAAACAGACAAGAATAAGAAGGCAACGCTGGCCAAAAAATAGATAGCGAAACGCGCATGGCCACGTTGAATGGCGTAATAATGATCATCGTTTGTGTTTTCAGGAAACGATATATTGGGCGCTATTGGGCGAGTCACTTTTCGTGAAAGCATTATATTCCCCCCATTTCGTAAGACACCCTTAATTGATTAGCTCCCACTCGCTCAACTTGGGCCTTTACTTGAAATACCTCCGCAATCACTTCAGGGGTTAATACTTGCTCTGGTGTACCATCGATCACGAGCTTCCCCTTACTAAGTAACACAATTCGATCACAGTAGGCTGCCGCTAAATTCAAATCATGAACACTCACCAATGATGTGATTTGTAGCTGTCGTACTAAATCAAGAATTTCAATTTGGTGGCGTATATCCAGATGATTCGTAGGCTCATCGAGAAGTAAAATATCGGGCTGTTGGATAATCGCTCGTGCGATGAGCGCTCGTTGCTTTTCGCCACCCGACAAAGACTCAAAACTCTGCGGCAACTTGTGCACTAAATCCACTTGCTCTGCGGCCTGCATAATGTCAACACGATCATCTTTGGTGATAAAAGAAAGTAAGGGTTTGTTCGGCGTTAGCCCCATCGCGATAACATCATAGACGGATAGCTCAAATGGCATGATGGGTTCTTGCAAGACAACGGCTATTTTTTGAGCGAGCGCTCGGCGTGAATAGTGTCCGACGAAATCCCCATCCACTGACACCTCACCCGTTATTTGCGCTCCACGAGAGTATTTGAAACCGTATACCGCTTTTAGCAACGAAGATTTACCGGCTCCGTTCGGCCCAATAACCCCGACAAACTCACCCGGAGCTACCGCCAGCGATATATCCTCCAACACCTGTGTGCCCGCAATTTTGAGCGACAATGAGCGAATATCTATTTGTGAATGTACATCAGGCATCGCCAATTTAGACCATAAGTCGGGCGAGTAGATTTCGAGATGAAAAAAACCTCAGACAGAATGCCTGATAAGAATTTCACCATCGAGTGACCCGCTCGAGCAGTTAAAGAGTTGTTTTCGGCAGGTAATCTGGCTTACGACGGTCAAACATCATGTCGCATACAGTTGCGGGCACAGCCACGGATTAACACCGTGTTCCCCTTTTAAGTGCTTCGTTTTGCTCCCTCCTTGCGATTACACAGCAAAAAGAAGTAGCAAAATTCAGACACACCGAGTCAGACGCCGATTATGTCACAGCCATCAGCGGTATGCAGCAACCGACTGACTTAGAAAGCACTGACGTAAAGGCACCCATATTTCGGCTCTATTGCCAGCAACCTATGAACCCCGGATAATTCACTGCATCCCCTTACTGACTGATCGCATCACTTCACGCCATACAGTTAAGCCAACTCAAAGACAACTCAAAGACAACACTGGAACCCCAAATGATTGTTGCTAAAGATACCGTTGTACAACTGCACTACACTTTAAAAGATGAGCAAGGTAACGAGATCGAAACCACTCGCCACGGCGACCCTATTGCCTATCTTCAGGGTCATAAGAACATGATCCCGGGTTTTGAAAGCGCGATAGAAGGCAAACAAGCTGGCGAGCATATCGATATCACGGTGTCGCCAGAAAACGGCTACGGCCACCGTATCGAAGGATCTGTACAGCGTGTGCCCGTCAAACACCTGCAAGGTGCCAGTAAATGGAAAAAAGGCATGATCGCGGGTATCAATACCGACCAAGGCGAGCGTCAGGTCACGATTGTAAAGATGGGACGATTCATGGTGGACGTTGACACGAATCACCCGTTTGCTGGCAAAACTTTGCAATTTGATGTCGATATTGTTGAAGTTCGCGCAGCCACTGACTCTGAGATCAGCCATGGGCACGCCCATGGCATTGGCGGACATCAACATTAGCGGTGATAGCATTGGCGATAGGTAGTATTTCTACAGACCTTCCGCTATTCTCGAAGCATATTTTTTAAACCATGACCTAGGAGATTAAGGATGAATATCCGTCACCTGATTACTGCCGCTGCAGCCACACTAATGGTTGCCTGTTCTTCTAACGAACCCGCCCCTGTCGTTGCGGAATGTGTATTCGCCGATGGCAGCAACCAGCCAGCGCCTTTATGGGTGTGTGGTGCGCCAGTTGAGGGCATCGACCTTTCTGCTGTAGGTTATGCCGACAAATCAGCCGCTGGTCCTAACTTCATGAAGCAAATGGCGGCAACGGCTGCGCGTGTAGAACTGGCACAGACGATGAAAGTTGAAGTTCAAAACATGATCAAACAGTTTGCTGAAACTACAGGCACAGCTGATGACGAAACCGTTGATCAAGTAAATAGCTCCACAACTAAGCAAATCACCAAACAAGAATTACAAGGCAGTAAAATTTACCGCCAAATGCCAACGCCTAGCGGCGGTATGGTCGTTCTGGTTGGCCTAGATGCAGACACCGTAACTCAGATTGCTGAACAAGCCCTGAAAACCTCAATGAATAACGAAAAAGCGTTATGGCAGAAGTTCCAGTCACAGAAGTCGTTCGACGAGATGGCTGAAGAAATGGCAAAAATGCGCTAATAACGCGTTGAGGCTTACTCTAAAAAACCGACATATGAGGCAACTCTGTGTCGGTTTTTTTTGCACACTATTTTACTCGTTGCTGTCGCTTTAGGGCCGGGGAATGAAAATGAAAAAGACGCTTCTTACTTCAACTTTGCTTTTGTGCGCCACCATGCCTGCTGGCATTACCAATGCCCAAGACAACAGCGAATACGAACGTTGGCGAGCGGCGACCCAGCAGAGCTTTCAAACTTACCTCGATGACAACGACAAGGCCTTTATTGGTTTTTTAAAACAACGCTGGGAAGAGGTGGAAACAGAGACAGGGAAAAACGAAGATACTGCGCCGAAGCCTCTAGATATCCCTGTCGCGCCGCCCGTCATAGCGCCGGTAATTATTTCCACGCCTGCCACTCAACCCAAGCCTTTACCTGACAAACCAGACCCGAGTTCAAGCCCGGTCATTTCAGTCATCACACCCAATCCCCAGCCTATTGTTATACCAGCGGCCCCCCCGATCATTCCACCTGCCGGGCCATCTACTGACGTTAACTTTTATGGGTACCGTCTAGCAATTCCATACAATCAGGCAATGACGACTTCATTTCGTCAGCGGCCTTCGCCGGAAAGCATTGCCGACGGTTGGGAGCGACTCGCCAAAAGTGATTACAAGCCGACATTGGAACAACTCAAGCAGTGGCAATCTAGCCTGCATCTAAGTGACTGGGCAGCGGCGCAGTTAGTTGCAGAATTTAGCAGTAAGATCGCCACCACTGACAACGCACGCACCTTACTCAGCTGGTTTCTGATGGTGAAACTCGGGTATGACGCCCGCCTCGCCTACAACGATGATCTCTACTTATTGATGCCTGCGGATGACGATATTTTCGGCGTTACTTTTTTCACCTTGCTAGGCCAACGTTATTACGCACTGCCGACCAATGGGCCGGTGTCCGTCAGCACGACAGTATTCACTTATGGTAAGCAGCATGAAAGCGCGAGTGACATACTCAAGTTTAAAACGCCTGAGGGCTTCATCGCGTCTGGGCAGGAGGGCAAACGAACACTCACCTATCAACAAGACAATAAAGATGTGTCTGTCGTATTAAGCTATCCCGCTGAACAAATTCGCTATTTAAGTACCCTGCCGCAGTTAGGCTTATCGCGCTACCCAACCGCAACATTACCGGCGTCAACGCGCGAACAAATCACTCAACAACTGCGCCCTTTGCTAGACGGTCAATCAGAAGAAATAGCAGTTAACCGACTGTTAAATTTTGTGCAAAATGCGTTTAAATACGAAACCGATGAAGAGCAGTTCCGGGAAGAGAACTACCTCTTTCCACTTGAGACTCTTCATTACGCCGCCTCGGATTGTGAAGATCGCGCAGCTTTGTTTAGCCAGTTAGTTAACGACCTCTTAGGCTTACCCGTAGTATTATTAGATTACCCCGGCCATGTTGCTGCCGCGGTTGCTTTTAATCGTGATGTTGATGGTGATGTTTTTATGCATAATGGCCGCCGCTACACAGTCACTGACCCGACGTATATTAATGCAAAAGCGGGCATGGCAATGCCAAACTTTGCAGCAACACCGCCTGATGTCATTGATATTTTTTAATGCGTGATGAACATCATCGTTTTATGTAGAGCGGTATTAACGGTTAGTAGATTTTTTAAAAAGTAAGATTTTGAGCATCATTACTAACATTATTAAAAATACCTTTAACAACATTTTTTAAAACAAGGGAGAGAGTTTATGTCACTTAGTATTGCTATCGTTCCTGTGACCCCGTTTGAACAAAACTGCAGCATTGTTATGTGCAATAAAACCCAAGAAGCGGCCATTGTTGATCCGGGTGGTGATATTGAAAAAATCAAAGCACAGCTCGATAAAATGGGCGCAACCCCCACTAAGATTTTATTAACCCATGCGCATATTGATCATGCCGGTGGCACAGCGGTACTCGCCCGCGATTTAAACCTTCCTATTATTGGCCCTGAAAAAGAAGACGATTTTTGGATCAAGGCGCTGCCTCAACAGTCAGCCATGTTTGGTTTTCCTCAGGTTGAGAGCTTCACCCCTGACCAATGGCTGAACGATGGTGACAGCGTTAACATTGGCGATGTTGAGTTGCAGGTCATTCATACGCCCGGACACACACCCGGCCATGTAGTTTTTTATCAGCCAGAACAGAAATTTGCTTGGGTAGGAGATGTGATATTTAACGGTTCGATAGGGCGTACTGATTTTCCGCGAGGAAACATGGAAGAGCTTGTATCATCGATTCGCGAGAAACTCTTCCCACTAGGCGATGACATTGAGTTTATTTGTGGTCACGGGCCTAACTCGACCTTCGGCCACGAGCGTCAACACAACCCGTTTGTTTCTGATCATCGAGGCTGATTCCAGAAACTAATAACGCGGGCCAATACAACGTCTAATTACTCTTTTTTTCTTGAGGAGCCTGAACCTGAGACTTTGATTTCAGCAGAGGCTTAACAAGCGATTTTGGCTCGGATATAACCTCAGGGGCAGGCGGTTCTGGCGATTGAATCGCCGCTAGCTCCTGAACACGTGCTGCACTTTGAGCGAGTGCTAGATCCATTTTCTCATCGTACATCTCTAGCCAAGTTCTTGAGCCAGGCAACATTTTGGCCAAATCTCGCATCCCTTGCTTCAGTGCCGTGAGGTGCTGTTGATAACTCTGCTCTTGATTCAAAATAAGGGTTTTAAAGGCGGCGGCATCACTATTACCAAGAATGTCTTGATACTGCCCAAGGCTCTCTTCGTAGGCCGCAACCTGCATTTTTAACACGGCATTTTCGCCACGAATTAATTCAACCTCGGCCTTGGTTGCGTATTCAACATCGTCACTGAATAACGACACAATTCCCACGGTCGAAAGCACCGATAATCCACACACGGCAACCACCAACAACAGGATAACGACCTTGCGGTTTAACGATACCGTACGCTCCAGTAAGGACAGTCGTTGGCCATCATCCAAATCATAGTCCTGTTCTTCCTCTGCCATACTCCCTCCTGTCATAAACCTCTGTATTTACTGATATTCTTGTCTTAAGCATAGCAGTAAATGCCGGACATATACTCAGCGTTAATTTTGCTTTTTCATATACCGGCTCAGCGTCTTATTCTCACGATGAAACCACGCTTCAGCTTCCGCTCCGACGGGAGTCGTGTCATCAAAATCAAACAGCGGTTGCATGACATCAACCCAATATAAACGCTCAATCTCTCGACCATTTTCGGTCAATCTCTGACGAATAAAACCCACTTCTTCCGCCAGACTAAAGCCTTCCATTGACGTCACTGGGTTACCAACATCAGTGGCATGAAGCCCATGCGTTACGACATACCCACCACTGGAGTCCGTCTCGCCTATCACGGCATAAAACCCGAGTAACTTTTCCGGAGTTGTTTGAGCTATAACCTCAGGGGCACGCTGCGCAATCACCTCAGGATAATCGAGCACCATGCCCGCATATTTACCGGCAATAATGAGTGCCCCCCTACGAATAAGTGTTTTATTGGTGGTTAGATCCGTCTCTGACACTAATTCCAAACCAATAAGTGCCCCTGTGTGACCTTTGTTCTGTAATCGCCAGTCTTCAACGTAAACCCCACTTGGGGCGAACTCCATCATGCAGTTACCTACACGCTGTAAATGCGCAGCTTCTGGCCAGCGGTTTCGTTCTTGAAAAGAGATACCTGCTCGCCACCGTAGCTCAGTATCCGACCAAACTGAGTGTGCGTACCAAGCTTCGTAGTCTGCGACATCCATGGGAGCATCAGCCACCAGTTTCTGCTGATTAACGAGCGGTAAACGTAAGTCGATTGTTAAACCTGCGGACTGAAGCCAAAACACTCGTGTTTGTGAATCGCTCATGCCGTTAGCAAAGGCAATGGTGCGCCGACGATACATTCCTAGCATCCACGCAGGGACACTCTCAGGCCGCTGCCAGGGGTGCGCACGACATAACTCCAATAGGTTCATCGCAACACGCCCTTCATAGCACCATTAGCACCCACCCCATTCGCTTTGCGATCAAGTTGGCGACCATGTTGATGACCACGCTGACGACCAAAGGAAGACAATCCTAACGATGCATCAGGCAAGCTAACCTCCCCTTTTTCTAATCGTTTTTGTAAGTACCTAAACGTTTGAATGGTTTGTGCGTAGAGATGATCTCCGCAACGTACACCTGAATAAACGGTAGGCTGCTGGTCGCCTTGGGCTGCCACTGCGGGTTGAATCAAGGTGTCGTAGTCACACGTGCAAAATAGAGGAAAAGAATAACGCTCTTCCGAGACTTTTCGGACACGATGAGTGGTTGCCTTAAAGCGTCCATTACTGAGGATTTCCATCATGTCGCCGACATTCACAATCAAACAGCCTGACTTTACGGGGGCATCAACCCACTTACCAGCACCGTTCAATACTTCTAATCCATCTGCGGTAGGTAACAACAAAGTAAAACACTCATAGTCAGTATGCGCTCCGATTCCCTCGCGATCCTGAGCTTGGGGTGAATAAGGGTAATGAATTAAGCGTAGCTGATTCGGTGGATTGCGCAGGTATGCATCAAAATAGTGCTCGTCTAACCCTAACGCGAGAGCAAAGCCACGGAAAAGATCTTTCCCCAGGTCGACTCCTGCACGATAGTAAGCACTAACATCGTCTTTAAAGCCTTGATCATCAGGCCATTGTCCCGGCCCGAGCATTGGGCGATACAAAGACATATCGGTTAGGTCGTTATTTACGTCATAAGTTTCTTTTAAGTCTGGCTGATTTGTTGAACCATAAAAGTGCTCTTCACCTTCAGGCACATAACCACTGTGATTTTTTGAGTTGCCGATATAACAGCGCATTTTTTCAGCAAGCGGCTGTGCAAAATACGCACGAGCACACTGGATAAGCCGGTCGGATAGGTCCAACGGAATTCCGTGCCCTGAAATATAAAAGAAACCAACATTCGTTGCAGCCTCAGCCAACTCGGCCGCCACTCGATCACGTTCGCGGAAGTCGTCGGATCTTAATCCTGAAATATCAATTACCGGCAGAGCAGTGAAGTGTTTTGAAGACTCTAACGTCTTCGACTGAGAGGTAAAATTAGATGAAGTGCTAGGCATATTCAGTCTCCCATGACTAAGTACAGGGTGACTGGTCGTCCAGTGGTGTTCCGGCGATGCCGTCCGGGTCGTCCCGGTTGTTTAATTGTCGACCCTTAAGAAAATATCAAAGCCCTTGCGCCATCGCTACAGCCATTGAGCCTTGGAGTTCACAAAGGTGCCCTTTAAATTGTTCTAAGAATCTACAGACACAAAAAAGCCCGCACGTAGCGGGCTTCTTTGTGGGTTTCGATATTACTTCTTGCCGAAGCCACCGAAACGCTTCTGGAACTTATCAATACGACCACCAGTATCAACAGTCTTCTGCTTACCAGTGTAGAACGGGTGGCATGCAGAACATACGTCCAAGTACATAGTACCCGGCTTAGTTGATTGGGTTTTTACAACGTTGCCACAAGAACACGTTGCTTCCAGAGTAGCGTACTCAGGATGAATACCGTCTTTCATAAATCACCTCACAGTCTTCTCGCCGCCACTTCCCGGGGACCATTTGAACAACTTTTTACAGTCTTGGCCCAATATCAGTAAGCACCGCGTTACTAGCAGTTATATACAGAGTTAGCCCTTGCAAGGGCAATTAGGACGCGCATAATACCAGAGCCTTTCATATCAGCAAGCATTTTCATGTCCTTTTTCGTAGTCGATGTCGCCTTACCTGTCCCGCTATTACGCACCTTTGATTACCTTCCTGTCGAAGGTGAGCAGCAAAGTGACTATCAAGCAGGCCAGCGTGTGCGGGCCGATTTTGGCCGCCAATTGCTCACCGGCATTGTATTGGGCACCCGAACGACAACAGAAGTTCCTCAGAATAAGCTCAAACCTTTATTGGCAAGACTGGATGATGTGCCTTTGATTAGCGAGGGAGACTTATCCTTAGCGCGCTGGATGGCCGATTACTACCACCACAGCGTAGGCGATGTATTAGAACACTGGATTCCCGCCATGCTACGCCGTGGCGCTGCCTTAACCGAGGCGAATGAGTCCGGCTGGCAGCGCATTGCGCCGAACGATTCTGACCCCGTACTTCGCGGCGATAAGCAAAAAGCGCTGTGGCAGCGATTTATTGAGCAAACGGATATTCTCCACAGCCAGCTCACCAGTACCGGATTCTCGTTAGCTCAATGCCGACGTTTGGCCGAACTTGAATTAATTCGAGAAACCCACCAACTGCCACAACCTTTGATTCCTGCTACCCCCAAGCCCTTTCTCACACTCAATGGTGAACAAGAGAAAGCCCTGACCTTAATGAAGAATGAGCTGGGAAAATTCCGCGCCTGCTTATTAGAGGGCGTTACTGGCTCGGGCAAGACTGAAGTTTATTTACAGCTCATTGATGCGGTGATTCAACAAGGCAAACAAGCCTTGGTATTGGTGCCTGAAATCGGACTGACACCACAAACTGTACAACGCTTTCAGGAGCGCTTCTCAGTACCTGTTGCTCTTTTGCACTCCGGTTTAAATGACAGAGAACGCTTGCAAGGCTGGCGACAAGCTAAAGAAGGCGTTGCAAGAATTCTAATCGGCACACGCTCCGCCGTGTTTACACCATTGCCAGATTTAGGGCTTATTATTCTCGACGAGGAACACGACGGCTCCTTTAAGCAACAAGATGGCCTGCGCTATTCTGCCCGTGACTTTGCTCTTGTACGTGCACATCAAGCCAAGGTGCCGGTATTGCTTGGCTCAGCAACGCCATCATTAGAAACCTTGCACAACGCCTTAAGTGGCCGCTACTTGCATGTAAAGCTCACACAGCGCGCAGGCAATGCCAAACCACCCGGCATGAAACTGCACAGTATTTTGCATCAGCCGATGATTTCTGGGTTTGCAGAACCGGTACTGAGTGCCATAAAGCAGCATTTGGATAATCAAAAACAAGTCTTAGTATTCCTTAATCGCCGAGGGTTTGCCCCCTTATTGGCCTGCCGACATTGTGGCTGGATGGCCGAGTGTCGCCGCTGCGATGCGCGCTTAACACTGCATCAGTATCCACCGCATTTGCATTGCCATCACTGTGATCACCAACAGCCTGTCGTCCACACTTGCCCAGAATGCCATTCACCGGATGTTGAAGCCGTTGGCCAAGGCACGGAGCGTATAGAAGAAAGCTTGTGTGAGTTGTTTCCACTCACACCGGTGCGCCGAGTTGACCGCGATACCGTGCGTACCAAACAAGCCTTTGATGAGTTGTTTAACGACATTCACCAAGGTGGTTCGTGCATATTAGTGGGCACCCAAATGCTGGCGAAAGGACATCACTTTCCGGACGTGACCTTAGTGGTGATACTCGACAGCGACGCCGGACTCTTCAGTGCTGACTTTCGTGGCATGGAACACTCGGCGCAATTAATTGAGCAAGTTGCCGGGCGCGCTGGCCGAGCCGACAACCCCGGCGATGTGTGGATACAAACTTTGTACGCCGACCACCCACAATTAAACTTATTAATTGATAACGGCTACCACGCGCTGGCCCTATCCATGTTGAAAGAACGCCTAGAACAGCAGCTTCCTCCCTACAGCCATATGGCCATGCTACGCAGCGAATGTGAAGACAAAAGGTTATCACGACAGCTGACCGATCAAGCCCGGCATATGCTACAAGACTGGCTACGACAATACGGCAAAGGCAATGCCCCTGTTACTTTATTAGGCCCGTTTCCTGCCATCATGGAACGCCGCAATGGGCGTTTTCGATACCAGTTACAGATATTCTGTCCAGAACGAAAATCGCTGCATCAGGCATTAGATGCGCTGGTAAAACAGCTACAAAGTTTAAAAGGGTTTAACAAAGTGAGGTGGCACCTAGATGTAGACCCGGTAGATACACTTTAAATATGACTGCAACGCGTGCGTCATAAAGATTCACCCGACGAACAGACTGTTTGCACGTTTGACCATTCTGAATTTTCAGGCATGCTATCTATAACAATCAATAATTCGAACTAGCGGAGATACTTTCATGAGTGAGCCAGTGATTGATCAGACACAAAATACTCAGAGCAAAGCGAACGAAACAACCGACTGGGACGACGTGTCGTTTCTTGATGAGTTGGAGCTAGGTGAAGTAGACCCTGAATCCTATCAAGAACAAGACGACGATGGCTGTGAAGGTGGGGCGTGTAAGATTTAAGCCAGCTTTGCTGGCTATATGCGGATCAATCGGCTCGTTTGAGCTCGAAAAAGATGATTATGACTTGATATGTGTGTGTGGCATGACACACCTAGCCTGTTAGATATTGGTCTGCGTTAAAACGGGGGAAGATCAACCACTCTGCTACCTTTCTTGTTAGTGGTTTTTCTTATTATTCTTTTCACGTTGTTGCTCGATCAGCAATTTTCCAAAATTGGATTGGCCTTTTTTCTTCTTGGCTTCTTCCAGAGTTACTCTGGTTTTTTTTGATTTATTTTCCATTGGTGTCCCCTCTCACGACCTGAAATTCAGCCAGTTCTTCATCAGTAAGCTGGTATAAATCAGGGTCGTTCTCAATCATTTTGTCAATTTCTTCATCTGTCATACTCTTAACTTTCTGAGCATTAGATAAGCTTTTTAGCTTTCTAATCTGATCAAGAGTA
The DNA here is from genome assembly GCA_002733645.1 of Oceanobacter sp. Classification (GTDB taxonomy): domain Bacteria; phylum Pseudomonadota; class Gammaproteobacteria; order Pseudomonadales; family Oceanobacteraceae; genus Thalassolituus. The sequence continues at coordinate 22,809 of NVWL01000017.1, forward strand.
ACTCTAGTTGTTTTTTCCGTCATGCCTCTAAACCTCTAGTAAAGTTACGACTAGTATATTGTTCTATGTCTTTCTTTTTAGCCGGTCGGACAGAAATAAGTCGATTCACAGGCTCTCCTGCTTCATACACTCTAACCGTATAGACTACAAACAATATGCCGAGCGGCCCTTTCCCTATTGTTTGATAGCGAACCTCTCCATAATTTTTTCGATTATCTATTCGTTCTTGTCTAAACGGATCATCCCAAATGAGCACGGCATCATAAAAATCTATACCGCGCTCTAACAAGGTCTTTTGCCTCTTTGCTTCATCCCACTCAAATTCCATATTTTCTCCTTGTGTTGATTAACGTGTAGATCGCTAACGTTGCCATAATTTGCAGTTTTGTAATGGAGGCTTTTGTGCTATTTTTAAGCGCAAAAGGCGTAACGGAAAAACTGTCGAATTGATAGCCTTGTTAACCTTGCCAGTTTTCTGGCTTGAGAAGCTTTTTTTTCTGCACAAAATATTCGTACTCTTTAATATTTTCATCTATGTTGATGCCAAGTTTCTTGGATTCCCTTTTTATAGCATCCAAGGGCCATGACTCGGGATCAATCTCCTCGTAATTTTTAAATATTTTTTGACCCTCGCCTAGCTGCTCATTCAGCGCCCAAAGAGCTTTCTTTATATGATCCTCAGAAACTCTGTCATAAAGGGCGGATAGGGCTGAGTTAATTTTTTCATCAGAAATCTTCAGCTCTTTCAAGCTGCTTCGTATTTCTTCTGCATATTCCAGCTTATACTCTAAGTGCAAATATTGAAATGAGCTACTCACTGCCATTAGCGATGCTACCGGCGACGAAATACTTATGGCCAAGGATTTCACTTCATCTATAGCAGCGTAAGCTTCGGAAACAGCAGTATTGAGTTTTGCAGCGAAGCCAGCACCTTTAAATTCAGAAAACTTATCCAAATTCCAGAAAACTAAGGCAAATGACAATGCTATAAGACTTAACGATGCAGCAGCGGTCTTTTCAATTACAGCCAAGGTAATCGGGACTAGCACTAGAGCGATAATCAAGAGGAAATTTATTGTATTTTTAAAGTTCATTGACTTTTCACTCTCAGATTCTTTGCTCATTGAGGTAAACAGCGTAATAGTATGCCCGCACACTATTTCGGTTAGCCATAGCACTCTTATTTATAAACCAGAGTTGTAACTGACTGATTTAGTTAGACTTTAAGCTAACACCCACCGACAAAGCGTGCAACTTGATTTGTAAGGTGTGCCAAGTATTTAATTTATTCAAAAATATACTGTATGTAGCCGATAAATCTATCAATTAGAGTAACGGCCTTTAACACAGAATAAACGTCGATTTTTTCGTTTGGTAAATCCTACTGAATATTATCGATGATAAGCACTTCGGTATATTCAATGATGACGATTATTCATCCACTAGCACGTCGCATTTATAAACGCCTTCATCTCCAGCCAATGTTTTTGTCAGTTTAGGTAGTAGCTCTGACATTTTTTTATGCAGCGTCCACGGTGGGTTGATCACGATCATGCCCGATGAAGTCATGCCACGCTCGTCATTGTCATCAGCACTCAGACCCAGTTCAAAGCGTTGAATGTTGCGAATGCCGCTGTGTACAAACTGACGTTCGAATTCGTTAATTTTATTGCGGTTAATCATTGGGTACCAAACCGCATAAGTACCACTGGGAAATTTTTTGTGGGCGTTTTTTATGGCCGTCACCACTTGGTCGTACTCTGTTTTTACTTCGTATGAGGGATCAACCAACACAACCGCACGGCGACTCGCAGGCGGTACTAGCCCTAACAAGCCTTTTAATCCGTCTTCTTTCGAAACTCGTATTTTGCGCTGTCGCTCTGTATTTTTACTGAGAGTTTTAAAGTCTTCTGGATGCAGCTCGAATAACCATCCACGATCTTGACGACGCAGGTAGTGCTTAGCAAACGATGGGGAACCTGGGTAAAAGGATAACTCCCTGCGGTCGGCTCCTGCTTCTTTATTGATGTCGTTGATTACGTCGAAATAACGTTCTAATTCAGGAAAGTCAGACGCTTCTAGCTTAGCAATACCGTTTGAGTGCTCTTCGAGCTTTTTTGCATGCGCTGACTTCAAATTAAATAGCCCGGCACCCGAGTGCGTATCGATGTAGTCGAATCCTGCGTCTTTCTTGCAAAGGTGCTCCAGAATTTCAACAAGTACGATGTGCTTGAGTACGTCGGCAAAGTTGCCTGCGTGATAAGAGTGTCGGTAGCTCAACATAGCTTAGTGTCTTCTGTTCTAGTCATTATGAGGTGTGCGCGTTTAACGCATTGTACATCAACCGATCAGTTAGTGAGCCTATGACAATTGCGTTATGATCTAGCCTTTACACTCTCGACACCGCACTAGGAATCTTATGACGCCGCCGAATATGAAAAACCCGATTCATTTGCTGGCTTTTGGCCTTGGCTCTGGTCTAGCACCGAAAGCACCGGGAACTTTTGGAACACTCGCAGCCTTGCCTGTTTGGTGGTTTCTATTACAAGGCGTCCCGACCTTGCCTTATGTTGGTGTGTTGCTGGCAGGTTTTGCGTTAGGAGTGGTGCTGTGCGAAATCACCTCTCGCGACATGGGTGTCCACGACTTTGGCGGCATCGTCTGGGATGAGTGGATCGGGGTATGGATCACTCTGATGTGGTTGCCGCTAGGTGGTGACATCTGGGCTGACTTAGCGTGGCTAGCCTACGGTTTCGCTCTGTTTCGCTTCTTTGACATCATTAAGCCTTGGCCGATTAAGTGGCTAGACCAAAAAGTACATGGTGGTTTTGGCATTATGATTGACGATGTACTGGCGGGTATTTTTGGTTTGGCTGTGGTGCAACTGACAGCTGCGTTGATCTAATCCAACAGCTCTAAACATGGGCAGCGATAACGCTGCCTATGCACAATACAAACACTCTCAGTAATAAGAGCTGTGAGCGCTGATCTAAATCAATGAGCCTTTGTTCAGCGCAATGCTCAATCAACTATTGAGAATCTAACAACGCTTTGACTTTGCTCATGTCGAACTTAGCGGTTTGAGCCATCCAAGATTGTCGCATCTGAATTAGTGGAGCCAGACTTTCAGCCGTCGGGTTATCAACAGTCGGGAGGCGGCCAATCATTTGTAAGCTGTATACCCCTTTTGCACCTTCTTCTATGCGATACATATTCAATTCCATAAAGTTCTGCCCTCGTGGCTGAACAATGAAATCAAGCAAGACCACTTTTCCATCTTCACTTGCGCTCGCTTTGTACTTAGCTCCAGGGCTGACTTGCTGAAGCGCTCTAACGAGTGCCGCTGCATATTCACCGGCCGTCTTTATTTCAGCTTCATTCAGTCGTGTATAAACAACTTGTTTCGTCCAGCTTTTTAACTCATCAGTACTGCGAATATATTTAATGATCTGACTGCTATCGCTCGTCTCGCCTTTGATCACAACAATGCGATCAAACACTTCACCGTCGATCACCGGAACCACTTCATTGGCTTTTAACTTCTCACCCTCCGCACTAGCAACAGCGGTAAAGATCAGACTTATAACAACCAAGAAGGTACGCATCACGACCAATTTAGATAACTGCATTTCACATCCTGTTTCTTCATATTAAATACTGAGGTAAGGGTATCAGTTGCTTCCCTGCCTCTCAAACTAACAAGTTCTGATTCTCATCAAAGTATGACCATCACCGCCGTAAGACACGCGCTAACACTCCGAGGTTCAACAAACTAGTAAGCGACGCCGCTACATAGGTTAATGCGGCTGCGGTGAGTATTTGTCGGGCCGACGCCATGTCTTTCTCGCTTAGATATTCACCGTTTTCGAGCAACGGCAGGGCTTTGCCAAAGCTTGCGTCCCATTCAACAGGCAGTGTGACTAAATTCAACAACACGCCCAGTACCATTGAGATGATAGCCCCTAATAATGCCCAACGTGAAAATGCAGGACTAAGCCAAATCAGTAGGGGCGTTGCGACCAATAACACAGGAGCCGCTTTGCTAAATATTATAGTCATTAGCGCAACCCCCGAGCGCAAGTTAAACAATCGCTCATCTCGGTGGTGTTGAATCGCATGGCCCACTTCATGAGCCGCAACCACAACGCCTGTCAAACTTCGATCTTCGTACTTATCTTTTGTTAACCGCACCGCCCTAGCGCTTGGGTCGTAGTGGTCACCGCTCTCGGTTATCTCAACCGACACATCAATAATATTCAACACTCCTAACAAGTGGCGGGCCATATCACCCCCATTACCGGGGAAATCACTACGCTCTTTACTGTGTTTTTTAAGCACTCGCTTAACCCACCAGTTAGGCGCTAACATCAACAGCACTAAGCCAACGGCTAGCAATATGTAAATCATGACTCTGTACTCTCCCGTGATACTCGGAACGGACTATTCTACCTGTGGATTAGGCATTAGTTGTACCTGCTGTTAGAATATGCGCCCTGTTTTATTCAGAGGGCACCCCCTTTGCAAATCAATTATATCGCCTCTTGTAGCCTGCCAACGCCGTACGGTGTATTCACCATGCATGGTTTTGAAGAAGCGGAGACAGGTAAAGAACACATCGCTCTCTCCATGGGGGATGTCGCTAACGGCGAGCCTGTTTTACTACGCGCTCACTCAGAGTGCCTGACCGGTGATGCCCTTTACAGTATGCGCTGCGATTGCGGGTATCAGTTAGAAGAGGCTCTCCGCGCGGTGTCTGAGGCTGGTCGAGGAGTGGTGTTATACCTTCGCCAAGAAGGTCGAGGCATTGGTCTCATCAATAAAATTCGTGCATACAACCTTCAAGATCAGGGTGCTGATACGGTTGAGGCGAATGAGCAGTTAGGCTTTGGTGCCGACTTGCGAGAGTACGGTATGTGCCAGCCAATGCTTGAGCATCTCAACATAAGTTCGATTCGTTTAATGACGAACAACCCTCGCAAGGTGAAGGCATTATCTGAGGCTGGGGTGGCCATTACTGAGCGTGTATCTATCGAGGTCGGGCGTAACCCACACAACAACGGCTATTTGAATACAAAGGCCAGTAAGCTAGGGCACTTTCTATCTCATCAAGATGACAACCCTGAGTGATATATTCGTAGTGCACTTTAGTAACCGGCATGGGGACGTCGGTTACGACTCAGTCTTCCTCTTGAGGTGGCTTTCGAATCTGAACAAAAATCTCGTGCCCTTCAAATTGTCGCATCAAGGTTTGTAATTTGGCCACATGACGCTCGGTTAATAAGGTTCCTCTCGACAGTAGGACCGCACCACCTGGGCTGACCAAATTTCCTTCTAAAATCATCCCTTCTTTTGCATTGGCAATATTCAATCGCTCAGTGCTCGATATTGCACCACCGTTGTAACACTCTAGTGTCTCAATAAAAATATCCACCAGCTCTCTGTCATAGCGCTGACCTGCGAGCTTGATCAGATAAGTGCGAGAATCTTTTTCAGAAAGCGGTTCACCTAAGAAATTCTGCTCTCGTTGTAATTCAGCATAATCACAAACGATGCGTAAAATTCGTGACGGTTTAGGGATGGCATCTGCCGCCAATCGGTCAGGAAAGCCCTTGCCGTTATATAGCTCCATGTGTGAGCGAATGATGTTGGCTGCATTTTGCAATGGTTCTAACAGCATCATTGAGGTTTGGCCATTAATGGTGAAGCGCGCGTATTCCGATTTTTCAGAATTGCTCATTTGCGGAATGGCTTTCGTGAGTACGGAGTCCGGCAATGACATTTTGCCAAGGTTACGTAAAAGAGCCGCATAAAATGTGTCTTCAATTTGCGTCTCATCCAAGCCAGCCGCTGCGGCAAATGCTCGTATTAATTCTGCAAATCGCTGTGTAGACCCTTTCTCTTCTCCGAGACGGTCCTCCATTGTGCCCACCAAAATATGTACCATGGCATCAAATTCATGGCGCAATGATTGATAGGCTTCTTGTAACTTCTCTTCCGCTTCACCAACAGCCGCCGATGACTTTTGATATTTGGCTTGCAACTCTTTGTTCAGCCGAGCTAACTCATCATTTTGCTCTACGATATGAGCACTTAGCCGCACATTCGCCGATTTTAGCTCACGAGTTTCGAGTACCTCAGCCACCATATCGCGCAGTTGGTCGTTATCCCATGGCTTAGAGATGTAACGATAAATATTACCTTCGTTCACCGCTTTGATTGCCGAATCAAGATCGGAATACCCCGTTAATAAGACACGTACCATATCTGGGTGATTTTCAAAGCAATGCTTCAAAAGTTCAGCCCCGGACATACCTGGCATACGCATGTCGGAGATAATAATATCGAATTTTTCGGTCTCTAAAAGATCAACGGCCTCTTGCCCGCTGTTAGCGAGGCTCACGTCGTAGAGTCGAAAAAACAGGCGTTTTAGCGCCTGTAAAACGCCCGGCTCATCATCAACCAGCAGGATACGCCCACTTTTCTCTCGCCCTTCTTGGCCGAGGCTTTCAATCGGCATGTTGTCACTCTCCGTTCTTCATTGGTGTCGGCTTGGATGTAGCTATAGGTACAGGTATCGTCAAGGTGAAGGTCGTACCTTTGCCTTCCCGCGACACCACGGCAATGTCACCGTTATGTTCTCTTATTAATATGTAGCACAAAGCGAGACCAATGCCGCTTCCTTTACCTTTTTCATAGGTAGTATAGAAAGGCTCGAAGATTCGTTTCATGACCTCTTGAGGCATACCACAGCCCTCATCAGTGATGTTTATAACAATCGCCTCATCCGTTAGTTCTTGCGTCACCGACACATTGCCTGGCCTCTCATCAAGCGCGACCAATGCGTTGTCCAACATATGAAAAACAACCTGCGCAATCTTCGCCGGGTGACACAAAAACGCTGGCACTTTGATTAAATGGGTACTTAACGTTACGCCTTCAGGAAGACGACTTCGAATAAGATTAAACACAGACGGGAGTTCACTATTAATATCTGCAATTCGCATGTCATCGCGGCAACTGCTGCCCCCCAGTGCACTAAGGTCATTAACAATACCCTCGATGCGATGAAGCCCTTCAATGCTGTCGCGTAAACGTTTTGGTGCGTTATCACACACATGGGCTATTTCGAGAGTTTGATAGGCTTTTAGCATATCTTGATAAAAAGGGGCGCTGATATCTAAGTGGTCAGAGGCCTGATCAAGCGCACCGATGAACTCATTGTAAGCCTCTAAATCATTCACAAGGCCGCTTAAGTTGCTGTCCACATAAGAAACCGGATTCGTTATTTCATGGGCAATCGTCGCAGCCGCTTCACCCAATACCTCAAGCCGCTCAGAAGAAAAATGCTGTGCGCTTGACGCTGGAGCTGACCTCGAAGAGGAGGGACTATTTAAAAATGAGGGACTCCTTAAGAGTGAGGTGCTATTTAAAGGTGTGAGGCTATTTAAAGATGAGCGGGAACTTTGATGCCGCCATAAAACCAACCAGACATAGAGAGACGTAACCGCCATTAACAACAAAGCAACCAGCAACGGGGATAGCTGGGTTAAGTATCTAAACGCGACATAAGTGGTGAGACCTACCGTCAAGATCAGACATAGAAATGAGAAGTAACGTTGAGGGCGCAACCTACTCTCCCGAAAAGGATCTCATTTCAGTAAAGCAGGGATTTATTTAAGCAAGTGCTAGCAAGCCTAAAAACCGGCTGACTTATTAGACACTGATTGGGAAGTGTTTACGAATAACCGCAAGTATCGCGCTTTCATCAATACCCGCGTCTAGGTGTTGCTGAAACGGACTGTCGTGTTCAATGTAGCGATCCGGGATACCCAGCATCTCAACCTTTACGGCCAAGCCTTCCCCGGCGAGTACTTCTAATACCGCCGATCCAGCTCCGCCCATACGAGCATTCTCTTCAACCGTAACGAGCACATCGTGAGTTTGCGCTAACTCAAGAATCAGGGCGTCATCAATTGGCTTAACAAAGCGCATGTCGGCAACGGTGGCGTCCACGACATCGGCAACGTTCATGGCCGCAGACAACGGCGCGCCAAAGGCCAGTATCGCCACACGCTTTTCAGTCAGGCTGGATTCTCGGCGAACAATACCTTTACCTAACGGCCGTTCGACAAGAGGGCCACTGGTATCTGCACCACAACCGCTACCTCGCGGATAACGCACAGCAGCCGGGCCTTGATGCTTGTAGCCGGTGTACAGTAACTGGCGGCATTCCTGCTCATCAGATGGCGTCATAATCACCATATTGGGAATACAACGCATGTAACTTAAATCGTAAGCACCGTGGTGAGTTGGCCCATCTTCACCAACCAAACCTGCACGATCGATAGCAAACAAGACATCAAGATTTTGCAACGCAACATCATGAATCAGCTGATCATAACCGCGCTGAAGAAAGGTTGAGTATATGGCTACAACTGGCTTTACACCCTCACAGGCTAAGCCCGCAGCCAGTGTAACGGCGTGCTGTTCAGCAATGGCGACGTCGTAATAACGCTCGGGATATTCTTCCGAAAAACGAATCATGTCTGAGCCTTCACGCATGGCCGGAGTAATCCCAACCAAGCGTTCATCTTCGGCAGCAACGTCACACAACCAGTTACCAAACACGTTGGAGTAGGTTGGTTTTTTAATCGCCGGGGCTTTGGCATTCAGCGACTTCACCGCATGGTACTTAATAGGTTCTTCTTCGGCAGGCGTAAACCCCTTACCTTTGCGTGTCACGATATGAAGAAAACGCGGCCCAGACAGTTTTTTTAGATTTTCTAGCGTCGCCACCAGCTCATTAAGGTCGTGACCATCAATCGGGCCGTAGTAATTAAACCCAAGCTCTTCGAATAAGGTGCCTGGCGCAACCATGCCTTTCATATGCTCTTCAGTGCGACGAGCAAACTCCCAAGCGGCCGGAATCTTCTCCAGTACTTTTTTACTGCCCTGACGCATCGCAGAATACGTTTGGCTCGACCAGATACGCGTAAAGTACTTATTGAGTGCGCCAACATTGTTAGAGATCGACATGTCATTGTCGTTCAATATAACCAGCATGTTGGCCTTCTCATGACCGGCATGATTTAACGCTTCAAACGCCATTCCAGCGCTGATCGCACCGTCACCAATAATGGCAACACTCTGATTCTCTAACTTCTGTTGGCGAAACGCGAGGGCCATGCCCAGTGCCGCACTGATCGACGTGCTGGAGTGCCCGACACCGAAGGTATCGTATTCACTTTCGCTACGCAGCGGGAAAGCTGCTGGGCCTGCAACGCTACGAATTTTTGGTAATGCTTCGCGACGCCCAGTCAGAATTTTATGCGGGTAGGCTTGGTGGCCCACATCCCAGACGATTCGATCATCTGGTGTGTTAAATACGTGATGAAGTGCAACGGTGAGTTCAACGACTCCTAATCCGGCGCCAAAATGCCCGCCCGATTGTCCGACACTGTATATCAGAAATTCTCGTAACTCTTTGCACAATGGTGCCAGTTGAGCAGCGCTAAACTCCCGCAGGTCTGCCGGTGAATCAATAAGATCCAGCAAAGGGGTGTCAGGACGAGTTAACGGGAATTCAGTAAACATTAGCGTGCAGAAGGTCCGTATGGCGACATGCCGAGTAAGTCGGCAAATAAAAGGGGGCCATTCTAACGGTTGATGGCGTTAATGAGTAGTCATAACTCGACACACCTCTCAATCATGCCCCGTCAATCAATGATCTCGGGCAATGATATAGCGAGCTAAATCAGCGAGCGTCTTCGTATTGCCGGGCAATACGTCCAAAGCTGCAATCGCTTCATCCACCAATTCACGAGCTTTAGCCTTTGCTCCCTCAAGCCCCAATATTCCGGGGTAAGTCGGCTTATTTAACGCCTCGTCAGCGCCCTGCTGCTTACCCAGAATCTCGGTATTACCTTCAACATCTAAGATGTCATCTTGCACCTGAAACGCCAAACCAATTGCTTGAGCATAACAATCTAGTGCCGCATTTAACGCTTGGTCAGGTTCAGGTAAAGCACAAGTAGCACCCATCAATACAGAAGCGCGAATCAAAGCTCCGGTTTTATAACCGTGCATTTTTTCAAGCTGCTCCAGCGTCATTGTTTTACCAACATGGCTGGTATCAATGGATTGACCACCCACCATACCCGCCGCACCCGCCGCCTTCGATAAGGCTCGAATCAGACCTAATCGTTGGCCATCACTTAAGTTCGGCGCATTGGCCAATAACTCAAAAGCTGAATTGGAAAGCGCATCACCAGCGAGAATCGCAGTCGCGTCATCAAAGGCAATATGGCATGTTGGCTTACCGCGACGAAGATCATCGTCATCCATCGCCGGTAAATCATCATGCACTAGGCTGTAGCTGTGCACCATTTCCATGGATACGGCCGCCGTATCCGCTAAATGATGATCCGCGCCCAGTGCATCCATCGTGGCGTAGATTAAATACGGACGTAATCGCTTGCCGCCGTTCATCACACCGTAGTGCATGGCGTCCGCTAAGCGATGATCAATAATGCCTAGTGCATCCAGATGTTCTTGTAACAGACGTGACATTCGCTCCTGAATCGGTTGTAGATTCATTCGCCGTCGCCTCCCACCTCAAACGGACGGGCATCACTTTGACCATTGCGCTCCATCAACAACTGAACGCGCTGCTCTGCCGCACTTAACGCTTCCTGGCAGCTGCGAGTAAGCCCTATACCGCGTTCAAACGCAGACAAGCTCTCTTCCAAGCTTAATTCACCGCTTTCCATACGGATTACCAGCGCTTCTAGCTCAGTCAGCGCGGTCTCAAATTCAAACGATGTTTTTTTAGCCGGCATATCTACCCCCTATCGAAGCCGCAACACTAACGCCATGCCTGTTTAGGGTCAATATGAGCATCTCTCTAAGTTTTTTATGCTCTGAACAGGAAGAACACGAGGAAGCGTCTAAACTCAGTTACAAAGCCAGATAACAAAAAGGCCTTCTGCCCTCAACTTGGTCAACCAACGTTGGAGCCATGCAGCTAGACCTCACAAAGGAGTTCATGTGGATCTCGCGACACTAGTCGGTTTAATCGGCGCCTTTGGTATCGTAATTTTCGCCATGGTTTTAGGTGGCGACATCACTATGTTTGTGAACGTGCCATCACTACTTATTGTGATTGTTGGCAGTATGTTTGCTGTCTTGATGAAATTCGAGCTTGCACAGTTTTTGGGCGCACTTAAGGTAGCGGGCAAAGCATTCTCTTTTAAGCTGGTTAAGCCTGAAACGATCATCGGTGAAATTGTTGAACTGGCAGGCTTAGCGCGCAAAGGCGGGCTGCTTTCTCTTGAAGGCAAAGAAGTCAGTGATGAGTTTTTAAGTAAGGGCATTCAACTATTGGTGGATGGCCATGACCCAGACATTGTTAAAACACTGCTCAATAAAGAGATGAAACTCGGCAGTGACCGTCACGAAATCGGCATCACCATCTTCAAATCCATGGGTGACGTCGGCCCGGCAATGGGGATGATCGGTACACTCATCGGTCTTGTTGCGATGCTGGCCAACATGGATGACCCTAAGTCCATTGGCCCCGCCATGGCGGTAGCACTACTTACCACCCTCTATGGTGCCATGATGGCCACCATGCTCATGCTTCCTATTGCTGACAAGCTCACGCTCCGAAAAGGCGAAGAAGATCGTCTTAAATCCATGATCATTGACGCACTCTTAGCAATTCAAAATGGTCAAAATCCGCGCGTTATTGAATCTATGCTGCAAGCGTACATTCAAGAAGGCAAACGGGAAGTGGCAGGCGAGTAGTAGTCATGGCAGATGAAGAAGAACAGGAATGCCCACCCTGCCCCGACGGGATACCGGCCTGGGTAATGACCTTCGCCGACTTGATGTCGCTGCTGATGTGTTTCTTCGTGCTCCTGTTGTCATTCTCAGAAATGGACGCACTGAAGTTTAAACGTCTGGCAGGTGAGCTGCGTGAAGCCTTTGGGGTGCAAACTCTGATCAATGTCAGCGAGCCGCCTAAAGGCACCAGCGTGATAGCCCGGCACTTTAGTCCAGCAATTCCTGAACCGACCCCCATCAATGAAGTGCGGCAAAAGACCAGTGACATAACCAAAAGCTCTCTTGAGGTGTTATGCCAGGACGAAGTCACCCAACAGGAAACTCGTCAGGGCGAAAAAGGCATGCAATCACGAGAAATTGTCGTCCCGAAAGAAGACGTTGAGAATAAAAAGACCGAAGAGCAAGCGATGGATATCGCGGGCAAGCTCGAAAATGAAATCGCCAAAGGTCAGGTTGAAATCGAAACGGTGGGCAAAAAAATCATTATCCGCATACAGCAGCGTGGCGCATTCCGCTCTGGATCAGACTATATCGAAGATAGATTCTTACCTGTGATTGATAAAATTCGTGAAATTTTGGTCGATATTCCCGGCAAAATTTCGGTTGAAGGTCATACCGACGACATTCCTATTAATGGCGGTTCATTTCGTTCTAACTGGGGTTTGTCTACCGCCCGAGCGGTTGCTTTTGCCCAAGAGCTTTTTATTGCCCCTGAAATGGACGAAAACCGCTTTCAGATCGTTGGACACGCCGACAAACAACCCCTAATTCCGAATACTGATGACGCCGCACGCGAACGAAACCGCCGCGTTGAAATCGTCATATTGAAAACACATGAGTACGATGATGACGATCAGCCTGAAATCACACCGACTCAAAATGACATCGACAGCGCCGTTAATTCACAGCCTGAAGATTTTGAACTTAACCCTAACGAGATTTTCTGATCCGGAGCACGAAGAATGGAAGAACGCCGTCGCTATTTCCGTTTAGATGATGAAGTCATCTTAGATTTTGAAGCCATTTCGCAAGACGAGGTATCCCGATGGAAAACACGCCAACAGGATCACCGTCATGAGCTGGCAGAATTAGACCGAGATATTTCTAACGTGATTGGTCAGATGCAATCACAAAATCCAACTGTGGCCCATTTATTCGATTTATTTAATCGTAAAGTGAATCTTGTGAATTCACCGCTTAGCCCAGACCGCAAAGCTGATTTAACTCAAGCAGAAGCTCGCACTCGCGTGAATTTAAGTGCCTGTGGAATGTCGTTTCAAACTCACGAGCCGTTTAGGGAGAACGACAATTTGCGCTTACAAATGCAGCTAAAACCCTCCAATGTACCTGTCACATTAATGGGCACTGTGGTCGGTGTTGAACATACCGGCGACGCCGAAGCGCCGTATTTAATCCGAATAGATTTTGAGGGCTTAAAAGAGGCTGAACAAGAAATTCTGATTCACCATTTATTTCAGCTTCAGTCCCGTACATTGCGTTCAAATAAAGAAGCGCAGAACGACGCCTGACCAAGCCTTGATCCTTTGCTATGATGCGACTTTCGCCCCTTGAGAGTCCATCATGTCTGGTCCGCGCATATACACCCACGAAGCTCTGTCTCCGCTACAACAAATAGACCTAGACGATCAAGCAGCTGTGCACCTACTGCGCGTACTCCGCATGAGTGATGGCGATGCCATTCGATTATTTAACGGCGACGGCAATGAATACCAAGCCCAGCTTGTTGTTCATTCAAAAAAATACGCCAGTGCGTCTGTTATATCCGTTTTAAAAGCAGACGCAGAGATGCCGCTCAATCTTCATTTAGGCCAAGTCATTTCGAAAGGCGATCGCATGGATTTTACCGTCCAGAAAGCCACAGAGCTGGGGGTCTCAGAGATTACGCCACTGTGGAGCGAGCGCTGTGATGTTCGTCGTAAAGCAGATTTACTCGAAAAAAAATTAGAGCACTGGCGAAAGGTTGCGATCTCAGCGTGTGAGCAATCAGGCCGTAATACCGTGCCCAAAATACATCCGCCTATGAGCTTGCAATACTGGCTACCAACGGTAGAGAGCGAGCGCCGTTTATTACTCCACCCTCATAATCAGCAACCTCTAGAATCAAACATAATGCCTGAGTCTGTCACGTTATTAGTCGGGCCTGAAGGTGGTTTTAGTGATAGCGAAGTGAGTTTATGCCAAGCTCAAAAGTTTGATGGTTTATTATTAGGGCCACGTATTCTTCGAACAGAAACCGCCGCCCTGACCGCCATAAGTGTACTGCAATATGTGTGGGGCGATTTCCGCTAATGCATCAGCCTAGCCAATAGCTAGGCTACTCACTAACAAGCCGAACACCTCTCCAATCCCAAAATGAAGACAATAGATACAAACCGATAAACAAGGTCGCCCACCATTCGATAATCCGCTTACCATTGCTCAGCTCAACCCCTACCGTCACGCCAGCAAACGCGATAAACATAAACCAAAGAATACCCATTAGAGCAGTTTTAACCCAAAAACTCGGTACCACTAAACCCTGTTTACGTGCGAGCAAGGTCAATACATAAGAGATTGTTAAAGCCAGCAGCATTCCTTGAAAAAAGAGATTCGCACCCCGTACATGCACCCCCCAATGAGTCGCCGACTTTTCAGGCAGCAGCACTGCGGTGCCAGCTAACAAACCTAACGCCGCTAACACACCAAAAAAATGCATCGCATTCAACGCCACTTTTTTACCCGTGGTCACAGTGTATGCACTTAACCAGGTTCGGCAAATTTGCCACCAAATAATGAAGAACGCGCACGCGGCGATCATGCCACCGCGAAAAATAAATCCAGCATCCCCTTTCATGCCAGTATGGGTAATGTCCGTACAGCCATCAATAAAAGGATTACATAATTCAGCCGTGCCTTGGCTTGTACCTATCCAATATGTCACCGCGATGGTACCCATGGATAAAACAAATGAAATGAGTGCTATAAATTGGCCAAATGACATGAGGTTCTCCTATCGATACGCGACATGATACCACTGGTTTTGCTTTCTCGCTCATCGACGAATAGCCTTGTAATTTTAGAGAGTCGTCCCCTCTCAAGGAAAAGGTTACACTTCCCATCATTGATACGCTTCACAACCGAACGGGCAGTAACACGGGCTATGGCAAAGAAAAAAACCGCATACGTATGCACTGAATGTGGTGCCGACCACAATAAGTGGCAGGGTCAGTGCCCAAGCTGCAATCAATGGAATACATTACAAGAATTTGTGGTGTCGTCGGCCAAAACTGCGACCCGAGATACTCGCTTCTCGGGCTACTCAGGTGATGCAGGACAAACCGGTGTCATTAAACTTTCTGACGTAAACCTTGCTGAAGTGCCGCGTTTTAGTTCAGGTATGCAAGAATTCGATCGGGTGTTAGGCGGCGGCCTCGTTCCCGGGTCCGCGATTTTAATTGGCGGCCATCCCGGTGCCGGTAAATCAACCTTATTGCTGCAAACTTTATGCAACCTTGCAGCACAAATGCCCGCCATCTACGTGACGGGTGAAGAAAGCCTGCAACAAGTCGCACTGCGCGCAAACCGCTTAGGCTTACCAACCGATCAATTGCAAATGCTCAGTGAAACCAACGTTGAGCGACTAACCGATGTGCTTCAACAGCATAAACCCAAAATTGTGGTCATCGACTCGATTCAAGTGATGCACGTCGATGGTGTGGAATCGGCTCCTGGAAGCGTCTCCCAAGTGCGTGAAAGTGCGGCGTATTTAACACGCTTTGCCAAACAAACCGGTACGGTGTTATTGCTTGTTGGGCACGTCACCAAAGATGGTTCTCTCGCAGGGCCGAAAGTACTAGAACACATGATCGATTGCTCGATCATGCTCGAAGGCTCTGGCGATAGCCGTTATCGTGTTTTGCGAGGCATTAAAAACCGCTTTGGTGCGATCAACGAACTTGGCGTATTCGCTATGCTTGATAGTGGGTTAAAAGAAGTTAAAAACCCAAGTTCAATATTCTTAAGTCGCGGCGACGAACCCGCGGCTGGAAGTGTCGTTATGGTGATTTGGGAAGGGACTCGACCGTTGTTAGTTGAGATTCAGGCCTTGGTCGACGACAGTCACTTTGGTAATCCCAAGCGCCTCGCTGTTGGCCTTGATCAGAATCGATTAAATCTTTTATTGGCAGCACTGCATCGCCATGGCGGTATTCACCTAGGTGACCAAGATGTGTATATCAATGTGGTTGGTGGGGTAAAAGTGACCGAAACCGGCGCTGATTTAGCACTGCTTCTCGCAGCACTGTCGAGCTTTCGTAATCAGCCATTAGAGCAAGGTTTAATCGTGTTTGGTGAGGTTGGACTTTCTGGCGAAATACGCCCGGTACCCTCCGGATTAGAACGAATCAAAGAAGCTGCAAAACATGGTTTTACCCGTGCCATTGTTCCTAAAGCCAATGCGCCAAGAAGTCCAATACCGGGGATGGAAGTGATTGGCGTAGAGAAACTGCAAGAAGCGATAGACCGGTTGTAAATAGGCCTCCCACCCCATGCAACAGTGCCCTTAATCAGGCTTTTTTAAGCCTTCACGTCGAGCTGCTTTTTCAGCGAGCTTAACGTTTTTGGTCCCCGTGATCATAGGGCGATGCCTATGCAGTGCCGCTTTCCCCATCATATAAGCCGACACCGGCGCCGTTAAAAATAAAAATATACTGATGACTAGTTCATGAATATGCACACTGCCCTGCTGCACACTAAACCAAATCAAAGAACCAATCAGTGTCGCACCTATACCGAGTGTGGACGCTTTAGTTGGTGCATGTAAACGCGTGAAGAAATCCGGAAGTTTGACCAATCCCCATGACCCTATCAGCATAAAACTTGCGCCGATCAATACCAGTAAAGCCACTAGATAGTCGGTCATGGCCACGGTTGTTAAATCACTCAATGATGTCACCCCTTAATAAATATTTCGCCAACGCAGCTGTGCTCACAAACCCCAGCATCGCAATAAGCAAAGCGCCCTCATAATACAAAGCAGAACCATGATACAAACCTAATAAAATGATTAACGCTATGCTATTAATGTAGAGAGTATCTAGAGCCAAAACCCTATCGGTAATATCAGGCCCTTGAATTAGTCGCCATAAACAAAACAGCATGGCAACACCGACCATAAATGCAGCCACCAACACCGCCAAGCCAACCAGGTTATTTAACATCCAAAGATCTCCTTTAGCGGTTGTTCATAGCGCTTGGCAATAAATGCCTTGAGTGAGGTTTCGTTATCCAAATGCAACACGTGAATATAAAGGCAACTCATATCTTCGGCGAACTCAACACTGACGGTACCGGGTGTCAGCGAAATTGAACTAGCTAACACCGTCGCAGGAAAGTCTTCCTGTAAAGACAGTGGGTACGCTATCCAGCCCGGTTTAAGATGCTTGTTTGGCATAAGTATTCTGCGGGCAACATCAACATTGGCAACAACGATATCCCACAGTAAGAGCAGCAAGTACACCAACATCGCTAACGGTTTTTTAACAGAGGTATGGCCACGCACATACGGGTACGCAACAATTGGAATCATTAAGCCTAAAAACAACCCCAAGAATAATTGCCCATACGACCAACCGTTAAGCAGTAACCATACAAGTGTCAGCATTAAAGAGTGAATTGGCATCGGGAATATGCGTTTCATTTTGATTCCCCCCCGTTTAACTGCATGACACTCACCCCTGTGTGCATGTCTTGAGCCGCCCTCAATGACCACTCAGTCAGTGGTCCAGCAAATACCACAAGTACAATCGACATACCCACCAATATTCCAGCAGCAGCGATATGAAGGCCACTGATTCGATATTCTGCATCTTGTGGCACGGCGCCCTGCGTACGCCAGAACAAGGTTGTGCCTGCTCGTGATAACGCCACCATTGCCACCAAACCAGCAATCAACATTAACGGCCATACCCAAAAGGCATCACCACTCTTTAAAGCAGACTGTAAGACAAATATTTTTCCGGTAAAGCCTGAGAATGGGGGGAGACCAATCATCGCCATGGCAACAATGGCAAACAATGCTCCGCTAATGCGTGGATAGCGCAAAGGGCGCGACCGCACTAAGCGATCCCCTGCTTGCCCACGCTGCATTATTAATAGGCCAGCCACCAAAAAGAAAGCACCGCTCATGAAGGTGCTATGCAAGGCGTAATAAATACCTGCTGCCGTTGCCGCCACCGTACCTATAGCCACCGTCATTAGTAAGGTTCCAACAGAGACAATTATTAGATTAGCAATCAACCAGCGTAATGACTGACTGGCCAGAACACCAACAGAACCAATTATCACTGTGGCTCCAGATAACCACATCAATGCATCTTTACCAAGATTCGCGACCGCTCCTGCATCATCCCCAAAAACAGTACCATGTACACGCCACAGGCTGTACACGCCGACCTTAGTCATAATCGCGAATAAGGCAGCGACAGGAATAGATGTTGAACTGTATGTCCTAGGCAGCCAAAAATGTAAGGGTAATAATGCGGCTTTAATACCAAAAACAGCCATCAACAATAGCCCACCAGCTTTGGCTAAGGGCAAGCTTTCTTCAGGCAAACTAGAGGAGCGTGCAGCCATGTCTGGAATACTTAATGTTCCATAAGCCCGATACAACACGGCAAGGGCTATTAGGAAAAAGGCCGAGCCTATTAAATTATAAAGGACATAATGTTGGGCTGCACGAGTACGCTCTTTGCCACCGCCATGAATCAACAATGAGTAAGAGGCGATTAATAAAATTTCAAAAAATACGAATAAATTAAACGCATCAGCAGTAAGAAATGCGCCATTTATTCCCATTAACTGAAATAAAAACAATGGATGAAAAAACTTACCTGTTTGATCGTCACCACCACAGGCATATAGATGACTCGCCAGTGCTAACACAGCAGCTAATATAAGCATGAATCCAGCCAATGGATCCGCGATCAGGAAAATTCCAAAAGGCGCTTCCCATTCCCCCATCGCATACCCCTGAGCACCTTCGCCCATAGTTTGAGTAAATAAAACGATGGAGACAGCCAAGGTACCCAGTAAAAATAATTGCGCAACAAGTCGCTGCTGAGCAATGCGTTTATTGAACCAAGGAATCAATACAATCACTGCACCTAAAAAAGGAAGCAGAACGGGTAATGCGGTCAAGTGCATCACTATAGTTTACCTCCCGATGATGGCTCTGGGTGCTCTCGCACACTGCCATTTTGTTCGACCGTTTGTCCCTTGTTCGATAGCACATCTCCGACTTCGGCACGACCGTCGACATTATCATTGCCTAAATCTGCTCGAGCACGTATTGCTAAAATTAATGCAAACGCTGTCATCGCAAAACCGATCACAATCGCCGTCAGAACCAGCGCCTGCGGTAAAGGATCAGCATAGGATGCGCCTTCCGCTAAAATAGCAGGTTGATTTAACGCTAAACCGCCACTCGCAAATAAAAATAGATTAACCGCATAAGACATCAAGGTCAGACCAAGCACCACCGAGAATGTATGACCACGCAGCATTAAAAAAATTGAGCACGTCACCATCACGCCGACGGTAACTGAATAGATTAGTTCCATTACGCTTGCCCTCCGCGGTTTGGCCTATCGGTGGTTGTTAATTTTCCTAAGTTGGTCAAGATCGACAAGGTTGCTCCAATCACGGTTAAGTAGACGCCAAGATCAAACGCCATTGCACTGGCTAACTCGAACTTGCCGACCAAAGGCAAAGAGAAATAATCAAACCATGTCGTTAAGAACGGGCGTCCAAACGCCCAACTTCCCGCACCGGACAAAAAGGCTATTAATAAACCTGAAACGATAAACCATTGAAAATTCAGATCACCACGGTCACGCATCCACACGACACCATTCGCAACGTATTGCTGTACGAGTGCAACAGCAGTGATCAAACCGGCAATAAAACCACCACCCGGTAAATTATGACCACGCAAAAAGATATAAGCAGACACCAGCAGTGCAAGAGGTAATAAACTTTGCGAAATTTGCATCAGCATTAATGGATTACGATCAGATGACCACGGCCTTCCGTCCATATCGGCGGCGGGCACAAACAAGCGAATTCCCGCTAGTAGCTTATAAATGCCAATGGCAGCAATCGCTAACACGGTAATTTCACCAAAGGTATCGAAGCCACGAAAATCAACCAAAATTACGTTAACCACGTTGGTGCCTCCCCCTCCTGTTTTTGCATTCAGGGTAAAGAAGTCACTGATGCTTTCCATCGGGCGGGTCAACATGGCATAGGTTAATGTACCAACTAACGAACCGATCAAGGTCGCGAGACCTAAATCACGAGCAATACGTGCAGGCGGCAAGTTAAACAGAGACATTTTTTGCGGTAAAAAATACAGGGCCAATAAAAACAGAATGATGGTCGCCACTTCAACCGATAACTGAGTCAACGCAAGATCAGGGGCAGAGAACCACGCAAAAGCGACAGAGACAACCAAGCCAACAACCGAGATAGTCACTAAAGCCAAGAGACGTCGATGCGATAAGAGTACGGTAGCCACGGAGCCAACAATGAGCAGTAAGGCACCACCTAGGGATACTAAATCAAGATCACTTGTTGGTAGTGACCCTCCGGCGCTGGTTAAGCCTAACAATGGCATTCCTAAGGCCAATATCGCCACCACAATCATCCACGTTGCATAGCGTTGGAAGCGACCATTATCAATAAAGGCGTAAACGTTATTCGCACGACGAGCCAGCGTTTGAATAACATGCTCAAACACTTGCTTTGCATCCACTTCAGAAAACTGCGCCTGAAAAGCAAACATGTGCTTCCGCTGGCTATACAGAGCCATCCCCCCTAAGACGGCAAGCAAGCTCATGAGCAGTGGTAAATTAAAGCCATGCCAAATTGAAAGGCTAAATTCCGGAACCCCTGTCGGCATCAAGGATGCTCCAACGGCTACCAGTAAATCTCCAACAATAAGCTCAGGAAAAACACCTACCAGAAAACACAATACGACCAAAATTTCGACAGGTACACGCATGTACCGTGGTGGTTCATGCGGTGTTTTTGGCAAGTCGATAGGTTCACCATTAAAAAACACGTCATGAATAAATCGTAGAGAGTAAGCCACGGCCAGTGCTCCGCCAACCGTTACTAACAAAGGAATGAGCCATGACATTGCCCCAAGAATATCTTGGTGTAACGATTCTGCGAACAGCATTTCTTTTGATAAAAAACCATTCATTAACGGCACACCGGCCATTGAGGCAGCTGCAACCATCGCCAAGGTCGCTGTATAAGGCATGTATTTCATCAAGCCATTCAACTTTCGCATGTCACGCGAACCGGATTCATGATCAATAATCCCTGCGGCCATAAATAAAGACGCTTTGAATACCGCATGATTGATGACATGAAACATGGCCGCGAGAGAAGCTAATTCTGTATCTAAGCCAAGCAATAATGTAATGAGACCTAAATGGCTGATCGTTGAATAAGCCAGCAGCCCCTTTAAGTCGTGCTTAAACAATGCAGTGTAAGCACCCACTAACAAGGTCATCAAGCCGACTAAGCTCACCAGTGCGAACCAAAGCTCGGTATGCGATAGCACAGGGTAAAAGCGTGCCATCAAAAATATCCCGGCCTTCACCATAGTAGCTGAGTGTAAATATGCAGACACAGGGGTCGGGGCTGCCATAGCGTGTGGCAACCAAAAATGAAACGGAAACTGAGCCGACTTAGTAAACGCCCCTAATAATACGAGCACAACAATTAAAGGATACAGCTGATGCTGGGCGATCAAAGTACCACTCGCTAATACGGTTTGAAGATCGTAACTGCCAACCACTTCTCCGATAAGAAGCAAGCCAGCTAAGAGAGCAAGGCCGCCAGCACCAGTGACGGTTAATGCCATTCGAGCGCCCTTTCGAGCATCCGACCGATTAGACCAAAAACTAATTAACAAAAAAGAGCTAACACTGGTTAACTCCCAGAAGAACCAAAGTTGAATTAAGTTCGATGAAAGCACAACCCCAAGCATGGCCGTCATAAATAGCATCAAGCTCGCATAAAAGCGGCCGGCATTATCCCCAGGGGAGAGGTAATACCGCGCGTATAAAATGACTAACAAACCTATGCCTAAAATCAGCAAGGTAAACATAAGGCCTAAGCCATCGAGGAAAAAACTAATACTTAGCGACAGCACTGGTACCCACTCATAGCTCACCGAAGGGTATTCGCCTGCCATTACTTGTGGAATAAGGCTGACAATAATACCCAATGCGATGGCTGGAAGAATGGCCGTCCCTAGAGCTAGCAGAGAACGAGGGTAACGCCCTAAAAATAAAGGAATCAGAACACCAAGTAAGGGTAATAAAGGTACCCAAATTAGATTCATACAATTAGGCTCATCTAGTTAATTTAGTACTGTCAGGGTAATCATCACATCAGCGTGATAGTGTAACAATATAGCGAATCACCACCAGTATTACTGTAGGCTAGAGGTGACAATTGTGCATAAAAAAACCCCTGTAATAACAGGGGTTTTTTTATATCGGGCCACCCTACACGTGATATTCAGGACTTAACTCAACAACGGCCTCAACAAAGGCCTTCGCGTGTTCAGGATCGACAAATTGGTGAATACCGTGTCCCAGATTAAAGACCTGGCCGCTACCTTTGCCGTAACTGTCTAAAATGCGCTTCACTTCTTTTCGAATGGTCGCAGGTGATGCATATAAAACCGAAGGGTCCATATTGCCCTGCAAGGCAACACGATCACCAACACGGCCCCGAGCACTCCCGATGTCTGTCGTCCAATCAATACCAAGAGCATCGGCACCGGTATCCGCCATTAACTCTAACCACTGCCCACCACCTTTAGTGAACAAAATAACAGGAATCTTCTGACCATCGTGTTCACGAATCAAACCATCTACGATTTGCTTCATGTACTTAAGTGAGAACTCTTGATACGCCACATCGCTGAGGCTACCACCCCAAGTATCGAAGATCTGTACTGCTTGTGCGCCCGCTTTGATTTGACCATTCAAATAATCAATCACAGACAGCGCTAATTTATTTAACAGCTCGTGCATCACCGCTGGCGTGTCATACATCATCGCCTTCACATGACGAAAGTCTTTTGAGGAGCCGCCTTCAACCATATAAGTCGCTAACGTCCACGGGCTACCTGAAAAACCAATCAGCGGAACACGGCCATTCAACTCAGCACGAATCGTGCTCACGGCTTTTAGCACATAATCAAGATCCGCTTCAGTATTCGCAATAGGTAAATCAGCAACGTCTTTTTCAGTACGAACAACTTTTCTAAAACGCGGGCCTTCGCCCTCTTCAAAGTACAATCCCAAACCCATCGCATCTGGGATCGTCAAAATATCTGAGAACAAAATCGCAGCATCTAGCGGAAAACGTTCCAACGGCTGAATGGTCACCTCACATGCCAACTCGTGATTTTTACACAACGACATAAAATCACCGGCCTGAGCGCGTGTCGCTTTGTACTCTGGTAAGTAACGGCCTGCCTGACGCATCATCCATATTGGGGTACGGTCTACTGGTTCGCGCAGAAGTGCGCGTAGGAAGCGATCATTTTTCAGCTCAGACATATAACTACCGATGTGTTGAATTTAATTTGCGCAAGATAATAACAAAAAACCCGGCCGATGGCCGGGTTTTGGATCAATCAACTAGCTCAGTCGAATACCCCAACTGATAGCTCAGTAAACAAAGTACTTCCCGCCGGATAAATTGTTAGACTCAAACCTTCCGAATCAAAGGACGATACTCCATCAGTGAAGATATCAATATCGAGGGTTGCCCCAGCCAATACGGTATATGATTTAAATACGACCCCACTACTTCCAGAGTCAAAATTACCGTTACTCAACTCGGCAATAACCACAAGATCCACACCAACAGCTACATCACATGCATCGGTAAAACTTAGTGTCAACGTTCCAAGGGAAGCAGGCAACTGATCAGGAGTTACTGTGACACTCTGATTATCAGTTACTTTAGGCCCATCAATATTGGTAACCTCAAGGCCGTCAACCTGCTCAACAATCAATAATGGTTTTTCAACACCATCTATTGGTGAGAGGTAATCCCCTTCAACGAAAAAAGATACATTCCAACCATTAGTTGAGTATTGATTATTAAGAACCTCTGACCCGCTTGATCCGAGCAATGTAAGCTCACCTGCATTAAGATCAACTTTGGTTCCTGCAGGAGGAACATGGCCGTTTACATCACTAAGTGCGTACGTGTAAGTGATTCGTTCGTCTTTACCCAAAACGACACACGTACTGGCAGTAACATTTCTATCGCCAATAGAACCCACAACCGAAATAAGTTCGGTGCTAACGTTGGCACTGGCAACAATAAAACTAGCGCTATCACGAACATGCATCAGAGACTGACAATTTACCGCATCACCTGCTAAACAGCTGGCTCCCTGATAAGTGGAAGGCGCAGAAGTAAACGAGCCATCCCCATTAAAATCAAATAAATCTTCACGGGGATTAGTATCTTGATCATAGTCATAAACACCATTTTCATTGGCATCAAGAAACGCCTCAGCATATGACTTGAAAGACTCTCCACTATCAAAAAGATTATTACCATTGGCATCAGAGTACCCGGCTTCGCCAGAGGTGTAGGCAACTATAGTTCCAACGCCTGGCAATCCACCATTCCAAGTAGGATCAACCGTTACGCGATTGATGTCATAAGGTCTCGTGCCATCAGCCAAGAAAATATCGCCCGATTCATCAGATCCAGGAAGTGGTGCGGTGCTATACCAGATCACCGAACAACTGCCACCGGATGTCTGACAAGCAGAGTCAATATGACCTGCGTCTGCAGCAAAGTTTACGATAGTGCCATCTGGGACTGGGTTCTGGAAATGGTCATTCACGTAAGCTGTTACATTAATCTCCGTACCTTCACCGAACTGCCCCCACCCCCAAGTGCTGAATTTATCCAGAGCAATTACGAAACTATCCTGATCAGCAATTCCAGTCGTGACAGAAATATTCTGCGAGCTTGTAAAAATTTTAGTTGTACCATCAGTAGCAAGGGTCGTCGCACGGACGACAGCATCCGTATGAGTTGATCCTGCCAAGACCACTGCAGACACTTCTCCAGCTTCATTCGTAACCGATGAATCGATCGAAAGAGACAAGCCACCAGCAGAGCTAGATAATTCAAAATCAACGGTCTGATTCACGATTGGGTTATTTGCAGTATCGACGACTTTGAATGTCACCGTTGCAAGCTTCGGTAAAACAGCGTCGCCGATTGTCGCAAGTGAAATAAGGGGAGCATCCACGCCAACATAAGTTATCGCGCCAACTTCAGGCGGGGCTACTGTGATCGTTCCTGAAGCGACTGCAAGGCGATCACCAGCTCCTGTCGCCCCAGAGGGATACAATCCAAATGTTATAAAATCATCGCCCGAACACCCTTTAGCAGTGTAAGTAACAGTGACATCACCGCTAGAAGTGGTTACTTCTTCTTTACTGAATTCGGCGCGACCATCCGACTCACAGCTTGAACTGAAAATTATGGTGTATTCTTCGGAAGCTATTTTTTTGTTGTTGTTACCTGCGTCAACGATCGTCGCCGTAATTTGAGTGCTTCCACCAGCAGATAAGCTGTTTGTATTAACGCTCAAAATACCTGCTTGGAAGCTATCACCTGTACCAGTACCTATTGCAGGCGTATCTATAACTGAAGACGTCGTTACATCATCTGTGTCTGAACCTGTGGTGCCTGTATCACCCGCGTCCGTTGAAGTATCACTAACCACAGGATCTCCACCACCGCCACAAGCCGTGAGAAATAGAGATAAGAATAAAGCTGCCAAATAAGCGGGCATGCGCATGGGTGACCCCTCCCTGTTTAGAATTTTTACGTATGTCACGAATCGCTCAAGCATAACACTGAGATAACAGATACGACTACTGCAAAAAAACAAAACGCGACCGAAGTCGCGTTTTGTAGTAACTGGAACCAACGTAGATGAACAACCGGGATAAGTCACTCAACTACTAATCCCGCTAGCCCGCTACCTTTGGGCTCTAACGCACCTAGCTATAGATCAAGGTAATCCAAAATACCTTCACCAGCTTCTCGGCCTTCCCAGATCGCGGTTACCACAAGATCAGAACCTCGCACCATGTCACCACCGGCGAAAACTTTCGGATTAGTGGTCTGGAATTTGAACTCTTGTTCTTCCGGTGCAATAACACCCTCCCAGCTATTGAGTTCGATACCAAAGTCTTTAAACCATGGGGCAGGGCTTGGGCGGAAACCAAAGGCAACCAATACCGCATCAGCAGGCAGAATCTCTTCCGACCCCTCAATCACTTCAGGGCGACGACGACCATTTTCGTCAGGTTCACCCATCTTTGTGGTCACGACCTTAACGCCTTCCACTTTACCGTCACCAACAATGGCAACAGGCTGGCGGTTGAATAAAAACTTCACACCTTCTTCACGTGCGTTGGTTACTTCACGCTTAGAGCCTGGCATATTGGCTTCATCACGGCGGTATGCACAAGACACAGTCTCTGCACCTTGGCGAATAGAGGTACGGTTACAGTCCATTGCTGTATCACCACCGCCTAGAACTACGACTTTTTTACCCTTCATACTAACGAAGTCAGCCGCGTCTTTTTCAAAACCAAGATTCCGATTTACACTTGAAATCAAGAAATCGAGGGCGTCATGAACGCCGGGTAAATCTTCACCCGGAAAGCCACCCTTCATGTAGTTGTAGGTGCCCATGCCTAGGAATACGGCATCAAATTCGTCCACAATCGCTTGGAACTCGATGTCTTTGCCGACTTCGGTGTTCAAACGGAACTCAACACCCATACCTTCAAAGACTTCACGACGGTTAGACATCACGCTCTTCTCAAGCTTGAACTCTGGAATACCAAAGGTCAGCAAACCACCGATTTCTGGGTATTTATCAAAGATGACTGGTGTTACGCCATTGCGCACAAGGACATCAGCCGCTCCAAGACCCGCAGGGCCAGCACCGATAATCGCGACACGCTTACCCGTTGGAACAACTTTTGACATATCAGGGCGCCAGCCCATAGCAAAGGCAGTATCGGTGATGTATTTCTCAACATTCCCGATCGTGACTGCACCAAAGCCGTCGTTCAAAGTACAAGAACCTTCACACAAGCGATCTTGCGGGCATACGCGTCCACACACCTCTGGTAGCGTATTGGTTGCGTGACTTAGCTCCACCGCTTCCATGATGTTGCCTTCACTGGCCAGTTTCAGCCAGTTAGGAATGTAGTTGTGCACCGGGCACTTCCACTCACAGTATGGGTTTCCACACTCTAGGCAGCGATGTGCTTGGTCGTTCACTTGCTCTTGCTTGAACGGCTCATAAATCTCTACGAACTGCGCCTTACGGACACTGATCGATTTTTTCTTTGGGTCTTGTCGACCCACATCAACAAACTGGAAGTTGTTGTTCAGACGTTGTGTCATCTCGAACCTCTCTCTCTCATCCTGTACCGATTACTCAGGACGAGCACGGGTGCTATTCAGCAGTTGTTGTAAGTCAGCCGCTTTCGGCTTAACCAGCCAGAATTTACCAATAAAGCCGTCGAAGTCATCAAGAATAGTTTGACCCCAAGCGCTACCGGTTTCTTCTACGAATTCACGAAGCACTGTACGCAAGTGATTACGGTACGCTTCCATCTCTTCGTTGCTGATGCGGTGAATATCCACCAGCTCATGGTTGTACTTATCAACAAATGTATTGTCTTGGTCGAGTACGTAAGCGAAGCCGCCTGTCATACCTGCGCCGAAGTTGTAACCTGTGCTACCTAACACACAGACCATACCGCCTGTCATGTACTCACAGCAGTGATCACCAGCGCCTTCTACAACCGCATGAACACCCGAGTTACGAACACCAAAGCGCTCGCCAGCACAGCCAGCGGCAAGTAATTTACCGCCAGTCGCACCGTATAAGCAGGTATTACCCACGATGGACGTTTTATTGGTCGCAAACGTTGAGCCTTTTGGCGGGAAGATAACCAGCTTACCGCCAGTCATGCCTTTACCCACGTAATCGTTGGCGTCACCTTCGAGTTTCATCTCTAAGCCACCAGCGTTCCATACACCAAAGGACTGACCAGCAATACCCGTCAAGTTCAACTTGATCGGCGCACTTGCCATACCTTGGTTGCCATGACGCTTAGCTATCTCACCCGACAAGCGCGCACCCACAGAGCGGTCACAGTTGGTGATATGGAAGCTAAATTCCCCACCCGCTTTGTTTTCGATTGCAGATAGCGTTTCTTCAACCATACGCTCAGCCAATAGACCTTCATCGTAAGGTTTATTTCGCTCAACTTTTACCGTGTGTGGTTTATCCGCCGGTATTAAATCGTTCACCAACATAGGCATCAGATTCAAGCTGCGCTGCTTACCTGTATTACCTTCGATCTGTTCAAGCAAGTCAGTACGGCCAACAAGCTCTTCAAGAGAACGAATACCCAACTGAGCCATCCAGCCACGAACTTCTTCAGCCACAAAGCGGAAGTAGTTTACTACCATGTCTTTAGTGCCGATGTAATGTTTGTCTCGCAGGTTTTCATTCTGCGTAGCAACACCCGTCGCACAGTTATTTAGGTGACAAATACGTAAGTATTTACAGCCCACTGCGACCATAGGCAAGGTGCCGAAACCAAACGATTCCGCCCCTAAAATCGCTGCTTTGATCACATCCAAGCCGGACTTCAAACCACCGTCTGTCTGCACACGAACATTACCGCGAAGATCGTTTGCACGCAGTGCTTGGTGCGCTTCCGAAAGACCTAGCTCCCAAGGGGAACCCGCATAACGGATAGATGTTAACGGTGATGCCGCGGTACCGCCGTCGTAACCGGAGATAGTAATAAGATCCGCATAGGCTTTCGCCACACCCGCTGCAATCGTCCCCACACCCGGTTCAGACACGAGCTTCACAGACACTAACGCTTTAGGGTTAACCTGTTTCAGGTCGTAAATCAGCTGCGCCAAATCTTCAATCGAGTAGATATCATGATGAGGAGGCGGAGATATCAGTGTTACGCCAGGTACCGAGAAGCGTAATGTCGCAATCAATTGATTGACCTTACCACCCGGTAACTGACCACCTTCACCCGGCTTAGCACCCTGCGCGACTTTAATCTGCAGCACTTCAGCACTGGACAAGTAATGCGGCGTCACACCAAAACGACCAGAAGCGATCTGCTTAATCTTGGAGTTGCGGCTTGTACCATAACGCAGTGGATCTTCACCGCCTTCACCTGAGTTAGATCGTCCGCCCAACTCGTTCATAGCCATAGCCAGCGCTTCATGCGCTTCTGGGGAGAGCGCCCCCAACGACATAGCTGCGGTATCAAAACGCGGATAAAGCGCCTCTGCAGGCTCTACTTCGCTGATATCAATCGGCTGAATATCTTTCCGGAAGGTCAATAAATCACGAATAGTGGCCACTGGGCGCTGATTCACTAACTCAGAAAAGCGATCGTAAGCCGCTTGGCTATTCGTTTGAACCGCTTCTTGAATATTTTTCACAACATCAGGGTTGTACGCGTGGTATTCACCACCGTGTACATATTTAAGCAAGCCACCCTGTTCAATCTGTTTGCGCGTTTTCCAAGCGACGCTACGAATCAACTGTACGTCTTCATCAAAGTCGCTAAAAGAGGCACCTTCAATACGGCTAGGCACACCACAGAAACATAGATCAACCACTTCATCGCTGAGACCAATCGCTTCAAACAATTGTGAACCACGATATGAGGTAATGGTTGAGATACCCATTTTAGACATTACTTTCAGCAAACCTTTACGGATTGCTTTGCGGTAATTCTGCTGAGATTTTAGCGGGTCACCCAACACTTCACCGCTACGGTGAAGGTCAGTCAAAATATCATAAGCCAACCACGGGTACACCGCGGTTGCACCGAAACCTAGCAACACAGCGAATTGATGAGCATCACGAGCAGAGCCCGTCTCAACAACAATGTTACCGTTGGTACGTAAACCACGCTGGCTTAGGTGGTGATGCACAGCACCCGTCGCCATCACAGCAGGGATGACCAATTGATCTTCGTTAACCTCACGGTCACTTAATATCAAAATGACATCACCACCACGAATCGCCGCTTCCGCTTGTGCGGTGAGAGCCAAGATCGCCTCTTTAAGCGATGTGTTCGCGTCATAAGCCATCGACAAAGTGGTATGACGGAATTCTTCACGCCCGGTGTCTTTAAGGCCGATAAACTTCAATGGTGACAACACTGGCGAGGTCAGGATCACACGATTCGCGTGATCCGCAGATTCTTCGAATACGTTCTTCTCGGCACCAATACAGGTTTCCAACGACATTACGATAGATTCACGTAATGGATCAATCGGTGGGTTAGTAACCTGAGCAAATTGCTGACGGAAGTAATCGGCAACGTGGCGAACACGCTGAGACAACACAGCCATTGGGGTGTCATCCCCCATCGAGCCGGTTGCTTCCTGACCATCTTCAGCCATCGGACGTAATACTTGATCACGCTCTTCACGCGTCACAAGATGCAACTTCTGATGGGTGTTGAGGGCATCGCCAGCAAGCGCTTCCTTGCCTGCCTTTTCTAACTGCAAACGGCTTTCAATGCGCAACGCATTTTCTTTCAACCATTTTTTATAGGGCTGGGACGATTTCAATAAATGATCGATATCGTCTGTATGCAGCAACTTACCTTCTTGGGTGTCGATGGCCAAGATGTCACCTGGGCCTACTCGACCTTTCGCAACAACATTCTCCGGCTTGTAATCGTACACGCCTACTTCAGAAGCAACGGTAATAAACTTATTCTTAGTGATCACCCAGCGCGATGGACGCAAGCCATTACGGTCAAGACCACAGACCGCATAACGACCGTCAGTAATAACAAGGCCAGCAGGACCATCCCACGGCTCCATATGCATGGAGTTGTATTCATAAAACGAGCGCAAGTCAGCGTCCATCGTCTCTACGTTCTGCCATGCCGGCGGAATCATCATGCGAATCGCACGGAAAATATTCATGCCGCCCATCGCCAACAGCTCTAACATATTATCCATTGAGGATGAGTCAGACCCTGTTGTATTCACTACCGGAGAGATATCTTCAAGGTTAGGCAAGAGGTCGCTAGCGAACTTGCTAGAACGTGCGTTAGCCCAATTGCGGTTACCACGGATCGTATTAATCTCACCATTGTGCGCCAGCATTCGGAAAGGCTGAGCCAAAGGCCAACGCGGCATCGTATTGGTCGAGAAACGTTGGTGGAATACACAAATAGCGGTTTCTAGACGCTCATCACCCAAGTCCAAATAAAAATTCGGCAGGTCAACAGGCATCATCAAGCCTTTGTATGACAATACTTTGTCAGACAAACTCGCGATGTAAAAGTCAGAATGATCGGCTAATGCTTTTTCAGCAAAACGACGCGCGTAAAACAACTTAACCGCTAACGCTGTATCATCAAGTGTCGCCTCAGGCGCGACAAACACCTGCTCAAAACGAGGTAGGCAATCCACCGCCATAGGGCCAAGACAATCGTTGCTCGTCGGTACGGTACGCCAACCAAGAACATTAAGCCCCTGATCTTTTAACGCACTTTCCACCGCCATTTTTTGCTGAGCAAAAATAGCGTCATCAAGGTCCATAAACACCATGCCAACAGCATACTGTTCAGGAAGTGTGATTCCGACTTCCTGCGTGACAGCACGCAAGAACGAGTCTGGTTTCTGAATTAACAGACCACAACCGTCGCCAGTTTTACCGTCAGCAGCAATACCGCCACGGTGTGTCATACAGGTCAAGGACTCGATCGCTGTGGTCAGGAGTTCATGGCTCGGTGCACCTTCAAGGTGCGCCAAAAGACCAAAACCACAGTTGTCCTTAAATTCGCCTGGAGTATACAGACCAGTTCTCATAGAACAGCTCTCACCAATAAAAATCGTTGAATATCAAGGGCTTAGATTTAATTAACGTTCAAAAAATAAGCAACCCAGAGACAAAAGGACGCTCATTCTACACATCTGAGGCGGTCGCCACAAATAGACACACGTAAAGGCCCGACGCAATGCGCCGGATACGAAGGTATTTTGTAATCAGCGAAGTGCGTTTTGTGCGTCAGACAATGGCCGCACCCACGGCGATTGACTACGTAATTTGGGAGGTAGCGCATTGACGGCGGCACGAGCTTCCGCTTTGCTCGCATACACCCCCGACACAACAACAAACCAAGGCTTACTGTTATGCACAGCTTCGTACTGATACAGGGTACCTGTTACTTGTGCTTGCCACTCACCTTTGAATACGTTTGCGCCATCGGCACTAGACGACCCTAAGAGTTGCACGATATACCCACTCTCCGGCTTCAGCAAGGCCACTTCGTCCGCAGTGTAAGTCTGCTGTGGCTTTGCACTCGATTCTTTCTTCGTTAAACCAGCGACGGAGGGGGCAATAACTGTTTTCTCAACCGGCTTAGGAGCTGCTTTAAAAACAGGAGGAGCGAGCTTAGAAGCAGATGAAGCTTGCGAAAGCTCTGTAGATACTGCCTTCGACTTTTCACTGACTTCTGAAGCAACAGCGCTCGTCTTCACCGAAAGAGACTCAACCTGTGCTGCGCTTCCCGCGTCTCCGGTTTGAGCAGGAGCTACGGAGGCTAGCTCAAGATCAACCGTCTCAATCTTTGGTTCTGCTGCCGACTCAGTGACTTCCGAATAATTATAATCTGTGATTTGGCCCGGTACTGACTGTGGCTGGATCGCTGTTTCTGCCTCACTTGACGCAAAAAATTCCTGAGCAGGAGCCTCATTATCGCTGCCAAGCTGATAAGCGACCAACATAATTATTGAGGTTGCGATTGCTGCAATCCCTAATATATTCCGTAGCGGAAATCCGTCACTTCGCGCGCTAGTTTGGGCGGCGCGAGGGGAAGCAATCATCTGCTCAGCAATCGCGAGTAATTTACCGGGAAGCGCTCCTGAACGAGCTATTGCTTGCTCTAACTCTTTTGAATCCAAAGGACACGCGGCACCATCGCCGTAGACATTAGCCAGCAGCTTCGAGGCTTCGTTATCGTTAATTGGCTCCACCGTTAAAATATGCACAGGAGCTTGTGCTGGAGAATGACGGAATCCGCCCTCATAACCCGGCAATCCAAACAGAGCGAAAGAAATTGCCTGGGGAGCTAATAAAGCGAAGTGGGCGATATCATTTAACGTGTCAGGATCAAGCTGATCAGCCTGATCAATAATAATAAGGAGGTTTCCGCCATCTTCTGCACGCGCTAACGCTTCATTCCTAATTGCCTCTCGAGACTGACCGCCGTCGTCATGTATCGCCGGCATATCCCAGTGATTAGCTACAGAAGAAAGTATTGAAGGCATGCCCAGCATGACGCTGGCGGTTAGGAATAAAGTATCTTCTGGCGTTTCTCTCTGTGCTGCTAATGCGTTAGCAATCACAGACTTTCCTGAGCCTTCCGGGCCAGCAACCACCACCAATAGCTCACTATATGAAGCCAGATGTGCGAGCAACTCAACATTTCGCGATTGTGAATCCAATAAATGCATCATCATAAACTCACTAACTCCCCCTTTAGTATTAAGGGATTTTGCTGTCGCAGATAATTCCACATCAAAGTCCATTTTCATCACCTGCTAATGTTGTTTATTACTGTCGAAGTAACACTTTAAAGCCCGCTATTAACTAGCTTTTGCGCCACACGCCATCAGTGTTTCAAGCAAAAGTGTAGAGGGCACGTCAGATGTGACATAAGCCTCTCCAATTTGTTTCAACAATACCAGTCTTAAGGTGCCATCTAGCACTTTTTTATCCACAGCCATCCGACTAATATAATCGTCACAACTCATGTCTTTAGGCCCCTCAACGGGAAGGTGAGCGGCTTGTAATAAACGTCGAAGTTTAAGCACTTGACCATCAGACAAAACGCCCAAACGAGCACTTAAGTCAGCAGCCATCATCATGCCAGCACCGACCGCTTCACCATGAAGCCAACTGCCATAGCCTTGATGCGCTTCGATTGCATGACCAAATGTATGACCTAAATTTAAAATGGCTCGAATTCCGCCTTCACGCTCGTCCTGAGAGACGACCTTAGCCTTATTCTCACAGGAGCGATAAATAGCCTCGGCAAGTAATTCTGCATCACCCGATATCAAACTTGCCACAGACTCTTGCAGCCAATCATAAAAGTCTGAATCACAAATCAAACCATATTTAATAACTTCAGCCATGCCTGCTGCCATTTCAGCCAACGGTAATGTTTCTAGTGTATCCGTATCAGCAATGACCGCCTGAGGCTGATGAAAAGCACCAATCATATTCTTGCCGAGAGGATGATTGACACCTGTTTTACCACCGACCGAGGAATCAACTTGAGAGAGTAGCGTGGTAGGTACTTGAATAAAATTAACACCTCGCTGATATGACGCGGCAGCAAACCCGGTCATATCACCAACAACACCGCCACCCAAAGCGATAAGCGTTGTGGTTCGATTGTGTCGATGCTCAAGCAAAGCATCAAAAATTTTATTTAAGGTTGTTAAATCTTTATGGCTCTCGCCATCGGGTAAGATGACTGTATCAACCCGATACCCCTTGAGTGCTTTTTTTATGTCCTCGAGGTAAATAGGAGCAACCACATCGTTAGTAACGATCATGACCTGTTTACCGTGAATGTGAGGCGCATATACATCTGGGTTACTGAGCAAGTCTGAACCGATATAGATAGGATAACTTCGATCACCAAGATCAACAGCAAGAGTTTGCATATTCGTGTTTTGCATAATGCCTTTGAGCCTCAAGAAAGATGTTTTTTAAGTTCCTGCACAACCCAACGAGGGTTGCGTTGATCCGTTTCAATCACGATGTCTGCTACCGAGCGATACAAGGGGTCACGCTCGGCAAACAAGCTTCTAAGTACTTGTTCAGGGTCGGGGGTTTGCAATAGAGGACGATTGCGATCCCGAGAGGTACGAGAGAGCTGTTGCTCGACAGAAGTGCAAAGATAAACAACCGTGCCACGCGAAGCCAGATTACGACGGTTTTCCTCTCGTAAAATAGCGCCACCGCCTGTAGCAAGTACAATCCCGCTTACGCTCGTCATTTCCTCAATAACAGAAACTTCACGCTCACGAAAACCGGCCTCACCTTCCTTATCAAAAATCCAAGGAATATCCGCGCCACATCGCTCTTCGATGACTTTATCGGAATCATAGAACTCAAATTTAAGTTCTTGAGAAAGCAAGCGGCCGATGGTGCTTTTACCAGCACCCATCGGCCCAATGAGATATACAGATTGTGTCATTCGATTAACGCGCGGACAACGTTTCCTTAACCAATCGTGGAGTGATAAAGACCAACAACTCGCTCTTTTCTTCTTGCTGGCTAGTACGACGGAACAGAGCGCCAATCAAAGGCAGATCACCAAAGAATGGGGTTTTACTCACCTGCGTGATTTCTTCTGAACGGAAGATACCACCCAGCACAATAGTTTCACCATTTTCAACCAGCACTTGCGTTTCAACCGCATTGGTATCAATCGCCGGACCCGCCGTCGTTAGCTCACCAACAGAGTCTTGGTTAATCACTAAGTCCATAATAATGCGGTCATCAGGGGTAATTTGCGGGGTAACCTCTAAACGCAATACAGCAGACTTAAAGGAAACGTTCGCGGCACCACTTGAGCTTGCTTGTAAGTATGGGATCTCAGTACCGGATTCAATGGAAGCCGTTTGACCATCTGCCGTAATCACTCGAGGTTGAGAGACAATTTCCGCACGACCTTCAGTCTCAATCGCTGACAATTCAAGATCTAGCAAGAAGTCGGCTGTCTGATAGCCAATTGCAAACGTTGAAGCAGAAGCATCAGTCACACCGAAATCAATCACATCCGAGCTTTCAAGATCTATCGTTTGACTAGATGAACCTGTGTTAGCACGGTCAAATAGAATCTGGTTGCCTTCTCTCAACGTTGATTTTGTACCACCAAACGTTGTCCAATTGTCACCGTTGTTTTTAAATCCTGCACCACCCCACTGAACACCCAGCTCTTCACCAACCGTAGTGCTAGCAACGACAATACGGGCCTCGATAAGCACCTGACGAACAGGGACATCAAGCATAGTTAATGCTTCTCGAACCTTCTCCAAATTTTTCGCACTGTCCTTCATCAGAAGAGTATTGGTACGAGAATCCACAACCGCAGTACCGCGCTCAGATAGCAAACCTTGCTCGGAGGTTAATAACTCAGCCAAATCAGCAGCTTTTGCATATTTCAGCTGCATATACTCAGTGACTAGTGGTGCCAACTCTTCAACCTGACGTACCGCCTCAAGCTCGACTTTTTCACGCGCTGCAATTTCTTCAGCCGGTGCAATTAAAAGCACCGAGCCCATTTGACGCTGACCTAGACCTTTTGTTTTAAGTACTAAATCTAATGCCTGATCCCAAGGAACATTTTGCAAGCGAAGGGTAATACTGCCACCAACAGAATCCGACGCTACCAAATTCAATCCAGTAAAATCAGCAATCAACTGAAGAACGGTACGAACCTCAATATTTTGGAAATTAAGCGATAGCTTTTCACCCGTAAACGGAAACTGTTTTTCTTGCTGGCCTTCTGCGTCTTTAGGAATATCTGAAATATTAATAGAGAGCACTTTATCCGTTTGGTACGCCAAGTAATCAAAATCGGCAGACTGAGGCTCAATCACAATACGCGCAGAACCAC
This sequence comes from Oceanobacter sp., assembly GCA_002733645.1. Taxonomy (GTDB): domain Bacteria; phylum Pseudomonadota; class Gammaproteobacteria; order Pseudomonadales; family Oceanobacteraceae; genus Thalassolituus. The sequence goes on from NVWL01000017.1 coordinate 59,516, forward strand.
CCTCAGCACGTGCATCAACAAAACGTACCGGTGTTGCAAAGTCGGCAACATCCAGACGACGACTCAGAACATTAGGCAATGCAACGCCTTCGAGATCAGCGATGATCTTTGATCCCTCTCTGCGAATATTGGCCGAAGCACGAGCGTCACTTAAAGATATCTGAACCTGCCCCTCACCTTGACTACCACGACGAAAATCCACATTCACGACTTTCATTCCGTTTTGGCTGATTTTCTCCCCACTGGCAGAAGTCTTCGTATTACCAGCAAATTGCTTTGACTGCCCATCATCACCAACACGAACAAACAATTTATTCCCTTGAACCTGAGTTGTGTATCCCACCAACTGATTCAAGTTAATTACAACTCGCGCCCGATCTTTCGCTTCGACGACCATTGCGCTGCGTGCATTACCTGTACCCAGCTCATGACGCTTAGATTTCAAATCACTCGTCACACCAGGAAGATCCAAAGCAATTCGGGCTGGTTTTTCAATGGTATAACCACTAATTTCAGGTGGAGTCCCATCAAACACCAATTCAATTTCGGTCACATCACCTGCGGATGACGCCGACTTAAAATCGGTTAAGGTGACAGCAAATACGTTCGTTGCCGTTAGAGTCAGGCCTAGGGCGAGTGAGCGAATCAAAAAGCGTAGGCCGCTGTAGTTTTTCATAGTTATTCTCCTGCCGTTCCGTCGAGAGCCAAAGTTCTAGGGCGCTCAAGCCAACCGCCTAGTCCATCCGGTACAATTTCAATAATATTAATGCGGCCACCCAGAACGGTGACAACGCGGCCATGGTTACGGCCCATGTATTCGCCTTCTTTCACACGAACAACACCACCAGTACCATCTTTCACCAACGCCCAAAGTTCACCATCAGGCTTTTGGAGTGTTCCCACCATGCCAAGCTGTTCGATATTAAACTGCTCTAAATACTCTTTTGGACGATCGGTATCCGGGCGAATATTATAACCATTATTTGATGTAGCTAACTCTTCCTCTACAACGGCTAGCCTAAACGGCGAACGAATGGCTGAGGCACTGTAACTAAAGGATTCGTAAGGTTTAAACTCAGGTATTGGCTCAACTCTTCCTCGTGGCTTCGCCATGATTTGCGCCATATATTCTTTTAAATCACTCGCATTACCGGTTTCATTAAAGCAGCCAGAAAGTGACAATACGGAGGCCGATAGAATCAACAATTTCATCATGTCACTCCCCCCCGTCCGCATCATACTGATAGGTCTTGGCCAAAATATTCATTGTGAGGACGCCACCCTTTGAAGCGGTTTTAATATCAAAATCATGCAGAGTCACAATACGGGGCAACGAAGCAACGCCTGAAACAAATGCCCCCATTTCATGATAATCACCCGACACTTCGATATTAATGGGAAGCTCTTTATAGAACTCTGTTTTTTTCATATCTTGAGGATCGATTGATTTAAGATCCAAACCAGAATTCAAAGCCGCCGTACTTATATCATCAATAAGACCAGGAACTTCGGTATCCTTGGGTAACTGTTTCAATAAGGAACCAAAACGAGTTTCCATTTCAATCATCTGGGTACGATATTCGTCGAGATTGGCGACTCTAAAAGCTTTAGTCTCGAAATCTTTTTTAAGGCTAACTTCCATTGAACTTAAACGTTCAAGCTTTGCTTCTTCTTTTTGAATAAAAACAAAGTAACCGCCAGCACCAATACCAAAAAATAGAGCAACGCAGAAGATGACTTTGCCGATCAAAGGCCAAGATCCCATATTCTGCCAATCTATGTCATTGGGATCGAATGCCTTTATCTGATCAAGCAACGATTCGCCAGTACTATTCGTATCAGCCATATCAACTTTGCTCCTTGTTAGCATCCAGCGGATCAGCTTTCGTCATGATAATTTCGAATTCATTGACTCCCTGCGCCTTTGCTTGAACCTTAATTAAAGACGGATCTCTAAACCAATCTGATTCATCAAAACGCCTCATCAACGCCGACAATCGATTGTTCGACGAGGCAACGCCTGTCACTCGAACTTTATTACCTTCCACTTTCAAGGTTGTAAAATACAGATCCTCAGGAACAGAACGAGCAACTTCATCAAATATCCGCACGATAACAGGGCGATTTCCCTGCAACGCCTGAATTAATTCCATACGCTCAATCAACTCTGTGCGAGTTTTTCGAAGCTCTTGAATTTCAATAATTTGCGCATCCAACAATGCGGTTTCACGCTGCAAATATGAATTACGAGCCGACTGTGAGCTGGCAGCGCTATCAAAGTACTGCAACACTGCAAATACGCTCACTAACGCCAGCGTCACAACCAACCCAATAAAAACGTAAAACGATTTATTGCGTTCTTCTCGAAGCGCTTCGCGCCACGGCAATAAGTTAATATTAGCCATCAGTCAAAACTCCTCATAGCCAAACCCGCCGCAATCATTAGAGAAGGCGCATCATTCGCAAGCCAAGTGGCATTCACTTTCTGAGATAACGTCATACTGACAAAGGGGTTAGCAACAACCGTTGGCGTACCTATCGTATCTTGCACTTGCTCGGCGAGACCAGGGATCGAAGAGGTACCGCCAGCTAAAATAATTGAATCAACGTCGTTAAACTGACTGGATGAATAGAAAAACTGCAGCGAACGACTCACCTGCTGAACCACCGCCTCACGGAAGGGGCCTAAAATTTCAGATTCATAATCATCCGGCACACCACCCTCGAGCTTGGCACGCTGAGCATCCTCTTCACTCAGACCGTATCGGCGCATGATGTCTTCCGTCAACTGACGACCACCAAACAACTGCTCCCGAGTGTAGATTGACTTACCGTTATGCATCACACTCAAGGTCGTCATCGTTGCACCTATATCCAGTACAGCAACGGTCTCAACGTTTTCACCGGCAACCTGAGCCTCTAATAAAGCAAAGGCACGCTCAGTACAGAAAGCCTCAACATCAACCTTAACAACGTCGTAACCAGCAATTTCGACAGAGTCTTTTCGACGTTCAACGGTTTCAGAACGACAGGCAGCCAAAAGTACATTCACCATATCTGGCGACTTATCACTGGGCCCTGCCAGCTCCCAATCCAAAGCGACTTCTTCGAGTGGGTACGGGATATACTGATCGGCTTCGGCACGGATTTGAAAATCCATCTCGTCCGCATTCAAGCCAGCGTTCATCTCAACTGTTTTTGTAATCACAGCGGAACCCGCTACAGCTAAAGCAACACTTTTAGTGGTTGTACGAGAACGTACAATCGCCTGACGAATAGCTTCACCGACGGCCTCTTCATTATTAATGCCTTGTTCAACAACAGCATTCGGAGGCAATGGCACCGTAGCATAAGCCTCGACCTGATAACGCTCACCTTGGCGACTCAATTCCAACACCTTGACGGATGTTGAACTGATATCTAACCCCAGAAGCGCCTTATTTTTTTTCTTAAATAGGCTGGCCAGCACGACAAATCCCCTTCTGTTTCGCGAACTTGCGCGCACAAGCTCACACAGATCCTATATAGTTCCGATCATTATAAGCACAATCCTGATAAAAGAACAAAAAACGCTTATAATGCCCAATCCCGCATAATAGCTGGCTTTCTTCGGAATTTAACGATCTTTATTATATGAATATGGCATCCCCGCTCCTCAAGTTTACTTTTTGGCTCTTTATGTCTATCGGAGCTGGGTTCGCCCTAGCCGTTACCGGAGTTTATTTAACTCTGGCACCGACGTTACCAGACGCCGAAACCCTCAAAGAAGTCGACCTACAAACCCCTCTGCGAGTTTATACCGCCGACGGATTGCTCATCACCGAGTTCGGGGAGAAACGACGCACACCTATTACATATCAGGAAATCCCCCCTCAATTCATTGACGCACTTCTCGCTTCTGAAGATGGCAGCTTTTTTGAGCACTCAGGTATAGACATAAAAGGCCTCGCTCGCGCCGTTTTTGATTTAGTAACCACTGGACGTAAAAAATCCGGGGGCAGCACGATCACTATGCAGGTGGCTAAAAACTACTATTTATCGAGCGAAAAGACCTTCACCCGAAAATTTACCGAGATCCTCCTTGCGCTTAAAATTGAAAAAGCACTAAGCAAGGAAGAAATCCTCGAACTCTACGTCAACAAAATTTATTTAGGCAAGCGTGCGTATGGCATTGAAGCCGCCAGCCAAGTGTATTACGGCAAGACCATTCGCGAACTCGACCTTGCCCAACTCGCCATGATTGCCGGTTTACCTCAAGCACCATCCGCTGCCAACCCAATCAGAAGCCCTAGTCGCGCCCTTTCTCGTCGTAACTATGTTCTCGCGCGCTTAAGAAATCTTGAGAAAATCTCACAAGAAGAATTCGAACTCGCGATTCGCGAGCCGCTCTCTGCGCGCTACCACGGTGCTACCTCAGAAATTAGCGCACCTTATATAGCGGAAATGATTCGCCAAGAAATGATTCGTCGTTATGGCCGCAGTGCATACACCGCAGGGTATAGCGTATACACCACTATTAATGGTCAGCGCCAAGAAGCTGCTAACGTGGCACTGCAGCGTGGTTTACTGCAATACGACCGAGACCACGGTTACCGAGGCTCTCAGCAATCGTTTGATATTACGTTTCTTGATGTGCCAGCTAATAAAACGGTTGCAGAATGGTTAAGCTCTGCAGACAAAGCCTACGATGTCGACTGGCCAACCACACTTGAAAACTGGGATGAGTTTCTTCGCGCCCAAAGTGACTACGGGATAGTAAAACCTGGCATAGTTAAATCGGTTGAAACTGCTGGCGGCTGGGTTTACACATCTGATGGCTTCCGCTGGCTTCCGTTTTCGGGCATGGAATGGGCCGAGCCTTATTTAAGCACCAATTCTAGAGGGAAAGCTCCAACAACCCCACAACAAGTCATCAAACGCGGTGACTTAATCTGGCTGCAAGAAGAGAATGATTCATTATTACTAGCCGAACTACCTCAAGTTGAGGGAGCACTCGTCTCAATGAACCCACACAATGGAGCTATCGAGGCGCTAGTCGGTGGTTTTTCCAACGCTGACAACCAGTTTAACCGAGCCACTCAAGCAGAACGACAGCCCGGTTCATCCTTCAAGCCCTTCATATACAGTGCCGCACTAGATCACGGCTTTACTACCGCCAGCATGATCAACGACGCCCCCGTCGTATTTGAAGACGCCGGGCTGGAAAACACATGGCGCCCAGAAAACCATAACGGTAAGTTCTATGGCCCGACCAGATTACGACAAGCGCTTTATCGCTCTCAGAATCTAGTATCGATTCGAATTTTAAAACAAATGGGCCCTGGCACAGCGGTGTCTTACATTAAGCAGTTCGGCTTTGATCCTTCAAAACTCAATAAGGACTTATCTCTTGCGCTTGGTGCTTCTGCGGTAACGCCACTAGATGTCGCAACGGGTTACAGCGCATTCGCCAATGGCGGCTTTAAAGTCAGCCCCTTTTTAATGGCTCGAATTGAGACCGACCTAGGTGAGGTTCTGTATGAGGCAAACCCTGCTGTTGCATTAGAAGCACCGGTATTAGATAACGTTACTCAGATATCTAATTTAGACAACAGCGAACAGATAGAAATTAAAGCCACCTCCGCTAACAGCGATTCAACCGACGACCTCACAGAAGACCAAACTTCGGAGCAAGAAGACAGCAACACGCTTGAAACAAGCGAGGTTCGCTATGCTCAACGCATCGTCAACAAACAAAACCATTACCTCACCGTTAGTATGATGCAAGATGTCATTAAACGCGGGACAGGGCGTCGAGCACTGGCACTAGAACGATCAGACCTTGCAGGAAAAACAGGCACCACAAACGATCAAAAAGATGCATGGTTTTCTGGCTTCAACCCCGATTTAGTGACCACCGTATGGGTTGGCTTCGATCAACCGAGCACGCTCGGTTACTGGGCTTCGGGCGGGGCAACGGCGTTGCCAATCTGGGTGGAATACATGCGAACGGCATTGAAGGACATCCCCGAAAAAAGCTACGACCAGCCGGAAGGAATTATTTCAGTCCGTATTGATCCAGCAACAGGCTTACTTGCGGCACCAGGGCAAACCAACGCTATCTTCGAATACTTTCGTGAAGGCACCGCACCAACGGAGTATGCACGCAGACAAGACGACAACCCATTTAATGAAAACACCGGAACTGGTGAGGTAATTCCTGAGCAGTTGTTCTAGCGCATAAAAAAGCCCCAACACCTAATTGAGGAGGGGGCTTTAAACTTTACCGCGAAAAGTTAAAGGTCGATCAACTTACCCGGATTAATAATATTTTTAGGATCGAATACCGACTTCACCGCCCGCATGTAATCCAGTTCTGCTTTCGAACGTGTGTACTCAAGATATGGCTTCTTAGTCATGCCCACACCATGCTCTGCTGATACCGAACCTTGATACTTTTCAACAATCTCAAACACCCAAGTTGACACCTTGGCACAACGTTCAAAGAACTCTTCTTTTGCAAGATCGTTAGGCTTGAGAATATTCAGATGTAAATTACCATCACCAATATGACCAAACCAAATCATCTCAAAATCAGGGTATTCACGTGACACCACCTCGTCAATGTCACGCAAAAATGGAGGCACTTTAGAAACCACGACAGAAATATCGTTTTTGTAAGGCGTCCATTCAGCAATCGTTTCAGAAATGTCTTCGCGTAAGCGCCACAAGTTTGCAGCCTGAGTTTCACTCTGAGAGATTACACCATCAACCACCCAGCCTTGCTCCATGCACTGTTCAAACATGGTCATTGCTTGATCCATATCCGCATCTGTAATTGCTTCAAATTCAATAAGTGCATAGAAATCTGTACTTGTTTCGAATGGCGCAGGGACATCCCCTCGAGCAACCACTTTCTGCATCGCTTTATCCGAGAAAAACTCAAACGCCGTCAGATCCATTGAACTCTGGAACTGATTCAATACCTTCATCACATCGTCTAACTCCGGCACACCCAACACCAATACCGTCAGGTTTTTAGGCGGACGCGTTAACCGCATGGTCGCTTCAGTCACAAAACCCAGCGTGCCCTCACCACCAATAAACAACTGGCGCATATCGTAGCCAGTGTTGTTTTTCATTAAGTCTTTATTCAGTTCAAGAATATCGCCTTTACCGGTTACAACGGTAAGACCCGCCACCCAGTCACGCGTCATCCCCCAGCGAATAACCTTAATACCGCCAGCATTTGTCGATATATTCCCGCCGATCTGACTAGAACCCGCCGAGGCAAAATCCACCGGATAGAAAAGATCATGCTCCTCGGCAAAGTTTTGCAACTGCTCTGTAATCACACCAGCCCCACACTTAACCGAACGATCAACCGCGTTAAAGTCAGAAATCTGATTCATGTAATCAAATGCAACAACAACCTCGCCATTCGCTGCCACAGCACCAGCACTCAGCCCGGTACGACCACCAGAGGGAACAAGGGCAATGCTGTACTCATTGGCAAGCTTCACAATATCCGCGACTTGCTGTGTCGTTTTAGGAAAGACAATGGCCGTTGGTGCGGGCGGATAGATTTTGGTCCAATCCTTCCCGAAGGTTTCCAGAGAGTCGGCGTCAGTGCGTACTTTGTCAGCGCCAACGATCGCAGAAAGCTGCTTGATCAGGGCTTCTTGTGTCAACGTGGTCATGGAGTAATCCGAAATTGAATGATCTTCACCTCAAATTGAGCAAATTTTGCGTTGCTTTGCCACTATGAGGCTCACTTTAATAGCCGTCTATGCTAGCATACGCGCCTTATTTTTCGGAGTGGTTTTAGCCGCTCCACACGCCCTACTAGGCTGCTACCACCAGCGAAACGGAAGGCGTAACGGTTTCTACTTACTAATTATAGGTACCACCATGGCACAAACGTCTCTGGATAAAAGCAAGATCAAGTTCCTATTGTTGGAAGGCGTCCACCCGTCAGCCCTCGAAACACTGAAGGCATCGGGCTACACCAACATCGAGTATCTAAAAACTTCGCTGCCGGATGACGAGCTTAAAGCCGCCATCAAAGACGCTCATTTCGTTGGCATTCGCTCGCGTACTCAGCTCACCGATGAAATCTTCGCAGCGGCTGAAAAACTGATCGCTGTCGGCTGCTTCTGCATCGGCACCAATCAGGTTGACCTAAAAGCAGCGACTAAGCGCGGCGTTGCCGTCTTTAATGCTCCTTACTCGAACACTCGCTCGGTTGCTGAACTTTCAATTGCTGAAATCATCATGTTGATGCGTGGTGTACCAGAAAAAAGTGCCCAATGTCACCGTGGCGGCTGGAACAAGTCTGCAACTGACTCTTACGAAATTCGCGGTAAAAAGCTGGGCATCGTAGGTTACGGCAGTATCGGTACACAGTTATCTGTGATGGCCGAAAGCATGGGCATGGAAGTTTACTTCTACGATGTCGTGACCAAGCTCCCTATCGGTAATGCAAAACAGGTGGGCTCATTAAATGAGCTATTGAACCTTTCTGACGTTATTTCTCTGCACGTACCAGAAACCGCAGCCACTAAATGGATGATGGGGCCTGAGCAGTTTGCTGCAATGAAGCAAGGTTCCATCGTACTCAACGCATCTCGTGGTACGGTCGTTGATATCGACGCGCTAGCGGACGCGATTCGTAGCAAAAAACTACTTGGTGCGGCGATCGATGTCTTCCCGGTTGAGCCACGCTCAAACAATGAAGAGTTTGTTACTCCATTACGCGAATTCGACAACGTAATCCTAACGCCACACGTAGGCGGCTCTACTATTGAAGCGCAGGAGAACATTGGTAAAGAAGTAGGCGAGAAGCTGGCTCAATACAGCGATAACGGTACCACTACATCGTCTGTTAACTTCCCTGAAGTTGCACTGCCATCCAACCCTGATGTGCACCGTATCTTACACATTCACAAGAATGTGCCGGGCGTCATGAATGCCATCAACAGTATTCTCGCTGAAAACAACATCAATATTTCTGGCCAATACTTACAGACGGTCGAAGAAGTAGGATATGTTGTTATTGATGTTGCAACCGATGCTTCGGAACTGGCATTAGAAAAGATCAAAACCGTTGAAGGCACTATCCGTGCTCGCGTTCTCTACTAATAGCTGGCTATTAAGAGCCTAGCTCTTACTCTAGTAAAAAATAAAAAAGCGCCTTGTGGCGCTTTTTTATTGCCGCTCTAATTTATTCAATCAGATATTGTTTGTCACAGGACTCACCTAACGATAACCGACGAGCAATGGTATCGGGAATTTCATTCGCATGATGTGTCACATACAGTAAGGTAACGGTCCCTTGTTCGGATAAGCGACGAATAAACGCCAACACCATCTCTCGCGCAGCATCATCCAATCCTTGGCAAGGCTCGTCTAGAATCAACAAAGGTGGCTGCTTAATTAACGCTCGCGCAATTAAGACCAAGCGTTGTTCACCATAGGATAAATGGTGCAGACTTTGATTCGCTTTATCACGCAAACCAATGATCTCAAGCCACTCTTCGGCCAGATGACGGTCATCATCCCCCACCGCCTGGTAAACACCAATACTGTCGTATAAGCCAGAAATAACCGCAGTGAGAACATTCGTTGTCGCACGGTATTCCCACTGCAATGAGGAAGACACAATACCAATGTGCTTCTTAATGTCCCAAATAGTTTCCCCGGTTCCTCGCTTCATTCCAAACAAATACAACTCATTCCGATAGCACTGCGGATTATCGCCAGTAATAAGCTGCAGCAAGCTCGTCTTACCAGACCCGTTAGGGCCAACGATGGCCCAATGCTGCCCAGGCAGCACACTCCAATTTAACTCGGAAAAAAGCACTCTCTCCCCGAATTGAACAAGGGTATCCACCATATTTACTAGAGGAGCTTTGTCTTCTAAGGCGTAATGAATATTAGCGCTGGGGAAATCTGGCAACGGCCGATCAAAATGCAGCAAGCCTCGGACCTCAGGCGCGGCCAATACCTCCGAACGCTCACCAGATTTTAAAAGCGTTCCATCGTACATAAATGCCAGGTGCGACACCCATGAAGGCAATTCATCCAAGCGGTTAGCCACCCAAAGAATCCTTTGGCCTCGCTCGTGAAGCGTTAACAGCGCTTCAGATAAAGCTTCTCGACTGCTCGCATCAAGCCCCTCAAAGGGCTCATCCAACACTAGCACCTCTGGAGACTGCCGAATGGCATTGATCAACATGACCTTACGACTTTCCCCCGTCGATAAAGATCGGAAGCCTTGACTAAGCAACGAAGATAAACCCAGTGCTTCAATCCACTCTGACACTTCCTCGTGCGGTGCGAGTAGCTCACTGACCAGCGTACCTACATCCCGCTGATCAAGCAGATCAGATTCATCTTCACGACGCTCCCGATCGATTAAAGCCGCCTGCGCTTCAAGTGATACAAAGGCTACATGATTCGGTAAATCAGAGGTTTCACCGTGACTCAAGCACACGTCACCGGCAAACAAACGCGACAGCACAGTCTTGCCACTGCCGTTTGTCCCGATAATGCCCCAGGTCTGATCAACATCCACCGACCAGCCATCAACAATAAGAGTTCGCCCGTCATACAGACGCGCACGTAGTTCTTTAAATTCAGTTTTCATAACGAGACTTAGGGAGATTAGATTAACAACAAAGGTTTTCCAGGAAGCGTAAGCGAGGAAGGTGTGGCAAGGCAAAAGTTCGCGAGAAAACGGAGCCTACAAGTCGTAAGTGAGTATTTCGAGCGAACTTTTCACACCGCCACAGCGACTCAGGTTGTAGTGGTCAACAAAATCTGGTCACAAGTTAAGAGGCAAGTTTATATCTTGCCTCAGCTTCAGCGGGTGTTAACCCGCCATTAAAAGTATGTGGTCTGTAACGACTATAATA
>NVWL01000018.1 GCA_002733645.1 Oceanobacter sp.
TTTTTGACGTGACCCGCCATGCCTTCAAAGTAGCGCCTTGAACTGTCACTTTCCTGAAAGCCGCAGCCGCCACTGCATTTTTCAGAGGTGCCCTAGATTTTTCTAGTACGAATTTTACTTTAGTTGGGTCTCTAATATGAATGATACAAGCTCTCTTCCTGAATTACCGGATCGCCTTTCAGGTAATCCTCGTAGCCCGCATCATGTAGAAGAAATTTTTCAGCATACGATTGGTATTAAGCTGAATGGCAAAGAGCGTACGGATGTAGAAGAATATTGCATCAGTGAAGGGTGGGTTAAAATTCCTTCTCCAAAAGCCTTAGATCGCCGTGGCCAGCCGTTGTTAGTGAAACTTAAAGGTACTGTCGAGGCCTTTTACAAGTAAGCCGTTAGCCTGTTCTAGTCTTCTTTTTGAAGGCTAGAGCACCTTTGAATAACGCAGTGATGATAGCGGCTTCCAGTAAAGTGTCAGTTTGAGGCGCTAATTGGATGGTATTGGGTTACATCAAAAAGTAGTAACAAAGAAATGGCGCTTTCCTGAAAACCCCTGTGTATTGCTAGTGAGGGGCGTGGGCTGTATTGAGAATATAAGCCACTTCATCTCTTTGTTATTGATCTCATCAAGGACTCGTCATTACCTTAGGTCAATGTCTCGGCCTGAAGCACTATAGCACTCACGTTCTCGACTGAATGGATGCAGGAGATAGGCGTCGCAGGATGCCAAATCCGAATATGACTGGGTTATTCAGTGGTGCCTAAGGTTCTAAAAGTGGTTGCGTGAACATATCACCCTAGCTACATTGAGTTAGTGTTTAAACTCGTACCCATGTGAGGAAATAAAATGACTGATATAGATATTGGCATAAGCAAAGAAGACAGAGCCGAAATTACGGATGGTTTAAAACGTCTGCTAGCAGATTCCTACACTTTATACTTACAAACGCATAACTTTCACTGGAATGTGACGGGATTGCAGTTTCGTGAATTACATTTAATGTTTGAAGAGCATTATACCGAATTAGCGATTGCCGTGGACGATATTGCTGAACGTATTCGAACGCTTGATGTTCCTGCTCCAGGTACTTATAAAGAATTCGCAAAGCTTAGTTCTATCAAGGAAGTTGAAGGTGTTCCAACTTCAGCTGAGATGGTTGCGCTTTTGACTAAAGGCCATGAACAAGTTATTAAAACTTGCCGTGAAGTCTTGAAAATAGCACAAAACGCTGATGATGAATCAACGGCTTCATTGGTTTCTGACCGTATGCGTATACATGAAAAAACGGCTTGGATGTTGCGAGCAACTAAAAAGTAACAACCCGCAACTTAGCCTTTTTTCACATTTCAGGGTGTAGGCCAAGGATGGCGATGTTGTTAAGTTAGTTAATAAAGGTTTAACCAATGAAAAATATTCGTCCTGAAGATCCCAGAAGGTTAGGTATGTTCAATACCGCTACACAAGGCTTGCAGTGGGACGGCGAACATATCCAGGAGTCTCTCGAACAATTATTCCGTGCGGTTGATGACTTAGCGACGGCTGAGATTAAGTATTATTACCGCCGTCGTACAACACGGGCGTGGATTTCTGGAGTATCACGTATGGCCGCTTGGATAACGGGCACGATCGGCTTGCTTCTTCCTTTGTTAGCAGCAACAACAAACCCAGAATTTAAAGAGTGGGCGCAATATGGTTATGCATTTCTTGCGGTTGCAGCGAGCAGTCTAGGTGCAAACTCTCTTTTTGGGGGCACGGCGGGGCATGTTAGATTTTTGTCGACTCAACTGGAGTTGGAAAAATTAATGACCAAAGCGCGAGTGGCTTGGTGTCACTATCTGGCCACTGGTGTTAACAGTGCTGGTATTAATAGCACTAGCAACACAGATGCGGGGTTCGCTTTGATACAAAATTACGCTCACGACCTACACACACTCTCGATCACAGAGACGGGCGTTTGGGGCGAGACGCTAATGAAAGAGTTGGCAGTTTATCAACAGGATATTAAGTCGAATAAGGCTTAAGGTTGCAACAGTGAAGTGCATTATGTTGCCGTAAAATCAGCTGACGCTTAGTCTTGATTCTGTCAGGCTAGTTTTTTGTTTTGAGTGTATTGGTTATGTCGGCTTTAACCCAACTCCCTGTCTCGTTATTAGAACTCGCATCGGTGCCAACAGGCTTGGATATCCGTAATACCTTGCTTGAGCTACGCCGTTACGCGCAGAACGCAGATCGCTTAGGGTTTACCCGCTTGTGGTTGGCTGAGCACCATAATATGGAAGGCATTGCGAGTAGTGCAACGAGCGTGCTTATTGGTGATTTGGCGGCCAATACAGAGCGCATGCGTATTGGCTCCGGCGGTATTATGTTGCCCAATCATCCGCCTTTAGTTGTGGCTGAGCACTTTGGTACGCTTGCGGCCCTTTACCCCGACCGTATTGATTTAGGTTTGGGGCGTGCTCCGGGTACGGATGCCGCTACGAGCAGAGCCTTGCATCGTGATGAACGTCGTGCGGAGTATTTTCCGCAAGAGGTGGCTGAGTTGCAAAGATTGCTAGGCCCAGATAACGATGCGGACAAAAAACAAACGGATGGTAAGGGTGTGCATGCCTATCCAGGGCGAGATTCAAATGTGCCGATTTGGTTGTTAGGGTCGAGTATGTTCAGTGCTCAACTAGCTGCACAGCGTGGCTTACCTTATGCTTTTGCGGGACACTTTGCTCCGGCGTTAGCCCGTGATGCATTGAGTTATTATCGTGAGAACTTCCAGCCATCGTCAACGCTTGAGACACCTCATGCTATTTTGTGTTTGCCGTTAGTTCTGGCGGATACTGATGATGAGGCGCGTTATTTGGCCACGAGTTCGCAGCAGCGAGTTCTGTCGTTATTGTATGGTAAGCCTTTGTATTTACCACCGCCGGTAAAAGATATGGATGCTATTTGGGATCATGCGAGTCGCCGGCAGGTTGAGAATTTTTTGGCGCTATCTGTAGTTGGTAGTCCGAGTACTGTCGCTCTTAAATTAGAGTCTTTGGTGCAGCAGTTTGATGTTGATGAGCTGATGTTTACTAATGATATTTATGAGCGTGATAAACGGATTCATGCGCTTGAACTGTTAAGGCAATAAGGGGTTAAAAGACTCTTTCCTTTATCCCATTACGGCCATTGTTTTTTACGTCATACATGGCTTCATCAGCCTGCGATAGCATCAGCTCAAGTAACTTATCGACTTCTGGATAGATGCGATTATCTGTGCCGTTTGAGGGAGCGTTTTCAAAGGTCACCACGCCGATGCTGGCGGTGATGTTAATCTTCTCACCGTTATTGGCCATTAAGCTGATGTCTTGGAGTGCGCAGTGCAATCGATTAACGAAAGTATGCGTAGCGTCCGCATCACTTTCAGGCAGTAAAATAACAAACTCTTCTCCACCGTAGCGGCAAATTAAGTCTCCTTCACGGGAGGTTCGTTTTGTCACGGCGGCAATTTTTTCTAATACTTTGTCACCCACGCCATGGCCGTAGGTGTCGTTGATGCTTTTAAAGTGGTCGATATCAAATAACACGAGGGCGAAGGGGGCGTGGCGGCGTAATGCATTCGCAAGTTCTCGTTTGCTTTGTTGTACAAAAGATCGACGATTGAGTAACCCGGTTAAAAAATCTTCTTGCGCGAGTTGCTCCAGCCGCTTTTGGCTTTCGGTGAGTTCGTACGTGCGTTCTTCAACTTGTTTTTCTAAGCTGTTCATTAATAGGTTTAAGTTGATTTGCTGATCTCTGTCTTTGGCTAAATATACGGTGAGCATGGCGAGAGTGAAAAATACTAAGCCCCATTGGCCAGCGTGTGAGATCCAAAATAAAAAGTTGTAGGCGGAGAACATGTCAGCCAATAGCGATAAAAATAGGGCGAGTATGCCAAAAATAACTAAGCCATCTTGGAAGCCAAGAGGGGCGCGCCGAAAGAAGCAGCCAACGAGTAGGCTTAATACGAGTAATATAAATAAGCCATCAAAAATACTGTACGCATTAATAAAGCTAACGCCAAAGTTATAGGAGGCAAAGATAACGCCTAAGATAAACACGCTGGTGATAGCACACACAAGCAGGGCGATTCGTTTTACCACCCCCGTAAACCACTCGCGCACGACAATAGCTAAGAAGAAGGGGACTAGGAAATAGCTAAAGGCTGCTAAGTAGCGCCACATGAGTGGATCATTGAATACCACTTGGCTAAGCTCGTTTTCAGCGAACATCATGATGACTAAATCAAAGGATAGTAGGCCTGTGGAGAGAGCAATACGACGTTCGCGTTTTATGATGCCTAGTGTGGTGACTAATATTCCGGCAACAAACAAGATGACGATAAACACCATGCCTGCCATGCCGCGTTTATATACGCGTTGTAGTAGGTCGCTTTTTTCGCCAATGACGACCTCACCAGATAACCCAATAAAGGCATAGTCGGAGAATATTCTAAAGTAGATTTCGGTAGGCTCATCAAGGCTACTTACGGGCACTAGATGCCAAGGCCACCCCTCAAACTTACTCGTTCCTGCCAAGCTAATGTGGCTAAATTCGTAGGTGAGTTGCTCATGTTCAAAGGCTTGAATCGTTAAATCAACGCTGTCTATAAATAAGTAGGGATCGCGCCAGTGCCCGGCGGGCAGTGCAAGCTTGATCCAGAGAATCGTTGTACCTTTGGGGCGGCCCGGAACATCATTGAATACGTCTAGGGGGGTCCAGTCGGCGGTCTGCATTTGCCAGCTGCCATTGTAGGGCACGTCGCCCCAGTGATACGACCATCCCGTGTTGACGGTTTGGATATCTAACTGATCATTATCCGCTATTGATAGCTGAGACAATAAAACAAACAGTGTGGCCGTTAATGCACGACAGATAAACCGCATACCGGGGGACATATAAAAGCTCGTTGTTTCATTGTTAGCCATAAGTTTTTGTTGTTAACGACTTAGGCTGTTTAGTACGGATTGCGTTTATAAGGATAGTTAAGAATAAACAAAAGTGACAGGGATTATACGCTCTATATGTTACCCGTAATCTTGATATGTCGGCTCTTAGACATAGGAGTAATCAAGCAGGAGGTATGATTCAGTATTGCTATGTGTAAGTGGGGTTTTGATTTTTTATGAAAAACACATATAAATCAATAGCTTAAATGGAGGGCGTTGGCCCAATGCTGTCCCATAGTTTGGAGTGATATGCGTCACTCCAGACTGCTCAATTTATTTAATCGCGTTTATTTGAAGCTCAACTTTCCAATTCAACTCTCAAGCCCAACTCTCAAACTCAACTCTCAAACTCAACTCTCAAACTCAACTCTCAAACTCAACTCCCTTGCGGGGCTCCGCCCCCGGCCCCATGCAAGGAGAGGTTTCTCCTTACGATTCTCTCTTCTCGGCGCATCCGGCTTAATCCAGCTAACGGCAGTCATTATGCGGCACGCAAAACAATCCGCCCCGGAGCGACCTCTATAATATCCATTTTTTGCATCGCTCCGGGGCAAGGTTTTGCTCTAAAGGCCGCAGAATAACTTTGTTGTCTGGCGCCGCACGCATGCCGATTAAAGGAAAGTCCGCGAAGCCGCATTTCAAGTTAAACAGTT
Organism: Oceanobacter sp.; assembly: GCA_002733645.1. GTDB lineage: Bacteria > Pseudomonadota > Gammaproteobacteria > Pseudomonadales > Oceanobacteraceae > Thalassolituus. The sequence continues at coordinate 5,610 of NVWL01000018.1, forward strand.
ATAATTTTAAAGTAAAAGGGAATAGCAGCGATCAAGCTTTAGCGCTTCTGAGGCCGTCGCAGAAACTGATGCGGTGTCTGGTTCTGCCCGCCGGTAAGGGGATAAGTTCCCCTTGGAAGGCATTGGGCCTAGATATTAAAACCACTGTTCAGTGCCAACAACAGTACTGCTTAAAACTGTGAGACAGCAGTGCCGTGTGGCTTCTTTTTTATACTGACACTGCTGTGCGGATTAGCGCTGATGCGATAGGTATTCGTCGTAGGTACCTTGGAAGGCTATCACTTTTTGATCTCTGATTTCGATCACGTGTGTGGCTAGGGATGATACAAACTCTCGGTCGTGGCTAACGAAAATCAAGGTGCCGTCAAAGGCTTTTAGCGCATTATTCAGTTCTTCAATTGCTTCCATATCCATGTGGTTGGTCGGCTCGTCCATGATGAGGACGTTGATGTCTTGCATCATCAGCTTACCAAACAGTAAGCGGTTCTTCTCACCACCAGAACAGACACGGGCTTTTTTGTTGGCATCGTCTGCTGTAAACAGTAAACGTCCGAGCATCGCTCGTACCATTAAGTCATCATGTTTGGCGGTACGCCATTGGGACATCCACTCAAATAGGGTGAGGTCACTATCGAAATCAGCGGCACTGTCTTGTGGGCAGTAACCGATCGCGGCGTTTTCAGACCACTTGATCACTCCTTGGTTTGGTGCGAGTTCGTTGATTAGGCACTTAAGAAGGGTCGTCTTGCCTGCGCCGTTTTCACCAATCACGGCGAGCTTGCTGCCCGCTTCTAGGATGATGTTGCCATTGCTAAATAAGCTTTCACCGTCGTAGCCATGGGCTAGTTCTTCCATGATTAACGCTTGGCGGTGCAGCTTTTTGTGCTGCTTGATGCTGATGGATGGTGACATACGGCTAGATGACTTCACTTCATCGAGCTGGATTTTATCCATCTTCTTTGCGCGAGAGCTGGCCAGTTTGGCTTTTGATGCGTTCGCCGAGAAACGATTAACGAAGGCTTGTAGCTCGTCGATTTCGGCGCTTTTCTTGGCATTTTCGGTGAGTAGCTGTTCGCGAATCAAGGAGGACGCTTCAAGGAAGTATTCGTAGTTACCCGGATAAATACGCAGCTCGCCGTAATCAATATCGGCCATATGGGTGCATACCGAGTTTAAGAAGTGGCGATCGTGCGAAATGATGATCATGGTCGATTTGCGCTGATTCAGCACGCCGGCCAACCAATCAATTGTGTACATATCCAAGTTGTTGGTGGGTTCGTCCAACAACAAGATGTCTGGGTTGGCGAACAAGGCTTGGGCGAGTAGCACACGTACTTTTTTACCCGGCGCGACCTGCTTCATTGACCCGAAGTGATACTCTTCAGGAATCCCTGCTTCTAATAAGATGTCACCCGCGCGGCTTTCGGCGCTGTAGCCATCCATTTCGGCAAATTCTACTTCAAGGTTTGCCACCTTCATGCCGTCTTCTTCTGACATTTCTGGCAGAGAGTAGATGCGATCTCGTTCTTGTTTGATCTTCCACAGTTCTACATCACCCATGATGACAGCATCAACCACGCTGTATTCCTCAAAGGCAAACTGATCCTGGCTCAGCGTTCCGACTTTCTGCCCTGGGGTAATGGATACATTGCCCGATGTCGGAGCCAAGGCCCCGCTAAGGATCTTCATCAAGGTCGATTTGCCACAACCGTTGGCACCAATAAGGCCATAGCGGTTGCCGTTACCAAATTTGGCAGAGATGTTTTCAAAGAGTGGCTCAGAGCCAAATTGCATGGTGATGTTAGCGGTGGAGATCAATGCGGAATCCTAAGGTGTACAAAGAGGAAGACGAAGCTTCACACCCAAATAGTAAGGTGGTGTTCAAAGAGGCGCGACTATATAGAGTTGCTGTGCAAAAGTCGATGCGTACTGTATGTTTATTGAACACTTGCCGTGATCTAAACTGTCAAAGCTTCGTATCCGTGTTATCTGTGCAGTCTTATCGGTTTCCCGCTCAATGTAAGTCATCTCTGTCGTGTTAACGTGCTAATATCGTTATGCAGTGATTTTCTCAGCCAGCTTATCTTGTTAATCCGGCATATCGTCGTGCGGAGAATAAACAAGGAGACTGAATTTGTAACATGCTGCGTATTTAATTGGGCGACATCTTTTTGATCTAGAACGCTCATGCCGATACCTGAGTTGTTACGGCGAATTTCTCAATTGAATTTCATTTCTTCATGCTCCCTTATTAGTAGGCATTTATATGCAAAACCTCACTCAAACTGGCCAGAATCTCGTTAATGATATCGCTCGTCGTTATAACCTAAGCGTAGATGCGGTGGTTCATATGCTGGTTGCCGTTAATAATGGTAGCGGTAGTATGGCTCAATTTAACTGTCCTGAACTTGGCGGGGGCGGTCAGTGGATGCGTGGTGGCATGACCATGGTTGGGGATATGTTCAACTACGGCCTTAAAAATACAGTTGATAATCTGTGCAATGAGTTAGCCAATGTGCTGGCAAATAACCAAATGTTTCCTGTTATTCCTGCCGGAACGCCGGGCAGTAATCAGTGGTGGCCTGTAGACTTGGGTAGCCCTTTCAGTAGTGGTGCGCAAAACAACATTCGCTATGCCGTATTTCCGAATCGTTTAGCGGTTGAGCTGCATGGGCAAGTCACAGTGTATGATACGTTGGATCACAGCATTGGCGGTGTGAGTCAACAGCAGGGCGGTGATACTTCGCTAACGTTTAGTAGCCAATATGGCACTGTGGCGGTATCTAGTTTACCTATCGTGCAAGGGCAGGGCTTGCCTAAACCAGTACAAACTAATTTTGCTCAGCCAATACCAGCGTATGAGCCACCAGTTCAAGCGCAAACTACATCATCTTTTACACAAAGTGCTAATGATCAGAGCCAACACTCTGCACCAGAAAGTGCCGCACCTGTTAATACTGAATCAGCCGGTGATGTGATTAAGCTACTTGAGCAGTTAGGGCAATTACGCAGTGCAGGTGTGCTTACTGATGATGAGTTCAACGCTAAGAAACAAAACTTGTTAAGCCGCATTTAATTACGTAATACAGTTAACGGCTGATAGGTTGTTTAGGATGCTTCTGGTACTTGATTAAATAGTACCTTGACTAAAAGCACCGTGACTAAATAGCACCGTGACTGATTTTCAGTGACGGTTACTGCTGTTTTCATCCCTATTTTATGAAATATCGTGTTAAAAAATTGTATAAAATAAGAGAATATTTACATAGTGAATAAAGAATTTACCCTCCAAAGAATTTGTAATTACGCTGGTCAAGAGTTTGATCCTACAGTAGATACCGACGTAGAAGAGATTCTACGATCAAGGTTGAATATTCGTCTACCACAAAGACGATCACTCAATGAATCGCTCGAGTCGAGTGCAAGCGACCATGAGATTATTAAGTTGCTGCTGAAGTATCGGCAAGGCGAATAAATCAGGTTGGGTGCAGGTCTCTCATCACGCAAACAATGTATTTAGCCTGACACACGTGTCTCATGCGAGATTCGAAATATCAGGTTGAATGTAGAACCTATCCGTTAATAAATCTCTACACTTAAATCGTCATTTTCAAAGCTGAAAATATTAGCCTCTAGGGACACTGCTGTCCCACACTTTGGAGTGATATGCGTCACTCCAGACTGCTCAATTTATTTAATCGCGTTTATTTAAAAATCAGCTCTCAAAACCAATTCTCAAACTTAACTCCCTTTCGGGGCTACGCCCCCGGCCCCATGCAAGGAGATGTTTCTCTTTACGATCCTCTCTTCTCGGCGCATCCGGCTTCATCCAGCCAACGGCCGTCATTATGCGGCACGCAAAGCAATCGGCCCCGGAGCGACCTCTTAAAGCATCCATATTTCTTGCATCGCTCCGGGGCAAGGTTTTGCTCTAAAGGCCGCAGAATGACTTTGTTGTCTGGCGCCGCACGCACGCCGATTAAAGGAAAGTCCGTGAAGCCGCATTTCAAATCAGACGGTGCTGATTTTAAAGTAAAATGCTTTAGGGTCATAAAATAGCAAATCAGATCTTTGATCTGAAAAGCGGTATAACAGCGACCATGGTTTAGCGCCTCTAGCGACACTATTGTTAATGAACATGGCTGTCTAATACGGTAAAGTGCGCTTCAATTAGATAGGCGTTGATCATCGTGAGATCAATGGTTATTCCTATTGCGCATAATGAAATAAGTAGGGGCTAGGGTAATTAGCAATGATGAATACTAAGATATACAAAGCCGTCCATTCCTTGGCCGAGCTACTGATGGAAGCGGTAAAGCGAAAAGACGATAAATCCTTTGCAGCCCTGTATACCGAATTAAAAGCCATTTGTGTTGATAATGAAAACACAGAGAAGGATCATCCCGTTCAGTGGGAAACATTGGCTGATTTCACCGAAGATCTAGAGGAAGCCATTAGTGTTTACGCAAAAGCTTTGACAAAAGCCGTGGCGATTAACTCAAAAGATTACATGTCCTCTATCGCGTTTTCTATGGCTCAATTACACATTGAGTTGGGCCAAATCGATACCGCCATTAAAAACCTGCAAGATGCTAAAGTCAGCGCCAACAAAATAGAAGATAAAGAACTGAAGTCTGAAATTCATGATCTACTTGAGTCGTTATTAACGTCCTAAGTGTGTCTAGCATTTTGAATACACGCGGTCGTTGAGTAATTTGGGAAGGTATTATGTTTTATGATAACAAAGGTAAGCCACTGTTAACCTTAGGCAGAGATGATGCGAATCATGCCTTGGCGTCTTACTCAAAACATTCGTTTGAGCTGGATGGTTTTGAGTGGCCGTCGGTAGAGCATTATTATCAAGCGATGAAATTTGACGATGCAGAATACCGAGAACAGATTCGTCAGGCGGCCCATCCGGCTGATGCATCTAAGTTGGGCAAAAGTAAAAAACACACGCGCCGTAAAGACTGGAAAAAAAACAGCGTCACTTACATGACTCGTGGCACCTATATTAAGTGTCGCACCCACCCCGAGGTTGCTCAAGTGTTGCTGGATTCTGGCGATATCGAGATCAAAGAAGTCAGCCAATACGACTACTTCTGGGGCAGTGGCCGTGATTTACGGGGTAAAAACTCGTATGGAAAAATGTTGATGGGTGTGCGTGATAAGTTGCGAGAAGAGCAAGCAGAGTAAGGCGCTTCGCTACACTCGCAACTTTTTCTTTAATGCACTTTAGGCAGCGCTTGCCAATGAGTGGTATACGCCGGAGATAGGTAAGCTCGTTTCATTGCCCAGTCATGGTGTATGCCTTGGCGGGCGAATAAGAGTGACTTCCCATGCTTTTGATTCAGCCTATCAATTAGGTTCATTAACTCTGGACTTTTAGGATCACGCGAGGTGTGTGTGAATAAGTCGGGTTGATACACGCCCTTGTCATAGAAGTCATTCAGTATGATCCCGCCTTTCGCGTAACGATATCCGTCTTTCCACAATGAATGAAGAAGCTGGTTTGCTGCTTTGAGTAGTAAGCGAGTGTCATTAGTGGGCTGTTCTAGCTTGATGGTGGCACTGTTGCTGTATTGAGGTTCGTTGCTATTGAATATGCCGGTGCGAATAAACACCGAAATACTTCGGCAGTATTGGTGTTCTAAGCGTAGCTTCTCTGCTCCCCGTGCGGTGTAGTTAGCAATGGCCTCTGCCATGTCTATGGGCTGAGTAATACGCTGACCAAAACTTCGGCTGCATATGATTTGCTGTTTGGTTGGCGCTATGTCTTCAAGGTGTAAGCAGGGTTCACCGTTGAGTTCTCGCACGGTGCGCTCAAGGACGACCGAGAATTGTTGGCGCATGTCTTTCGGGGCTTGCTGAGCTAACTCCCAAGCCGTATGAATGCCTAGGGTGTTTAAGTGGCCACGTAATTTTCGACCTATTCCCCATACCTCGCCCACTGGTATTAAGCGTAATAACTTGTGTTGCCTTTGCGTCTCTGTGAGATCGACCACGCCGTGAGTGGCAGGGTATTTTTTCGCGGCATGGTTGGCCAGTTTGGCTAAGGTTTTTGAGGGGGCAATCCCTACGCTTACGGAAATCCCCACATGCTGCTGAACTGTGTTGCGTATGGTGTGGCCAAAGTCGGTGAGGTTTTGCACGTGATTGACGCCCGTTAAGTCCAGAAACGCTTCATCAATGGAATATACCTCGGTGAAGGGGGCTAAGGCTTCGAGGGTATGCATTACGCGGTTTGAAAGGTCTCCATACAAGGCGTAGTTTGATGAAAAGATATGTACGCCTTGTTGTCGAAGCAAGCCTTCAATTTTGTGAACGGGCACCGCCATATTAATGTTGAGTGCCTTTGCTTCGGCACTGCGAGCGACGATGCAGCCATCATTGTTAGACAGTACGACAATGGGCTGCCCTTGTAAGTCTGGCCGAAAGAGTCGTTCGCAGCTGGCGTAAAAGTTATTGCAATCCACCAAGGCAAATACGTTCATTGCCGACGAATCTCTCGAATCACATTGGTGACTACGCCAAAGATTTCCAGTTGCTGGCCTTCTTGCAGCCAAATCGGCGCAAATGCCGGGTTGTGTGCGAGCAGCCCTGGAGGGTGGCAGCTCAGCTCTTTGACGGTGTATTCATCGTCAATATTGGCGATAACAATGTCCTTATGGTGGGCCTCTAATGCACGGTCAACCACCAAAATATCGCCGGGATGTATACCGACATTGACCATCGAGTTGCCTTCAACCCGTACAAAAAAGGTAGCCGCAGGATGCTTAACGCATAGTTCGTTTAGATCAAGCGTCTGCTCAATATAGTCTTGCGCGGGGGAGGGGAAGCCTGCGGTAATACGGTCTTGAAAGAGAGGAATCTCCGCTCTTTGATACGTTACTGCGGTATGTTCAATAGATGCGCCTAAGATAGTCACGGTCATAAGCCCACTCAACTCCAAGATAATTATCGATACTGTTTATTTATACAGTATAAGTGACCTTGCGAAAAACGCCAATACGGCGCATGACGATGGTTTCTTTACTTCATTCATACACGCTGCGCTTTCATATTGATTTGGATCAATGTTAAGATATCTGAAGTTTCAGTAATTTCTGAAAGTTAAGATTCATACCTTACATCGACTGTTGAGTAGCCCTATGCCCTTATCGTCTGAGTTACAAAATCTGGTGGTTCATTTCGGTGAAATGGGAAGCCGCTGGGGCTTCAATCGCACGGTGGGGCAGGTGCTTGCCTTGATTGTGTTCAACGAGTCCCCTTTGTGTGCCGATGATATTGCTGATGCCCTTAAAATTTCTCGTGGCAATGTCAGTATGTCGATTAAAGAATTAGCCAGTTGGCAGTTGATACGTACCCATCGCGAAATGGGAGATCGGAAAGACTATTACCTAGCGAATGGCACGATTTGGCAGTTAGGACAGCAGGTGTTGGCTGAGCGTAAGAAACGCGAAGTCGATCCAACGATGTCGTTGTTGCGTAATCAAATGATGAGCAGCAGTAATAGCGAGCTGAGTGAGCACGCTCAAAAACAAATCAAAGAGATTCATGACCTTTTAGAGTTATTTACACACTGGTTTGATGACGTACAAAGTATGAAACCTGAACACCTTCAGGCTTTGATGAAGTTAGGTTCAGGCGTGGGTCGTATTCTAGAAATTGCCGGGAAGTTTTCCCGTAAGTAGCCGCTTTTTACATAGTTTTATTTAGATAAAGGAGACCGTGATGGAGACTGAAATCCTATCGCGCATACAGTTCGCTGCGAACATTAGTTTTCATATTTTATTTCCCACCATCAGTATCGCGTTGGTGTGGTTTTTGAGTTATTTCAAAATACGCCATGATATTTCTGGCCACCCTGTGTGGATGCGAATCTATCGTTTTTGGGTCAAGATTTTTGCACTGACCTTTGCGGTAGGTGTGGTCAGTGGTATTACCATGAGCTTCCAGTTTGGTACTAATTGGCCTGGCTTTATGGAAACTGTAGGAAACATTGCCGGCCCGCTATTGGGCTATGAAGTACTTACGGCTTTCTTCTTAGAGGCGAGTTTTCTTGGCGTAATGTTGTTTGGAATAGGTCGCGTGGCTAACTGGGTGCATACTGCATCGACCTTGTTGGTGGCTTTTGGTACTAGCATGTCGGCGTTCTGGATTTTGTCTCTCAATAGTTGGATGCACACGCCACAAGGGTACGAAATGATTGATGGCGTCGCACACGCTGTGGATTGGTGGGCGATTATATTTAATCCATCATTGCCATATCGCTTAACGCATATGTTGTTGGCGTCAGGGCTAACCGCCGCGTTTTTAATCTCTGGTATTTCTGCTTATCGCATTTTGCGTGGCGACAATAAACTTGGGCCGCGTATTGCGCTTAAAACAGGTGTCACTGTCGCAGCTGTGCTGATTCCTATTCAGATTTTTGTTGGGGATATGCATGGTTTAAATACACTTGAATATCAGCCACAGAAAATTGCAGCTGTGGAAGCGGTATGGCATACCGAGCAGGGGGCACCGTTAGTCTTATTTGCATGGCCGGATGAAAAAACACAAGAAAACTTGTACTCGATTGAAATTCCTAAACTCGCTAGTTTAATTTTGACCCATGATTTGAATGGCGAAATTAAAGGCCTAAATGAATTTGTGGGCGACCATCCGCCAGTGAAACCTTTGTTCTTTGGCTTCCGCATTATGGTCGCGATTGGCACCTTGATGCTGTTGGTGAGCTGGGTCGCTGCTTGGTTTGTTTGGCGTCGAGATTTTGTACCTGCATGGGCGTTAAAAGTCTTAGTCGCCATGACGTTTTCTGGATGGATTGCTACCTTGGCGGGTTGGTATGTGACCGAAATTGGTCGTCAACCTTGGTTAGTGACCGGTATTTTAAAAACATCCGATGCGGTTACGAATGTGCCTGCCAGTAACGTGGCGATGTCATTAACCATGTATTTAATTGTTTATGCCATTCTGCTGTTCTTTTACTTACAGACGATTTTCTATATGGCCCGAAAGTCAGTACTGGTTGAAGAATTCGATCTAGAAAAACTACAGAGCGAAGAAAGAAAAGAAGAGCAAGCAGCACACGGTGAAGAGGTAAAAGCATGATTGAATCCATGATGAGTGACACAGGCCTTCCTGAGATATTTTTATTTTTGCTGGGCCTCACCGTGTTTATCTATGCCGCGCTGGATGGATATGATCTAGGTATTGGTATGTTGTTGCCGTTAGATAACTTGCAGCAGCGGCACGAATATATTGACAGTATTGGGCCGTTTTGGGATGCCAATGAAACTTGGCTAGTGATGGCGGTGGGGATTTTGTTAATCGCTTTTCCGCAAGCACATAGCATGGTATTCCAAGAGTTGTATATTCCGACGGCGATACTATTGCTGGGGCTAATTATGCGCGGTGTGGCGTTTGATTTTCGCGCAAAGGCTGTAACAGGTCACAGAAGGCTATGGGATCGTGTATTTAAGTACGGCTCAGCCATGGCAACGCTTACCCAAGGCTATATGTTAGGGCGTTATGTTTTAGGCTTTGAAGATGGGTTGATCCCTCAACTGTTTGCTGGCCTTAGTGCGATTTGCGTTGCCGCAGCTTATGGCTATATAGGTTGTGCTTGGTTGGTGATGAAAACCGAGGGTGATACGCAAAAACGTGCGGCGGCAACAGGCCGCCGTATGGGGTGGCTGGCGGCCGCGGGTATTTTAGCGATTAGCTTGGTAAATCCGTTTGCCAGTAGTGTTATTGCCGATCGTTGGTTTAGCTTTCCTGAAATTATTTTGGCCTTACCTATGCCGATTATGGTGGGGGTTTTGATATTGGCTGTTGATCAATATTTTAAAAACGTACCGACGATTAATGACGTAGGTAGCTGGTTCCCGTTTGTGGGCGTTTCAACGATTTTTTTATTGAGCTTTATTGGATTGGCGTATAGCTTTTTCCCGTATGTTATTCCGGGCGTTATGACAGCAGCAGAGTCTGCCAGTGCGGATGCGTCTTTGCGATTTATTTTGGTGGGGGTAATTATCGTATTGCCGATCATCCTGCTGTATACCGTGTACTTGCATAAGGTATTTTGGGGGAAATCGACAGAGCTTAAGTACTACTAGCTTAAGTGAATGATCTTTGTTGAATAAACTTGTTTTTTGGGAGTCTCATTGTTGGGTAACGCGCTACGCGTTAACCCAACCTGCAGATGTTGATTTGATGCCATAGGTTAATACGGCGTTACTTTGACCACTAACCCAAGCAAGGGATGGTCGAGGTAATGCACTTCATCGCTGCGCATTCTTCGGCTCAAATTAAATTCTGCTGCACGTAGAGGAATCCATTCAGCTTGTGGTGTTTGGTCTAGGGCTAACTCAGTTGCCGCGATGGATTCATCGGCCGGTGTCGTTAACGTGTCTTCAGGGAATTGATTATAGTCTGCGGAAAATTCAGTTTCCGATATTTCATAGGCTTCATTTTTTTCGTCTATTTCATCAATCTCGGGCACGGCAAATATAAATTGTTCCACCACTAAATTTGGTGTGATGTGAATAAAGCGGCTGCGGTGAAACTGAATGCTGCCAGATAGCTTTACTTTAATGTCACTTTCTAGCTCCGCTGTCACTTCATGAATAATGGGGGCGTCGGCATTTTGTATTTCTTCCACCCAAGCTTGATGCCAGAGCATTGAAATATCGTTGCGGTAACGAAAGCGCGCGGCGGGGTCGGCAAATTCAAGCGTATCAAGTGGTTGGATAACGGGCTTTTCAATAATCTCTTCTTCAACCGCATCGGTATTTAATTCTGTGTCTTCAATGATTATTTCATTGGTGTCTTCGGCCATGAGTAATTGAGTATTAATAGCGTCGGCTTCTTCTTGTTTCCATTGTTCTAACAAGGGCCAGTGTTCTTCACGTGCGCTGTTTTCGTCTAGGTAGGCAAAGATCATTACCTCAACTCGATAGCGCTCTGACGCGTGTATCTGTGCTGCAAGCAACAAGCAAGTGAGCGTAAGCAGTAGGTTTTTCACGAGTTGGGATCCTTTTGCAAATCGGTAAGGAGTTGGTCGATGGCGTTAAAGCGTTGTTCTATGGTGTCCATCTTAGCGTAGAAGCGCATGGAATTACCGTCATCCAGTTTATAGGCATCAGGGCGCGTCTGCACCAGCTTGATTAGGGTGAACGGATTGATCTCGGTGTCACGGGTGAATTCGATGCGGCCTTGGCTGTCGTTGGCATCCAATCGTGCAATTCCTGCCGGTGTTAATCGCAGTTTGAGTGATGTAATTTGGAATAAGTTCTTCACGGCGTCAGGAAGTAAACCAAAACGGTCGATCATTTCGACTTGAAGCTCCCGTAATTCGTGATCATCTTTGGCGCTGGCAATGCGTTTGTAGAGGGTTAAGCGACTGTTGACGTCAGGCAGGTAATCGCTTGGAATTAAAGCGGGTACATGCAGATTAACCTCAGCCCCATGATTGGTGGCTAAATCAACGGATGGCTCTTTGCCAGAGCGTATTGCGTTCACGGCTTGCTCAAGCATTTCCATATATAGGGTGAAGCCAATGGTTTCAATTTGGCCTGATTGTTCATCACCTAATAATTCACCAGCACCACGAATTTCTAGGTCGTGTGTGGCGAGCATAAAGCCAGCCCCAAGATCTTGAGCAGCAGAAATCGCCTCTAAACGTTTGTTGGCGTCTTTGGTTAATTGCTTTGGCGGCGGCGTTAATAAATACGCATACGCTTGGTGGTGGGAACGACCCACACGCCCCCGCAATTGATGCAACTGGGCTAAGCCAAATTTATCCGCGCGTTCAATAATAATGGTGTTGGCTGAGGGTACGTCGATACCAGTTTCAATAATGGTGGTACATACCAAAACGTTAAAGCGCTTGTGATAAAAGTCGCTCATGACACTTTCTAGTTCGCGTTCCGACATCTGACCATGAGCCACCACAATGCGCGCTTCCGGAATGGCTTCTGATAATTCACGAGCCGTTTTTTCAATGCTCTTTACTTCGTTATGTAAAAAGTACACTTGGCCGCCACGGAGCACTTCTCGTAATACAGCTTCTTTAACGGTGTTGTTATCGTGCTGTCTTACAAACGTTTTTACGCTTAAACGTTTGGCCGGTGGCGTAGCAATAATGGATAAATCGCGAATACTTGCCATGGCCATATTCAGTGTTCTTGGTATAGGCGTGGCGGTAAGCGTTAAAATATCGACTTCAGCACGGAGCGCCTTGATTTTTTCTTTTTGCGCCACACCAAAGCGGTGTTCTTCATCAATAATTAATAAACCCAGATGATCAAACTTAACGTCTTTTTGTAGCAGTTTATGCGTACCGACGACGATGTCTGTTTTGCCTTGCAGCATGTTGTCGAGGGCGGTTTGAGTTTCTTTCGCTGAATTAAACCGCGACAGTACATCCACTTTTACCGGCCACTCGGCAAAACGGTCAGAAATATTCTGATAATGCTGCTGAGCGAGTAATGTTGTTGGCACTAGAATGGCAACTTGCTTACCACTTTGTACGGCCATAAAAGCAGCGCGCATAGCGACTTCGGTTTTACCAAAACCTACGTCCCCACAGACCAAACGATCCATCGGGCGTGCAGAGCACATATCGCCAATCACGGCTTCAATAGCAGCGAGCTGATCAGGGGTTTCTTCGTATGGGAAATCGGCAGAAAAGCGTTCGTAATCTTGGTCAGGCTCGTCAAATGAGAAGCCTTTACGCGCTTGGCGGCGTGCATAAATATCCAGCAGCTCGGCGGCGGTATCACGAATTTTCTCAATCGCTTTACGTTTGGCCGCAGCCCATTTTTCAGTACCAAGTTTATTTACGGGGGCGCGTTCTTGTTCGCCGCCATAACGTGAAATTAAATGCAGTGCTGATACTGGTACATACAGCTTATCTTTATTGGCATATTCGAGTAATAAGAATTCGTTAACTTGCCCGCCTGCTTCAAGAGTTTGCAGCCCCATGTAGCGACCCACCCCGTGATCGAGGTGAACGATGGGCGCGCCTTCTTTTAGTTCGGATAAATCGCGAATCATGGTATCGCGATCGTTCTTCTGCTTTTGACGGCGGCGTGTTTGGCGAATGCGCTGGCCAAACAATTCGTTTTCTGTGATCAGGTGTAATTCATCGCCAGTATCATTGGCAATGGTGACGCCTTTTTCTAGTGGTGCGATCAATAATGCTGGGCTGGCGCTACCAATTGCAAAATCAGGCCACGATTGTAGTTCTTCAGGTGATACTTTAATGCGACGTAATAATTCTTTTAATGCTTCTCGACGGCCGGCAGATTCGGCACAAAAGAGCACTTTGCCTGAGGTACTTTTTAGCCAATTATCTAAACGCAGCAAGGGCTGCTCTGATCGCGAATCAACACTTAAGTCGGGTAGGGCTGAGGTATCAAACGCTGATGTGCCTGCTCGATCTGGTATAGCGTCGTTGTGCCACTGAATACGAGGAAAGGCATTCAAGTGACGGAACATGTCGTCTTTGGCTAAAAACAAATGCGCCGGGGCAACAATAGGGCGTTGTATATCGTAGCGGCGGCTTTCGTAGCGGCTTTCCACGTCGGTTCTAAAGCTATCGGCGGCAAGTTCTAGTTTGGCGTCGTGAACAATTAAGGTATTGCGTGGCAGGTGATCAAAGATATTGCCGAGATCATCATTAAAAAATAGCGGTAGATAATATTCGATACCGGCAGGCGCAATGCCTTGGCCAATGTCGGTGTAGACACTGCAATTTTTTGGGTCTTGCTCAAAGAAGTCGAACCAGCGAGTTTTGAAGGTACGAATCGCAGTGCTATCAAGTGGAAACTCGCGTGCAGGCAAGATTCGTACTTGCTCGATTTTATCGAGAGTCCGCTGGTTGTCAGGATCAAAGGTACGAAGTGATTCGATCTCGTCATCAAACAGTTCCACACGAAATGGCAGCGGCTGTCCCATGGGGAATACATCAATGATGCCGCCACGAACGGCAAATTCACCGTGTTCATAGACAGTATCCACGCAGTGATAGCCTGCGTTTTCAAGTTGACGTCGGGTATTGTCGACGTTGAAGGTCTGACCAACATCCAGTGCAAATGTCTGCCCTTGATAAAAACTCGCCGGTGGCAAACGGTGCAGTAGGGTCGTGACCGGAACAATCAGTACGCCTTGTTTGAGATCCTGCAGCTGGCTTAAGGTCGCGATACGTTGAGAGATAATATCTTGGTGTGGCGAGAAAACGTCATAGGCCAAAATTTCCCAATCCGGGAAGTGCATCACCGCTAGGTCGGGGGCGAAGAAGTGGATTTCATCTTCTAAACGTAACGCACCGCCGGTGTCGGTGGTAACCACTAAGGTTAGACCTTGGTGCTCAAGTGCCGCGCTGGCAATCGCAAGTGCTTGGCTAGCGCCTTCTAGTTGCCCCCAGAAACGACGCTCGCCAGCGCGTTGTGGAATTTCAGGGCGAAGAGGACTGAGCATGCCGGCTCCATCTGCAGAAAAATAGGGCGCTAGTGTACCCAAAGGCCGTCGAGCTGTTAACTCCGGTGCGTTAACGACAGAGTATTCTATTAACTGGCCGAACTTAATATTTGTCGTGAGGGGGCAAAATCGGCATAATGCGGCACAAATTTTTAACCCTTAATTCGACACTTTTTGAAGGTGACCCAGTGAGCCAAGACATGCGCGACGCCTGTTTACAGGACTGGATGGAACGTGAAGCCATCGCTGAATCCATGATTCCATTGATCGGAACTTTGTACCGTACTAAGAGCATTGTCTCTTCAGTATATGGTCGTCCTGTCATTAACCGTTCTGTTATTGACCTACTAAAAGCGCACCGTTTTGTGCGTCACATGGAAAGCGAAGAGCTGTCTATTCATGACACTTTCCCAATCTTAAAAGCCATCGCCGATATGGATATTGCCCGCGCGCATATCGATTTAGGTAAGCTGGCTGTGGCTTTCCGTCAAGACGACAGTGGTCGTGATCTTCCTGCTTTCTTAGCCGATGAGCTAAGTGGCTTGGTGGGGCAGGATCAAAAGGATCTAGAAAATCGTGACGTCATCCTTTACGGTTTTGGTCGTATCGGTCGCTTGCTTGCACGTATTCTTATCGAGAAAGAAGGCGGCGGTAATGGCTTGCGTTTACGCGCTATCGTTGTTCGTCGTGGTAAAGGCGATGACCTTGTGAAGCGTGCTTCGCTGCTGCGTCGTGATTCAGTTCACGGTACGTTCCGTGGAAGTATCAGCATTGATCACGAAAACGAAGCCATCATTGCCAACGGTACTTACATCAAAATCATTTACGCTAACAATCCTGCGGAAATCGATTACACCCAGTACGGCATTAACAATGCACTGGTTATCGATAACACGGGTGTATGGCGTGATGAAGCAGGCCTTGCTCAACACTTGGAAGCGAAGGGCACAGCACGTGTTCTATTAACCGCTCCAGGTAAGGGTGACCTGAAGAACATCGTTTACGGTATCAACAATAAAGATATCGAAGGCACAGATAAGATTTTATCTGCTGCTTCTTGTACGACCAATGCGATCACGCCTGTATTGAAAGTGATGAACGACAAATTCGGCATTGAGAACGGTCACGTTGAGACAGTTCACTCGTACACCAACGATCAGAACCTAATCGACAACTATCACTCGGGTGATCGTCGTGGTCGTTCAGCACCGCTTAACATGGTTATTACTGAAACGGGCGCAGCAAGCGCAGTCGCGAAAGCACTGCCGGAGCTGAAAGGCCTGCTTTCTGGTAACGCGATCCGTGTTCCTACGCCTAACGTGTCTATGGCTATTCTGTCTTTGAACCTAAAGAGCGATACGACCGCCGAAGAAGTGAATGAGTATCTTCGCGACCAAGCGCTACATTCTTCTGTTCGTAAGCAGATTGACTGGGTTAGCTCACCTGAAGTGGTATCTACTGATTTTGTTGGTAACAGCCATGCCGGTATCGTTGATGCTAAAGCAACGATTGCTAACGGTAATCGCGTCAACTTGTATGTGTGGTACGACAACGAGTTCGGCTACAGCCGTCAAGTGGTTCGCATTGCTCAGCAGGTTTGTGGTGTCGAGTACCCAACGTATCCTGCACTCGGATAATACGAAAAATCAGCCGTTGCACCTTGCAACGGCTTTTTTTTGTCTAAGCTATGAACAATCTACTTGATTGACGGATTGCTTTTATCGGTGGAACAGTCTTATTGGCTGAGCTGTCGGTGGATAAAAGTCAGTTGCGTCATTATACTTAGCGCAAATTTTTACTTGGGAAGTGGGTAGAACTTTCTAATTTGTATGAAATGTGTTCAGCAGTCGTCTATTTTGATTTGAATGGGCGGTTTCTGTGCGTTTTTTGTACAAAAAAAGAAAGCGCCCTGAACGTGATTAGGCGAGGCGTATGATCAAAGTTAAGAAAGGTCTCGATTTACCAATCACCGGTAGCCCTGAACAGACTATTTCAGAAGGATCAAAGATCACGGAAGTGGCTTTGGTAGGACTGGATTACGTTGGTATGAAACCAACAATGGCTGTGCAGGACGGTGATCGAGTCAAGAAAGGCCAGGTGATTTTCACCGATAAAAAAACCGACGGCGTACAGTACACCGCACCCGCTGCTGGTGTTGTGAAAGCTGTGAACCGTGGCGAACGTCGAGTGTTTCAATCGCTTGTTATCGAAGTTGATGGCAACGAAGAAGAAACCTTTACTAGTTACGCAGCTGATAAGCTGGGCGGGCTAAGTTCAAACGATGTTGAGCAAAACCTCATTGCTTCTGGATTGTGGACGACGCTACGCACGCGTCCTTATTCCAAAGTTCCGGTGCCGGGCTCGCGTCCAGCTGCCTTGTTCATTAATGCCATGGACACCAACCCATTGGCTGCCAACCCTGAAGTCATTATTGGCGAACAGGCAGAAGCATTCACAAACGGTGTTCGTGTACTTAGTCGTCTCAGTGAAGGTAAAACCTACGTGTGTAAAGCACCGGGTGCTTCAATCCCATCCGCGGGTGTTGAGCAAACTGAAGAGTTTGGTGGGCCACACCCTGCAGGCTTGGCTGGCACACATGTTCATTTCTTACACCCAGCCAGTGCGACTCGTACTGTGTGGACGGTGGGATACCAGGACGTGATTGCGATTGGCCACTTGTTTACCACGGGTAAAATTTACTCTGACCGTGTTGTTGCTTTAGCAGGCCCGCAGGTAAATAAGCCGCGTTTGGTTCGTACTCGTGTGGGTGCTTCCTTAGCGCAATTGACTAACGGCGAACTGAAGTCTGGTGAAAACCGTCTGATTTCTGGTTCTGTGTTTGGCGGTCGTACGTCGGCTGATGCCTTAGGTTACTTGGGGGTATCTCACAACCAAGTGTCGGTGTTGGAAGAAGGGCGTGATCGTCCGATGCTTCATTACCTCCGCCCGGGGGTTGATCGCTTCTCTGTGATGCCGATCTACATCTCTAAGTTAATGGGTAAGTTGTTTCCATTCACGACCACCACAAACGGTTCAGAACGAGCCATGGTGCCGGTCGGTGCTTATGAACGCATTATGCCACTCGATATTTTACCGACTCAGTTGCTACGTGCCCTGATTGTTGAAGATATGGAAAGTGCGATTGATTTGGGTGCCTTAGAACTGGATGAAGACGACATCGCTTTGTGTAGCTTCGTCTGCCCGGGCAAATACGAATACGGTCCGATTCTGCGTAAGAATCTCACCAGAATCGAAGCGGAGGGTTAATTATGTTGCGTAGTACGCTCGATAAGCTTGAGCCGCACTTCCTGAAAGGCGGTAAGCTCGAAAAAATGTATCCGCTGTACGAGGCAATCGATACGGGTCTGTATTCGCCTCCTAGCGTCACTAATAACACCGCACACGTGCGTGATGGCATCGATTTGAAGCGCATCATGATTACCGTGTGGGCGTGTACTTTCCCAGCGATGTTCTTCGGTATGTACAACATCGGTTTGCAGGCAAACGAAGCCATTGCTGCCGGTTTAGGTGCTCCGATTGAAGGCTGGCGTGAATTTATCATTGCTCTGTTGGGTGGTGCTGGTCACAACCCGGCGGTGTTCTGGGATAACTTTGCCTTTGGTGCCTCATACTTCTTACCTATCTACGCGGTGACTTTCATCGTGGGTGGTTTCTGGGAAGTTATTTTTGCCACGGTCCGAAAACACGAAGTGAACGAAGGTTTCTTTGTTACTTCGGTACTGTTTGCTTTGACTCTACCGCCAAGCATTCCGCTATGGCAGGTGGCTTTGGGTATTACCTTTGGTGTGGTGATCGGTAAGGAAATTTTCGGTGGTACCGGTAAGAACTTCCTTAACCCAGCACTGACTGGCCGTGCATTCTTGTTTTTTGCATACCCAGCAAATATGTCTGGTAACGCAGTATGGACCGCCGCTGATGGCTACTCAGGTGCGACTGCACTGGGTCTAGCAGCAGAAGGTGGTGTTGAGCGTGTTGTGGATAACGGCATTACATGGATGGACGCTTTCCTAGGTTTCGTTCCAGGTTCAATGGGTGAAGTCAGTACGCTAGCCATCATGATTGGTGGTGCGATTCTACTGACCATGAACATTGCCTCTTGGCGTATTGTTGCTGGTGTGATGATCGGTATGGTTGCTAGCACCTTGTTGCTTAACGCGATTGGCTCCGACTCTAATCCTATGTTTGCTATGCCTTGGTACTGGCATCTAGTGGTGGGTGGTTTTGCTTTTGGTATGTTCTTTATGGCGACTGATCCAGTTTCTGCCTCAATGACTAACAAAGGTAAGTGGTTCTTCGGTGCGCTCATTGGCTTGATGGTAGTGATGATACGTGTCATCAACCCAGCATTCCCTGAGGGCATGATGCTGGCCATCTTGTTTGCCAACTTATTCTCGCCACTGATTGACCATTTTGTGGTGCAAGCCAACGTGAAGCGGAGGGTTGCTCGTGTCAGCTAATAACGACAGCATTCAAAAAACCTTACTAGTCGCGATTTTATTGTGTCTTGTCTGTTCTGTAATTGTTGCAGGCGCTGCAGTAAGTCTGCGTGGCAAACAGAACGAGAACAAAGCTAACGATAAACGTAGCGCAGTATTGCAAGCCGCCAACCTTTATGAAGAAGGTAAGCCGGTTGCAGATCAGTTTAAATCTAAAATTACCGCACGTATCGTGAACGTGGCTGAAGGTCGCTTTGCGACAGATGCTGAGCTTCAAGAAATTCGTCAGGCGGGTTTTACGGTTGAAAACTTTGATCAGAAGAAATCGTCTAAAGCGCCTGAGTTATCACGTGCATTGGCGGGTTCTGAAGATCCTGCAAGCATCAAACGTTTAGAAAAATACGCAACGGTTTACATGGTTCAGGATGGCGATAACATCGAGAAAGTCGTCCTGCCAGTACATGGTTATGGTCTGTGGTCGACCCTATATGGCTTTATCGCACTTGAAGGCGATATGAACACCATCGTTGGGTTTGGCTTCTACTCACACGCCGAAACACCTGGCTTGGGTGGTGAAGTGGACAATCCTAAGTGGAAATCACAGTGGATTGGCAAAGAAATTTATGACGACGAAGGCAACGTAGCTATCACGGTAATGAAAGCCCAAGCAGAACAAGGTAATCCTCATCAGGTCGATGGCCTATCGGGTGCTACCTTGACTAGCCGTGGTGTTCATAACCTTGTGCGTTTCTGGGTCGGTGATCAGGCATTTGGTAGCCTTCTCACAAAACTGAAGTCACAGGGGGCCTGAGATGTCAGATATTAAAACAGTTATTACCGATCCGCTGTTCAGTAAAAATCCAATTGCTGTTCAGATTCTCGGTGTATGTTCTGCACTTGCAGTAACCACTAGCCTACAGGTCACTTTGGTGATGTGTTTGGCTCTGACATCCGTGACGGCTTTTTCAAATACCGGTGTATCACTGATTCGTAACCATATCCCGAATAACATCCGTATTATTGTGCAGATGATTATTATTGCCTCATTGGTAATCGTGGTTGATCAGATTCTGAAAGCTTATGCCTATGACGTCAGTAAGCAATTATCGGTATTCGTTGGTTTGATTATCACCAACTGTATCGTAATGGGACGCGCTGAAGCCTTTGCAATGAAGAACGGCCCAGTGCTGAGCTTCTTTGACGGTATTGGTAATGGCTTAGGTTACTCGGTCGTACTGATTACTGTTGCGGTTATCCGTGAGCTATTTGGTGCCGGTAAGTTATTAGGTTTTGAAATCCTACCGCTCGTGACAGACGGTGGTTGGTATCAGTCGAACGGCCTATTGCTCTTGCCGCCTTCAGCCTTCTTTATCATTGGTGGTTTTATCTGGATTCTACGTTCGTGGAAGAAAGATCAGGTGGAAGCGCCTGACTTCAAAATTCAGCCAAACACTGAAAACAGCGGGGGTCACTAAACATGGAACATTATATTAGCCTGTTCATTAAGGCGGTATTTGTTGAGAACATGGCATTAGCCTTCTTCCTCGGCATGTGTACCTTCTTAGCGATCTCTAAGAAAATTCAAACCTCGTTTGGTTTGGGTGTTGCCGTGATTGTGGTATTGGCGATCACCGTACCGGTTAACAACTTGATTTATACCTATCTTTTGAAAGAAGGTGCGTTGGCTTGGGCGGGTGAAGACTTTGCAGCGGTTGATTTGAGCTTCTTGGGCTTGCTGACGTACATCGGTGTGATTGCAGCGATGGTACAAATTCTTGAAATGGTGCTCGATAAGTTCTTCCCTGCGCTGTACAACGCGTTGGGTGTGTTCTTGCCTCTTATTACCGTGAACTGCGCCATCTTAGGTGCGTCTTTGTTCATGGTTGAGCGTGACTACAGCTTCACCGAAAGTACCGTTTACGGTGTGGGTGCTGGTGTCGGTTGGGCATTGGCGATTACCGCGCTTGCGGGTATTCGTGAAAAGCTTAAGTACAGTGATGTGCCGGATGGTCTGCAAGGGTTAGGTATTACCTTTATGACCGTTGGCTTGATGTCATTGGGCTTTATGTCATTCTCTGGCGTATCACTGTAAGGAGTCGATTGTGGAATTAGAAATCATACTCGGCGTGGTGATGTTCACTGTGATTGTATTATCACTGGTGTTCATCATCCTTGGTGCCCGAGCAAAGCTGGTTAGTTCTGGCAAAGTAAAAATCATGATCAATGGCGAACGGGAAGTGGAAACTGAAGCGGGCGGCAAATTGTTGCAAACGCTAGCAGCCAACAACATCTTCTTGTCGTCTGCCTGTGGCGGTGGCGGTACCTGTGCACAGTGTAAGTGTAAAGTGACGGATGGCGGTGGCGAAATGCTGCCAACTGAAGCCTCGCACTTCACCAAAGGCGAAGCGCGTGAAGGCTGGCGTTTGTCGTGTCAGGCACCGGTTAAGCAAGACATGGTGGTTGAAGTTCCTGAAGAAGTTTTCGGTGTTAAAAAGTGGGAAACCACAGTGGTATCTAACCCGAACATGGCGACCTTCATTAAAGAGCTGACACTGGCATTGCCTGAAGGTGAAAGTGTTGATTTCCGTGCGGGCGGGTACGTTCAGTTAGAATGCCCCCCTTACGAAATTAACTTCTCAGACTTTGATATCGAAGAAGAATATCGTGGCGACTGGGAGCACTTTGGTTTCTTCAACCTGAAAGCAGTGAACAAAGAAGATACCATTCGTGCATACTCAATGGCGAACTACCCAGAAGAGAAGGGTGTTGTTAAGTTCAACATTCGTATCGCTACGCCACCACCGCGTACTGAAGGTATTAACCCGGGCATCATGTCGTCTTACGTCTTCAACTTGAAGCCGGGCGATAAAGTGACTGTGTATGGTCCGTTTGGTGAGTTCTTCGCGAAAGATACTGATGCAGAAATGGTGTTCGTAGGCGGTGGTGCAGGTATGGCCCCGATGCGTTCATTGATCTTCGATCAGCTTAAGCGTTTGAGTTCAAAGCGTAAGATGAGTTTCTGGTATGGCGCACGTTCACTACGTGAACTGTTCTATCAAGATGAATACGACATGCTAGCGGCCGAAAACGACAACTTCGTTTGGCACGTGGCTATGTCTGATCCTCAGCCAGAAGATAACTGGGAAGGTTTAACCGGCTTTATCCATAACGTACTGTTTGAAGAGTACTTGAAGGATCACCCGGCACCTGAAGATTGCGAGTTCTACATGTGTGGTCCACCAATCATGAACCAGTCAGTTATCAAGATGCTTGAAGATCTCGGCGTAGAGCCAGAAAACATCATGCTTGATGACTTTGGTGGCTGATCTAACGATCTAGTGATCAATAAAAAAACCGCGCTTACTGATACAGTAAGCGCGGTTTTTTCGTTTTCACGGCCTTAAATATTTCAATGCTTTGAGTGTAAATCTTAAATCTAACCCCTTGAATCTTATGAAATTTGGGCACATATCATGTGAAACGGGCCAGAATGTGCCGATATTTACATAAAATAGGGCGCAGTATTGATCCAGATGACGGTCTTTCATGACTGTTTCCGGTATCATGTCGTTAGAGTGTCATCTTCCATGACTAAACTCATGATGTTTCCATTAGGTATAGAGCTGGATATATGAGCAAACCCCAAGAAAAAGAAAAAGCCCCGATTAACTGGGTTGCGGCGTGGATGTTTATCATCACCACAGGTGTCGCAGTGACGGTCGTGCCTTGGTACGGAATCACTTATGGCTACGAAACCTCGGCTTGGATCGCTTACGTGGTTATTACATGGCTAACAGGCATGTCTATTACAGGTGGTTACCACCGTTTATGGTCGCATAATGCTTACGATGCCCATCCAATTTTACGAGTTTGGTACGCACTTTGGGGCGCTGCCGCCCTAGAGAACACCATTCTTGATTGGTCTTCGGGTCACCGAGTTCACCATCGTCACTGCGACGATGTTGATAAAGACCCATACTCAGCAAAACGTGGCCTGTGGTTCTCTCATATGGGCTGGATGCTGCGCGAATACCCGAGTGGTCGCGTTGATTTTTCAAACGTAAAAAACATCATGAAAGATCCCATCGTCATGTGGCAGTACAAGTACTACGCACCGATTATGCTCGTGATGAATATTGGCGTGCCAGTGGCCTTAGGCCTAATCTTTGGTGACGTATGGGGCATGCTGCTATTGGCGGGCTTCCTACGCATCGTAACAGCACACCACGTAACTTTCTTTATTAACTCGATTGCTCATAAGTGGGGCTCACAGCCATACACGGATGAGAACACCGCACGTGACAATGCATTCTTTGCATTTCTAACGCACGGTGAGGGTTACCACAACTACCATCACATTTTCCAAACCGATTACCGTAATGGTATTCGTTGGTTCCACTGGGACCCTACCAAGTGGTTTATTAAAGCGTGTTCATGGGTAGGTTTGGCGTCTAATTTGAAAACCGTGCCTGACTTTAAGATTCGTCGCGCGATGGTGAAAATGCAATTTAAACGCGCTCAAGAGAAGCTGGCTAAAGCTGAAAACACTGAGAAGTGGACTGAGCTGTTAGAGCACGAATACGAGAAGTTCCATCAAGTCATGCATGACTGGGCTGAAATACAGGGCCAAAAGCTTGATGAAACGCGTAAGCACCTGAAAGAAAAATGGGCGCACAATACAATTCGTCAGCAGTACCATGAACTAGAAGAACAGCTTCATGAGCAGAGTGTCCGCTTAAAAGCGTTAATGGCTGAGTACAAAGCTTCTATGGCTTGATATATGGCTTGATCTAAGATCACACCATAAGTTAATAAAAACCGCGCACGGCGCGGTTTTTTTATGCGCGCAATAAAGTAATCGTAAAATTCATACAATATATTTATACCGTTATCTATTCGGGTGGATGCTGTGGAGTAAATAAGCAGCCACAAGAACGCAGGGTTGAGAGACCTAGCGCGCAAAAACCGCTAGACTGCCGACAATAGAATCCCCAAAGCAATTGCTAAGGAACTGATCATGGCAAATGTAGTAATCACAGGCGCAAACCGAGGCATTGGTCTTGAGCTGGCAAAATTATACGAAGCACGTGGAGACTCTGTTACCGCGATATGTCGTGAAACTAACGATGAAATTGAAGACATCGCCGATCAAGTATTTCCAGAAATCGACGTCACAAAAGAAGAGCAACTACCAAGCATCGCCATGGTATTGGATAAGCTACTTGATGAACCGATTGATATCTTAATTAACAACGCGGGGTTGTTCCGTAATGAAACGCTGCACACCATGGACAGCGACAGCATTCGTGAACAGTTTGAAGTGAATGCGATTGCGCCATTAATGGTGACGCATAACCTTCTTCCTTTAATGGCTGAAGGCACCAAAATTGCCAACATTACTAGCCGTATGGGCTCGATTGAAGACAACACCTCTGGCGCTTACTACGGCTATCGCGCATCAAAAGCGGCACTCAATGCCATCGGCAAAAGCCTAGCGAATGATTTAAAACAACACGGTGTTGCCGTAGTACAGATACATCCGGGCTTCGTACAAACCCGTATGGTCGGTTTTAACGGTGACATCAGCCCAGAACAAGCCGCCGCAGGCATCGCTGCTCGTATCGACGAATTGACCCTCGAAACGACCGGCAGCTTCTGGCACTCTAACGGTCAACCACTTCCCTGGTAAATAAGGAACTGCTCAATGTCTAACCTACGTATTATCAAGAAAAAGCACAGCACCTACCTCGGTGAATTTCTAATCGAGAGCAGCCAGGATGAAGCATGGAAAGAAAAAATGCAGGCGTTAACGCTCGAAGGCAAACTCGACACGGCTATTGAGGGCTTTCCTGCAGAGTTTGTTGAAGCCTTTCCAGAAACTGCAAACATGAATCTACAATACTGCATCGAACGTGTTGAGCTTGCAGACGTTCCACGCGCAGCAGCGTGTTGGTGGCCAGTTGATGACGCAACCCATTACTACGTTGCGTACCCGGCTCAGTTCCCTCATGCGACCTTATTTATGGCGATTGATTTTGACGATCACAGTGAATGCTGTGACTGATAAAACTGAATGTGCGCCAATACTTAATGCACAAAGAATGAACGTACTAATAATGGACAGTCTTTAGTATGAACACAGAGTTAACAACAGGCATAACCCCCGAGAGCCTGCAAAATAGATTACGCGATCAGCGTGATCTATTTCATGAAGAGCACTCAACGCGACTGCATCGAGCCATCAGTTGGTGGCGTGCGGCACAAGAGCAAGACGGCAACCCAGACCTGCAATTTATAACGGCCTGGGTTAGCTTGAATGCCTGTTGCTTAACCTCTGAAAACCTCTGCGAAGAAACGGATTTTTTACCCTTGATTCAACGTGTAGTGGCTCTAGATAAAGAACAAGCTATCTATAATATGCTCTGGCATGAATATTCTGGGCCAGTAAAAGCACTGATTAAAAACCCTTACGTTTACGCGCCATTTTGGGCAGCGCAACGTGGCCAATGCGATGACTGGAAAACCCAGTTCGAACGCTCTTCCGTTGAAGCCCTCAACTACCTCAGTCGTAAACGCATTGCTGAACTACTGAGTCTCACACTAGACCGCCTGAACGTACTGCATAACCAAGTACTGTGTGGCGGAGCGACCTACCAAAGCCGAGTAAATCGCGAACAAGTCGAAACCGGCGTACAACTACTGATGTCGCTATTGCCAGTGATGCTAGAAATTATGTTAGTCAACCCGGATGAAGAGTGGGGTGAGCTGGCGTATCCGATAGTGGGATAGGGTTCAGTATTAGCGTAATTATTTAATATAAAGAAGTAATGTAAAGAGGTGCTGGCTATTTAAACAGCATATTTTTCGTGAATGCTGAATATTGGCACACTTTACAAATTGAGTTGCACGCTTTATCTGAGAGTGGTAGCTTAAAATTCAATTAAATCAGTAATTTAAAAAATTGACCCATAAATAAGTGTGCCATTAGTTCCGAAATAGTGTGCGCGCACACTTTCATAGAATGGATTATTAGTGTAATGGAATATGCCCCTTTGAAATCAATAAGTTACAAATTTTACGGACTTTTATTAGTTTCGCGAAAGTGTGCCAGCACACTATTAAGCTGTTAAATTGCACTAGAAATATCGAGGTTAAATGGACGTTCTTACATTCATATCGGAACTAATCAAAGCTGTGGCCTGGCCAGCTACGGCTATCGTCCTCGTTGTTTTGCTCCGAAAACCAATCGTTGAACTTATACCTTTGCTACGCAAGTTGAAATATAAGGAGCTTGAGCTTGAATTTGCTCAAGAGGTGTCTGAACTAAAAGCTGAAGTTGAGGCAATAGCAAAGGAAAAGGGTGAAGAGGCCCCGTCCATCGCTTCTATGTCCTCTAACCTTTTAAATCTAGTTACCTTTTCAACTCGCGCAGCAATCATGGAGGCTTGGCTAGAAGTCGAGTCTGCAAGTGTGGCTGTAGCGAGTTCATTCTGGGGGCAGTCTCCAAATGAAACCTTCAGAAATATGCCAAGACTTGGAGAATACCTGCTCCAGTGTAAGGTAATTGATGAAAAACAGCTCTCTGTGTTCAATAAGTTGCGTCAGCTAAGAAATAAAGCGGCACATGCACAGGAGTTGGATCTTAGCGAAAGCGACGCGAGGTCTTATGTTCAGCTTGCTTCTGATCTCGCAAAACACATTAGAGAGGTATAGTGCAGGTGCAATTTAACAAGTCGCTTAAATTCGTTCCGGCCACAAAAAGCGTGGCCTCCACTAGGACTCGCTTCGCTCGCTTTCTAGTGGGGCGTTATGTTTCCTAAGTTGAAAAGTGATGATTATGGATAGTCTTTTTTCTTGCAATCCTAATTGTAGTCTTGAAAGCTTAATGCTCCTGGATTGGGTAGCTGTGATGGGGTTTTTCCTTATCACCTACATAGTTTCCACTGTATGGCGAAAGTGGGCTTTTAGCCGGAACAAATATTCAGAAACTTCAATCAAGTGGCATGTGCCAAGATTTATTTATATCGCTACAGTCTTTTCGTTAATGTCAATGCCTATTGCTTGGTGGTTGTTTGGTCATACTGGCGCTAAAATATTCGGGCAGTTTATACTTCCAGAGTCTGTATTTGGTTTATACATACTATGGATATTAGGCTCCGATAAACATAACAAGTCACTTAAAAGTGACGCAAAAAAACGCGCACTTTAGTGAGGCGTTATGCCTCACAGCCAAGTTACAATCTCATTCAAATTAGGAGATAGAAAATGAAAATAGTTACCGTCATAGCACTCTTTTGTGCAGCAGCAGTTGTTCCGTCATTCGCTCAGGCATCACTTTATGACCCATCAATCGAGCACGAGCCGAAGGATGGTGTCGTCAAACTGTATGGTGCTGGGGGGCCGAATACCGCCTTCAAAAAAGTCGCTGAGGTCTGGGAAAACCGTTCGGGTACCAAAGTGGAAATTATCGCCGGGCCTGAAAGCAGATGGTCTGCTGATGCGCAGGCAGATGCCGATATACTTTGGGGTACTTCGGAGCAGTCGATGACGGCATTCCTGCTAACCTACAAGACCTTCGACCCCAGCAAGGTCGAGCCGATCTATATCAGGCCCACCGTTATAGCCGTTAAGGCCGGCAACCCAAAGAATATTCAGGGCTTTGACGCGCTTCTAGTGGAAGGAATGAAAATCGTCGTTACGGAGGGCAAGGGCATCTACAACACCTCCGGAACTGGAACATGGGAAGACGTCGCCGGACGCATGGGCTCGCTGAATGACGTCGCGCAGTTTCGGAAGAATATCGTGTCGTACTCGCTCGGCTCTGGCGCCAGCTTCAATGCGTTCAAGGAGCTGGACGCTGATGCCTGGATTACCTGGCCGAACTGGCCAATCACGCACCCCGATGTATTGGAGCTTGTTCGCTTAGATGAAGGCCGAACGATCTGGCGAGATGTCAATGTAGTCATCTCACCTGACGCAGACCGTGAGGCGCAGATGTTCCTAGACTTTCTGGTTACCGAAGAAGCGCAAAAGATAATGGCCACCGAAGGGTGGCGGAGATAATCGCTATTTATTAGTTGCCCCATAATCCGATGCATAACAAGGCGCTGCACCGGACGGCAATTCCGCTGCGCTCCATTGCCGCCGGTGAGCTTAGTCGTTGTACGGATTAGAGGGAACTGTCAGTGCTGTGGCAAAATATTTTATGGTTTCCATTTAGACTTACCTGGAATGTCATAGTTACCGCATTGATTATTGGCGGTTTTGTTTTATGGTTTGGATTTCTATTTGGATCGGTCATTGCCGTAGTGCTCGTGCTGATATTTGCACCACATTTGTTTCTGCTGCCGATGGCGCTAGGTATGATGTATACGAAGATGTGGGATTAACTTTGAAGGGATAAACAAAGACAGTCTTGTTAAGAAAAAAGACCATCGATTTTTCGCATGAAATTTCACCGTGAAAATTTTCCATAGGGGAGTTGGTTCAAGATATAGAAATCTGCTTGTTTTTGTACGAATTGGCAGTTTTTAGGCGAGGTGGTATCTCAGAGGTTTCTGATGTGAGTTGTTACTTTGTGATTGTGTCGGTAAGACTAAGAAAGTCGTAACTTACAGGCCTGAATTCCGGCGGTTCGCCTTCGTTCTCGTTGGTCATCCCAGAATAGCGATATTTTAGATTTTACTTCATCAACGGCACCGTCGATGCCTTTAAATTCAGATTCAAAGTTTTGAGTAATGTACAGCCAGTGCTCAGCGTCTACACCTAGGCGATCCATTATTGCAGGTTCGCTTTCAGATATTGCGCCGCGTTTATTTTCTCTTATTTGTCTTCCAGTCCAGTCAACTAAGTCTAAATAATCAGTAAGTCGCATTGGAATACCATCGGTCATATCTTGTTTGGGATTACCAGCGAAGTTTAGTAACTCTGGTACTTGCTGTTGTGGGTGGTTGGGCGAATAGGCTGCTTTGGCTTTCTTTGCTCGTTTATGTATTGAGGTGTGCGCTGAATCTTCTGGTGTTTTAGCCATCGCTGCACGAACAGGATTTAAATCAACATAAGCCATGCAAGCGGCGAGAGCTTTCTCGTCGAGTAATGCTTGTGATTTGAAGCGGCCCTCCCAGAAGTGGCCGGTGCAGTTGTCTTCTTCGTTAGCTAGCCTAGCAACGGTTTCGTTGAGTCTTCGCATGTACCAGCTAATGCTTATTAAGCGATCACGCCATAGTTTAATAATGTCTTCCAGTATGGCTACTTGAGCTTCAGAAAGCTCTTCTCCGCGCTCAAACTTTTGAGTAATAAGGCTGCCTTTATAAAGCTGATGCCAGCGCTGAACGACTTCTAAGTCTGTTAATTCACGAGCTTTAGATTGGTTGACGTGAAGTACGATGTGGAAGTGATTAGACATCACAGCATAGGCAGCAATATCAATACAAAAGACTTTGGCTTGCTCGATGAGTAGATGCTCAATCCAGCCTCTACGGTGTTCAAAACTTCTGCCTTCTGAATCGTGCCCGCATAAAAAAGCTCGACGTACGCAGCGAGAGACGCAGTGGTAGTAGGGCGTCGCTTCAAGCGAGATCAGTTCCTTCCTTGGTTTAGGCATATAGGCCTCCTGATACTAGTTTCTTGGTAATACCGTACAGGAATTGATCTCACTATAAAATCAGGCATTATTATTAGAACAAAAAATAAGACAGTCACTCGAAGAAAAAATCTTCGAATTGTGACGTTGATTTCAACCGATAAAATTTTCTAGGTAGGGGTAGGCTTTAAGTTACTGAAGTAATCTGATTTTAGTGCGATTTAGCTGTTTTTAGGCGAGGTTTACCCTCAGAGGTTTCTGATACTAGGTGTTTGTTCATAAGTTGGTTGGTTGAGCTAAGAAAGCCTTAGCTTACAGGCCTGAATTCCGGAAGTTCGCCTTCGTTCTCTTTGCTTATCCCAGAATAGAGAGACTTTAGACTTCACTTCATCGACGGCACCGACGATGCCTTTAAATTCTGATTCGAAGTTTTGTGTGATGTAGAGCCAGTGCTCAACGTCTATGCCTAAACGATCCATGATAGCGGGTTCGCTTTCTGATATTGCGCCGCGTTTGTTTTCTCTGATTTGACGGCCTGTCCAGTCTACGAGATCAAGATAGTCTGTTAATCGCATAGGAATACCATCGGGCATATCTTGTTTGGGATTACCTGCGAAGTTTAGTAACTCTGGTACTTGCTGTTGTGGGTGGTTGGGCGAATAGGCTGCTTTGGCTTTCTTTGCTCGTTTCTGTATTGAGGTGTGCGCTGAATCTTCTGGTGTTTTGGCCATCGCTGCACGAACAGGATTTAAATCAACATAAGCCATGCAGGCGGTAAGGGCTTTTTCGTCAAGTAGGGCTTGGGACTTGAAGCGGCCCTCCCAGAAATGGCCAGTGCAGTTGTCTTCGTCGTTAGCTAATCTTGCAACCGTTTCGTTGAGGCGTCTCATGTACCAACTAATGCTCATGAGTCGTTCACGGAGTTCTTTAATCATGTCTTCTAGTAATGCCATTTGTGCTTCTGGAAGCTCATCTCCACGTTCAAATTTCTGAGTGAGTAGATTGCCTTTATAGAGCTGATGCCAGCGTTGCACAACCTCTAAATCACTTAATTCCCTCGCTTTAACTTGATCGACATGAAGCACGATATGAAAGTGATTAGACATCACGGCATAGGCAGCAATATCAATACAAAAGACTTTGGTTTGTTCTATTAGTAGATGCTCGATCCAGCCTCTACGGTGTTCAAAATTTCGGCCTTCTGAATCGCGCCCGCATAAAAAAGCTCGACGTACGCAGCGAGAGACGCAGTGGTAGTAGGGCGTCGCTTCAAGCGAGATCAGTTCCTTCCTTGGTTTAGGCATGATGGCCTCCTGATACTTATTTCGTGCTTTAGGCTATCAGAATTCACCTTGTGAAAAAATCAGGCATTATTATTAGAATGACTGTCCGGAGATTTGCTATTTTAGGCTTTAACAGATAGTGATACTTTAATTAAATATCAAGTCAATATGTCGATAATGGATTGAGATGAGAATCAGACATTTCGTGAAATTCTGTGCTTTAGGTCTTATTTCGCCGTAACCGTCGCTAAAAGTATTTTGCTTTGTCCCTTATTTGATTAGAATACGCTCCACATGGATTCTCTTCGCAAAGGACGCAGCATGACCATTCAAGATTTTTCAACCTTCCTTATTTACAAAGCTAGCGATGCTGGTCGAAAAGTGTACATCGACCCAGAGTTGATCGTGACATTCGCGGAGTACGTTGATCCAACTACAGAGTCAGGTGGAGCGATTGCTAATAGCATTCAACATAAGCTCTCCTCTACAGCGGATAGCGCGGATGCTGGACAAGAAGAAGGTGTATCAAACTCATTCTTTATGGATTTTGGTGAGTTTACAGGCCATTGTGTACGAGTATTTTATAAGATTATTCAGGATTATCCTGAGGGGATGAGTAAAGGCCCTGGAGTGTATATTTATAACTTAAGAGGCTTTGCGCATAATACTAATAATGTGGGCACTGGTTTGTTTCATATGAAGCATTCTATGAGTGGTTGGGGAGGTACGCCAGCAAGTAAAAGCGAGCTTAAAAATAAAACTCTTAGGATCGGCTCCTCGCAAGACGATAAAGGAATCTTTGCCTTAGATAAGCTTTCAAAATTGATGCTTGATGGGACGGGGCAGGCTTCGTTTAAAACTGATTTCGATTTGTACCATAGCCCATTGGCGGTTGTTGAATACGGGAAAGACTTTAAAACCCCTGTTGCTCGAAAGGTGGCGCAGCCTAGTGAGTTGGCAAAGGTACTAGAAAGTACGGCTACTATTGATAAATGGAGTGAGAGCCCGCGCCACGAAAAATATACTGTGTATGTTTATGGGCAATCTGCAAAACTTTTGGCGGATGCGCTTCGTTTAGTTGATGGCCAATCCCAGCTTCTTGAAAAATTTGAATTTCAACTTTTGGCACCGCACATACCTTTTTCATTAGTTAAGTCACTTGCAGAATCACTAGGGGCGACTGCTGTGTTGGATGGTAATGTGCAGACAGGGTTTTCTAAACGCTACCAAATGTTAGACGAAAAATCTTTAGTCGAGAGTGATATAGCAGTCTTTAAGAAGTTTGAAGGACAGATTACCAATATGCCTAATTCTAGTTTTTTTGATTTGTGGAAATGCATGAAGACGACCACTCAACTGCTTACGTAGTCATTTTAAAGGAGAAATATATGATTACGACACTAGTCCCTGAATGGAAAGATTTTACGGAATTGGCTGTATATTGCTTTGAAGTTAATGGATATCGAATACAGGCTAGGTGTACAGATACGGCAACGTATAAAACATTATATGAGTATGACTTCACTGCCACGGATGTTGGCGTTAATGCTAACCCTGAATGCACCGGTGAGATCTCTCCGTTGGAGGGCTACTTAGACCTTGTCGATGAAGACTCCTCGAGAAGATATGCTTCGTTTTCATTAATTATTTGGCCTAAATCTGATTTAGGTTTACATCAAGGGCGATGGAATACATCTAACATAGTTCGATTTGATATATTGAAACTATTTAGTAGCGACTCAAAGTTGGTCGAGGAGTGGCCAAATTATAGCTATCCGAAATTTGACTCGGATATTCGTGTGCTAACGATCAAAGATAGGTTGTGGGGGCATGCTGTTGCTGGAAATTATCAAGATACTGATCAGTTTTTCACAGAGTTGACCGAAGAACTCGTTATTGTTTTAAGGTTCAATGCCTCCCCTTGCTGGCCAAGGGATGCATTACCTCCCGCTGATATTAAGTCTCATGTCATGGACTTCTTCTTAGGTTATCTTGAACATTTTGACATTATCCAGTTAGGCTCTGTCCCTAATGAAGAGTTACCGCCGCTAGGGTTTTATCCATCTCAGCGTGATGAAAAAGAGATTGATGCGGATGGGCAAACAATTCAACAGTCTCCTGATTCCTCAATCAACGACTCAGACTGGTAGGTATATGAGCAGAGCTGGTTAGCTGTGTGATGGGGCACCGACATTTTATCTACGCATCTGTGCTTTCGCTGAAGTCATCTTCTGTAATTTTACAATTGCTCTAGTTCTTATCTGTGTTAGTTTAAACCTGAATTTATTTATAAGCAGGGAGCAGGCTAATGGCATGGACTCAAGCAGGCAATTTTTCTTTGACCACCGTGTGGGCCATTGTGTATGGCACCCAGCGCAATGGATTTGACCCTTTTGCGGGTAACTCGTTTGGGGCGTGGCATCCTAATGGGGCACGAATAGGCTTCGAGCAAGAAATTATCGACCATGTCTATGCAAACGCACCTGCGGATAACGGCAATCCCGCTTGGTATACTTGCCGTTATTGCAACTGGGAGTACCCTATTGCGCGTTGCCAAATTGATCATGTTGTCCCTTGGGAAGATTATTCTCTCACAATGACGACCAGCCGCCCCATCTCTGGTGCCTTGGCCCTTCAAGTCTGGGCCGGATGTAATGATCCAGCAAACTTAGCGGTCGCTTGTGATTCTTGTAATGCTTCTAAAGGTAATCGTGCTGCTACGGCGGTTTGGGTTGCTGCACGGGTACAGCTAGCGAATCAGAATCATGGTTTCTAAGCTACTGCTTTTTTATGAGGCTCTTGGCTTGGAGTTGTAAGTCAAGAGCTATAAAATTATTCATCGCACTTATTACAATTATACGAATAATGTAGAGTTGGATGAGAACAATATAGACATGTACCAACTGATAATCATCAAGCGGTCACGCCATAATTTTATCATGTCTTCGAATATGGCTAATTGAACTTCTAACAGCTCGTCACCGCGCTCATATTTTTGAGTAATAAGGCTGCCTTTATAAAGCTGATACCAGCGCTGCACGACTTCTAAGTCCGTTAGATTTCGAGCTTCAGGTTGGTTGACGTGAAGTACGATGTGAAAGTGATTCGATATCACGGCATAGGCTGAAATATCAACACAACCCCTGCGGTGCTCAAAGCGACGACCACTTGAATCTGTTCCACACAAAAACGCTTTGTTAACAAAGCGTGATGCATAGCGGTAGTAGGACGTCGCTGCCAGCGAGATCAGCTCCTTCCTTGGTTTAGGCATGTGTGCCTTCTGATAATAGTTTATTGGTATTTCCGTACAGGAATTGACCTCACTGGAAAATTAGGCATTATTCTTAGGCTAATTACTCTTGGGCTGGATGATTTATAAGATATTGATTAGATTTTTGGCAAGATTAGTATTCATAATATTCAATATTGCATGGATGATTTTGGATTAATACGACCAATTATGGAGACGATTCGTGAATCGAAATCAGATGGATTGCAATCAACCTAAACTGTCAATTGCTATTGTGACTTATAACTGCTTGGGTGATTTCCAGGCAACATTAGATAATGTTGTCTCTCAGAAGTATGCAAATAAAGAAATTATCGTTATTGATGGCGGTTCAACGGATGGAACTAAAAATTATATTGAAGAAAAAAAACACCTGATTGATCAGTACCTTATTGAATCAGACACTGGCCCTTACGATGCAATGAATAAGGTCTCACGAATTGCTCAAGGTGAATGGATTATTTTCATTAATTCCGGTGATACATTTGCTAGCGATATTGTATGTGAAAAATTATTATCTGAAGAAATTTCAAGCTTTGATATCTTGTATGGTGATCATTTTTACAAAGATAATAATGATCAGCTATTTCATATTAAATCTTCAGAGTTTAAGGGTATATGGAATACTTTGAAGACGGGGCGAATTTCAAACGCGTGGCAGGAAAGTATTCCTTGTCATCAAGCTACTTTTATCCGAACTGCTCTGTTAAAAGAAACACCCTATGATTTAAAATTTCAGATTGCTGCAGATCATGATTTTTTATATAAAATGTGCGCTAGTGGAAAGCGCTTTAGGTATATTCAAGAAAAAGTCGCAATTTATTCTGCTGGCGGAATGTCTCAAACTAAAAAATGGCAATGCCTCTTTGAGTGGATTGATATTGCATCCAAGCATGCTAACCCTTTTGTCGTTCGATTCTATTACCTGGTTTTTAATCCTTTAAAAGCGCGAGTTAATAGGTTTTATAAGATATTCTCTAATTGAAAGAAGCTTATTTAATTTGAGTTTGATTGTTCAAGCCAGTAAGTTGGATGAGTCTTCGCTCGGGGGCGGTTTTAACGCTCAGGCATCGTTATAATTCAAGCCCGAAACGAGTTGGTCGAACACAAAGCGGACTCGCGGATTGGTGCGTAATTCCCGATGGCTTACCAACCAAATGGGCAATTCAAGTAGAGGTTGATCACATCGCCTAACTGCTTGAAACCCCAGTTTTTTACCAATATTTGTTGGCAGTATTACTAAGCTCTTTCCCTGTCGGGCCAGCTCGATATGTAGCCACTGAAAATCTGTGCTGACTTGGAAATTCCCCAGATCCACTGACCAGCCGCGCTGATTTAAGATCGCAATCACTTCGTCTAGTCGTTCAAAGCCAATGATCTGAACGTTTTGATACTGTGTTCGTTTCAACTGAGCTAAGTATTTCGGCACACCAAATAAATCAATCGTTTCTGTTGCCAGTTTGCGTACAATTAAATCAGTCTCTTCGGGTCGTTTATTTCGCACGGCAATGTCTGCTTCGCGTGTTTTGAGGTTAGCCACCGAATTGGATACTCTAATGTTTAATTGCAGTTCTGGTGCTTGCTTTCGAATGTGTTCTGCTATCGTCGGTATACGAAAGGCGGCGTCTAATTCACTGACGGTCACGGTGACGGTGCCATGCAAGCTTTCCGAGTTGCCTTTTGCATTCAGCGTTACTTGGGTGGCCGCTTCTTGCATTACTTCAATATAACGAATTAATTGGTGTCCCGCTGTGGTCACTTGGATACCACGGCCGTTTCGTTCAAACAGTGTTAACTCAAGCTCAGCTTCTAGCGAACTCATTTGTCGGCTCAACGTGGATTGGCTGAGGCCGTGTGCTTCGGCGGCGGCCGTTAATGAGCCCATTTTTGCGACCGAGAGGAATACGCGTGCGTGGTTCCAGTCGAATGTGTTGTTATTCATCCGTTAATGCATACCTTGTAGCTATTTTTGCTATATATCTTTCAATTCTGCATTTCTATAGTGGTTAAACATCAACCAATACACAAGGAATACGATATGAAATTTTTCATCGCGGGTTTAACGGGTGCCACCGGCCGACTGCTTACCTCTCAATTGTTGGCTGAGGGGCATACAGTGTTTGGTTTTGCCCGTAACCCAGACGCTTTGCCTATTGGTATACGTCATCATGGCAACCTGAAGATTCAGCAAGGCAGTTTATTAGATATACCGGATGAACAACTCAGAGCGGTGCTGGATAAAGTAGACGGGATTGGATCCTGCCTGGGCCATAGTGTGACTCGACAAGGTATTTGGGGTCACCCGCGCACGCTGGTGCGAGACGCAGTGCAACGTTTGGTTGAGCTGACTAAGCATAAACGAATGCATCTGGTGCTTATGAGCAGTAATGGTGTTGTAAACACAGACAATAATGAGCAATTTCAGTGGATGGACCGTGCTGCTATTTCTGTATTGCGTACAGTATTACCGCCGCAAAAAGACAACGAACTTGCGGCGGTATTTCTACAAAATCAGACGTACCCATATTTAGAATGGTGTATTGTTCGACCGGATAACTTAGTTGATCATTCCGAAGTGTCTGGCTACAAAGCCTTTGTTTCTCCACAGTTAGGTGTAATTTTTGGTGCTGGGCAAACCAGCAGAATTAACGTGGCACATTTCATGAAAACGCTGCTTACGGAAGAAGCTGTTTGGGCAGCGTGGCAAGGTCAATGGCCGGTGTTGTATAACGAAGTTCACTTGGATAAAAAACTGGCGGCGATTTGATCGCTTCTTAATCCTGTCAAATTTCGATTTACTCATGAAAGGTAGACCGCTTCATTGGTTGTCTAGGTATAGGATGTCCGTTAATGTAGAGCGACATTTTGATCTATCAAGGAACGACGATGCCACGGCTTATTATTCGCAGTAACAGCAATGAAATGGACAAAAAAGTAGCTTATGGTGGCTTCATCGATGAGTTGCGTAGCGATAAAACCGGAGGCGTTGCTACGGCGCAGACTGTGACTCTGGATATCGACGAATTCCAACCGAATGCTTTTCAGTGCAGCGTGACTCCTAGCCCCAACTATCAAATTGCCGGGATAGGTGTTGTTGGCTCTCCGGGCTACAACTATTCAGGGGTATCTTCTGATTACTCAATTAGTTACAGCCCTTGGATGAAGGTATCAAATACTAACTCTGTTAGCTGGATACATGATCGTGAGACGAAACTCGCGGTTATTGCAATTATCTCGGAAGCCGCCAGGAATGAACTGATTGAGAAGTTGATGGAATACAGTCTCGTTCATGGCGTGGCGCTACCCATGAGAGACATACTCAATTTAAGCCGGAATTATTCCGGCACTCTAAACCACTTGGGGAAGGCACTGGGCACCACCATTACGATTGCAGAAATTAAGGGAGCAAAGGTCGCAATTGCGGGAATCACGTCAGCCGATATTGATACATTGCTTGATATTGTTGGTGCGTGAATCCACTAACCCTAAGTAGTAGGGGGGACGCCTAGTGGTTTGGCGACAGACAAGCGATAGTAAGTAAAATGAACCTATGGCAGCTATTGAGTGAGTTTTATTTTTTAGAAAGATCAATGCTGTTTGTTATACCTGAGTCACAACAATACTGAGAAAGTAATGAAGCGCTTTAAGATTGTACATCGTACTTATTACAACTATACAGATACTGTGACTCTAGGGGAGCAACACTTGTTGCTGCGCCCGCGAGAAGGTCATGATCTTCGTATCGAGTCGTTCTCGTTAAACATTAGCCCGGATGCGAAGGTGTATTGGCATCGTGACGTTGAAGGTAATTCTGTTGCTATTGCTAACTTTACTGCGCCAACACAACAACTCACTGTAGAAAGTGAAGTGGTTGTTCAGCAATACAATGAAGCCCCTCTGGATTTTATCGTCGCTGACTACGCTATTTATTATCCTTTTTCTTACAGTCAAGATGATCAATTTTTGCTGTCACCGTACCGTGTATTGCCCGATCAAAAGACCAGACAGTTGTTGAATAACTGGATATTTAAAGTGTGGAAATCAGGTGAGCAGGTTCAGACCTATACGTTATTGCAACGTCTAACGACGGCTATTTACACCACGTTGATTTACAACGTGAGGGAAGAACCGGGTGTTCAGTCTGCTGAAGAGACTCTGAGGCTAGGCTCTGGTTCTTGTCGTGATTTTGCACTGCTGTTTATGGAAGCGGTTAGGTGTTTAGGTCTAGCTTCTCGTTTTGTGAGCGGGTATTTGCATGCCCCTTTGATGGCGAGCCAGGTGGGTTCAACGCACGCTTGGGCTGAGGTGTATTTACCGGGCGGTGGCTGGAAGGGCTTTGATCCGACAATAGGTGATATCGTTGGTTCGGATCATATCCCTGTTGCTGTTGCTCGTTTAGCTGAGTCTGTGCCTCCTATATCTGGATCTTACGCTGGTAATGCTGATTCAGAGTTGGATGTAGGGGTGTGGGTGAGTGCCTGTTGAATCGCTCTGCTTTAGATAGGTCTATTTGTTTATATATATTTATGGAAGGTAGCATTTAGTGAAAGTCCCCTTTAATAGGCCTACGAAAGAACAGATTAGAGAGTTACCTGTATATAAAGGCGTTAATTTAGACAATATTATTGTTGTTTCCAATAAAGAAGAGGCGATAGATGCCGTCTCTGAGTTGATGCAGTATTCGGTGCTTGGGTTTGATACTGAAAGCAAGCCTACCTTTAAAAAGGGAGAGGTCAGCTCAGGCCCGCATCTTATTCAGTTATCTTGTTTGTCAAAGACGTTTATCTTTCCTTCTTTATTTCCAGATGTCATTTCGGAAGTGGCTAAAGTACTGGCCAACTCAAACATCAAGAAAGTAGGGTTTGGCCTGTCTGATGATAAAAAAGCGCTGATTAATAAATTTTCAATAAAGGTAGAGAACACCGTCGAGCTGTCTTCGAAAGTAAAAAATTTTACGGGAGTTAAGCAAAACGTGGGGGCAAGAGCGGCTGTGGCCATGTTATTTGGGCAGCGCCTAACAAAAAGCGCGCAAACATCAAATTGGGCGGCATTTCCACTGCAGGATTATCAGTTACTGTATGCCGCGAACGATTCATACTCGGCGCTGTGTGTTGAGATCGAGATTGAGAAAT
This sequence comes from Oceanobacter sp., assembly GCA_002733645.1. Taxonomy (GTDB): domain Bacteria; phylum Pseudomonadota; class Gammaproteobacteria; order Pseudomonadales; family Oceanobacteraceae; genus Thalassolituus. The sequence continues at coordinate 44,837 of NVWL01000018.1, forward strand.
CAAACGATTAACTGGTTTAGTATTCGATGCAACGGCTATAAATTTATAGCCTTTTCATCGCCCCCAAATATTCTTGTTTACGCGATCTTCAGATCTTTCTCCTGAGTTATTTTCAGGTTTTTTTCCAGTTTTATCATTAGGTTTTTGACGGGTTGTTTTATTGTTTGGTTTTGACCCCGATATTTTAGAGCTGGTCGATTTGGGTGTATTAGATTTGTGCGCACTAGATTTGGAGGCCGCAGACTTTGGCACAGGCGGCTTGCTTTTGCGAACGTAATTCAAAATAGATACAGGCACGACTTTTCTTACTGGAAAGCCTTCAATCTCTTTGCGATCAATAATGTGATCTAGGCGGCTTTCAATCGCGCATAGGTTTTTAAAGTCTCCCATGGCCACAAAAGAGATGGCTTCGCCGGTAGCACCTGCGCGGCCAGTGCGGCCAATGCGATGAATGTATTCTTCTGGCTTGAAGGGCAGGTCGTAGTTAACCACTCGGCTTAGCGAGCCGATGTCTATCCCACGTGCAGCAACGCCGGTCGCTACCAAATATTTGAGTTTGCCAGATTTGAAGTCAGCCAGTATTTGTTCGCGCATGGCTTGGCTTTTATCACCATGAATGGCGTCGGCTTTAATATCGCGTTTAGCCAGTTGATCGACGAGTTTGGCGGCGGCGTGTTTTTTTTCAATAAAGATCAGCGCCTGATCCCATTCTTGCTCTTTAATTAAGTGGCTAAGCAAAGCCGACTTGGTGTCTTTATCTACCGTGATCAACCACTGCTTGATGCTAGGTGCCGCCGTTGAATGCGGTGAAATGGTGATTTCTTCCGCAAGCTCGCCCATTTTACTATTTGCAAAGCTGTCTGAGATGGCGAGCACGTCATCGGTCACGGTCGCTGAAAAAAGTAAGTTCTGTCGCGTTGGTGGTAGACGTTCTATGATTTTGTTGATGTCGCCGAGAAACCCCATATCGACCATACGGTCGGCTTCGTCGAGTACCAGTATTTCCAGCTCGTCAAAATGCAGTGCCCGTTGATGGGCTAAGTCGAGCAGCCTGCCGGGTGTTGCTACTAATATATCGACCCCTGCTATCAGACGCTGTTTTTGCGCATCGGTATCCACACCGCCATACACGGCCATTGAACTTAGGTTTAGGTGCTGACTGTATTGCGCCACGTTGTTCGTTACCTGTACGGCAAGTTCACGTGTGGGTGTGAGGATTAACGCACGAATACGTTTTCCGCGCAGGGTTCGTTCTTTGTTAAATAGTTCTAGGATTGGTAGGACAAACGCGGCGGTTTTCCCTGTCCCTGTTTGAGCCGTGGCGATTAGATCTTTCCCTGAGAGTATGACGGGAATCGCTTGGTTCTGGATCGGCGTTGGGGTGCTGTAACCCAAGGCGTCGATGGCTCGCAGTATAGGGGCAGATAATCCAAGGTTTGAGAAGGGCATATTTGCTCAGCTTGTGATGTCGAAGTGGCTAGTTGCTGTAGTGGCAGGCTGTTGGGCGCATTATAGCAGTATGCGTTTTGTTTGGGTTGAGTCGGGTTTAGGCATTGTTATATTGGGAACTAATGCGGGTGGGAAATATCGAATATCACAAGAGTTAGTTGTACTCTGCCATCTAACTTCCTCATTCGACTGGCTTTAGGAGGTACACATGGGGTTCAGAAAACCGCAGGACAATAGGGTCGAGCATCGCTTACGTCGTATCGAGGCGCAATTACACGATATCGTGCTGTTGTTGGAGCATCAAACTTCAGCAGGCGAAGCAGGTGATTGTGATACAGATGATCGTGCTGAAATTGCCTTGCGTGAAGTGTTTCGTGAGCTAGAAGCTGAGCAGCAAGATATCCAACTGTCGTTGAGCGCTATGCCGGCGGCCAATGATGGTGATCGTTAGTATTCCTGTTGTACAGATCGTGTAAATCACTGATTAATGCTTGGGCTAAATACATAGCCCCGGAGTTGCCGGGGCGAAAGCAGGCTGCGCTTTATGTAATTAAGACTGAGCCTCTAGTTTTGCATCTTCCATATCCGTGACGGCTTGTTTTTCTTCTGTTAGGTCTTCAAATCCCATATTGGCATTCTCTTTTAAGCGCTGAACAAACACTTCACCGAAGATTGAGCCAGGTGTCCATATACCACCTTTAGCCCAGCGCTTTTTACCATTGTTGTGATAGTCTTTCGCTAAGCACACAGCGGCTTCACCGAGCATTTTCCCTGTGAAACCGTAGCCAGGGTCTTTATCGCCAGTGACTTTTGTTTTCAGTACCACTTCTTTGTTGCCATCCGCGTAGCCATAAAAACGAATATCGAAATAGCCGGTTTCTTGTTCTTTTTTACTTGGGCCTTGGCCCGGTTTAGGCAATACGAATTTTTCGAGTATGGCACGTGTAGGCTTTAAGGCTGCGCCAACTAAAAATGCACCTAGACCGAAGGTCATCATTTTTGCCATGCGTTTTCCTTTACTGCCCCTGCCGGTCAGCATGGCCTCGTCGTATTCGAAGCGTTCGCCGTAGGCTTTATCAAGTAGTGCGTTGGTTCGATGAACAACGCGGGTATTAATGGCTGCCATGATAAAAGGCATTGACCAGCTACCACTGGCTTTATCAAACGTTGCGCGTGTGACGTTGGGTTGTTTGACGCGAAAGCCATGATCCGGTGGGCACATAGAGTAGGGGTTAGCCAGCTCTTTTTTGATGGAGGGATTTGCCATCACCTCTTTGGTTAACTGGATCATACTGGCTACGGTACCGCCGGACATTCCGCCTTTGGCTGCTTTCACGCGCATTTCAATTTTGTTCAGTGGGTAACCAAATTTCTCTTTGGCTAGTTGCTGCATATGCCACACACCCATGTCCGATGGGATAGAGTCAAAGCCACAGCAGTGTACGATGCGTGCGCCAGTCTCTTTGGCTTTAGATTCGTATTTGTCGAGCATGCGTTTGATCCACTGTGGTTCGCCGGTAAGGTCACAGTAATCAATGCCAGCGTCGACACAGGCTTTTACTAAAGGCTCGCCAAATAGTGCATAGGGACCAACAGTAGAAACGATGACGCGGGTGCGGCTGCACAGCTCGGCCAGCGCTTCCGGGTTATTGGCATCGGCGAGTAAGATGTCTACGTCGCCTGCTTGTGCGCCTAACGCTTCAACGAGTGTGCCACGTACTTGCTGCAATTTACGCTCAGAACGCCCAGCAATCGCCCATTTGAGGTCTTTATCATAGCCATATTGTGCGGCGATGTAGCGCGTTAGGATCGCGCCTACAAATGAACTTGCCCCGAAAATAATCACATCGAACTTGGCGCGTGCCATGGTGAAGCTCCTGATTTTATTGAGTAAGAAACTTTTCTTTCGAAAGAAAGTAAACACTAGCAGCGTTTTATGTCGTGGTTAAGGGGGATTTGCGCCCACATACGACGATGTGAAACAAGAATGTTTACTTCTTATTGTATATATGGAATTCCATATATATGATGACTCTCATAGAATCACGATGCTGCCCGCTGGCGTCATACTCGGTTGCTCATTTGTTTTGGGTGACAGAGATATGGAGCGGACATTCCATCGATGTTTAAACAGCGGGGCGTTATGAGTCAAAATTTAGAGGGTCTAATTACTCCCGTTGAGCTAATGAAGGCGCTGGCGGATGAGACTCGCCTAACGTCAATCGTGTTATTGCTAGAAGCCCCCATGTGCGTGTGTGACTTAATGGCGCAGTTAGCGCTAAGCCAGCCTAAGGTGTCTCGTCACTTGGCTTTATTACGTGACGTGGGTTTAGTGACGACGGAGCGACGTGGGCAGTGGGTGTATTACTCAGTAGCGAACAATCTACCCGCGTGGGTCATAAATACATTTGCTGAGCTGCGTGAACCGACCTTGCAAGCGACTAATATTTCAGAAACAGGAGGGCAGTCTGAGTGCTGCTGATGCCATGTTAAAAATTCTATTTCTTTGTACACATAACCGTTGTCGTAGCATTTTGGCCGAAGCCATTGCCCGTCATGTGTCAAACGGTGCATTGGAAGTTCGCAGTGCAGGCAGTAGCCCTGAGGGAGTGGTTTTTCCAGGCACTCTCCAGTACTTAGCGCACCAAGGCATCAGTACCGAAGGGTTATCAAGCCAAGGTTGGGATGAGCATGAAGCGTTTGCTCCCGATATTGTCATTACTGTGTGTGATAACGCGGCGGGTGAAGCTTGCCCTGTATGGATGGGGAAAGCGATTAAGGTTCATTGGGGGTTACCTGATCCATCCAAATTAGCTGATGAGGCGATGCAGCAGGGCATGTTTGATCAGGTCGGACGAATGATGCAACAACGTCTGACCTTGCTCGCACAGACGCCGCTGGATGAATTCACTGAACGTGAAGCACTGGCCGCAGCCATTGAGCAATTACTGACTTCGGAGCGTTCTATCTAATGGGAATATTTGAGCGTTACTTATCGGTATGGGTTGGTTTAGCCATTATTGCTGGCATTGGGCTTGGGTTAGGTTTGCCGGATGTTTTTCAGTGGGTGGCTGTATTGGAAGTGGCTAATGTGAACTTACCCATTGCGGTACTGATTTGGTTAATGATTTATCCAATGATGACGCAAATTGATTTTACTGCCGTGCGAGATGTGTCTCGTCAGCCTCAGGGGTTAATACTGACCTTGGTGATTAATTGGCTAATAAAACCTTTCACGATGGCCATGCTAGGTTGGCTATTTTTTAACGGCATATTTGCTGACTTAGTCGATCCGTCAACGGCGCAAGAATACATCGCAGGCATGATTCTATTGGGCGTTGCCCCCTGTACTGCCATGGTCTTTGTCTGGAGTCAGATGACAAAAGGCGATGCCAACTACACCTTATTGCAGGTGTCGGTAAATGACTTGATTATGATTTTTGCTTTTGCCCCGATTGCTGCGTTTTTGTTGGGGGTTTCGGATATTGAAGTGCCATGGGATACGTTATTAATATCAGTCGTTCTATACGTATTGTTGCCTTTGGTTGCCGGTGTGATGACGCGAAAGCTGATTGGTGCCGAAGGTATTGGCGCCTTTTCTGACAAGATCAAACCTTTTTCGATTATGGGTTTGTTGTTAACCGTGCTGATATTGTTCGGGCTGCAAGCGCCGCGCATTATTGATAATCCCTTTGATATGTTGTTGATTGCTATTCCGTTGTTAATTCAAACGTACGGTATTTTTGCAATTACGTACTTCATTGCCCTAAAAATAAAATTGCGTCATGCGGTGGCCGCGCCAGCGTGCATGATTGGTACCAGTAACTTTTTTGAACTGGCCGTGGCCGTGGCTATTGCGTTGTTTGGCTTAAATTCGGGGGCAGCATTAGCAACCGTTGTTGGTGTGCTGGTGGAGGTGCCTGTCATGTTATCGCTGGTGGCTTTTACAAATCGCACGCGCCACTGGTTTTCCGATACGGGCAGTAACCAAGCTTGAGAGAGCTCAGCGCGTTTGAAAAACTGGCTTTTTCTGGGTTAGGTGACGAACACGCTGAGTTTTGCGTTTATTTGGCTAACCGACCACCAATGCCTGAATTTACTGACCACGAAGGTTTATTACCGTTATTGCCCGGCGATATTTATCGCATTGGGCAAGAAACAGGTAACCACTGGCGTAAGATATTTAATGTTTATGCCAAACTGCTATTTGAATTAGGCGGGATGCGTACAGAGGGTTACGCCACTTGGCAGGCGTATCGTGATGGAAGGATGTTGCAGACGGGATCGAAGGTGGCGTTAATATACGGCTCTTCTGTGGCGTCGAACACGGAGACGTCTAAGATCACCTTAATCATGGGCAAACAATTTGCTGATGACACGGATTTCTGGAAGTATGATGGCCAGTGGATTAATGCTGACTTTGCGATTAATTCAAAAGGCTGGATACTGTGCCCCTATTTTGATTACCGTCAGTTGTCGAATATCAAAATCACTACACTGGTTTCTATCATCAAGTCTCACCTTTAACTTTCTCGATATAGGCGTGTATCAACAATATGGTCGAACTCACAGCAGTTGGGTTACTCAATTTTGCAGGACTACTTTGGCTGATTGTTTGCTGGGTTGGATACGCAAAATTTGCTCATTACCGCGCTAAGCGCAGTGCGTCTTTGTCTTCGGTCTTGCATGTGCATCGCATTAACTGGATGCGTCGTATGTTGAAGCGTGAGATTCGAGTTGGGGATGCGGCATTGCTCGCCAATATAGAGCGTAATGTAAACTTCTTTGCATCGTCTTGTGTGTTAATTACGGCAGGTTTGCTGACGGCAATGACGGCAACGGACAAGATTCAAGCCATGCTAGGCTCGATTTCTTTTGTGGCACCTGACTCTTTGATTCAAATTGAATTTAAGTTACTGGTGTTAATCGCGATCTTTATTTATTCGTACTTCACATTTACCTGGTCGATGCGTCAGTTTGGCTTCGCGTCAGTATTATTTGGTGCGGCTCCTTCACCGGATGACGATACCGTAACGGCTAACGATCGTCGCAGCATGGCGATTTATAGCGCGAAGGTGATTGACCAAGCCAGTCGCAGTTACAACAATGGATTGCGAGCTTACTATTTTTCTATGGCCGTTTTGAGCTGGTTTATTTCACCGTGGCTATTTTTTGTCGCCACTGCTTTGGTCACAGCGGTATTGTATCAACGTGAATTCTTGTCTAAGTCATTGCAGGCAATGAAAATGGCTGAGAACGTAGGTGAAAAAATATTTAATGATGATAAAGACCTTTATCGTCAATAATTCATAACATTTTGTTGGTGAGTGAGGTTGTATGTTTAATATTATTTTTGTGATTATCATCGTTGTATTGGTGATATATGCCTTAAAACGTGCAGGCGTAGGCGGTAAGGGTACAGAAGAGACGATTGCTGAAGGTGATCGTTTTTTAGCTGAAAATTCCGAGAGAGATGGCGTGACTCAAACCGCCTCAGGCCTACAATATGAAGTGATCTATGAAGGCGCTGGCGAACGTCATCCTGAAGCCTCTGAGCGTGTACTCGTACATTATCACGGTACTTTGATCGACGGTTCGGTATTTGACAGCTCGGTAGATCGTGGTGAGCCAATTGGGTTTGGTTTGAATCAAGTTATTTCAGGCTGGACCGAAGGGGTACAGTTAATGACCGAAGGAGCGAAGTATCGCTTTTTCATTCCGGCGAGCCTAGGTTATGGCAACCGTAAAATGGGCAGCATTCCGGGTGGGTCTGTTTTAATCTTTGAGGTCGAATTAATTGAAATTGGCTGAGTGCTGGAATTAAGTAATCGTTAGCGACTTATTTTTTTGGCGTTAGGGTTAGCTACTGGACGAACTATCCAGTAGCTAACATTAAACGCTTAGTCGATAGAACGTTTAGTCACTTTCTTTTTCCCTGTGAATAAATTGCCTTCTGCTCGAACAGGTGCTTTTTTCTTCTTTTGAACCGGTCTGACAGGTGCGCGATTGGCACGTGGTACCGACGTTAACTCTTCCGTATGACCTAGGCTGGTTTTCTGCGCCGCAGCCCCTTTCTTTCCGCCTTTTTTAGGCTCATTTTTCTTTTTACGCTGGCCAGGGCGAATGCCTGGGCCTGTTTCTGGAACGCTATGACTCGGCACATGACCAATCAAGTCTTCACGCGGTAGTACGCGACCAATGAGCGTTTCAATTTCTGTCAGTGTGTCCACTTCATGGGCCGCCACCAATGAGATTGCAACGCCTTTTTCTCCGGCACGACCGGTACGACCAATACGGTGAATGTAGTCGTGTGCAATGGGGGGCAAGTCGTGATTAATGACCGCTGGTAAATGCTCGATATCAATGCCGCGTGAGGCCACATCTGTTGTGACAAGTACTCGTAACTTGTGCTCGCGGAACGCGTCTAAAATACGATCACGTTCGGCCTGTACCTTATCGCCGTGCAGTACTTCGGCCTGGAAGCCTTCGCGTTTTAATTGCTCGGTTAATACATCCGCGCCTTTTTTGGTTTTGGTAAAGACCATCACCTGAGCAAAGCGGTGGTCGTGCAATAAGGTGACCGTCGCGTTGCCTTTGTCTTGATGATCCACTGGGTGCAGGCGCTGGCTAACATTGATGTTGGTTCGGTTGGCGTCTTTCTGGCCCAGTTCGATGGCATCTGGCATCAGCTCAGCGGCGAGTTCACGCACTGACGTGTCAAAGGTTGCTGAGAATAATAGATTCTGGCGACTTTCCGGCAAACGTCGAACGATACGCTGTAGGTCTTCTGCGAAACCTAGATCGAGTAAGCGGTCGGCCTCATCCAGAATCAGACATTGAATTTGAGTGAGATCAACACGTTTTTGCGTCATTAGCTCGTACAAACGCCCCGGCGTTGCCACGACGATGTCGCCACCGCGTGCCATTTTTTCAAACTGATCGCGTGGATTTTGTCCGCCGCATAACAATAAAACGCGGTTGCCGCAGTTACGGCCATAGTCACGGAAGTTGGCCGCGAGCTGCTGTGCTAATTCGCGGGTAGGGGCGATAAGCAACACGCGAGGAAAGGTATAGCTTTCTTCTTCGCGACGTGGATGTTGGCCCAGCAACTGCAATACCGGCAACATAAACGCGGCGGTTTTACCGGTTCCGGTTGGTGCTGCGCCCATGACGTTATCGCCTTCCAAAATATGCGGGATGGCCGCTTCTTGAATGGGAGTCGGGGTGTGATAGCCAAGTTTTGCGACACGTTTAAGTACGTTTTCGTCGTCGAGTAGCTGACCAAAATGGCTCATGATTTATCTCCGTCCCATAATACTTCGGGTGTCAGTTCAATTGAGTGGGTGTCGTCTCCCAGCCACAGGGTGCCATCTTGAATGGTGGCCTGTAGGCGCATCGTACGGCTGGCCAAGCTTTCAACTTGGCTGACGAAGTCTTCGCTAATGCGGATGACTCGCAGGTTGTCGTACTGGCGACATTTAGTTTCGTTTTGCTTCCACCAGACATCAAACGCATTGCCTATATAGCCCACTAAGTGAACTTTCTCGGCTCGGTGGCAAGCTTTGCGCAGACGCTTTTCTTCTGGCTGACCAATATCGATCCAGAGCTTGATGTCATCATTGTAAGATCGCTGCCACAGGTCAGGCTCTTCGTCAGAGCTTAGGCCTTTGGTGAATTCAAGTTGCTCGTCGGCATAGAGTGCAAACAAGGTGATTCGTATCATCATCCGCAAGAGCGTTTCTGATGGGTGCTGAGCAATCGTTAGCGGGTAGGTACCGTAGTGATGTCGGTCCATATCGGAGACGGTTAATTCAGCTTTGTATATGGTGGCTTTTAGGGCCATAACTGCCGCTCCAGCAAAAGCGCGTACTCTACTTTGAATGAGGGCGGATGCAAAGTACTATTCTTTATGTAAAATTAATCATATATGATATTGTAGTTATTATTTAACTACTTAAGAGATCCAATATGATTACTAGTGATCTTACGGTTGTATCGGATAGTAAGGTTCTTGAAACATTGGCCGACGGTTTTCGGCGAGAGCGTCTTAATCGTAACCTTACTCAACAATTCTTGGCGGATATGTCGGGCATTGGTGTGGCCACGCTTCGTCGCTTTGAACGCGGCGAGGGCAACATCAGTATGCTTAATATGATTGCGCTTATGCGAGCCTTGGATATCGTTGAACGCTTGGCATTATTGGTTCCTGAATCTGATATCACCCCGATGGCGAACCTTCGCGAGCAAGGAGCGGGTGTTTATGCCAAGAAACCTTCGCGTCAACGGGCTAGTGGTCATCGTAGTGATGTGGTTAATGAAGAAAACAACGGTTGGCAGTGGGGAGATGATGAATGATCTCGCTGGCGGAAGTTCAACTGTGGGGTAAGACGATTGGTGCAATCCAGTGGGACGATGCTAAACAGCTTGGGGTGTTTGAGTATGCACCGGAGTTTTTGCGCTCGGGCATTGAATTATCGCCGTTAAAAATGCCTTTACGTGCTGGTGCTTATCGTTTTCCAGAGCTGAATTATGCCTCGTTTATGGGGTTGCCAGGGATGTTGGCCGATGTGTTACCGGACAAGTTTGGTAATTTGCTGATAGATCAATGGTTAATTGCTCAAGGGCGAGATCCCAGCAGTTTTAACCCGGTTGAGCGTTTGTTGTACATGGGCCAGCGTGGGATGGGGGCGTTGGAGTTTGCACCAGCGGCTCAACGTTTTGTTGCACCATCAACGGAGTTGGAGCTTGCTGAGCTTGTGGGGTTGGCAAATAAGGCGCTCTCCAAAAAGCAGGACTTGGAAACTCGGTTGAGCGATGTGTCCGAGGATAAACAGGCTTTACAGCAGATTATTGCAGTGGGTACTTCTGCGGGTGGGGCGCGAGCCAAGGCCGTTATTGCTTGGAACGAAAAAACGGGAGAGGTGCGCTCAGGTCAGTGTGACCTCAGCGATAAGGCGTTATATCAAGGGTTTGTTCAGTACTTACTGAAGTTTGATGGGGTCAGTGGTAATGCGGATAAAGAGTTAGCTGACCCACAAGGCTTTACCCGCATTGAATACGCTTGTTACTTGATGGCCGTCGCGGCAGGCATCGATATGATGCCAAGTCGTTTGCTTGAGGAGAATGGTCGCGCGCATTTTATGACCGAGCGTTTTGATCGCACGGCGGATGGCAAAAAGCTGCATATGCAAACCCTGTGCGGCTTGGCGCATTATGATTTTAATGTGGCGGGCGGCTATTCGTACGAGCAATGTTTTCGGGTGATCCGCCAACTTAAATTGAATAATGAGCGCCAAGCATTGGAACAGCAGTTTCGGCGGATGGTGTTTAACGTCATGATTCGCAATCAGGATGATCACACTAAAAATATCGGTTTTTTAATGAATCGCCGTGGAGAGTGGTCATTGTCTCCCGCTTACGACGTGACTTACGCGTATAACCCTGAAGGTGCTTGGACTGCGAATCATCAAATGACGATCAATAGTAAACGAGATGCGTTTACCTTCGATGATTTACTGGTATGTGGTGAGGCCGCAGACCTTAGGCCTCGATCTGTACGGGCGCTGGTGGCTGAAGTAAGAGGGGTTGTTCTTAGGTGGAATGAATTTGCTGCCGAGGCTGGAATTCCATCGACTTGGGCACAGAGCCTTGCTTCGACGTTTCGGTTGTTTGATTAAGTTAAGAGATCCTTAGTGATCTCTTAGCTTAGTTTTATATTTTAATTGATCGTTTATGATTCTTTATTTTCGCTCCAGAGTAATAGCATTAAACGTACTCGTTCATCGCAGGGCTGATTGTGAAATGCCGTATCTAGGTACCATTCTTCGCGGTTAACGTTTGCGCTTAGCTCGTCGCTATGTGAACCCACATCTAGCGTTAGGTCACGGCCACAGGCTTCATATAAACGTTGTAATAACGCTTCGCAGCGTTGCGGCTCATCGCATTGCACAAACGGACGATCGATATCGTTTTCTAATTCACGGATCACAGACCAAGGAGTTTCGCCCCGTTCGTACACGGTGTCTTGCGTGATGCCGTGTAGGTCTTCGAGCGCGTAATCCCAATCTTCCCAGTCTTCATCAGGTTGGATGAGGGTCGTTTTTACGGTGCCATCCGCTAATGACCAAGCAATGGCGACAGGGTGTGCCGTGTCTTCGTATGAGCTGGCATCTATTGCCAGAAAACAGGGGTATTCCAAAGCAGTCTCCGCTGAATAAATTCTGCTGCGAATTTACTCGGCTGAGAACGGCTTGGCAATGGCATGGTGAAGTATGTCGTCGGGGTGCAGGTATTGCTCAGCCTGTTCGGCACACACTGGATGACCATAATAGAAGCCTTGAGCAAGATCACAGCCGTTACGAATTAAGAAATCGGCTTGCTCAGCGGTTTCAATACCTTCCGCCACAATCAGCATATCGAGGTTTTTCCCAAGAGAAATAATGGACGCTGCAATGGCTTGGTCAGCGGTGCTGGAACTGAGATCTTTAACAAAGGTGCGGTCAATCTTGATGGAATCAATGGGCAAGGTCTTCAGGTAGTTCAACGATGAAAAACCGGTGCCAAAGTCATCTAGGTAGATAAATATGCCGTGCTCTCTGAAGTACTCAAGTACATGACGTGCGTGCGTTAAATCCTGCATCAACAGGCTTTCGGTAATCTCGATAGAAATTAACGACGGCGGAATATTCATTTCATGAATGGTTCGCACAATCTCTTGATGAAAATTAGGAATCAAAAACTGGCGCGGTGAAATATTGATACTGATATTGGCGTGGTAGCCCTTTTGGTACCAATCTCGAGCCTGAAGACAGGCTTGTTCTAAAATCCAAAAACCAATGCGCCCAATCATGCCTGCGTCTTCAGCTATATGAATAAAGCTTTCCGGAGAGACAAACCCACCGTTGGCTTTAGGCCAGCGTAGTAGGGCCTCAAAACTATGTAAATGGCCCGTTCTCAAGCTATCTGAGACATCACGCATACACACTTTGGGTTGGTAATAGAGCTCCAATTGGTTGCTCTCAAGAGCGCGACGCAGGCTCGTTTCTAACGACATCCGTTGTACAGCAATACGCTCTAAAGATGGGGTGAAAAAGTGGAAGCAGTTTTTGCCATTGGCTTTAGCCCGATACATGGCAATATCAGCATTACGCATCAGAATGCCGGCTTCTTCGCCATCCGTCGGATACAGAGCAATACCGATGGATGCACCGATCACAAACTCTCTGTTATCCAGGCGGATAGGGTCGTAAAGTTTGAGCAGTAATGTCTCTGCGAGTTGCAGTACTTCATCGTGATGATCTATGTGATTGAGCAGTACGATAAACTCATCGCCGCCAACACGGGCAAGGGTGTCTTCTGGACGAATAACTTCCGATAGCCGTTTCGATACTTCAATCAGGAGTTTATCGCCAGTGCTGTGGCCTAAACTGTCGTTGATGGTTTTAAAGCCATCGAGGTCGAGGTAACACAGGGCAAAGCGCTTATGGCTTTTTTTCGCTTCAACAATGGCATCTGCCAGTTTTTGCTGGAGCTGCACACGGTTTGGTAAGCCCGTTAGGCTATCGTGATAGGCCTGAAAAGAGATGGTTGCTTCTTTTTCTCTTACTTCCGTAATGTCCCGCATCATCCAGATGTAGCCAGCGGTTTCATGATGGCGCGCGTAGATTTCGAGCCAGCGACCATTTAAAAACCTATATTCTTCGAATGAGCTGCCGCCGGGTTCGCGAATGTCTTTCAGTTGAGCGCGGAGTTTATCGACATCAGTGGAGAGGCTACATGAGTATTTGAAAAGTTCGGTGCCGGTTAAACCACTTATTTGATCTGGTGTTAGGTCGAGCAAGTCGAGGTAGCGCTCGTTATAAGCAATCAGCGCATCATCTTTACCAATCACTAAAACGCCTTCGTTAGACGAATTTAGTGTGGCATTGAGTACATCGTACGAGTGCGATAATCGTTGCTGCGATTCACGCTGCGCCTCTAAATTACGTGTAAGTACGGCGTTGCGATCCATTAAAGTACGAGCGCTTTGCTCTAGAGAAGACGTAAGCTCTTGCTTAGCGTTATCGTGTTCTTGATATGTGGTGTTTACTGCAGCAATAAAATCAGCAATGGCGGCTCGTGTCTCATCTGAGATTTGAGGGGATTGATCAAGCTGTTGCTTTAAACGTGGATGCATAATAAACAGCGCGCTCCTGGCCAGTTCCTTGTCTACTTGAGCCTGTTTATTGTTATGACGGTCGGGTGTTAGCCGGTTGTCTTATTAGGGCGTCAAGCGTATCGGTTATCTCCGTCCAGTCTGCATCCTGCTCAGTGGCTTCTGGTAAAAAGCTTTGCTGTGACGGAGTAAAACAATCCAGCTCATAAATGGCCTTTGTGGCCGAGACTGGTTTGTGCTGCTCTATAAAATTTCAATGTCCCGGTCTTCCGAAAGAAGCCCTAACTGATTAAACAAGCATTTGGGCGTATGAATTGGAGATTCCATTACACCCGCCCTCTAGTTGCTTACAATCAGTCTACGGGACAGAGAATGACTTTACGAGCGGGTATATCCAGCGTCGTTTTCTAATTCATCGCTATCGGTTTCGTCAGACACCACGTTATGAGGGTTCGCCATCGCCTTCATATGGCGATAGTGCCCTTGAATGGCAGCGAGTGCCGTGGGGTAGCTACGAATTTCATAACCTAGCTCAGCCGCTTTTGCTTCAACTAAGGGATGAAGTTCAGGGTAATGAACATGGCTAATACGGGGGAATAGGTGATGTTCAGCTTGGAAGTTCAAGCCGCCAAGCGCCCATGTTAAAAAGCGATTGTCGGTCGCAAAATCAACGGTCGTGCGCATTTGGTGAACAGCCCACTCATCGCTCATGGTGCCGTTTTCACCAGGGCGAGGAAAGTCTGCTTTGTCGACTACATGCGCAAGTTGAAATACCAAGGCAAACAAAAAGCCTAGGAAAGCGTGCATTAATAAGAATCCAGCAATGGTTGCCTCTCCGCCGAGTACCGCTGATGGAATGAGTAAATATAGAGTGACATAGACAACTTTTGAGGCCCAGAACTCAATATGGTCAGCCAATTTCATACGGTGGCTGTAATCGCGATGTGCGATTTTCTGGCTGTGGTAAGCCTTAAAATCGAGAGCGAAAAACCAGAATAGGCTGGTGATAAGATACAAAAACCAGACGTAGAAATGCTGGTAGCGATGAAACCAGCGGTGCTGCTGATGCGGGCTCATACGAAATAAACCAAGCGCATCGATGTCTTCATCGGCACCGTCAACATTAGTGAAAACGTGGTGATTACGATTGTGTTTTTGTGCCCAATAATAGCGATTACTGCCGACAAGGTTAAAGGTCAGTGCCATCAGGCGGTTGATCGGACGTGAGGTGCTGAATGACTCATGCGCGCCATCATGCATGATGTTGTAGCCGACCATGGCGGTAGCGATACCATGTATCGCCCAAGCCAGATAATGCAAGCTGCCCGGTAGCATGTAGATCGCTAGGTAGCTGCCAACGTAAATAAGACCAATGACAAGTGCTTTGTTGTACAGCGTCGAGTTACCTGTTTTTAAGGCTCCGGTGCGCTTAAAGTGGCGGTTCACTTCGCCAGACAGCTCTTGGTAGACCGGGCGGTGCCCAGTCTTAAAATGAATGTTAGACATTATATTTATTCTTCTCTTATTCAAGCGGGTGAGATCGCTTGGTGTATTGTCTTAGACATTTGACGCCTAGACTATAACGTTTTTATACACATGTTTGAAAATTTTACGTGAAAATTTTGTGAATCAGGACACATGTTTCGTCAGTTTTCTGTAATGCAGAGGCGTAATTCCCATCCATTTTCGAAAAGCACGAACAAAATTTGATGTATCTGTGTAACCTAATTCCTGTGCAATTTGTTCAATTTTTATACTTGAATTACCCAATAATCGTGTCGCATGCTCACGTCTGACTTCCTCCACCATGTGGCGATAACTGGTGTTAAGTTGTGCCAATTGACGGTTTAAAGTCCGTGGGCTTACGCGCAATTTTTGAGCTGCATCGCCCAGCAGAAGGGCGCTGCCGTAACTTATAAGCAGCGCACGTACCTTTGAGGCGATATCGACATGATGTCCAGGGGCTTCTGCCAAAAGACGCTCACACTCTTGTTCAGCGTTATGGCGGGCGACACTGTTGGCTGTCGATACTTCAAGGTTAAGAGCTTCCTTCGGTAGAACAAGTTCATAGTGCTCGCAATTAAATGTCACTGGGCAGTCAAGTAATTGATCGTAGTAAGACAATGGCGCCTGTGGTGGCTCAATAAGATGTATTTCGGGGGAGAGCTTTTCACTGTTCCTGGTTAAAAAGCGAGCAATAGTAATCATGGTTGATAAAATATTGTGCGCAATAAAGTGGAAGCTAGCGGGGAGAGAGGCCGTTCTCAATACCTGCAATACACAGTGATGATTGTCTTGAATAAAACGAATTTCGGCTAAGTTGGTTCGTGTTCCTGCGTATCGTACGGCAAGTGAAAGGCCTTCCCCTAAAGTCTCGCTGGCCATGACCGCAAACCCAAGAAAGCCATGGCTGGCAATACTCATGCGGCGGCCGTGCTCTAGGCCTAACAAAGGATCGTGTGACAGGGCTAAGGCGTTGCGAATAATACGATCATAGTCGCTCACGGTAATACGGGTATCCACCGCAATTAAGGCGTTGGGGTGGATCAATGTGCCTTGAACCACTTGAGCCGCACTGATACCGTGATCGCCGAGTAGCTCTAGCAAAGGCCCTAGGTATTCATTAGCGGCCAAAGGGTTTGAGGCGTGTTTCTCGACATTGCTAGTCATCTGGCTTATCTCACCGGTTTTCTATAAAATGCGTGGCGATAAATGACTAAAATGATGTCACGAATTCCACTTACGCTCAAACATGCTTTCGTTCATAGTCTGGGCGCTTAAAAAACAATACTTTAATAGGGGAAATATCTATGGATGCGTCATTCTGGGATGGCAAACGTGCGCCTGGTATTGAAGATACAATCAAACCAAACGAGTATGACTCGGTTGTTGATGTTATCAACAGTGCTTTTAGCCGCTACGCAGATCGCAAAGCGTTCACCAGTGTTGGTTACACCATGTCTTATCGTGAAATCGATGAAGCCAGTGCTGCTTTCGCTGCTTACCTCCAGAATCACACATCTTTGCAGCCGGGCGATCGTGTTGCCGTGCAGATGCCAAACATTATGCAGTGCCCAATCGCTGTGTACGGTGTGTTGCGTGCAGGTATGGTCTTAGTTAATACCAACCCTCTATACACAGAACGCGAAATGCTTCACCAGTTTAATGACTCAGGTGCAAAGGCGTTGGTCTGTATGGATATGTTTGCTAAGTCAGTGCAGAGCATACTGCCTCAAACAGGACTGAAGCACGTTATCGTGACCAGCCTAGCTGACATGCTGCCTTTCCCTAAGCGTACATTGATCAACGCAGCGGCCAAATACATCAAGAAAATGATTCCGGATTACTCGCTGCCAACGGCTGTGCGTTTCCGTAAAGCATTAAAGTTGGGTGCGTCTTCTGGGCCTTACAAGAAAAATCACATTACTGGCCACAACAGCACGATCGTCTTGCAGTACACCGGTGGTACGACGGGTGTGGCTAAAGGTGCTGAGCTTACCAACCTAAATTTGATTGCCAACATGCTTCAAGCGCGTAATAACATGGCTCAGATAGACGCTGACGGAAAGCCACTGAAGCCAACAGATGGCGCAACGGTTGTTGCTCCTCTGCCGCTTTATCATATCTACTCATTTACCGTTCACTTGATGGCGATGCTGGACTCTGGTGATCACAGTATTTTGATTGCTAACCCACGCGATCCTGGCATGTTCATTAAAATGATTCAGCCGCATCGTTTAGATGGTTTTGTTGGCCTGAATACCTTGTTTGTTGGGTTGCTTAACCACCCTAAATTTAAAGAATGTAACTTTGAGCACCTGAACCTGACCTTGTCAGGTGGTACGGCGTTGATGGAAGACACGGCTAAGCGTTGGAAAGAAATGACGGGTTGTGGCATCTCTGAAGGTTACGGTTTGACTGAATGTTCACCGATTGTTGCTGTTAACCCAGCCGCAGGGCTTGAGCGTTTAGGTACGGTTGGTCAAGCGGTTCCAGGCACGGCTCTGAAGTGTATTGATGACCAAGGTAATGAAGTTGAACAAGGCGAGCGTGGTGAGCTTTGTGTGAAAGGCCCTCAGGTGATGAAAGGTTACTGGAATCGTCCTGAAGCGACGACGGATTCTTTCACTGAAGACGGCGAATGGTTACGTACTGGTGACGTTGCAGTCATTGATAACGACGGCTTCGTTAAGATTGTTGACCGCATTAAAGACATGATCTTGGTGTCAGGCTTCAATGTTTACCCGAACGAAATTGAAGAAGTGGTTGCTGCTCACCCAGCAGTAGAAAACTGTGCTGCGATTGGTGTGCCAGATGATAAGAGCGGCGAAGCGGTTAAGTTGTTCGTGATATCTACCGATCCAAACGTTACCGCGAAAGACATCAAAGATTTCTGCCGTGAAAGCCTGACAGGTTACAAGCTGCCTAAGTACATTGAGTTCCGTACTGAACTTCCAATGACGCCAGTAGGTAAGATTCTACGCCGTGAATTGAAAGATGAAGAAGCGGCAAAAACCAAAGGTGAAGCTCAGCCAGCTTGAGTGCTCGTTGATCATGAGTGCTTCTGAAGGTCTTTAGGACGCTCAATACCTTAGCAAAAGGCCCGTTTTAGACTGCTCTAAAACGGGCTTTTTTGTGCCTATTATTTATGTGTTTGTATTTTAGAGCGGTAATTTAGAAAGGTAATTACAGCGGTATGTAGAGGGAGTCGCAGGTGAGTAACTTAGAGAGGGCAAGGCTTCGATGGCCAGTGAGTAGATTCTAGAATAGGTGTTCAAAAAATAAATAAGCAAACCAGCACACAATATAGGTCTGCTTTAGTTTAACGGTCGTCGCCTAACCTTCGTCAGTGTCGGTTTCTAGCGTTATAGAGAATCGAATTTCAAGACGATCGGGTGCGATTAAATCTCGTGACAACTGGCCACCGAAACGTGTGGTCACAATATAATCACAGAAACTGTTAAATGGATGTTCAACAATAGCCTCGGCGTTTTCGTGCAGCTGGAAGGCGTAATATATTTCAGCGCATTTGCCAGCGACGCTTCCACCAATTTCGAGCTGTTGTGTTTGCTTGATGACAGGCTCATTTTCTAGCAAAAGACGGAACAAGAAAGTAATGAGGTTCTTAGGTTCAGAAATAATCAGCGAGAACGGAAGGCGCGTGATCGTATCCAGCTCACGTAATACACTTGAACGCTGTAGTACTTGATTGGTGATGTCGGTGATATCAACGGCTGTGCGCTGGTCGTCTAGGCAGTATCCTAGGTATTCACGGAAGCTTTCTAGTTTCCCCGGGGCTAGAGAACCGTCAGGGTAGTTATGATTAAATTCTTCCAACATGAGTTTCTTAAAAGTGTTGGCCGTTTTGTTACTTGCGATATTCGTTGTTCTGGCTAAGCGCATCTCCAGTTTTCGTACCGCATCTTTCGCTTTTTGCTGCTCTTCGTACAGTTGCTCAGTGCGTTCGGTCACCTTGTTTTCAAGGGATACGGCGAGGTCTTGCGCTTTCTTACTGGCGAGCTGTTCACGTGTTTTATCAACAAGACATATCAGGATTTCTTTCGGGCGAGATTCGCTGTAATGAATGATTTGGAGGGTAATGTCGAAATGGCAGCGCTCACCGCGAAAATTGGTCATGGTGAATCCACTATGCTGCCGTGATATACGCCCGAGTAAGAGTTGATTAATTTTCTCTCGTTGTTCTGGACCACTCTTTCCTCGGATCATGTCGCGAATGTGTTCTAAAGCTCGTGGCAAGGCCTCTAGCTCGTGCTGAGTGGTAGCAAGGTGGCGAGCGAAGTGGTTGTTGCAAACAAAACGGTCATCTTCTGGGAAGTAGCGTGCAAACCCAAGTGCTGCATTATCAATCGCAACGGTGAGCTGCTCCTTGGTTTCTAACAACTGTATGCGAGCATTTTCGCGCTCTTCCGCATCTGATTTAAGTGTTTTCCTCATGCCATTAATGGCGTTAGCAACAAGATCAAGTTCATCATTACGGTGTCTGTTGTCATTAAAGTTAAGCGGGTTATCTAAGTTCTTGAGGTTAAATGTATTTGCCCAAGATGCCATGGTGGCTAAGCGGCGTGTGATCAAAATTCTGACTAGAAACAGAATGAAAATGGAGACCGAGAAGGTTTTCAGGAACTGGGTGAAAATAATGGTGACCGCTTTGTACTTTAGGTCGTCGTACAAACCGGTGTAATTGACATTGATGAACAGCTGACCCAGTGGGTAATGCTGTGCAGAACTTTCGTGAGTAAGTTCAAATGAATACGTTTGGTCAGCCTGTACGTAAATATCCCCAGCGCTTTGGATTAGTTTGTCTCGATTTTCGATATACACGTACACAACGCCGGGGAAGTTGAGAATACCGTGGAGTTGAGATTCAAGCTGTCGGTTATCAAAGTTCCATAGGCTATAGCTCACACTTTGCTGATAACTGGTGTGAATTTGATCTAGATTTTTTTGGAATTGGCTCACACCACGTTGATAATCTGAGTAGATCACAAAGCTAGACGCGGCAAGGCTAATAACGAAGCTGAATGTCAGTAAATATGACAGCAGTCGCACGCCCACATGGCTATCTTGTTCGAAGCCATTCTCTTTTTCTGTCTGAGCCAACTGTAAGATCCCTAAGCCACTGACATTCTCGTTTTGTAACTATAGGCCACTTACTCTCTTTTTTCGATATATGGAAAAAATGGCGTGCCAATCTGGCGTGTCTTGTGTCGAATTGTCCCATTTCTTGACCTGTATCTAGTGGCAACACAGAAGTGGCACCTTGTATGGGACAGTGTTGACGTGTGTCAAAAGAAAGATTTGATCCGCAGATATTCTGATCGCGTTACTTAATTGCACAGATTAGGAGTGCGTAATGAAGCTATTAAAAACACTGGTTGCAAGTGCTGTTGTATTGGCTGTAATGCCTGCTTTCGCTTATGAGGCGGGTGATATTATTGTGAAAGCGGGTGTTGTTAACATAAACCCGGTAGATGGTAATGCAGATACAAGCGCATTGGTTGCAGGGTCGGAACTGAACTTATCAAGTGATACTCAGCTTGGTTTGACCGCGGTGTACATGATTTCAGAACAATTTGGGGTTGAGTTGCTCGCTGCAACACCATTTACCCATACCGCAGAAGGGGATGGCGGCGCTATTGACGGTGTTGACGTGCTGACGACTAAACATCTGCCACCAACGGTATCTGCACAGTACTACCCGATGGGTGCGGATTCTGCGATTCAGCCGTATGTCGGTTTAGGTTTGAATTACACCTTTTTCTGGGATGAAGAAGACGATGCAGGATTAGGCTCTAATGGTCTGAAGCCGAGTTTTGGTCTGGCTTACAGTGCGGGTATTGACTATATGATTAATGATCAGTGGCTGGTGAATGCGTCGGTATGGAAAGTCGATATTGATACGGAAGTGAAAGGCGGCGCGGCTGATGGGCTTGAGGTCGAGATTGATCCACTGGCATTTATGCTAGCTTGTGGTTTTAAGTTTTAGCAGAGGTTGGTACTGATCGCTCGCCTGCTCTTAGAGGATTGCGAGCGCATCAGTACGCTTTGCACAATGTATTTCCTATCTAGGGCACCTCTGAAAAATGCAGTGGCGGCTGCGGCTTTCAGGAAAGTGACAGTTCAAGGCGCTACTCTTGGGCAGGTTTTTGCTCCTGCAAAACCTGCATTTCCACCATCCTTGGTGGTCACAG
>NVWL01000019.1 GCA_002733645.1 Oceanobacter sp.
GAAGGCATTCAGCAAACGACGATATGAGTCCCATCGCGTTTGAGGAGAAGGCAGCAATAGCTGCATAGTTAG
Organism: Oceanobacter sp.; assembly: GCA_002733645.1. GTDB lineage: Bacteria > Pseudomonadota > Gammaproteobacteria > Pseudomonadales > Oceanobacteraceae > Thalassolituus. The sequence goes on from NVWL01000019.1 coordinate 73, forward strand.
AGTGTCTACTTTTTATGGGGAACACCATTCCCAACAAACAGAGATTACATGCCATTTACTCCATTTCACATGGGCCCCGGAATTGTAGTTAAAGCCCTACTCCAAGGCAGTTTCAGCTTAATGGTTTTTGGCTGGGCGCAGATTGTGATGGATATTCAGCCATTGCTCGTTTTAATCTCGGGTGACGGGCATCTGCACGGATTTTCTCATACGTACATAGGTGCTACGTTATTGGCTATATTTTCAGCCTTGTCTGGAAAATATTTATCTGAAGTTGGCTTGTATGTCTTCGGTTTAAATAAGCACTGGCATGTAAAAATCAGATGGCGGGTCTCTTTTCTGTCAGCTTTCATAGGCACATTCAGTCATGTGCTATTAGATAGTGTGATGCACTCTGATATTGAGCCTTTCTTTCCGTTCACCACGGATAATTATTTTCTTGGTTTAATATCTGTAAATGCATTACATAACGTCTGTTTATCTAGCGCGTTGGTTGGCGGCCTTTTGTATTTTTCAATCACTTGGTTTCAAAAATATAAAAAGTCAAAACATACCATGCAGTAGTTTTCATGCAGGTATTTTGATTAAACATTGTGATGTTGATCAAACCATGACTCAGCATCTAGGCTCATGATCATCGATTAAGCCGCATCACACTCCGCGAATTAGATTCACCACCACATCCAATATAAAGAGCACTAACGATATCGCCACTCCAAGAAACGCAAATAGGTAGGCACGTCGCAGTTGTTTGTATTTTCGTTTAAGTATTTTTCCCATCTGATAGATGTCTTTCAGGAACAGGGCTTTCGCTTTTTCGTTATCATCAATACTACCTAGCATATGGGCCACATAATCTTCTTCTTTAAAATTGGTGTAGAACCCAAAAAAGAAGGGATTTGGCATCGCTTCAATATTTTTTATTGCGAATCTGCCGTGAAATTTTGGGGCTATCACCATCAAACTTGCGGAAAAGGCGATCAACTCTAGCGCGATAAAGACTATCAAGATGAGTTGTAAATGTACCGAGTATGACTCAGAGCTCATGAGTTTTGTGAGTACCACGGTGAACATAATGCCTATGATCCCCATCAGAATATTGGCTTTCTGATCGGCCATTACATTCAACCTAAGATGGCTTCGGTGCACTGCGTTGAGAAGGTCAATGACTCCGCCCGTGTTTGGCTTAACGGTCAGGTGTTCTCTTGAAGACACATCATCTGAAGCGGCATCGCTGCCTGGTATCGGCTTGTTCATTGTACTGCTCCGAAACATTAGAACATAGATATGACGCTATTTTAGAGGGTGGAGCTGTGTATTAACATAGAATGATTAATAGATAGTGTCGAGCACTGTGGCCCATATAGGCCCTTGTATTGCTTAGACCCTGTCTAGAAAATGCTCATACGTTTGGACGTAACTTCCATTACGCTAATCCATGTTAATAGTTAGGCTTATTTAATGAGGTGTTCTTGTTAAATGTATTAGCTTAAGCACTCTCAAACTAATAATAAGAACTGTGTGATTTTATGAATAAATTACTATCTGTACTAACCGTTTCTGCACTATGTGCCGCTTGTGGAGGGCAGGATACACCACCTCACGAACAAGAATTTCATGAAGCTGTTATCGTCGGCAGTGGATATGGCGGCTCGGTGGCAGCGCTGAGACTAGGCTTAGCAGATGTTGAAACGGTGGTGTATGAAAAAGGCCGCCGCTGGGATATAACGGACACGTCAGGCAACAATAATACATTCGCCACTTATGATTCTATTGTGAGTGTATTCGGTGATTCCCGCTCTTCTTGGTTACGTAAAAACTGTTTTTTCACATGGCTTCAGTTCAAGTCGTGTGACCGTATTGACACTGGCATCATTGAAATCATGGGGTCAACGCCTAACGAGTACGATTTATCACCAGCTTTTTCGGCCAACAATACTTCAATTATGGTCGGCGTTGGTGTGGGTGGAGGCTCTTTGGTCAATAACGCTGAGACCTTCCCCCCTACTCGTGCCATGTGGGATATGGCCTATGACCTTGAAGCCATGCCTTATCTCAATAATGTTTGGCATGATCTAAGTACGGTTTACTTCAATCGCGCTAATAATGTATTGCAGCCGGAATACATCCCTGAAGACATTTTATCCTCGCCGTATTACGCCAATTCTCGCGAGCATACTCAGGTTATGATCGATGCTGGCTACCCAATGATTGACCCTAACGATGAGACGATCATTAAAGGCTCCTCACACACCCCGATGATTATGGATTGGGATGCTGTACGAGAAGAAATGAACGGACAGCGTACTCCGTCTACTATCAATGGCGATGTTTGGTTTGGTATCAACAGTGGTGCAAAAACTCGTTGGATAAAGAGCAAAACTACTTAGGCCTCGCCGAAGCAACTGGCTCAGTTAAGGTGCATGCCTTACACACAGTGACCGACATTGCTTACGACGCAATCAAGGCATTGTATTTTGTGAACATTACTAAAACGGATCAAGACTATAACGTCATCAGCACGCTTGAAGTGACGACGCCAAAGCTCATTATGGCTGCAGGCTCTATTGGCACAACGAAGTTATTGATCGCCGCCAAACATCAAGGCGGGTTGCCTTTACTGAACGAACACCTTGGCACCAAATGGGTAAATAACGGCAACGGTGGCACTATGCGTCAAAGTCAAAGCGATAACGAAACGGATTTTTTTGGTGGCGGTGGTCCTGCGAGTATCAAAACCTATGACTTTGAAGATCCAAATGCGCCTATTAATATCCAGCTACTGCCATTGAAAACGGGAAGTAGCTCCAGTTTATTTACCATTGTTTTGGGTGTTCCATCGGGTGAAGGGTATTTTGATTACGACGAAGATAACGTTGTTAATCTGCATTGGCCTGAAGATGCGTCGAAAAATGTGTACGACCGCTTTGAAGAAGTTCTCACGCATATTGAAGAACTTGGGCTAGGAAGCTTTTCTGATACCAACCACGCCATTGGCCAAGCGGTTACTCTGCATCCCTTAGGTGGCGTTCCGCTTGGATTAGCAACGGATGAGCACTGCCGCCTGAAAGGCTACGAAGGGCTGTATGCGGTAGACGGTTCAATTATTCCTGGCCCGACAATCTCAAATCCGTCGTTATTGATCGCAGCAATGGCAGAGCGTTGCATGGACTCGATAGTCGCTGACATCATGCAATAAATTAAACACGTGGAATCATCGGCACCCGGTATTTTCATTTGATGCTATCTCCCTGATTTGTCTATTCAGACATCAGGGGGATTAACAATATAGCTATATTTTATCTCATCTAGCCCCGCCCTTTTCTTATCGTGTAAGCTATCGCACAAACTCTCTCGTAATTCCCTCTCATGCCAACCGCGAAGGGATAAAACATCACTGGATACAACTTAACTGGATACAACATAAAGGGACACACCATGTTGAAGAAGCTCTCTGTATTAGCGCTCGCCTCATTTATGCTGGCGGCATGTAGCCATAACGGCATTTATCGCAGCCAATTGTCTGAAGAATGTTCATACCAAAAAGAAGGCGACTGCGCAGACAACGCATTACAAATCGGTAATATCGATGCCGTTAATGAATACCGCCTTGGGTTTATTGAATACGACGATCAAGGGCAGTTGCGTCAGCGTGAACAGCAAGATTCGGTGATTGATAGCTATTTACGCCTTGCAGGCCAGCAAGACGTTATCGTAGTGACCTTTGTTCATGGCTGGCATCACAGCGCCAAACCCGAGGATTCTAATATTCAGGAGTTCCGCCAAATGCTAGCCAATGTGTCGGCTTCTGAAGCTGCCTCCAGTGTTAAGCATGAGCGTGACCGTCGCCCTGTATTAGGGGTATATATTGGTTGGCGCGGTGATTCGTTGGCGATTCCGGTGGTGAATCACTTAACCTTCTGGGATCGTAAAGCGACGGCGCACGAGGTTGCTTACAAAGGTGTCACTGAGTCTTTATTACGCTTGGAAGAGTTGGTGAATGTACGAAATACATTCCAAGATGGCGTGCCGCCCTCCACCAGCCGTTTAGTGGTGATTGGCCATAGCTTTGGTGGCGCGGTGGTGTTTGGTTCGTTGCAAAAGATTTTAGCCGAGCGTTTTGTGAATTCTAACGGCGAGAAAAACTTCCAAAGCACGGCGGATGGCTTTGGCGATATGGTTATTTTAATGAACCCTGCGTTTGAGGCACTGCGTTTCTCTTCATTGATGGAGTTGTCTCAGGATAAATGCCGAGGGTATTTTCCGGGGCAATTGCCCAAGCTGGCGGTGTTAACCTCTGAGAGTGATTACGCTACCAAGTGGGCATTTCCTGCGGGCCGTATTTTCTCAACGATGTTTGATCGCCACCGTACAATGAACCGCTACGAATGCCCGAAACCCAGCATGGCGAACAGCCGAGCCATTGAAGTGCCACAAGGCAAAGCGAATCGCACCACCATCGGCCACTTTGAGCCGTATCAAACGCACCGCTTAGCTCCTGTAACCGCGGCTAGCCCAACGGAGTTTGATCTTGAACGTGCCTACTTTGACTGGTCAGCATCAGATAATAGCAAGCCGGACGTCTACACAACGGTCGATTTGGTAAGCAAAGAGCGTACAACTAAACGTAACCCGTATATGAATATTGCCGTGGACAAAGATCTCATGGATGGCCACAACGATATTTGGGGCGACGAAGTACTAGGCTTTATTAGCGAGTTAATTACAGTCTCAACCACGCCAGTTGAGGTGTACGAAAAGTTAATCTCTGAGTAATCTCTGTTCGCTGCATCCAAGAAAGTGACTTTTTGGTTGCAGCGGCCTCTTTTGCCGGTGAAGCAAACGCGAGTTTCTGATACCTTGCTGGCTTTATTGCGGTTTTATTTACGAGAGTACTTTTATGTCTGATTTTTCTTCTGCCTCTAAGAAATTCTTAGCCTCTGTCGCGACTGACGAGCACATGTTCGCAGAGACCTTGGCCTTCGTTGAAACGTGGTACGAATTTACGCCAACAGCCTTCCGTAATGGCGACGTGCCTAACCAAGCCGATCAAAACCAAGGCAGCGCTAAAGTCTTTGCCTTAAGCCAACTATTAGAGATGAGCAAAGAGCAAACCCTAGGCTGCTTTGGCGAGCATTACCGCGATGTACTGGCAACGCCTGAGGTGGATAATCATCACAACCTTCGCCGAGTGTTGCGTGAAGGCAATGGCAATATCGAATTTGATCAGTTTCCGTTGCAGGCCAAAGCATGAGTCAATTAATAAACAGCTGGGCAACCTCAACCTGGGCACAGCGCTTAGGCTTGCTGTTGGCGATTGCTAGTTATGTCATTTTATGGCCGGGCGTCACCGAGCCCATTATGACCATCAGCGCCTCGGTGAATGTGTTTGGTTTAAAAACCCAGCTATTCCACGAAACTCGCTCTATTTGGGAAACCGTCGTAACGCTCAACGAGCAAGGGTATTTACTGGTCGCAGTATTGATCGTGACTTTTAGTGTCGTCATCCCGGTATTGAAAGGCCTGACTATTTTGTTTGCTTGGATTTGGCCAACCGAGATGCGCTGGCGCATCGTTGCTGCGATCAGCAAGTGGTCGATGGTTGATGTGTTTGTGGTTGGCATCTTAGTGGCGTTCCTTACCGCCAAAGCCACCGCAGAGCTTCAGGCCGAACTTCTTGTCGGTTTTTGGTGGTTCTTAAGCTTTTGCATACTGTCTATTATTTCTGGGCAACTACTGGCGTTACATCGCCTACCACAGCGTTAATCCCCCCTGCGAAAGGTGGTCTATACTCAAGGCGTCTACGTAATTTTCGGAAGTCGCCGTGACCACCATCGCCCTGCATCATATTTTGTTAAAAAGCCCGTTATTGGCCAAGGATGTTCTCAATGAGCTAACACTTGGCGCACGCTTTGAAGATCTCGCCGCCGAACACTCTGCCTGCCCTTCGGCACGAAAAAATGGCGATTGTGGCCATCACAAAGCCGACGATCTCCCCCCCGATTTATACCAAGCGCTACTGGACTACGATGGCAGCAGCCCGTGGATTGGGCCTATTAAAACGAAGTACGGATTTCATGTGATTCGCCCGGCGGGGCAAATTGGAGAGCACAGAGCGAGGCAAGATGAAGTTCTCTCGGAAGAACCTATTCAAGAAATCAATGAACAGCCTGATGACTCAGACAGCACACTCGATACGCCCAAAACAGATGACATCTAATCAGTTACTTTTCTTCGCTTAAAGCAGAACCGGCACCCAAAGCATCAGCGCTAAGCACTCGTATTAGCGCTTCAGTAGCGGACGCAGCACCATAAAGGGTGGTTTTGAGTTGTAAACTTCCCCACACATCAAGCTTCATTCGCGGCAGCGTAATACGCCAGCAATCGAGGCCTGAGGGCTGCTCCGCGCCAGCTTCAATATTCACCGAAGTGATACCATGTTCGTTTTCTGCCATATCCTCGGCCTCGAGCCACTCAAACTCGTAATCTGAGTAAATAGCCACGACCGCAAACGTACGTGGCACCGACAAAAAGTCTCTTGCAACTTCGTACACTAGCCAATGCGGCGAGATATCATCACCTCGCGCCATTAATAGACAGTTATCAGCCTGTTGTTGATCGTCGGCTTTAGGAAAGTGCATAGGGGCCCTCAAAAACAAAAAATAAAGTACACACCGTCGCGAACTATTTTCCTGCTCAGCAACGACTCAAATGCATAATTCCAACTAAATCTAAGTATGTTCGGTGCTGGCAGTTATGGCCTAGTGAACTAAGCTAAATCTAACAGATACCTTAGGAGATCGCGATGAAGTGGTCTGATCTTAGCCTTGCGCACAAAATACGCTTACCCATGATCATTGTCGGTGGCTTACTCATCATGCTGTCTATTGTCCAGCTGTCCTCTATTCAACAGATCAGCACGGCTGCCAATGAAATTGAATCAGCTTACATTCCGGCTCTAGATAAAGCGCTCAATGCCGACCGCGACTTGTATCAGGCTCAAATCGCTGAGCGCACTATTGCCTCTGGCAATAGAGACCGTGAATTTATTGAGATGCACACTGAAAACTTAGATCAAGTCAAAAAACGCATCAGCGATATTCGTGCTTTGGCGGTCAATCAAGAAATACGCAACAAGGCCGACGCTTTTCTTGCGTCGTTTACCCAGTGGCGGCCACAATCTGAAGCCTTAGTTAACCAAGCCATAAACGGGCAAACAACCCTTGCTAACGCGACCACCCTGAGCACAGGTGAACTGGCCTTAGAGTTCGAAGAAATGCGTACCTTACTCGACTCTTTAGGGGAAAATATTTCAGCATCCGCTGCCATGCTGCACACTCAAAATAAGTCGTCACAACAATCCATTGTGACGACCTTAATTACCTTGTCATGCATTTGCATCTTAGTGATCGGCGTTTTTATCTTTATGTTGCCACCTCTGGTATTGCGTCCCATTAAACGAGTGACACAAGCATTGGATAACCTTGCCCGTGGCGAAGGCGACCTAACCCGCCGTTTACCCATTATCGGCAAAGACGAAATCGGTGCAATGGCCTTATCCTTTAACGCCTTTTTACAAGGTATGCAGGATTTAGTCAGGTCAATACAAACCATGTCTTCCGAAGTGAGTAATACCGCTCATCAGTTAGAAAAGAGTGCCTGCGACAGCCAAGGGCTAACCTCACATTTCGCAACGGAGCTAGACCGAGTCACGACCGCCAATCGCGAAATGGAACAGGCCATTGATGAAGTCAGTCGCTCGGCTAGCGAGGTAACTGAGGAAGCTCGCAGTGCAGACAAAAAAGTCGGCGAAGTCGCTAGCCAGTTTCAAACGGCTGTGGCCGATATTGGCTCTCTTGCTCAAAGCGTTAACCAAGCAGCAAGTGTTATCCGTGAACTTGAAGCTGAAACTACCAATATTGTGTCTCTGCTTGATGTGATTAAAGGCATTGCCGAGCAAACGAACTTACTCGCATTAAATGCGGCCATCGAGGCAGCCCGAGCCGGGGAACAAGGCCGAGGCTTTGCCGTCGTTGCCGATGAAGTGCGCACACTCGCTGGAAAAACCCAGCAAGCGACGGGGGATATTAACCAAATGATTGAGCGCTTACAGTCAGGTGTGCAGCGCGCTGTTTCAAGCATGCAAGGGGGTGAAGAAACGGCTAGTACGACAGTGATTGCAGCCCAAACGTCTGAACAGAATATCGGTGAAGTGTCTTCGTCATTATTAAGAATCACAGACCAAGTGGTGCAAATTGCTTCTGCAATTGAAGAACAAACGTCGGTGATTAACGATATTAACCAAAACCTGTCTGAGGCGCGTAACTTAAGCCAAAGTAACGATTCGAGCACCAAAGATTTAGTACAATCAATCAATGTACTCAATGAAAATGCAACACGCATGAGTTCAAGTGTTGAGAATTTTACGGTGTAACTCTTACCTCTAAACACCTAATTTCTACAAACAGAAACGCTTTAAAATTGAGTACAAAAAAGGGCAATGAATTCACTGCTGTTCCACACTTTGGAGTGATATGCGTCACTCCAGACTGCTCAATTTATCTAATCGCGTTTATTTAAAACTCAGCTCTCAAACAATTTTTAAACTCAACTCCCTTTCGGGGCTCCGCCCCCGGCCCATGCAAGGAGAGGTTTCTCCTTACGATCCTCTCTTCTCGGCGCATCCGGCTTCATCCAGCCAACGAAGTCATTATGCGGCACGCAAAACAATCCGCCCCGGAGCGATCTCTTAAAGCATCCATATTTCTTGCATCGCTCCGGGGCAAGGTTTTGCTCTAAAGGCCGCAGAATGACTTTGTTGTCTGGCGCCGCACGCACGCCGATTAAAGGAAAGTCCGCGAAGCCGCATTTCAAATCAAACGGTGCAAATTTTAAAGTAAAAGGTTCTAGGGACATGAGATAGAAAATTAGATATTTTATCTAAAAGGGAATAGCAGCAACCATGCTATTTAAAACTGTGGGACAGCAATGGCAATGAATTATGTTCATTGCCTTTTTAATTTCTAATTTTCATTTCCGCCCGAAACAACAACACTTAGCTGATCATGGCAACCCAAGACAGCGCGCTGTGCATCTTAGCAACACCAAAGATATAGCAAAAAGTGACTAGCGCTAAAGCAAACATTTTAACGTTCATCTTCTTGATCGCAAGAATACCAAATACAACATACACCACTAAGCCTAACAATTTTGCCGTAACCCATGCTTCGGCGAATGGGTATTGCTGTAATTGAACACACAATAAGCCAGCGGTTATCAGTAATAACGCACTGATGACATGAGGCCCAATTTTCATTAATTTATTGTTATTCCATGTAGGTTTCACATACGCCAAAGCAAAGCGCAAAACAAAAAGAATAAGGGATAAATACACAAAACCTACGTGCGAATGTTTTAGTGCCATGTACATTGGGGTTTTCCTCTAACGGTTATTATTGTCTGTTCAGTTTCAATGTCGGTTGAGGTTTGAACTTAAGTTAAGCGGCGCAGAATATCAGACCTCGTTGAGCCATGGGGCTGATCAAGATCAAATTTTATAGCACTTCTCTTACGGCTGATACTCCTCCACCCGAATCAAACAGCCTAAGGCACTTCCAACGAGAACGTCACAGGGCCATCATTCACCAAGCTCACTTTCATGTCTGCACCAAAACGCCCTGATGCTGTGGTGATACGCGCAGCAGCTTGAGTACGAAAATAATCGTACAAAGCTTCCGCATCAGCAGGCGCCGCCGCTTTCGAGAACCCCGGACGTGTCCCCTTTTTTGTGTCTGCTGCTAAAGTGAATTGTGAAATTACCAGCAGCTCGCCGTTAACATCGACTAGGCTACGGTTCATTTTTCCTTCATCGTCCGGGAATACACGATAGCGCAAAATTTTATCTAGCAGTTTGTCCGCATCCGCTTGGGTGTCTCCACGACGAATTCCGAGCAAAAGCAGCAGCCCAGTACTGATCGCGCCTATTGTTTCACCACCAACTTCTTCACCACCAACCCCTTCACCGTGAACCACGACACTGGCAGAAGACACTCGCTGAATTAAAGCAATCATATGACCTCGATTCGTGTTCAGTATTTGCCGGGGCAGGATAGCGCGTTCTATACTCAGTTCAACTACTGAAGGATTGAATCATGCACAAACAGGCATTGTTACTCGTTGCAGCATCGTTATTGCTCACCACGCTCGCACCCGCTCAGGCTGAAACTCAGGTGTTTATTACAAGAGACGCTGAGGGGAACCCGGTATTCAGTGATCGCCGCTCCCAAGATGCAGAAGAGCATGTCGTCACTGAACTGCCTTCGATGCCTGCTTTCAAAATAAAAGAAAAAGAGAAGAAAGCAGAGACTCAAACGCCAAAAGCAGTGACTTATACCAGCCTTAGTATTGTTTCTCCCGCTGCCGGAACCAATATTGCCAATGGTTTTGCTGGTGATGTAGAAGTCTCCGGTGTGTTATCCCCCGGTCTCGCTGACGGCGATAAAATTGTACTTAAGGACGGTAAGTTAGTAATCGCAACCAACCAGCAAACGTCTTTCTCGGTCAAAAACCTTGATCGCGGTGAGCACACTCTTTCTATGCACGTTATTGGCCCAGACGGCGAGACCAAAATTAGTAGCCAGCCCGTGACTATTTTCGTACAACGATCTTCTTCACTCGCAAGGTAACAGAGCAAGATCTGCCTCCCGGCTCAATCAGAGCCGAGGCAGGCTGCATCTCTGGTAACTCCCGTAAGCCTCTTCGCTTTCCAGATCAATACCGCTTCCCTGTAAACCTTATGAACACAAAGCCTTCGGGCGCACCAATAGCACCGCGCACCATATTAGTGCTATATATTTTTATTTTGCACCATGTTGGCACTAAAAAGTCGTACAATTAGTCCACCCTGAACAAGTTCATAGCATCAGTGACGCCCGCTCGCGCTATTTATGTGCAACATCCACAACTGGCTTAAATTTTGCTGAATTTGCATGAAATGGAGACTCTCATGTTGGCTAATCCAATCCTAAACCACCACCTCTTAGAACACCTGAATACCGGTATTCTGTTGCTGGATGCCGACTTGCGGGTGGTGTTTATGAATCCAGCAGCCGAAGCGTTACTTGAGGTGAGTGGGCACAGAGGGCAAGGCACTGAATTTCCTTTATTGGCATTTGAGTCACTCGAGGCCAGCGAATCACTCAAAGATTCACTCATTAGCGGGCACTCGTACACCAAACGCGAAGCCAATATAGAGCTACATAATCAACAGCACATCACCATCGATTACAGCGTCAGTCCTGTCTCTCACCCTGAAAGCCGCCTGCCCTGTTTGCTGATTGAGCTTCAAGGGCGAGACCGCCTTGTCCGTATTAGTCGTGAAGAACAACTGATAGCTAAACAAGAAACCACCCGAAACTTGGTGCGCAACTTAGCACATGAGATTAAAAACCCTTTGGGCGGTATCCGTGGTGCTGCACAACTTTTAGCACGTGTATTGCCCGAAGAAGACATGAGTGAATACACCAATATTATTATCGAAGAGGCAGATCGTTTAAGGGATTTAGTTGATCGAATGTTAGGCCCTAGAACCATCCCGAAACAAGAACAGGTAAACATTCACGAAGTGTTAGAGCGGGTATGTCAGTTAATTGATGTTGAGTCCGAAGGGGTCGTTGAAATACGCAGAGACTATGACCCGTCGATCCCTGAGCTAGAAGCCGACAAAGGGCAGATGATTCAGTCCATGTTGAATGTCTGTCGTAACGCTATGCAGGCCATGTTAAGTAACCCTAGCCCCAAAGGTCGCCCGTCGCTAACCATAAAAACGCGCTCCATTCGGCAATTTACCATCGGCCATAACCGACACAGGCTGGTCGCACGTATTGATATTACTGATAACGGCCCCGGCATTCCGGAAGATATTCGCGAGAATTTATTTTATCCGATGGTCACTGGCCGCCCTGACGGTACCGGCCTTGGGTTATCTATTTCACAATCCATTATTAATCAGTGCAACGGCATCATTGAATTTGACTCCACCGCCGATAGCACCACTTTTTCCATATACTTACCACTGGAACCACTATGAGCACTGTCTGGATCATTGATGACGATAAGTCCATTCGCTGGGTACTTGAAAAAGCACTACAGCAAGCCGGTATCGAGACGCGTGTGTTCGAGCAGGCAGAGCCTGCCCTGAATCAACTGCGTCGCGAGCACCCAGACGCCATTATTACGGACATTCGTATGCCCGGCATGGATGGCCTTACACTACTCAAGCATGCTAACGAAGCGCATCCTGATTTACCAGTGATCATCATGACCGCGCATTCTGATTTAGAAAGCGCGGTGACGTCGTATCGAAGCGGTGCTTTTGAGTACCTACCCAAACCCTTTGATGTCGATGAAGCTGTTAGCCTAATTGAACGAGCGGTTGCCCACTTTGCCGAATTATCAGCCGAGCTACCGCCCGCCGAGCCTGAGCTTCCAACTCAAGAAATTATTGGTGAAGCCCCGGCGATGCAGGAAGTTTTTCGTGCGATTGGTCGCCTATCACAGTCCAACATTACCGTATTAATTAATGGCGAATCAGGTACCGGTAAAGAGCTTGTCGCTCATGCATTACATAAACACAGCCCGCGTGCCGCCGAACCATTTATTGCATTGAACATGGCGGCTATTCCTAAAGATTTGATTGAGTCCGAGTTATTTGGCCATGAAAAAGGCTCATTTACCGGAGCCGGAGGGCAACGCCGAGGACGCTTTGAGCAGGCCAACAATGGTACGCTATTTCTTGATGAAATCGGTGATATGCCGGCCGATACACAAACTCGATTATTGCGTGTATTGGCTGATGGTGAATTCTACCGGGTTGGTGGTACTACGCCGGTAAAAGTAAATGTGCGCATCATTGCTGCAACGCACCAAGATCTTGAAGGCTTGGTAAAAGAAGGACGTTTCCGCGAAGATTTATTTCATCGCTTAAACGTTATTCGTATTCATCTCCCACGCTTAGCTGACCGTCGTGAAGACATTCCAAAACTGCTCACGCACTTTTTACAACGCGCCGCTGAAGAGCTAGAAGTTGAATGCAAAACCTTGCGCGCTGAAACGGAAGAGTTTTTAAGTACTCTCGATTGGCCAGGTAACGTTCGTCAACTGGAAAACACCTGCCGCTGGATTACCGTCATGGCCTCTGGTCGTGAAGTGCTGGTGAATGATCTACCACCTGAACTGTTAGAACAAAAAAGCGATATTCAAACGTCAGGAAACTGGGAACAGAATTTACGTTTTTGGGCCGATCAGCAACTTACTGGTGGCACCACCAGCTTGCTGGATACGGCGGTCCCTATCTTTGAACGCATTATGATAGAAACGGCATTAAAACATACCGCAGGACGTCGTAGAGATGCCGCTAACTTACTTGGCTGGGGCCGTAACACCCTTACTCGTAAGATAAAAGAACTGCACATGGATGACGATCATAGCGACGACGATGACTCTGACGATTAACTCTATAGACGATTCAACACGATAGTCATTCTGCTACTGCACGTTGGGGCTTATCCTCGTGCAGTAAAATCTTAGTGCAGTAAAAACCTAGCACAGTAAAATCAGCCCCAGCTATCTCAATTCCTTGCGATAAATCAATCTCTCATGACCTCGATTCACCCCAAACGTCGCAGCCCCTTGTGGGTTCTCATAACTTCCGTTGTTGTCGTAATCCCCCTGTAGCCAAGTAGGTGCGCTATACGTCACCGTCGCATCACCATCGTCTGGAGTACCAGGAGTGACACTGGATGCTTCCAATATCAAACCTTCATCACCACTCGTGCCATCCGTCAGCGAACCCGAAGACGTTAACACCGTAGAAATAGAATCAATACTTGCATTCGTATCAGCCCAAGTTGTGCAATCATCTAAAGGGTTAACAACATACCCACTGCCATCAAAATATTCCGTCCTCAGAGGCATGATCAAATTAACCACATCAGGGCCATAAATATCTTCCAGCCAGAACCGCCCGTAACGCACGGACAAACCAGATGATGATGGAATGAAAGACTCCGCCAAATCAATTTTAACCTCATCAGAATCTTCTAGAGTCGCAAGTAAGTCGAACGTTAATTCAGGGGCAAAAGGATCAACCTCTGCCAATGCGCTTCGCACATACGTTATATCGTCAGCTGCACTAAACACATAAGTCATCTCTCCGGGGTGGCCTGCTCGATTATTTAGGGTGCCTTCAACTAAGTTCACGTCAACGGCTAAGAGATTATTATCGGTCCCCTCCTTAGTAGTATCTGAAGTAGGTGCAGAGATACCAGCAAAAACAGAAGCCGCATTTAATTTTCGATAGCCTGTTTGCGTATAGTTTTGCGTAACATCATGATTGGCAGAATGCGCAGAAATGTACACCTCTGGTGCCACCATCCATGTCGTTGGTTGCCCCGAATATAAATTACCTGCGGTACAGCCCGGTATTGTTGCAAGGGAACCGTTATCATTAATAACGATATCAAAGTAATCAGGAGTAAACCGACCGGTCGGTACACTCGCAAACGTGGCTAACGACGTATTTCCCACGGTGCCTAACGCGGAACCAAAATACAGGGGAGGCGTAACACTAAAATTAAATACGCCCACTTCGGTTTGGTTGACCGACACATCCTGAGAATTAGAGGTTTGAATATACGACGTTGAAGATGGAGCCCCCTCTAAGTGAACAACGCCATCAAGGCTGCCCGAGCCACTCGGGGAAACCACAGAAACGCCAAGTTGAACAGAGTCACCATTACTGGTGTAATTTGGCGTCACTGCGTTATCCGTACAAAAATCTGAATCGCTATCGGACTCCCACGCAACGGCACTGACGGTTAAAGAAAATTCAGCGCCCGCTTGAGTGAATACACCGCAATTCGCGTAATCGCCTCCCGCAGGGTTGATACATTCACCACCCGTTCGCACACACATACCGACGGGTCTGGCTATAAAATTACTATTGCCCGTCATGGACAAACCGGCGTCAGCCCCACTTCCGGTGTAATTAACATTTAGCTCGACATCCCCTGCATCGAAATAATTGACCGCGACAGACGCCACGCCACTGGCATTAAAACTTACCGAGGTTGAACTGGCCGTGCCTGAACTTCCACCCATGGCTGAAGCGGGGCTTCCCACATACACAGGCAAAGTACCACTCGATGGCGTGTTGTAACCTGACCAAAAATCAAGGGTTTTGGTCACATTAGAAAATGCAGGGGTACACTGCTGAGAAGCATCGTCTTTTTTAACCGCTTGTATGGATGCCGTTTCACCACGGCCAGAAATAAACTCAGGCACACTGACAATAAACCCACTATCTGCGTACGTTAAATTGCAGAAAGCTGAATAACCACTACCGCTAATAGAGCATTGTGTCGCTCCGCCGGTCACTGGCGGTACTGCAACAGACACACCTACCGCAACAGTCCCCGGCGTTGTTTTCACGAGCGAGGCTGTTGCACTGCCACCAGAAAAGGTAATCGTATCCCCACCACTCCATCCGCTAGGAGATAATGTTGTCGTGACACTATCAGTGTATAGGGAAGAGCAAGCAGCATCCGCACAGGCCTGTATAGTGACTGCATGAGGATTACAAGTAAGCGCTGCGGAGGAATAACTCATACGAAAATGATCAGGCCCTGTGGGTGGCAAGTCGGCATCCACTTCAATATTACTGACGTACCAGTTATCACCCAAAAGATCGAAAAAGCTAAAGCCTCCACCCTCCATAACATATCGAACCTGAAAATTATCATGATGCGCTGATGCCGGCAGCGTTCCACTATATGAATATACTCCCCCTAACGATATTAAACCCAAAAAACCATTATCGGCGACAAAAGTGGTAATTTCTTGCCAAGAACCAGTGTTGGTTAAATAGTCAACCCTTAGATCCTCCCCCGGATTCGGACCAGCACCAAAGATTCCAAAAGCGATACTAAACGGTACAGTGACGTCAAAATTTAACGTCACTTCGTCGGCTTCTGAAAAGTCATACACCTGAGATTCCACTTCCACATAGCCATCATGCAAGCGTAGTTCGTTTAACCCGGTTATTTGAGCACGCGAAGCATTTGAGGCTATCCAATCAACGCCCAGAACCGCCGCGTTTAATAAATCAAACAGCAAGGCCTTACTCACAGCAGGCGTGCTCAACAATGCCACGAATAAAAGTGCGCTCGCACACTGTTTGAATTTATTTTTTAATCGTTTCATCGCACTTCCTTGCGGTAAATCAAACGTTCATGACCACGATTTAAACCAAAGGTCGCTGTCCCAGAGGGGTCTTCAAAAATGCCGTCATTATTATAGTCACCTTCAAGCCATGCTGGCGCATCAAAGGTTAATATTGCTTCGCCAGTATCTGGCGTTCCGGGCACATCATCAGGGGCTTGCAACAAAATCCCCTCGTTTCCAGTAGTGCCTGTAGCTAGTTGTCCAGAGGAGGGTAAGACGGCGCTACGCGTATCGACCGATGCGTCTGCCGCATCCCAAGTGGTGCAATTATCTGAGTCATTCACGAGGTAACCGCCATCACTAAAATACTCAGCACGAAGGGGCACGATGAGATCTTCGGTTTCAGTGCCGTAGCTATCTTCAACCCACAATCGTCCAAAGCGCACGCTGACCCCGGAGCCGTCAGGAGTAAATGCAAAGTCAGAGGTCGACCGAACCCCATCGCTATCAGAGATAAATTCGGTGACGGTAGCAGGAAAAGTAAAATCGAGATCTGGATTAAATGCATTCACTTCAGACGTCGCGCTACGCGAATAGGTGATTTCGTCCAGTGCATTAAACTCGTAATCCATCATCCCTGCCGAACTCACTGTTAATGTCGCCGCCTGCGGCGCATAGGTAATTGGAAGCAGCAATGCATCAGTGCCTGTAGCGCTGCCGTCTGTATTAGGTGTGATCAGTTCGCTGGTAATATCACTGGCGGTTAATTTTTGATAACCCGCTTGAGTATAATTTTCGGTAATGCCGTGACCAACATTATGAGCAGTAAACCTAAATTCTGGTGCAGTACCCCACGTGGTGGTTTCACCGGAATACAGATTTCCGCTGGGGCTGGGGCAAGTGCCGACTAAAGTACCGGCAGTGACTTGAGAAATTTCAAAATGATCGGGGATAAAGCGTCCCGTCGCTTGGCTAGTGTATGTGACTGTACTCGTACTAGAGACAGACCCTAGCGCGGCACCTTGGTATAAAGGTGGTGTTGCGCTAAAGGTAAATACGCCCACTTCGCTCTCAACACTGGCGACTGAGTTCATACCGCCAATCGCATGATCATAGTCTGTCGGAGTAAAAGTACCGGCACGGCCACCAGAGGGAGAAATCAATGTGGCTGTTAAAGGTATGTCATTAGCACTGTAATTAGGCGTGGCTGAGTTATCAAGACATAAGTCTGAATCAACATCAGACTCCCACGCCACGGCCGTGACCTGTAAATCAAATTCCTGACCAGCTGTTTTATAAACACTGCAATTATTGTAAGGCGATGCACACGCCACACTGCTCTCAGGATAGACACACATACCCGCTGGTCGCGCTGTAAACTCACCACTGCCCGTCATCACTAACCCAGCATCAGCGCCACTGCCGGTGTATTGAACATTTAAGCGCATGGTGCCAGCGTCGATATAATTTAGCGGCGGTGTGGCTTGACCTGAGGCATCAAAACTTAATGTTTGCGTAGTAGCAGCGCCGGACGACGTGCCTATTGCTGTACTGTTGACCGAAACAGGTATTCCACCGGACGTTGGTAAAACATAGTCAGACCATAAAGACACCGTTTTATTCACGTTGGCAAATGCTGGCACACATTGCTCGCCAGCATCGCCTTCTTTAACCGCACTAATGGTCACGGTTTCGCCTTTTGCTGATAGGAAGTCAGGCACGTCGACAATAAAACCGCTGGTCGCGAACGTTAAACCACAGGCCGATGTAAAGCTCCCACTGTCAATTGAACACAAGGTTCCACTGCCGGTGGCAGACGGTGTCGAGCTTGCGACACCTAACGTGACGGTACTTGCCGTAGTGCGAGAGAAATCAATACTGGTACTACCGCCAGTGAAGGTAACAGTGTCGCCGCCAACCCAACCGCTAGGGGATAGAGTGACATCAACACTGTCGGTATACAGTGATGAACACGTTGCGTCTTCACAGGCCTGAATAGTGACTGTATGCGGATTACAGGTAAGAGCCGAAGAGCCGTATGACAAACGGAAATGATCTACCGCCGGCATTAAACTATCTCGCGTACCCACATACACTTCATCGATGTGATACATGTCATAGCGCCTAAAAGAAGATACGGAGCCATCCTCTTGATAAAAACGAATCTTAAATGCACTGTGCATGGCATCATCAGGAACACGTGCTTTATACCAAAATGCTTGACCAGACAACGATAATTCAGCTTCGTAAAACGCAACTTGCCGCCACGTACCATTGGCTAAATAAATTTGTACTTGTAAATGATCATTCCCACTTGGGTCTTCGCTGTCGTAATTTCCAACCGTTAATGCATCTGTCCCAGAAAAATTATCATCGCCATAACGCAGCCAATATTCCATCTCAACAAAAGTTTCACCGGTTAGATCAATATCCCTCGTCGTTGTGTAACGTTCGCCACAGCAGGTGTACATACTTTTGCTACCGGCCACTGCGGTATGATTACTAATTTCTGAGGTGAAGTTGCCATCAACACGATTAAAACTCCAATCTGGAGTTAATGACCCTGAGGGAGGGGTCATTAAGAAATTACGCTCAAATCCATCGTAAAAGAGAGGCGTGCGAGTCGTGCCGACCTCAAAATCGGTGACCGTAACATCGTCAATATGCCAGAAATCTTTTTGATTCGATGAGGTTCCTGATCCATCCGGCTGATAAAAACGAATACGAAAACCGCTGTGATAAGCCGTTTCTGGAATTTTTCCCATAAAATTATATTCGGTGCCGCCTGATGGCCCACCACCAGGATAAAGCACTAACTCTTGCCATGTGCCATTGCTCAGGTACACCTGAATACTCATGGTCTCGGAGCTGGCTGGCCACTCACTGTAATCATCCGAGCCACTACGAACCCAGACATTTAATTCAGCGTAATTTACCCCCGTAAGATCAATGGCTCGTGAGGTAACAGAAACCTCTTTACAGCAAGTGTACATACTGCGAGTGCCTGACTTAGAGATATGAGAGCCAATTCCCGCATCGGAACGAGACTCGAATTTTACAACGGTCCAATCACTGCCCAGAGTGGCTCGTTCAAAATCGTCATAAAATACGTCTTTACGAGCGTGACTTAGTAAAGGAATTAACATTAACAAACAGATTAAAATTTTATTGTTCATAGGCTCTACTGCCTGAGTTTGCTAATGTACTTCACCAAACTCAATGCACCTCTTTTAAAATTTAACGTTTTCTATTAATAGTTTTAATGTAAATAAAACTTACAAACCGCATAAACAGTAACTAACATTGGTCGACTTATTTGAAACGCTAGATTATTTTAAATTTCGCCTCACTACATAAGAAAATAAAAAAATCCTCTTTGACATTGGCTAAGCAACCGTAACGAACTACTTATGCAATATACCTACTAGTACTACATTCAATCACAGCCGTTTACGTTAAACAGTCGTATTTCTGTAATTACGTCGCCGTTTTTTTCACTACAACACTCGCTCAATGAATATTTGAGCCTTAAGAAAATATAACGCCACTATTCTCAGCTTTTTCATTTAACTCTTACTTCCAAAGTTCTTGTACTTTGATCCAAGAAAGAACCGCACTCACCGGTTGATCTCAAGGTAAAATAGTCTTCAGAGGCAACGTTGATGAGAGAGCACCTGACTGTAACTTCACAACCATTCAATCCTAACGTGACGGCGGGAAATGTTTGAGTATAAAAAGGGTCCGTTGCACACGCCCGTCCTAATGAACCATCCGGTGGAATTAATAAGTTGAGGGATGCTTCAATACCTGATTCCGCAGAAAACAAAGCTCGATGTGCCTGTACCTGCAACGCACTGGAGGAGGCCGCGTTATTTTGTAAAGACGCCATCGAGGAAATAATCACAGCCAACACAGTGATAACAAACAACGCCATGGGCAAGCCAAAGCCCTGCTGATGTACATACTTGTTAGCAACTCTATCAAGGGACATTGACTACCCTCACTTGTTGCGACAAAGACAATGACTCACCGGTAGTAGGGTGCTGCAATACATACTCAAACACCACCAAACCATTGCGTGATAACGTCGGCGTTTGATAACGAAAGTCGAGCGAACCTACCGCTAAAGGAAAAGCGAGTACTGTGCGCCCTGCTGCACGATTGACCGGTAAAGAAGCCTTCAAGCTGGCAACGTTAGTGATAAATCCGTAATTTTGGTATCTATATAAGAAATCACCGTCTTGGCAGATCGCTTCAGGGCCAGAGGAAACAAAGAAGCGGCGCTCGGGAGAATCGGTAGGAAAGGTATGAGCAGAGCCTAGCGTCACATCTATTTCTGCATTCCCCGCCGGAACACTACCGATATCAGGCGTAATCGGGCCGGGGTCAAGCTGGGCGTATAAATTACCGGAAGGAATGGGGTACACCGACACATACCCACTCACGCTTTCGGTGAGTGAATAAGGAACCGCTTTGAAGGTAGTGACGGAAGAACCCACATTCAATGTGGTGTATGTTGAGGCCGCGACTACTGGCATAAACTCTATGCACTGGCCATCACTTGTCGTACGTATGCTGCCCGGCAGTGAATCACGAATAGCGCGACTAATCTGTTCGTTAACCACATAGCCAGCCGACCCAAGCTGTTGTCGTCCGGCACTTGAGACAAATCCTTGGCTGGTAGATTGAACAAATTGCATTGATATAACCGCAAGTATTCCCGCAACAGAAATGGTTAATACCAATTCTATTAAGGTAAAGCCTTGCGTGTTGGAATGACGATAGTTCATCAGTAATTTCCTTTATAAACAGAAAATACACTGTCATTACCTATAGGATCAGTAATGGTCACTGTGACAAGCTTCGCCCCGTCGGTATTTACACCGATGGTGTCATCACACGCAACATCAACACTGACCGTAAAACCTGCATAGTCCGCAGCTAAAGATGAATCAATTAATGCTGGGACTTCATTTGAAATTTCTGCAAAATCATCAACGTCATCGTAGTCATCTCGATTTTCACTATCATCAGTAATACGACACGCGCCAGTAAACGTCGGGGTACCATAAACACCAGTATCTTCATCAAATCGATGGCTCATTATTTCATCAAGATATAATTGTGCGAGATCTAAGGCGCGAGTTTGCACCATAACGTCAGATGAACGACCAGAGAGTACAGAAAAAGATCTTAGTGATGCCACCATAGCCACAGAGATGATGACAATGGTAAGGATCATTTCGACTAACGACATACCCTGCACAGACTTCATAAACTGGCTTCCCTGTCACGGTTGGCAGGTACCGATATAAGAAAAGCCACTGTCTGCAATACACAAGCTATGGCTATTATCGGCAACAAAAGAGAATTGAGTACTGGTGCCCGTCTCGGCATTTTCATCAAAAGAAATGGACACAGAGCCACCATCAGATAAGTTAGAACCATTGATTGATAGTGTCGCTCCGGCGCGCTCTGCACGACGAGGATCAAACGAGTCGCCGCTCTGTGAAACAACAAATAACCATTCAGAGGACGTTTGCGAAATAACCAAAGAGACCGGCGAGCCGCTTATGACATTCGCCAGTGCTTTTTTTTGCGCCAAGATGGCGGTAGAGACCAATTGTTCCCGTGCCCCCAACGTCGCAAAGCGGTCTGTTTTTAAAAACAAACCGCCTGCAGTGGCTGAGAGGATCGCGATCAAGGAGATCACGATCACTAACTCTACTAAGGTAAAGCCTCTCTGCTTAGTCATTTGTAACTCAGCAACCGCTATCAACAACAGCGACCACAGGTGTACTAACCAAGGCTGTCGTATTATCAGCACCAATTGCAGTTGCAGAAGTGTATGTCACATTGCAATTAGTTTGTAACTCATACACTGCGTTTTCACCACCAGCTGCAGCACCGTGTGTAATCGCATAGTCACCAGCAACCTGAGCCGCACTTGTAATTCCAGTTGCAACCGATTGAGGGTAGCCATTTACCATCAATATGGTAGCTCCTTCCAGCACCACTGAAGTACCCGCCGTGTCACCATTAGCTAGCTGCTGAGCATGTGCAATATTGGCAGCTGATCGTAGCGCTCCAGCCAATGCATTTAAACTTGCTTCTCTGGCTTGTTCTCCAAAATCTGCGAAACGTGGCAGAGCAAAGGCAGACAGCACACCGAGAATAACAATAACCATGATCAATTCGATCAGTGTAAAACCATTTTGTTTTTTCATATCCCGACTCCTGTGTGTTATCGGATGTTCCAACTCACGCGACCGGTGGTCGTGTTATAGTCAATAAAAAATTTGTCGTCACTTGCCTTATGGTAGTACCGACATTGCCCTTCAATAACATTCACTTGAAAATCAAAAGTCTGATCATCATCAAAAGTCAGTGTCGGAACTTCTACATCCAACAGGCTTTTCCATAACCCTGCACAGCGAGCTGTCGTTGGTGCTGATAAAACGCTATCCGTGTCTTTTACTCTGCCTGATGGCCAACCAGATTCGGTTAACACCATGTCAGCTAGTAAAGGACTGTTTGGGTCTGTCATCCATATTTCCCGGTAAATCATGGCTCCGGTTTTTATGGCCATAGCAACAGACTTAACATGCGCTTTGTGAGCCTCATCAATAAGATCCGTCAAACGGGGAACTAAAAATAGCATTCCCGCTGACATCACCATTAACGCGACGGCTGATTGAAGTAGGCTAAATCCCCGACTGCAATCAACGTTCAGCAACATCGTTGGCATATGTAAACCTTAGTTCAACACAGAAAAACCGTGAGCGGTTTTTACGAAATAAAACATTAATAACGCAACTCAAAAATTCAGTTACAAAACGAGTTACATCATTGATATACATAAGATTTTTATTAAAAAAATGGCGACCATAGGTCGCCAAGAAAGTCAGGTTAGATGTGAAATTTTTCGTGATAGAAACAATAGTCAGCACCTTAGTTGCCGGACACTGCGCCACTGAGTTCCCACACGGGTAAAAACACCCCTAGCGCCAGCAAGAGCACCAGAGCACCTAAGAAAACAAGCAAGATAGGCTCAATCGCATCGGCCAATTGTTTTAGCTCATAGTCGACCTCTTGCTCATAAAAATCAGCAACTTCATCCAATAACTTATCAATGGCACCGGTTTCTTCACCTACTGACATCATTTGCAACACAAGTGGTGTAAACAGGCCAGTTTGCATGGCGGTGTTGGTTAGTTGCTCGCCTCGCTCGACACCGGTCGCCATACTAGTAATGGCTCGACCTATGTAAAAATTTCCAACACTGCCAGCAACAATGGATAACGTGCTTAAAATAGGCACCCCAGCACTCAGCATCATGGAAAACGAGCGAGAGAAACGTGCCAGTGCAACACGTTCAAAAATACTGCCCAACAAAGGAATTTTGAGTTTGACCCTATCCCACCAAACAGCACCATCGTCTGTTTTTATAAACTGACTAAAGCCAATATACGTCAGCACAAGGCCGGCAAGCAGCATATGCCACCAGTTTTGCATAAATTCAGAAATACCAATTAATATTTGAGTCGCAAATGGGAGGTCTGCCCCCAACTTATTAAATACCGACGAAAAACTTGGAATCACAAACATAGTAATAACAACCATCGCTATCGCCATCGCACTAATTACCATAATAGGGTAACGCAATGCAGATTTAACACGCTTACGCGTTTCTCGCTCCATCTCTAGGTGTTCAACTAACCGAATCAGTGCATGATCTAAATTACCGGTGCTTTCGCCGATATGAATCATACTAATATAAATAGGGGAAAATAATTGTGGATGCTTTTTAAACGCTGTGGCTAAGTCCGACCCCGATACAAGCTGATCACTAATTTCCTGTAATACAAAGGAAAGTCCCTTATTATTTGCGCTTTCACTTAACCCGGTTAGTGCTCGAATAATTGGTACACCAGCTTTTGTTAACGCATAGAGTTGACGAGTAAAAAGGACTAACTCTTCTGACGTTACCTTACCGGTGCTGGATTTCTGTTTATCCCCTTTAGCAGCACTTGAAGCATGCTGATTCACTTGAATTGGCGTGATGCCTTTTTGCATCAATTGCGAAATAGCCATATCACGACTGCCCGCTTGCAAGGTACCATCAACAGCACCACCTGCGGGGTTGCGCCCACGATACTGGTAAATCGCCATCAGTAATCCTCACCTTCTAATGTCGCAGACACCCGGAAGACTTCATCTAATGACGTAACACCTTCTCGTGCGTAATCGAGTGCAGACATCGCTAATGAGCGGAAGTAGCGAGACTTCACTGCCGCGTCTGCAAACGCTTGATTATCATTGCTACGTAACGCTGAAATTAAATCACTATTCATTTCTAACAGTTCATAAATACCAATACGCCCTTGATACCCAGTGTTGTGGCAATGATGACAACCACGACCGTGCTTGTATGCTTGTGCAGAACAGCCCACTTCCATCGTCTCTAGCCAAGCTTTCTCTTGGATGTCGGCGTCATAAGGCTGAGTGCAGTGAGGACAAAGCTTTTTAATCAAGCGCTGAGCTAATACAGCTCGCAACGATGAAGCCACAAGATAGGTATCGACCCCCATATCCATCAAACGTGCAGGAGCGGATAACGCATCATTGGTGTGTAGGGTGGATAGCACCATGTGACCAGTCATAGCGGCTCTTAAGCCAATTTCAGCCGTTTCTTGATCACGCATCTCACCGATCAATACGATGTCTGGGTCTTGTCGTAATGCAGCACGCAATACCGTTGAAAACTCCAGCCCAACCTTTGTATTTACCTGCACTTGGTTAATGCGGGGCAAGCGGTATTCAATCGGATCTTCCGCCGTAATAATTTTCTTTTCCGCCTGGTTTAACTGCGTTAATCCAGCATACAGCGTGGTAGTTTTACCTGAACCTGTTGGCCCTGTTACCAAAATCAAACCGTGAGGACGCGTAATCAGGTATTCAAATCGTTTTTGTATCGCCGCCCGCATACCGAGCGAAGCCATGCTCAAAATCCCACCGCTCTGATCAAGTAAACGCATGACCACCGACTCACCAAACTGCACTGGCATGGTAGAAAGTCGGACATCAATATTGTGATTTCGCACACGAATATTAAAACGTCCATCTTGCGGTAAGCGCTTCTCGGATATGTCTAAACCAGACATGATTTTTAAACGTGATACCAAAGCCGAAGCCACACGCTTTTCTTTCATGATTTGCTCTTGCAGCTCACCGTCCACTCGTAAACGAATACGCAACTGAGTTTCTTCCGGCTCAATATGTACATCAGACGCTTTGACCTGGACGGCATCTTCAAACAAGCTTTGTAGTAAACGTACAACAGGCGCTTCAGAGGTATCAGAGCCAGATACGATGGCATTAATATCAAAGTCGCTGCTTTGTAGCTCACCTTCTAGCTCACCCGCAATAGACGCCATTTGCTCTTGGCGTCTGTAAACGTTATCCAAAATAGACAGTAGGTCTTGTTCTTGAACAAACGCCGGTAATACGGGTTTTTTCAGAATGCGTTGCAGATCGTCAATGATCATCAAGTCAGTCGGATCAGCTAAGCCAACTAACATACCTTCTGGCTCTTCCGATAAAAGCAAAGCTCGGTAACGCCGCGCCTGTGTTTCTGGTAATTTTTGAATCAGAATGCTATCGAGACGAAAACGAGAAAGATCAATAAAAGGGTAACCAAAATAGTCTGACATTATTGCCAGAAATTTTACTTCGGTAACAAAACCAAGATCAGTAATCGCTTTACCTAATTTTTTACCCGAACGCTTTTGTTCGTATAAAGCTAACTTCAATTGACTTTCATCAATTAAGCCTTTTTCGAGCAGTAAATCACCAATACGAACTTTTCGATTTAATCTGGTATCCATACCTCACTCCAGAGTTTTTTGCTGATAACGAAGCCAGCTTGATTGCTGCTCGTTCAGTGAGTAATTTTCTTCTATGTGCCGTAACTCGCTTTTCGCTTGAGAGACCATCCCCGCATCAACCAGTGCCTGTGTTTTCGCGATCGGCCACTCGACATTGCCCGGCTGAAGCGATGATAAGCGGCTGTATTGATCAACGGCATCGCTATATAGACCAAACATATGAAGCCCAGGAGCAATAACACTTAACCAACTAATATTTCGGTTCTCGGAGTTAGATTGGTACACAGCATAAAATTGATCGCGCAACCCTTGCTCTAAAAATATTCGCGCTTTCATCGCTTGATAATCAATAGCACCACTCAATTTTGATGCATTTTCAAGCTCTAATAAGGAAGCCTGCCAATCTCCATTACGATAATAAGCAACGGCTTTGACGTAATAATCTTCGGCGGAAGTTCTACGAGTAATGCTGGCCGTTGGGGTTTTCTCGCTGACTTTTTGGGTTGCTTCAACCTGTGTATTTG
Organism: Oceanobacter sp.; assembly: GCA_002733645.1. Lineage (GTDB taxonomy): Bacteria > Pseudomonadota > Gammaproteobacteria > Pseudomonadales > Oceanobacteraceae > Thalassolituus. The sequence goes on from NVWL01000019.1 coordinate 26,705, forward strand.
ACGGTGCTTTTTTGATGGCTGAAGAACTTGAAACTGTCTTCGTTTTTGTGTTTTTTTGTTCGGCCCCAAGCACAAGGTTAACGGCCTGATTGTCATCTGAAATACTAGGGCTATTCACCGGCTCATCGACTAATTGGAAGAGTGCATCAGAAGAAACATCTGACACGTTAACCACCTCAGGCTCGACCAGTAATGCCAACGCAGATTCGGCAGGCGTCACTGATAGCAGCTCAGGTAACTCGTTGGTTGGTTCCAATTGAGTTGTTGGTTCAGTTGATGATTGCATGACCGTCCGAGCTGCCGTCTGAGAGAGCACGTTGGACTCTACTGCTTTAACGATGTTCGGTTCCGCCTCTGGTATGACGGGTAAAGGCGAAATTATCGTAATGGGCTCTTCGCTGCGAAAATAATCGCTGAAGTAAATAACTGATGCCGCGCAAACGATTGACACCAGTAGGGCTGGCCAAATAGCTAATCTCTGAACCTGATGCTCTTCTGCATATCCTGCGACTTCACCTGGCTGAAACTCTCGACGGCTATCGAGATCCTGTAGCACCTGATGTATAAGACTCACACTACGCTCCTTATAAACCAATTACATGACGAATACGTTCACGCCAAGATATGTCGTGAAATGCACCTTCGGTATCTGAAGCCGCCGCCTCAACATGCTCTACATTGATCGTTGCAACACCTTGTCCAAACGCAACCAATAGTGCTTTGCTGGCAAGTGCATTAATTAGCCGCGGAGTACCTTGGCTACATATCCATAAGCGCCTAACGGCTGATTTTGTAAATAAAGGCCCACCGCTGTATCCAGCAAATGACATTCGATGATTTAGGTAACGCGCGATCGTTTCAGGGCTATCAATCGTCTTCAATTCCGCTGAGGTAGTAATTCGCTGTTTCAACTGACGAAACTCGGTACGATCAATTATTTCATTCAACTCGGGCTGACCGAACAGTACTATTTGAATAAGTTTTTGGCGCTCTGTTTCTAAATTAGAAATTAGACGCAACGCCTCTAACGTATCTGCAGGAAGACATTGAGCTTCATCAATGACTAAAACAAGACGATTGTTGCCCTTAGCTAAATTGACTAAATAGCTTTGGATGTCATTGCGTAATTGGCTTAGACGTTGATAACCGGTGAGTCCGATTTCAGCGCCAATCGCCACCCACAGAGCCGTCGGCGATAATGTTGGATTGGGAATGTAAGCCGTGGCAATTTTATCATTGGCCAAATGATTTAATAAACGCCGACACAACAAGGTTTTACCTGTACCCACTTCACCGGTTACTTTGATAAAGCCTTCACCGGAAGTCAGGCCGTACAATACTGACTCAAATGCATCATCATGGGACGGCATTTCTACGTAATAACCAGTGTCTGGTGTTAACGAAAATGGAGAGTCCACCAGCCCATAATGGGCTTCACAGGCTTGTTTAACCTCAACAACATCCATACTTACCACTCCGGCAATAGAACGCGAGAATAACGTTTATTAAGCTGATCTATACGTTCTGACGAGAGCTGCGTATCAATGATTCTTGGCTGAATTAATATCACTAACTCGCTTTGCACCACGGATTTGCTTTTTTGACGAAACAACGCACCAATCAAAGGGATATCGCCTAATAATGGAACTTTCGAGGTCGTTTCTAGGCTTTTGTTTTGCATCAAGCCTCCGATCACCACAACTTGACCTGAGCGCGCACGGATAATAGAGTCTGTTTCTCGTACCGTGCTAAAAGCTAAAGGTAAGGTGTATTCATCATCATTTAGCTTTACATATTTCTGCTTCTCTTCAACCTCAGTAACGGTTGGATGCACGTGCAAGGTAACCTCGTTATCATCACCAATTTGTGGTGTCACATCCAAAGCTATACCTGAAAAGAAAGGGGTTAGCTCAATCTTAGGGGTATTAGAAGAACCTGTTACCGTCGTATTAGTCGTGCTTTTAATGTCGGTAACAAAAAACTCATCATTACCCACTTTAATCACTGCTTTCTGGTTATTGACTGTGGCAATACGTGGGCTTGATAACACTTCAAGATCACCTTGAGTTTCGAGCAAGCTTAGTGCACCAGTAAAGTCACCTGCATCAACATTAAGCGTGAATATTCCACCTAATAAATTAGGGTCTGACAATGGCTCTGAACCTTGTACCGCCCAGACATCGTTTTTGCCCGTACGTGCTGCCAGTGTTGACCAATCGATGCCTGATTGAGCACCATCATTGAGTGTGACTTCTACGATTTTCGCTTCAATCAAAACTTGTTTTTGAACCGTAAGCTCGGCTTGCTCTAGATACTTTTGAATCTGATTTAACGTCGTAGGCATAGCTCGTACAATAACCAGTCCAGCGTGAGCATCAACGACAACTTGCGCATCTTTTTCTCTGTTTATCATTAGCGCTAATGATTGATTTAGCTCTTGCCAAAACTCAGAACCGGATGACGTTTCTACTTCACTAGAGCTACGAGTGCTACGCGTACTGCTAGAGCCGCTATCAGAATCGGAGTCTTCACTTGAACTATCACTCACGGTCCCACTGCTCACACGCATACCAGAGCGCCCCGTACGCTTAACATTTAAGTAGTTAATCGGAAAAATACGGGTTTGCAGTGATTTTGGTAAAATCTGGATACCATATCCAGATTCTGTGAAGTCATACCCGTACAAATCGCGCACCGCCGACAGCGCCTCTCGTACAGTGACGTTTTTTAGATTTAAGGAGATATTGCCCTTCACTTCAGGGTGCACAACCAAATTAAACCCAGACCCATCCACAAGACTGTTAAAAAACGCAGCTGCAGGCACCTTATTAGCGACCACATCAAAACGCTCTTCAGCAGACTCTGGCAATGCAACTGGTGGTATTAAGTTTCTTGGGTTCATGCCCATAACTTCTGGCGCATCAGGTACCAATAAAGGGACTTTAGGCTCCACGGGCGTATCTTCTGGTGCTTTCGAATTAGTCGCACAGGACGTCAGGAGAACAGACATCAGCAGTGTGGCAATCGTTAACGGTGTCGTATGATTAATTCTATTCACAATCTGCGTCCTACTTCTCAGAGTGTTTCGTTCTATTAATTAAAGACAGGAATCTGAGTTTTTTCCTGTATTTTAGGACTACCTTGTCTGATGTGATTTTCACCACTTTGGCACCAGCAACGCTGTCGCCTTCTTTAACAAGTTGTCCATTAATAACGGCAGAGCGAGAATCGGCAGATACTTTGATCTGCTGCAACGTAAAGCTGGTCTTTTTCGGTGCTTCTTGTGTACTCACCACACCTCCCATTCCTGGAGGCCGAGTTGGATCATTTGCATAAGCACTCGAAGTACCAAAAACAATGCACGAGAGCAGTACCAAAAATAAAAACTTTAAGTTTGATAACGATAAACTAGTCACTAAGCAGCTCCTCCCTTGTACTTAAAGTGAACACTTCTAAGTGCAAGTCACCCGTCGGATATTCGGCAACATTGTAATCTAACGATTCCCAATACAGTTTCCACGGCATAGAGTCGAGACGAGTTAGGTAAGCCATTACAGCGGGATAATCAGCCTGCATATGGATAGTTACCCCATGACGAAATAGATCCACATCTGAAAATTCATCATTGATAACCACACTCTCACCAGCACTGTTTTCCAGACTGATCAGTTTTAACGTCCGATCTTGAGTTAACATGCTCTCAAGTACTTTCGGCATATTTTCCGCAGACACTAAAGTATCGGTGAGGCCACGAATTCGGTCGTCTATGATGTCTTTTTGGGCAACGATTTTCTGTATGTCATCTCGTACCGGTTCATTAGGATCAAGTACCGGTGTGTTACGCAAACGCTCCAGATGTGCCTGCATACGTAAGACATTACTTTCAATTTCATTCGCTTGTGTACGCTGATTAAGTGCCGAATTCCAAATAGGTACGGCAATAAAAATTAAATAAACCGCTGCAATTACGACATGCGCCGTAATAACCATTAATTTGCGTTCTCGGGCTGATAAGGCGCGATATTTATCTAAGGCTTCTTCAACTCGTGCGTTTTGCCACCACTGTTTCATAAGCGCCCCTCCCTAGCTTGTCGCATTAGCTCTTTGCTAGTAATCGTGGCAGTTTTATTGCCCGAATCTTTGGTCACCTCTTGAGGGCGACTATCTAATTTGAAGGACAACCAAGCACTGTCTTCTTGCTTGTATATATCGACAAAACGGAATGCGTGATCTTCAAAGCCATCTCTCTTTAATAATGAAGAAACGTATTTTGAAACTTTGGCGGGATCATCAGTACTTCCCTCCAAGCTGATGTGCTTACCTTCACGATAAAATGCAAATCGTTTAAGCCAAACGCCAGCAATGTCTTGTTCACCTAAGCCTGTTACTAAAGTAGTAAACGAGTCGCTGCTACTTAACTCCTGCTGGGTAAGATAACGTAAGATACGCTGACTACTATCAAGATCGGCACGCATGTCATCACGTTGCTTAGTCAATTCCTGATTAATTTTTAGCGGTGGCCTTTCACGCTCTATATTATTTACCTGAGATTCAACCTCAACTTGCTGCGCAGCAACGCTTCCCATCCGTAGCCCCTGCCAATACCAGTTGATACTCAAACCAACCAACACAACAATCGCGATCAAAGTATGGGCAATGACTGTAATAATTAATTGCCGTAAATCATTAGGGATTTTAGGTGGCTGGAACTCTTCTAAATAAAAGTTAACTCGTTGTTTAATTTCCCAAGTCATAACCGAGCGCCCCCCCTAGTGCCATGGCCAGAGAAGCCGTTAACGGAATTTCATCTTCCTGACGATTAAATGCACTCTCTAGAGACATCAAACGTACCGGCGTGTTAATACGATCTTCGATCTCACCCAAAGCATCCGTGACATCTATATTGTCTGGCTTCATTACCCATAATTGACCGATAGCCCCTAAACCAAGCTGACTCTCGAAATAATCCATTGAGCGCTGTAACTCTAACGCCAGCACATCAATGCGACTATTTGGCTGCATCATCATGCCGCCCTCACTCACGTTTAAACTGCTCAAGCCCAAATCATCAGTTCCCAGCGAAATCTGGCGCGTAAAATACAAAGCACCATTACGGTAGAGGTAGATAACTCCGGCATCTGCTTCAAGACGCAACACAGCCACGCTGTCATCAGGATCGACACTCGCAAGCAGGTTTAGGGCACTCATCTCGTTAATGATGATTTGATCAAGCTTTAGCTCATACTCACGACAGAACGTAACAATTTCTTTTAAATACGAACGCTCAGTAATTGCCGCAAATGCCATGGTCATCCGCCCACGATACGCATCACTTGGCAATGGAAATGCCTGCAACACTTTATCGCTAACGTCATCACTGACTAACTCAGCCAAACGAAACCCCATTGCATCGCTGAGTTCCTCCGCTGGCACGGGTGGCGATTCAACCAATTGCAACTCGTAGCGTGTCGAATCTAAGCACACAACCACGGGAATGCCGGTGAGTTTATGATCTTTAATCCACTCTCCGAGTGACGCTAACCCATCGTCGTCTTCGCTAGGAAGATAACTAGAGATAACGCCTCGGTCTGTGCGATGCACAGCCCACGCGCGTCCGTGATTTAGTTCAATCCCGAGACAACCCTGAGCTGTTTTTTTTGTGTGTAGCCACGACAATGGCATGGCGATCCTCATACATTTGCAACACTGTAAATATGAGTGTAGACCATGGTTTGGAAAGCGATGGTCTAAGCCGACCTACCTGACTATAATGCTGACGAGCCTCGTATTTTTCTGGCCCGACAAGAAAAATAACGGTTATTCAATCCAAAATAATGGCGTATAAGGTCTTCTTTCTTTGTTTCATATCGTCCTGTTTGAACCAGAAATTCCGCCCAATACGGGCAACATCATTCGCCTGTGCGCGAATACTGGCTGCCAACTGCATCTTATAGAGCCGCTAGGTTTTGATATGGAAGAGAAGAGCCTGCGACGAGCAGGACTGGATTACAGCGAGTGGGCAAACATCAAGATTCATAAAGACTACAACGCCTTTATTGAAAACGAACAGCCTCAACGCTTGTATGCTTTAACCACAAAAGGCACAGCGACGCATTCGGATACTCAATTTCAAAAAGGTGACTATCTGATGTTTGGCCCCGAAACACGTGGGCTTCCTGAAGATGTACGAATGGGCATTCCGCAAGAGCAGTGGTTACGCTTACCTATGCTAGAGCACAGCCGCAGTATGAATCTATCGAATGCCGTGGCTGTCATGGTGTATGAAGCGTGGCGTCAGCTGGGGTATGGCGGCTCAAAATAACAAAAAAACTCTCCAAACGTTAACCTCTTGAGCGGCCAACCTAAGGAGAGCTTTTTAAATCACACCAACTTAGTGAGTTGGTTGCTCTGAGGCTTCTTTCTGCGCAGCTTGCGCTTCTTGCAGACGCTTCTGATACAAAGCTTCAAAGTTGATTGGAGCTAACATCAACGCTGGGAAACCACCCTTCACTACTAAGCTATCTATATTCTCACGCAAGTACGGGAACAAGATGTTCGGGCAAATTGCACCCAACATAGCGCCAAGCTGCTGCTCAGGAATGTTCACTACCGCAAACAAGCCACACTGAACTAGCTCAACCAAGAAGGCGGTTTCGTCATCATTTTTCGCGGTAATCGTGATTTTCACAGACACTTCGTAGTGCTGTTCATCCACTTTACGACCTGAAGTGTTCAGATCCAGCTTAACTTCTGGCTTCCACTGCTTAGTGAATGCCGCAGGCGAGTTAGGCGCTTCAAACGAAATATCTTTAGTGTATATACGCTGCAGTGCGAACTGAGACTGTTCTTTGTTCTCTGACATTGGAATTAATCCTTTCTATTATTTTTTAACAAGTGGAAGGTTCTGATTGTTCCACTCCATCATGCCGCCTTTCATACGCACAGCATCAAAGCCTTTTTCGCGCAGCATCTTACCGGCCATGCTCACGGTCTGACCGGTTTTGCATACCAATATAATGGGGCGATTTTTTTGTGGTTCAAGTTCACCAAGGCGGTTGGCCAGATTGGCGTAAGGAATATTCACCGCGCCAACTAAATGGCCGTTCTTGAAATCACTGCCATCGCGAATATCAAGAACAAAGGCATCCTTCTTGTTGATCATGCCCGTCGCTTCAGCGGTGCTGACGGTAGGTCCATTACGGCGGTTGTTATCCCAGAGTAAAGCACCCACAAAGGCACCCCAGATACCGACCAGCCACCAATGTTTACCTACGAATTCGATTAACTGCTCCATTACCCTATCACTGTCGTCAAATATAAGAGGCGGCAGTATAACGCTCATGGCTCAGCGGCTCCACCGCATTGGGCCTTCCTTATTGTAACGGTCATATTTAGAGCCGACCCAATATAAGGTACAATCCGGTTTATCTTTACTTATCACGTTACTTTTTACATTACCTCTTACGTTACTATGAGTGTACTGACATGACTACGCGTCCAAAACCTACTGCGCTGATTATTCTGGATGGCTGGGGCCACCGTGATGAAACAGACAACAATGCCATTGCTAACGCAAACACCCCGACGTGGGACCGTTTGATCGCGCAATACCCGAATGCTCTGATCAAAACCTCAGGTGAAGCCGTCGGCTTACCTGACGGACAAATGGGTAATTCTGAAGTAGGGCACATGAACTTAGGCGCTGGACGCATTGTTTATCAGAATTTCACCCGTATTAACAAAACCATTCGCGATGGCGAGTTAGGAGACAATCCGGCGCTATCTGAAGCAATGGATAAAGCTAAAGCGGCGTCTGGTGCATTGCATTTAGTCGGCTTGCTATCCCCCGGTGGTGTTCACAGCCACGAAGATCACGTTATTGCCTTGCTGGATATGGCCAAAGCCAAAGGCGTAGAAAAGGTCTATATCCACGCTATTCTGGATGGCCGTGATATGCCTCCCCGTTCAGCAGGCCCAACACTCGAAAAAGTCAGCGCGCATTGTGCCATGCTCGGTAACGCCAGCATCGCGACAGTAATTGGCCGCTTCTTCTCGATGGATCGCGACAATCGCTGGGAGCGCGTGGAACAAGGCTATGCCGCCATGACTGAGCGCCGTGCTGAGTTCACCGCCGCCACTGCCATGGACGCATTAAAAGCGGCCTACGAGCGTGATGAAAACGACGAATTCGTGAAGGCGACGACAATCGGCAATGAAGGCCAGGTCGAAGACGGCGACGCGATTATCTGCTTTAACTTCCGCCCTGATCGCGCCCGTGAAATTACCCGTGCCTTTGTGGATGGTGATGACTTCACTGGCTTCGAGCGAACTAAACGCCCAGCACTAAGCGATTACGTCATGCTGACTGAGTATGCTGCGACGATTGATGCAAGCTGTGCTTTTCCACCACAAGCCTTAGTGAATGGCATTGGCGAATACGTGTCTGATAAAGGCATGAAGCAATTACGCATTGCTGAAACCGAAAAATACGCCCACGTTACTTTCTTCTTCTCGGGTGGTCGTGAACAAGAGTACGAAGGCGAAACACGTATCCTAGTGAAATCTCCGGATGTCGAAACTTACGACCTACAACCAGAGATGAGCGCCCCAGAAGTCACTGACAAACTCGTTGATGCGATAAAAAATGGCGGCTACGACTTAATCGTCTGCAACTACGCCAATGGCGATATGGTCGGCCATACCGGTGTTTACGATGCCGCGGTAAAAGCCGCAGAGTGTATTGATGGGTGCCTACAAAAAGTCACCGATGCCATTCTTGAAGTCGGTGGCGAATGCCTGATCACCGCAGACCACGGCAATGCTGAGCTTATGCTCGATGCCAACGGTGAAGCCATGACGCAACACACAACAGGCCCAGTGAATCTGATTCATGTTCATAATCGAGATCAAGTAATCACCATGACAGAAGGCCGTTTGTGCGATATATCACCGACTCTGCTCAACATCATGGGTGTTGAGCAACCGGCTGAAATGACTGGCCATTCGCTGATTAGCGCTAAGTAATGCTACGTGCGATTGGCGTTAGCCTACTGCTTCTATTAAGCGCAATTCAGCCTGCGACCGCAGACGATGATGAACAGCGCTTAAAAGAAGTGCAGGCAGAAATTAAAAAGCTGCAATCCTGGCTTAATGAGGCTCGTAGCGAATACGACGATTTAAACAAAAAGCTGCAAACGTCTGACAAAGAAATTGCCGCCTTGGTAAAACAAATCGACGATACTCGCGCTCGCTTGAGAGAGGAACAAACGCGGTTAAAAAAGCTCCGCTCGGAGCAGGCTCAGCTGCGCCAGCTCCGAACACGCCACCAGCAGCTCCTGACTGATCAAGTTCGCATTGCCCGTCAGATGGGCGATGAAGCGGCCATTCAATTTTGGTTAGCCCAAGACGACCCGAGTAAAAACCAACGGTTAGTGCGCTATTTTGGCTATTTCAATCGTGCTCGGGTCGAACATCTACACACCACTATTACCGAACTAGTACGACTCGATAACCTAGAAATCTTAATTGCCGGACAAGAAAAAAAGCTGCGCGAAACAGATGAACGATTAAGCAGCGAAAACAAACGCCTTGCCAGCACTCGCCAGCAGCAAAAAACATTGCTATCAAAACTCAGCACACAAATGAGTAGCGAAAGTGAACGCCTTAAAAAACGCCAAGCTGACCGCAAACGTTTAGAAGAATTACTCAATGAGGTTGAAACTCTAATCAGTAATAGCCCTCGCCGAAATGATGAGCGCCCTTTCAAAGACATGCGTGGAAAATTAGAGCGCCCACTGTCTGGGCCGATTTTAGCGGCCTTTGGCAACCGTAATAACGGCAATAAGTCACGTTGGGAAGGCTGGAAAATTGGCACCAAAGAAGGCACCACTGTGCATTCTATCCATCATGGCCGTGTTGTTTTTTCAGATTGGTTACGTGGTTTTGGCTTATTAATCATTATTGATCATGGCCAAGGCTACCTAAGTCTGTACGCCCATAACCAAACCTTACAACGCGATGTTGGTAGTTGGGTCAATGGTGGGGATACTATTGCAACGGCGGGACAAAGTGGTGGCCAAGATAAGCCCGCCCTATATTTTGAAATTCGTCATAACGGCAAGCCACAAGATCCGGCGGTATGGCTCAAACGCCGCTAACATCGTTGCACAGCACCTTATCCAATGGTTCAGGTGCCTTAACAGTGTATGACTTTTGTGCCATGCTTCCTGAATGGACAACCAGAGCGAGACATCATGCTGAGGAAACACCTGCTACACCCACTGCTAATCACAATGGGCCTGACATTGACCTTTGGTAGTGTGAACGCGGAAGAAGCAAGCACTCCAGATTCCCCCACTCCACGAGATTTAAGCAAAGAGCTGCCGTTACAGGATTTGCGCACGTTCACTGAAATATTCGAACGTATTCGCAGCTCTTATGTGGAAGAAGTCGATGATCACACGCTATTTAATAATGCCATCCAAGGTATGCTTGAGTCACTTGATCCACACTCAGCCTATCTACGCGAAGAAGACTTTACCGACCTGCAAGAAAACACCTCAGGTAAGTTTGGTGGCTTAGGCATCGAAGTCGGCATGGAAAACGGCTTAATTCGGGTAATCACTCCCATTGATGATACCCCAGCGCAACGCGCTGGAATTCGTCCTGGTGACTTAATCGTATCGTTAGATGGTGAAGCCGTTATGGGCCTCAACCTTGGCGACGCGGTAGAGCGTATGCGCGGCGAGCCGGGCACCGTCATTACCATTGAAGTGCGCCGTGAAGGCGTGGCCGAGTTGCTATCCTTCGCACTCGAACGTGCAGAAATTAAAGTTGCCAGTGTGCGTACTGAAAAATTAAGCGGTGACATTGGCTACGTTCGTATCACCCAGTTCCAAGAAAAAACCGGGCGCGAACTAAACGAAGCGCTACACGCGTGGAAAACCGACAGCGAATTAAACGGCGTTATTCTCGATTTGCGTAACAACCCGGGAGGCGTATTACAAGCGGCCGTTGAAGTGGTTGATAGCTTCGTCAGCGACGGCCTTATTGTGTACACCAAAGGACGTAACCCACTGTCTGACATGAATTATGCAGCCCAGAGTGACACCTTATTTCCTGATGTTCCGTTAGTCGTATTAATTAATGGCGGCTCTGCATCGGCCTCAGAAATTGTCGCTGGTGCTCTGCAAGACCATAAACGCGCGGTTATTGTTGGCACTCGTTCATTTGGTAAAGGCTCAGTACAAACCGTACTTCCTGTTACCGAGACCTCAGCGGTGAAACTCACCACCGCGCGCTATTTCACACCCGATGGCCGCTCTATTCAGGCGCAAGGTATCTCACCTGACATCGCGATAGAACAAAGCGAAGTCACTCCCCTTGAGCAACGTTTTTATAAAGAATCGGATTTACCGGGTCATTTAAGCAACCCAACCTCTGATAAAGAAGAAGCAACCGATAAAACAGCAGACACGCCAAAAAATCGGAAAGACGATTTAATTGCTCGTGACTTTCAGTTATATGAAGCACATACATTACTTCGCGGGGTAAGTATTCTTGCACCAAAGAAAACAGCAAAAGCAACGTCTAAAAATGTCGATGCTGTAAGTAAGACTGAAACAACAAACGACTGAATAGGTTGTATTTGAACATGGCAATGCACGGAATAATAACATTGGCCTTGCCATTTCATATCTTTCTCAAAACGTCTTTGACTCTTCTCTGCTTGTTGTCATCCATTGCACAAGCAGCGCCTTCCCTTGTCATCATCCTTGATGATATTGGCAATAACTACGCACTCGGTAAACGCGCCATCGAATTGCCCGGTAGCCTGACCCTCGCCTTTTTACCTCACACGCCATTTGCTGCAAGCCTTGCCGAACAAGCATCAAAACAGCCAACTAATCATCAAAAAGGCATCATGCTTCACGCCCCAATGGCAAACGAAACCGGCGCTAAACTAGGGCCGGGGGCCATGACCGAGGAGATGGATAAAGAGACTCTGCAAGCCACCCTTGAAGATAACCTCAACTCAATTCCTCACGTTCGTGGGGTGAATAATCATATGGGCAGTTTATTAACCCAACAACAGCACAGCATGACTTGGGTAATGGACGTCATTGAAAAACGCGGCTTATATTTTGTAGATAGCTTAACTAATCCGGCCAGTGTCGCGGCTGAAACAGCAGAAAAAACGGGGGTTCCATCCGCGGAGCGTGATGTATTTTTGGATAACGAGCGAGAGTTAGGGTCATTGGTAAAGCAATTTCAACAAGCCCTCGATGTGGCGCGCAAGCAGGGCCACGTTATTTTAATTGGCCACCCCTACCCAGAAACACTCGATTTTCTTGAGGCCGTATTGCCAACACTCGAAGAAAAAGAAAACATCGAACTACTGACCGCTGATGATTTTTTAGCACGTAAAATGTGGTTACAAGGCGCTCAACCTACTCAGGTCTCACGCCTTCAATTACAGTTATTGCCTTAATAAAAATTAAAACTGATAACCCATACCTAAATTAAAACCATCGCCTGAGTTTATATCTTCACGACTTTCTGCATCATCATTCTGCAACTGGTAATCCGCTTTAAATACAACATCCGGGTGTGGATAATAATTCACCCCGAAGTCCGTTTATGTCGCACCGTCGTCTTTGTTCTGGTTGAATATACCGGACTGGCGTCCTCTAATGCCCTACCTGCCACCGAAAACACCACGTTACTTGAAGGTAAATTCCGTGTACCGAGCTTGCGTAACGTCGCCGTCACCGCTCCTTATATGCACAACGGCGTTTTCAATAAATTAGATACCGTGATTCGTTTTTACGATAAGCATCTGACGAACTCAGACAATACTATCAATCCAGAAACCGGAGTCGCTTGGGCTGCTCCCGAAGTGGCTGACAATATCAGTACCGCTGAGTTGCAAGATGGCCGCAAACTCACTGATAACGAAATAGATGCATTGGTATGCTTCCTCCGTAGTTTAACGGATGAGGCTTACGAAGCGCTTATTCCTGACGATGGATTGGTGTGCGAGTAATCACAACCAGCGTATTTTTTTGAAGACAATCAACAAACTAACGGCAATGGTGCCCATCACGGCAAGCAGAATAAAATAGCCATTCTGCGCATGTAATTCGGGTATATGGTCGAAGTTCATACCGTACAAGCCCGCCAAAAAACCAAGCGGTATAAAGATGGCCGTAATCACAGTTAATACTTGCATTGTGCGGTTTAGCTGGTGCGACGATATTGAAAGATATCCATCAATTAAATCGCCACAGATGCTGTAAAACATTTCTGTCATGGTATACAAACGATCAAATCTATCGTGCAGGTCAGTAATTGCATGCCCCATCGCATCTTCTGAGTTTGCTAGGGCAAGATAATCATCACCACGCAGCTCGTCAGTAATATTGCGGTGATAATTAAATAAGCGACGAAGCTTCACTAGTTTAGAGCGGTAATTCACTAATTCTCGCATCAACTCATCATTGCCGTTGGTCATCAACGAATCTTCGATATCACTCAAGTGTGTCTCAAATTCCAGCAATGCATCTAAGTACAACCCTGCCGAAGTATGCATAATGCGAAGCGCTAAGTGACCAGGCCCTTGCTTTAACAAGGTACCGGACGCTTCAGCGAAGAACTTTTCAATACTCACTGCTTTTTGTGGATGGCACGTAATCAGGATATTTTTACCGATAAAGAATCCCAACGTTTGCGGCTCGTGCTTTAACTCTGCGGTAAAGTTAGCGATCCCGCGATATAAAATAAATGTGTATTCACCGAACTCTTCAATTTTCGGTGGGTGACGTGCGCGCTGAGTGTCTTGAATAGCCAGCGGATGGCAATTCATTTTTTCTAAAATAGCTTTTTCAGATTCCTGACTTTCAGCCTCGATATCCAGCCACAAAGTCGCACCTGGTGATGAACGCCATTCGTCTACTAATTCGATGCCGCCCATTTTAGTGGCGCCATTTTTAGCCGTTAGTATGCTACGGATCATAGGTATTTACTCACTTAATACGCTGTAAACTTTATTCAAAGTACACATTAAAACAACCGGTGCTGATTACTGGTTAAATTCAAAAATGAATCACCGGTAAATTGAAACATTGCCTCGGCAACTGGCTGTAATTGCTTCTCAAGGTAGTGCCCATAATCAATGGCTGAATGACGAATATTGTCAGGCTCTGGGCCATTCAGGGTGATCAAATACGTCACCCAACCGCCCCGGTCTTGGTAGCGTGCCGAGCGACCTTGTGCTTCAAGCCAACGATCCATCATTGCCGCCGCTTTTGCATGTGGTGGGCGACTTTTTTGATAGTGCGTTAATGGTCGGCGTAGACGTTTACGGTATATCAGAAGATGATCACGTTCACCTGCTAATAATGCCGTCACTTCACTCTTCAACCAATCTTGCCACGGCTCTTGATAAAATATACGCCGGTATAACTCTTTCTGAAACTCGCGCGCCAGCGGTGTCCAGTCACTACGAACAGCCTCCAGCCCTTTAAATACAAGCGCTTCAGAACCCGCCTTAATACCTGCATAGCGCTTTTTGCTGCCGGTCTCTGCCCCCCGTATAGAAGGCATAAAAAAACGACGATAGTGAGTTTCATACTCCAGTTCCAAATAACTAGGAAGCGAAAACTCACGCTCTAATTCATCTTGCAACCAAGCATTAATATCCTTCACCAATTGGTGTCCTATGACATCAGCTTCGGCATCCGTGACATCTGTTTTTAACCACACAAACACTGAATCTGTATCGCCGTATATCACGTCATAACCTTGCTGCTGTATCCAACCAGTAGTACGTTGAATAATGTCATGGCCACGCTTAGTGATAGAGGCCGCAAGACGGGTGTCGTAAAAACGACAGCCATCCGATCCTAAGATGCCATAGCAAGACGCCATAATGATTTTTATTGATTGCGACAACGGTGTGTTGCCTTCCGTTTTAGCCGTTTCTCGTAACTCGCCTAAATGTCGAATCAAATCTGGCAATACATGGTGTTCACGATGAAAGTGGCCACCAAAATACCCCGGTATTGTTCGGGGTTCTTCTGATGTGTCATCTAAACTCTCAACAGCAGACAGCCCTTCGATCAAGCCCAGAGGATCAATGCAAAAAGTCCGAATAATAGACGGATAAAGGCTCTTAAAATCCAATACCAGCACATGCTCATACAAGCCAGGTATGGAGTCCATTACATAGCCACCTGGGCTTTTTTCGGCACTGTAGCCATCGCCTAAGTTTGGAGCCACCCAGCCTTTTCGATGCAGACGAGGCAAATACATATTTTCAAAGGCCGCGACAGAGCCGCCCATACGATCCATCAATAACCCAGTCATCTGGGAGCGCTCTATTAAAAACTCAAACAAGTCGGTTTTAATAAAAATTCGCCAGACGAGTTCGCAATCTTTCAAGTTGTATTCAGCCAGCCTTTTTTTGCCATGCTCAAATAAATGCTCAATATCGCTGCCTCGCTCTTCGCCGTGTAGCAATTTGGCATCACCAAGCAGCACTTTTGCGACGTCATCCAAGGCGAAACTATCAAAGTGCCAAGTGGCGGTTCTTAGGCACTCAATGCCGTCTAAAATAACGCGGCCCGGGGTATGTAAAAATATTCGATCGGGCTTTTGTTGCGACTGTCGCCATTCAATCGGTGAAGCATTCCGACCAAGATTAAAATCAATATCATGTTGTTCAAATTTACGTTTTAAGAACGCCATATCAAACTGAATAAAATTCCAGCCAATGATCAAATCAGGATCGTACTCAGCCACTACGTCGAGAAAACGTTTAAGCAGAGCTGGCTCATCCGCTACTGCTTCATAATATTCGGGCGTTAAATTTTCGGCATTATTACCATCACAAAGTGCTTCATCGATCATCAACACCAGCGAAAAATCGGGGGCGTAAAACCCGATAGAAAACAAACGATCAGGCTGATGTAAACGCGGATAGGAGGTTTCAATATCGATCGATAAACAGCTCAACGCCGGACGGTAATCACCCGGCTTAATTTGAGCACCTATGGCGTCTTGCCAAGCACCTTGATTAATCTCGGCTGGCGCTTTTTCGACGAGGCTTTCGTACCCCAATACCGCACCACCCGCCACAAAACGCTCCATCAGGTATCGATCGGTTGGGCGAATATCCAATTCCCAAATGCCCACGCCTTGATCACGCATAACATCACGCCAGCGGTATAAACGATTCGAGGGTAGGTAACACGCCAACGCGTCACGGCCATCAAACAGACGCAAAGACACATCCTTCAATGTAATTGGCCAACCTAACGAGCGAATTGCTAATTCCGCTTTTGCCCGATCTGCGCGCGCAATAAAGCAAATGCATGACTGTTCAATAGTGGTACGCACAGGCCCTTCTGGCGTCGACCACCAAAAGGTAAGTAAGGTTTGATCGCCGTTGTCGTGCCAGCGGCTACTAAGTAAAAAGGCAGGGAGCAATGGGGTGTCGTTTTTTGTACTAAAGTAATAAGTGAGTCTATTGCAGGAGTTAGCCGATGACCACACCTCAAATCAGTCAGGATCCGCTTTACCAAATGCTACGCAACGATGACGTTGCCGGTTTCAACCAAGCTCGGGAGTCTGGGCAGGCGTGTGATCTTCAAGGATGTGATTTAAGAGGCTTAGATTTACGCAAGCTAAACCTAACCGGAATGGACCTCACGGATACCTACTTCCGAGGCTCTGACCTACGTGGTATCGACTTCCGCGGTTGTCGTCTTGATGGTGCCAGTCTTGCAGATGCAAGGGTAAGTGGCTGTTATTTCCCTAACGACATCTCCGCCACAGAGATCCAGATGTCCGTATCGCTAGGTACTCGTTTACGACAATTATAAGAATATGTGACTCAGTTATCATCCCGCGGCCCTCGAACTTACTCTTGCCTACAATCGGGTTACAGTAGACAAGTTGATAAATTGCTCATAGAGGCAAGAGAGGCCCCCCATGTACTTAAATGGAAATACACCCGTCCCCGGATTTGAACAAGCCGTTCCTAAGCTACAGCATCTTGCTCAAGAGATGCTTAATGGGTTTGAATTTACACAGGATGTAATCACTTTCGAGTCGGTGGAGGATCTCTACGAACTCTTTGATGAAGACACTCTATTTTTAGTCAATGATGGCATCATTAACCTAACCAGTAACGATGTCACATTGATCAGTTATGAAGAAGGAGACCTTATTGGCATCGCCAACAGCTTCCACCTTCCTTCGCCGTGCTTAACGACCGATGGCTACGTTGAACTTCAACCCGTCAATCGCGATGATTTCCTCCTGCATTTATACGATGACAAGCGACGCCAGCATTGCTGGACGCACTATCTCGTGACCATGAATGCCATCATGATGAATAAAATTTCAACCACCACTGATAGCCAAGCCAAGCCTGCAGCAGGGTTTCTGAATTTCGCTCCGGGCCAAACGATTATTCAACAAGGCGACGACGCCGACATGGTGTACACCCTTATTAGCGGTGAGGCTAACGTATTGGTGGATGGCACCATCGTAGGTCAATTAGAGGAAGAAGAAGTATTTGGTGCGATGGCTGCATTCACTAAAGAAAAACGTTCTGCCTCAATTGTCGCGCAATCACACTGTTCTGTGATGGCGGTGCCACAAGAAGATTTCACCATTTTGATCGAGGCTCAGCCTAGAGCCGCTGTGAATCTAATTCAGGGGTTAGCCAAACGTATTTTGATAATGAATAAGCAGTTGCTAGAGAGCCCACAAGCACAAACGCAGAATATGTAATCTTTACAAAACTAAATGCGAATCATTATTGACTGCATTTATAAATCTATTTAGTATGGGTCCTGTTGTTGGTTTTAGCGGCCAACAACGTTCAACATTCTGGCGGCAGCGTCGAATGGTGATCTCTCTCATCAATGGCCGAGAGGCCATGCTAATCACGGTTGCTTTGCCCCTCTTATTGAGGGGCGCTTTTTTATCCTGCGACCTGTCCCTGCTAGCCTATGACCTATCATCTAGCCTGCGGCCTATGACCGATCCTCTAGCAAGTACCAAACATCCGTTATATCCTCACCGTGCCAGTATTTACACCATTGATGAATCACTCAGTGAGCTACTTCCATGAGACATGCCCTTTGCCAAGACCACGAAATGTTAGAAGGAACATCACGAGGGTTTGAATTGGAAGGCCAATCGATATTTCTGGTACGTCGCCAAAACAAGGTATATGCATACCGTAATCGCTGCCCTCACCTGGGGATTAATCTTGAATGGCAACCAGACCAATTCTTAGACGCTGATGCCTGTTTGATCCAGTGCGCCATGCACGGTGCCTTATTTATCATTGAATCTGGGCAATGCATCTCTGGTCCGTGCACTGGACAATCATTAACGGCGTTACCGTGTGATATTGAAAATGGCGATATATGGGTTCAACTTCCCGATGACTCAGAATCAAGCGCTCGATAAGAGATACACTCTTAAAATTTCGCACGCTGAATACCATTGTTTATAGTTCTACCGGCAAAAGACCACTAATCCACATTCCTGAATCATCCTCCGCAAACATGACCTGAGCCGCCATTACCTCAACCCCGTTAGCCATTACTTCTCTCAGCACTTGTGCGTATTTCACATCAATATGATGCGCCACCGTCACCCGTTGTATGCCTTCATGGGGAACACAAAACAACATCACGGCGCGGTCACCTTCGGCTTTTAAAGCCTCCAAGCGCTTTAGGTGTTTTCGACCACGCTCTGTGACTGCATCCGGAAAGCACCCTAATCCGGTATTTAGGATGTGAGAATCTGTGCCTAACTGTTCACGCTCGGGCCAATACTCCTCCAGTAACGTCACGCTTTTCACTTCAATCCAACAACGGTGACCGTTTTCGTCAAGCAAGCAAAAATCTAAACGCCCATCTTCCACTTTTGGTTCCGGAAGTAATTCGTCCCATAACGTTAACCCCGGAATCCGGCGTTGCTCTAACGCTTCTTTCACCAGTTGGTTTGGCCGTGCGGTATTCATACACGCTCGATATTGGCCATCAATTTCAACCCATTCCCAGGTATATCGATACTTGCGCTTAGGGTTTTGGCTATCCGATAACCACACACGGCTGCCCGGCTCGGCACAGCGTTTCATTGAGCCAGTATTTGGACAGTGTACTGTGATCTCTGAGCCGTCAGCCAAGATGACATCCGCCAAAAAGCGCTTATATCGTTTTACCAAGGTCGCTGGTATCAGCGGTAATTCGTATTTCATAGGAATGTGTTCATAAGGGTTTCAACCAGTCAGCAAGGCGCGCGACCGCTTCTTTTAAACGAGATAGCTCAGTGGTGAAAGCAAACCGAATATGTTGATTGGCTCGGTGGTCTCCAAAATCGACCCCCGGTGTTAATGCCACTCCGGTTTCACGCAACATACGTGAACAAAATGCGAGGCTATCGTCGGTAAACCGACTGGCATCAGCGTATATATAAAATGCGCCGTCCGGGGCAACCGGAACGTCAAAACCAAGTGTTGGCAGGGCTTCTAACAGGTACGCACGACGCTCTGCTAAGATCTGGCGACGTTGCTCGAAGATATCCATCACTTCAGGCGTAAATGCCGCCATTGCTGCGTATTGCGCCGGTGTTGACGGAGCAAGAAAGAGATTCTGCGCGAGGGTGTCTAACGTTGGCACCCAGCTTTCGGGAACCACTGCCCAGCCCAACCGCCAGCCGGTCATTCCAAAAAACTTTGAGAAACTGTTCAATACCACCGCGTTATTCGCCACCGAAAGCACTGTTTCTGGATCACCGCTGTAATTCAATCCTTGGTAGATTTCATCGACCCATAACTCGCCGCCCAAGGCATTAGCCGTACCATTTAAGGCCGCCAATTCCCTCAGGCTCAAGACCGAGCCCGTTGGATTCGCCGGGCTAGCCACCAGCACGGCTTTGGTGGATGGCTGCCAATGGTTACGAAGGTCGTCAGGCGTCAGTTGATATTTTTGCGCAGGGCCACAGGGGACAAGTTGTCCGTGTGCTTCAAATACGCGGGCAAAGTGACGGTTACAGGGGTAGCCGGGATCTGCCAGTAACAAGCCATCTCCCGGATTTAAACGTGCGGCACTCAATAAGAGTAAAGCCCCAGAGGCTCCGGGGGTTAATACAATGCGCCGCGAAGATATCTCTACCCCAAAACGCTGCTGATAATAATCGGCTATCTGTTCTCGCAGAGCCGGAAGACCAAGCGCCGGTGTGTAACCTGTTTTACCTGCCCGTAATGCCGTCACAGCGGCTTCCGTCATGACGTCTGGTGTTGAGAAATCGGGTTCGCCCACTTCAAGGTGAATAATATCCTGACCTTGCGCTTGCAATGCCTGCGCTTCGGCCAAGATGGCCATCACGTGAAAAGGTTGAATCTCGTTACTGCGCGCGGAGTTTTCTGACATACGTCCCCAACATCATTGAGCCGTTTCTAACCTTGATAGAACTCTCGTTAGATACTGTAAAAACGGGATAATTATGAATAGTGATTACTCACCATTGTGCCAGATTGGGCGAATAAGCGTTATGATTTACAATCCACTCTAAAACTGCAAATCAACCGTTTTTTGCCTAAAATAAGTCATCGTATGCCTCGCAATGCGCACTATGTTGCGAAATGGCAACATAAGTATTGGCGCTGGCGGTGTTATCTGATAGTTTCCCGGCCTTACTTTTTTTAAGAGCGCATTGATGCGCGATGATCGTCTGAACCAGTGAGGCAGCAGAAAATGCCGCAAGATAAAAAAGAATTTGCACTGTCTGATTTTAAGCCGTATGACCTGAGCAAAGAAGAAGAGTACATGAACAGTGCTCAACTTGATCACTTCCGCTCAATCCTCAGTAACTGGCGTCAGGAACTGATGGAAGAAGTTGATCGCACCAAGGTCCACATGCAAACCGAGCTCAACAACTACGCTGACCCAAATGATCGTGCCAGCCAAGAAGAAGAGTTTAGTTTGGAGCTTCGTACGCGTGACCGCGAGCGTAAGCTGCTGAAGAAAATCAGTAAAACGATCGACCTGATCAATAAGGGCGATTATGGTTTCTGCGAAGCGTGTGGTGTTGAAATTGGCATCCGTCGCTTAGAAGCGCGCCCAACCGCTGACCTTTGTATCGACTGCAAGACCCTTGCTGAGATCAAAGAGAAGCAACTCGGCGTTTAATCCGATGATCCATGCGGGTGCGTTGCATCCGCTTGGATTTGGGTTTTACCCATTTAGGTTGTGATATCGATGTCGTCGTATATCGGTCGTTTTGCCCCCTCTCCTACTGGGCCACTTCATTTCGGCTCACTGCTTGCTGCACTCGCAAGTTATCTCGATGCTAAACACCATCAAGGTCGTTGGCTTGTTCGTATTGAAGATCTTGATCCACCTCGTGAAGACCCAAACGCAGCGGCACACATTTTGTCTGTGCTCGATTGTTATGGCCTGCACTGGGATGGAGAGGTGGTATACCAAAGTCAGCGTAGCGAGATTTACACAGAAGCACTGGATCAGTTACGTCAGCAAAACAAGGCCTTTCCCTGCGCATGTTCGCGCAAACAGTTACTTGGCAAGCCACATCAAGGCTTGTGCTCTCCTCCCATGCGAACAGACTATGCTTGGCGATTGTTATGCCCTGACGGCACTCGTAAGGTCAGTGATGGCTTACAAGCTGATCAGCATTACAACCTTCAAGCGGATATTGGTGATTTTGTGATTCGTCGCCGTGACGGCTTATGGTCATATCAACTAGCAGTCGTCGTGGATGATGCCGAGCAGCAGATAACTCATGTCGTACGGGGCATTGATTTGATCGACTCCACCATTCGCCAACAGCTCTTACAGCAGGCACTGGGATACGCAATACCCTCATACAGCCATATTCCAGTCGCGATAGAAACCAACGGGCAAAAGCTCAGCAAGCAGAACCTAGCGTTAGCCCTGAAACCCGATACCGCTAGCGCTACCTTATGGCAAGCCCTGCACTGGTTGGAACAGCACCCACCAGCCGATCTACAAGGCGCTCCCTGTAAAGACATTCTTAACTGGGGCTCACTGCACTGGAACTCAAGCAGGCTGAGCCATATCACTGAAAAACCAGCCCCTGAAAATTATCGACGGGCCATTCCCGAAGAACAGATAAAGACCAGCGGGCCAACACGATAAAGTAACGCTCAGGTTAGACGGGCAGGAGCACACCATAGCTTCGTAAGTGTGATAATCTTCCTGCACCTTCATACGGAACACGCTATGTACGATTATCGCCTCAGCCTACTCATGTTAGTAGGCATATTCCTGATCTCACCGGTCATGATGGATTGGTGGCTTGATGATCGTGCCGCTTGGTATCGCCCTTTTGGTATCTGGGCCTTTTTGATCGCACTCTATATTTGGTTCAACAGCAAACAGCGGGATAACGATGACGTTTAGCCTAGGCCAGCTGGCATTTCTGGTACTGGGTTACCTGATTGTACTTTTCATGACTGCGTATTCGGTCGAGCGCGATTGGATACCACGTCGTTGGGTACGTCACCCTGTCGTGTATGTATTATCGCTTGGTGTGTATGCCAGTGCTTGGGCGTTTTATGGCTCGGTGGGCTTAGCCAGCCAGTATGGCTATGGGTTTCTTGCTTACTACTTGGGTATTTCCGGCGCGTTTGTGATGTCGCCGATTCTGTTGCGCCCCATATTACATATAACTCGGGTGTATCAGCTCAGCTCGCTGGCCGACTTATTAGCCTTCCGCTACCGCTCTCGCTGGGCAGGTATTACCGCCTCCCTGTTTATGCTCGCCGTTGTCATCCCGATGCTGACACTGCAAATAACCGCCATTGGCGACACCCTCTACCTACTGAATAACGAATGGCCGGTTGAAAATCTCGCGTTAGCCTACTGTATTGGCATGATTGTGTTTGCGATTTTATTTGGTGCTCGTCACGTCTCCCCTCGTGAGAAACACGAGGGACTCGTTTTTGCGATAGCGTTCGAGTCACTAGTGAAACTGGTCGCCATCTTGGTACTTTGCGGTGTCGTCTTATTTGGAATATTTCCGGAAGTGGGTGGCCTTGAAAGCTGGCTAATTGAAAACCAAGAGCAGCTCGCCCGCCAGCAAGTGCGCTTGCAAGACGGGCCATGGCGTACCTTGCTTTTGGTGTTTTTCGCCGCTGCGGTGGCTATGCCTCACATGTTTCATATGGCATTTACCGAAAACACAAACCCCAACGCATTGCGTCAAGCAAGCTGGGGCTTCCCTTTGTTTCTATTGATCATGAGCTTTTCGGTGCCGCCCATATTGTGGGCAGGTTACTACCTCGATGTAGACACTGACCCTTCCTATTTCGCCATCGGCATCGGTCTACACACTGAATCCGCATTTCTTACATTACTGGTCTTTATGGGGGGCTTGGCCGCCGCCTCTGGCATCATCATCGTGACCACACTCTCTACCGCCGCCATGTTTTTGAATCACTTGGTGCTGCCAGTCTACAAACCCGCACCACGGTATAACTTTTACCGCTGGTTGCTGTGGATGCGCCGTAGTTTAATTGCCGTCATTTTGCTGATGGCTTATGGCTTCTATCGCATTGTTGGGGCTGACCTCGATCTTAGCCAGTTAGGCATTTTAGGCTTTGTCGCCTGCTCCCAGTTTTTACCGGGCGTACTGGGCTTACTGTATTGGCCACAATCCAATCGCAAAGGCTTTTTGATCGGTATCATTCTGGGAACCGTGACTTGGGTGTATAGCCTGCTATTGCCATTCTGCGAGCTAGCGCTTGGCTGGGAAGTCCCCTTCTACTTACCACAAACCGACGAAAGTAATTGGCATCTTGCGGCCATTGCCGCCATTACCATTAACTTCCTGATGTTTGTCATCATCAGTCTGATCACTAAGCAAACCCCGGAAGAAGAAGCCGCTGCCGATGCGTGTTCTATTGATACCGTCTCGCGCCCTTCTCGCCAGCCTTTAATCGCTAATAATTCAAACGAGATCATCTCATCACTGAGTGCACCATTAGGCCGCTACGTTGCAGAACGGGAAGTGTATCAAGCACTCACCGACATCGAGTTACCCTCCTACGAAGAGCGCCCATTCGCCTTGCGTCGACTTCGTACGCGTTTAGAGGCCAACCTATCCGGTTTGATGGGGCCAACGGTCGCTCACGACTTAGTCACCCGATACCTGCCTTATCAAGAAAACGTTGAACTCACCGACGATCTTTATCAAATTGAGGAGCGGCTTGAAGGGCATCATAGCCGCCTCAGTGGCTTGGCCAGCGAACTAGATAACCTACGCCGCTATCATCGCCAGACGCTCGAACGCTTACCAATGGGCGTGTGCTCGTTAGCGCCAGACGGTGAAGTGTTGATGTGGAATATGGTGATGTCTGACCTCACGACCACAGCCCCGCGCGATGTCACCGGGTCACACATCACTCGCCTGCCCGCTCCCTGGGGGCCAATGCTATCGGAGTTTTTGAATAGCCGAGCCATGCACCAACACAAGCACCGTGTTGATACTGGCGGTCGCCCACGTTGGTTTGGTTTACACAAAGCGGTCATGGAACCGAGTGGCGGCCAACCTGGCGGCACCGTAATTTTGATGGAAGATCAAACCGACAATCAATTGTTAGAAGAAGAACTCATACACAACGAACGTCTTGCATCCATTGGTCGTTTAGCGGCAGGGGTCGCGCATGAAATAGGCAACCCGATTACGGGAATTGATTGCTTAGCTCAAGGGATTCGCTACGAAACCGATAATCCTGAGCTACTTGAAATGGCCGATCAAATTCAAGAGCAAACCAAACGTGTCACCCGGATTGTGCAATCCTTGATGAACTTCTCCCATGCTGGCCACCACACCGCCGAACATGAGCCTGTTGATGTCACCTACTGTATTGATGAAGCGATGCAGTTACTACGTTTAAGCAAACACAGCCAAGACATCAATTTTGTAAATGATTGCCCGAAAGAGCTCTACACTCAAGGCGATGCACAACGCCTAGTGCAAGTATTCGTTAACTTGCTAGGCAACGCCCGTGATGCATCAGAACCCGGCAGCAGCATTTGGGTTCAAGGCGAAGAAGACGAGCAGCAGATTCGTATTAAGGTCATTGACGACGGCCACGGCATTCCGCCGGAAACACTCGATCATATTTTCGACCCCTTCTTTACCACAAAAGAAGTCGGCAAAGGCACAGGCCTTGGGCTTTCTCTTGTTTACAGTATTATTGAAGAACATTATGGACACATCGTATTTGATAGCCCATTGGCCAGTGGCCGGGGCACCTGTGTTACAGTCAGCCTCCCGCGTGGAATTGACGCCGAGATAACCTACGGAAATAATTAATGAGTCATATTCTAGTTGTTGAAGACGAAGCTATTATCCGCAATGCGGTGCGTAGACTTCTGCAACGCCATAATCATGAAGTGACTGATGTCGATTCTATCGACGCCGCGCGCGAGCAAGATTTATCCAGCTTTGACATGATCATCACCGACCTTCGTCTTCCAGGCGGTGTAGGTACTGACCTGATTGAACTAGCTGGCAGCACCCCTGTATTAATCATGACCAGCTACGCGAGCCTTCGATCTGCCGTTGATGCAATGAAACTCGGCGCCGTTGATTACATCGCCAAACCGTTTGATCACGATGAAATGGTCCAGTGCGTTGAACGCATTCTGGCGAAAGCTGGAAAGGCAGAGCCGCTTACCGACGACTTATCCGACGTTCCCCCTGTTACCCCATCAGAGACTGGCATCATTGGTAGCTGTGAACCCATGCAGTTATTGTTTCGTAAGATTGCCAAAGTCGCCCCCACCGATGCTACGGTATTAATTCAAGGCGAATCGGGAACAGGGAAAGAACTGGTTGCCCGCGCGCTACATAACCAAAGCCGCCGTGCGAACAAACCCCACATCTCGGTAAACTGTGCCGCCATTCCAGAGACCCTTATTGAATCTGAATTATTTGGTCACGAAAAAGGGGCTTTCACCGGAGCAACCGCACAACGCCAAGGCCTAATAGAAGCAGCCGACGGCGGCACACTCTTTTTAGATGAAATTGGCGAACTACCGCTAGAAGCGCAAGCGCGCTTATTACGTGTATTGCAAGAAGGTGAAATTCGCAGAGTAGGCTCGGTACACAGCCAGCAAGTCGATGTTCGACTAGTGGCCGCAACACACCGAAATCTAAAAGAGCTGGCGGCTTCCGGCGACTTCCGCGAAGACTTGTTCTATCGCCTCAACGTCATGGAACTGCGCTTACCTCCCCTGCGTGATCGCGGTGAAGACGTTATCGACATCGCTGGAGCCATGCTTAAGCGCGCCTGCGAGCGAATGAATCAATCACCAATGACATTCAGCGAAGACACATTAAACGCAATTCGAGAGTACCACTGGCCGGGGAATGTCCGCGAACTAGAGAACGCCGTAGAACGCGCGGTGATTTTGGCAGAGAGTTCAGTGATTGACCCCGACCTACTTGGCATCGAAGTATCACCGGATCGTTACATCAGCGACTCAATGCGCAACAACCTAATTGATAACAACCCGTATCAGCCAATCGGCGAGGAAGAACAAGAGCAAGGCGATCTATCCTTAGATGATTACTTTGTACACTTCGTTCTGGAAAACGAAGCCAGCATGACAGAAACCGAACTCGCAAAGAAACTCGGTATTTCTCGAAAGTCATTGTGGGAACGCCGCCAACGCTTAGGTATACCTCGTAAGAAAGGCGGTCGCTAGCCATTACTCTCCACACCGTTTTAATATCTAGGCCCACGGGGGAACTTATCCCCTTCCGGCGGGTGGAACCAGGCATCTCATAAATTTCTGCGGCGACCCCTAAGGCGCTAAACCATTATCGCTGTTATATCGCTTTTCAGATCAAATATCAGAATTACTATTTAATGTCTCCTTCACCACCTAATTTGAAATGCAGCTGAGCGGCTTTTCTTTTAATCGGCATGCGTGCGGCGCCAGACAACAAAGTTATTCTGCGGCCTTTAGAGCAAAACCTTGCCCCGGAGCGATACAAAAAATGGATACTTCAAAAGGTCGCTCCGGGGCCGATTGTTTTGCGTGCCGCATAATGACTGCCGTTGGCTGGATGAAGCCGGAAGCGCCGAGAAGAGAGGATCGTAAGGAGAAACCTCTCCTTGCATGGGGCCGGGGGCGGAGCCCCGAAAGGAAGTTGAGGTTTAGAGCTAAGTTTGAGCGTTGAACGTTAAAGAAACACGATTAAATTAATAAAACAGTTTGAAGTAACGCTATCTAGGGAAACAGCAGTGGGGCGCTAGCTACCTTAATATTTACAACTGAAATCAGCTTTCAATACAACCAAGCTCCCCCTTTGCGCCGCCTCAGCATGATCCATTCTCAATCAAAACTAAACATCATCAAATTGTGCCCCAATGCGTCCAGTTCAGTTACAGAGTGTTACCCAACATTCACAACTGTTACCAAGTGGCGCACATTCAGTAACACTTTAGTCTAACTGTCTATAAACATAGACACCTGTATTTCCATAAGCTACTGATATATATAGAAAAAGTGTTTTTGGCACGGTAATCGCTTTATATACATCACTAAGCAAGTGTCCATTTATAAAAATAACAAAGCGACACACTTAGTGAAAAGGAAGGCACACTAATAAAAATAATAAAGTGCCGCTAAACCTTACTAATAAGAAAAATAGAATGGCCACCATTGGTGGTTTCGAATGAGCAGACGGCGAATATAACAACAATAAAAACGTCAACCCTCTGCCTATTCAAAACCCCGATGACACCTGTGGCAGCGCAAATAATAAGAATAATGCCCCTGAAAAGCCGCGAATGCGGCTTTTTTATTGCCTGCAAGAAAATCAACCACCACTCATAGCCAAGCCTCAGGCTCTTTAGGCACGACTGCATTATTTACTTTAGGCACGACTGCATTATTTACTTTAGGCACGACTGCATTATTTAGAAGTGCCTTGTTACCCAACTCACTCCTGACTGTTACCGAACGTGTTACCCAAACTGTTACCTCGTGTGTACGCAGGCGTAAGTTTTCGTAACACTTCTGGAAATAAAACGACGTACCTTTACACAAGAAAATCCTAACTAATTGAAAAATAAAGAAATATTAAAACTGGCACGTTAATCGCTTTAGTTATTACATAAGCATCAGCGCAACGATAAAAATAAAAAATGCTGCTGATACTAAAAGAGGATGACCCAACAATAAAAATAACAGGGGCACCTCAGGAATTACAAAAAGACGGTCAGCACAGCCAACAATAAAAATAATAGGCGTGCGAACAATCAAGACCGCTCAGGAAGAATCCACAAAAGCCGCATTGCGGCTTTTTTATTGTCTAGCGTTTCTGCTACCTCCCAAACAAGTACTCATCAACAATACGTTTCCTCTATCTTAGTAATGGCCGCCTACTATAGCGAGCACCAATGAGCGCTGTGATGTCTCACCAATGACAACCCAGATCGCGGTAAGGCATCAATTTCACTCAGCTTCTTTCCAAGACCGATACCTTTCCTGCACCAATATCTTTCTTGCCCCCTTCCTGAGCGGCATCTAATCAACATCTAAGCGATATCAGTAAGTGTGAGAGCCATCTTCTCGCTAAAGTATCCCGTGTTACCGGAAAATTTACATAGTGTTACGTTTCCTGAAGTTTGTTACCCATCGGTTACACATTCCGTAAGCTTTCGTAACACTTTTACATTCGCCTAGACGCATTTTGTCCCATAAAAAACATAAGCCATTGATTATAAAGGAGTTTTAAAAGTTGGCACACTAATCGCTTTATTATCTACAGATAGCTCAGCTACTGATAAAAATAATAAAAGCAGAGCATCTAGCAAGATGGCACAACAATAAAAATAACAAGTGCCTGCAAGACCTAAATAATAAAAATAAGAAAGAAAAGAGCCGATAAAAATAATAACAATGGCTCAGTAAGACAAGTGTTTTGAATGCGCAGTAGCGCCGATAACAATAATAAAACGAGGCAGCGGATTGCCCATTCAAAACACCTGTCCCAACAGCACTATGTGTTGAGGATGACTAGGCCGCACTGAGATAATCAGCTGCGGCTTTTTTATTCCCTGTTCTCTCCCCTTCTCTTTGATTCTACGGCTCTCTCTACAGCCCTCTATCGCCCTATCCTTTACCACCTAACCTTTATCTGTAGTACTGTAACCGGTAAACTCGCTGGCAAGGGCATTTCTGAATAACGTAGTGATCACTCACATGCAGTGTCACTCAGTATCCATAAGTGTCCTTGCTAAATACATTCACACCAGAGACGCCAATCAACAGTGACACTGATTAATCGA
The DNA here is from genome assembly GCA_002733645.1 of Oceanobacter sp. Classification (GTDB taxonomy): domain Bacteria; phylum Pseudomonadota; class Gammaproteobacteria; order Pseudomonadales; family Oceanobacteraceae; genus Thalassolituus. The sequence goes on from NVWL01000019.1 coordinate 56,082, forward strand.
GTCAAACGGCTCTTCAGCGCTAAAGACAACGCTGACGATATCCGACTGCAAATCATCCCACGCGACGGGCATAACATTTCCCGCAATAACATCAGCGAACCTGCCCTGAAGGTTCTCTATCGTTTACGCAAAGCGGGCTATGGCGGTTACTTAGTGGGGGGCGGTGTCCGCGACAACCTATTAGGTTTGGCGCCTAAAGATTTTGATGTCTCGACGGACGCAACGCCCGAGCAGGTAAATGCTCTGTTTCGTAACTCGCGTTTAATCGGCCGTCGCTTCAAATTAGTTCATGTCGTCTTTGGCCGCGAAGTGATTGAAGTAGCGACTTTCCGTGCGCCACCTTCAGACGAACACTCTGATAAGGTCTCTTCGCAAGGCGAGCAAGGTATGATTCTGCGTGACAACGTCTATGGCACCAAAGACGAAGATGCCATGCGTCGTGATTTCACCATCAATGCCTTGTACTACAACATTGATGACTTCAGTGTGCATTCTTATGCCGGTGGCTGGGATGACATGGAAGCGAAGCGCATCCGGTTAATTGGTGATCCTGAAACACGCTACCGTGAAGATCCCGTTCGCATGCTGCGCGCCATTCGTTTTGCCGCCAAACTTGGCTTTACCATTGAGCCAGCGACGGCTGATCCAATCAAAGAGATGGCACCACTGCTGCAACAGATTCCACCTGCGCGCTTGTTTGAAGAAGCGCTCAAGTTGATTTTGGCGGGCAATGCATTAGAAACATTGCGTTTACTGCGCGAATATCGCCTGTTTGAGCCTTTATTCCCGGCCACTGAACAATGCATGAAGCAAGACGATTTTGCCGTGAGTTTGATTGAAAACACCATGGCCAATACAGACGCACGTATTCAAGCCGGTAAATCCGTCACGCCGTATTTTTTCTTAGCGTCATTGCTGTGGCCGCAGCTTTTACGTGTGCAAAAAGAAATGGAAGAACAAGGCATGGCACCGCATCCCGCCATGCAAAAAGCCGCCGACCGCGTTCTTGGCCAGCAAGTGAAAGCCACAGCCATACCAAAACGTTTTTCGATTCCTATGCGTGAAATTTGGGAAATGCAGCTGCGCTTACCGAAAACACGTAGCCGTAGAGTTGCCGAATTAACTCAGCACCCTCGCTTCCGTGCTGCGTATGACTTTTTGCTACTGCGTGATCAGTCAGGAGAAGAAGGCCTGACCGAACTTTGTGATTTTTGGACAAAACTGCAGGAGGAGTATCCCCCTGCCCCGCGTCCACCACGCAATGAATTCAAAAACAATGACGGCGATAAATCAGATGGGGCTCGCCGTCGCCGCCCGCGTCGTCGTCGCAGTTAGTTCTCAATGACGACGGCATACATAGGGCTTGGGGCCAATATTGATGGCCCCAGCGAGCAAATTGAGAGTGCGATCAAAGCGCTTAATGCGCTTGAATCGACATCAGTCACTCAGTGGTCCTGCCTATACCAAAGCAAACCTCTTGGCCCTGATGACCAGCCTGATTACACCAATGCTGTGGCGACCATCGAGACTCAATTATCGCCCTTGGCTTTGTTAGATGCCCTGCAAAATATTGAGCAAGAGCAAGGTCGCGTCAAGCACCGCCATTGGGGCGAACGCTGCATTGATCTCGATATATTACTATTCGGAGCAGAAACACTGCGTTCCGAACGGTTAAATATTCCTCACCATGAAATGAAAAACCGCAGCTTTGTTATCGAGCCGCTGCTAGAGATAGCGCCGGATCTGGTACTGCCCGATGGTACCAATCTGTCGGAGGTGACCCCAACGTTTGGGGGAAATCTCACCCGCCAGCAACGTCCCGTTATTGACTTATAAGCCACAATCCGCAACATACGCGCACTATAAGCACCTTACGCATTACCCAGTTCCCGCCAATATAGCCGGGAGTGTTTTCGGAGAGAGAGAATGAACCCGATCAGTATCCGCACACTGCAATCCCTAAAAGATAAGCAGCAACGATTTTCTGTACTGACCGCTTACGACGCAACGTTCGCGCAATTGGCCGCCGATGCGGGCATCGAGACCTTATTGGTGGGAGATTCGCTCGGTATGGTACTGCAAGGTCGTGACTCGACCCTGCCTGTGACTCTGGAAGACATGGTGTATCACACCGCGGCGGTGGCTCGCGGTAATGCCAAAGCGAAGCGCCCGGCACTGATCATGACCGACCTGCCATTTATGACTTATGGTGATATTGAGACAGGTATCACCAGCGCCCGTGCTGTTATGCAAGCGGGGGCTCATATGGTGAAGGTCGAAGGTGACGACTGGCTCGTTCCCTTAGTCGAAAACCTCTCACGCCAAGGCGTCCCTGTATGTGCGCATTTAGGCTTAACACCACAATCGGTGAATAAATTTGGCGGTTATCGCGTCCAAGGCCGCGATGACGACAAAGCCGATGCTATGGTGAATCACGCTAAAGCCTTAGTCGATGCAGGTGCCGATATGATCCTTCTTGAGTGTGTGCCTAGCCCTCTAGCAAAACGTATCACCGACGCCGTATCAGTACCGGTGATTGGCATAGGTGCTGGCTCAGATACCGACGCACAAGTACTCGTCTGCTATGACATGCTTGGCCTAAACACCGGCCATACGCCTAAATTTGTAAAAAATTACATGACCGATGGCCGCACCGTTCCAGACGCGCTAAAAGCCTACGGTGATGAAGTTCGCTCAGGGGCGTTTCCCGCTGCTGAACACGGGTTTGATGCATGATTACCATTCATACCATCAAAGAGTTACGTGAACACGTAAGTGACGCCCGTCAGGCTGGCAAAGTCATTGGCTTTGTTCCGACGATGGGTAATTTACACGCGGGTCACATCAGCTTGGTCGAACGAGCAAAAAAAGAGTGTGACTTCATTGTCAGCAGTATCTTCGTCAACCCACTGCAGTTTAACGACAAGAGTGATTTGCAACGTTACCCTAGAACCTTGCCTAATGATCAGGAACAACTAACAGCCGCTCACTGTGATCTGCTGTTTGCCCCAGACGTTGATGAAATGTACCCGCATGACCAGGACGAACAATCCATTGTTCATGTGCCTGTGGTCTCTGCGGGTTTATGTGGTGGCAGCCGCCCCGGACATTTCGACGGTGTATCCACCGTGGTCACGAAATTGTTCAATCAGGTGTTACCCGACAACGCGTATTTTGGCGAAAAAGATTTTCAACAGGTCGCCGTGATTCGCAAGATGGTTAGCGACCTATGTATGCCAGTGAATGTCATCACCGTGCCAACCGCCCGTGCCGATGATGGCTTAGCGTTGAGTTCACGCAATGGCTACTTGTCCACGGATGAAAGGGAGTTAGCAGTTGGGCTTTATAAGACGCTCAACGAGATTGCCGCTGAATTGCACCAAGGCTTAGCATTAGAGTCCGTCATTGAGGGCGCAATTCGTCGTCTGAATAGCCGAGGCTTCAAAACGGACTATATTGAAGTTCGTGACGCCAGTGACCTAAGTACAGTGACTTCAATATCAACAGGCACACAAGAGATTGTCATTTTGGCCGCCGCCTTTTTAGGCAATGCACGCCTTATTGATAATATGGTCGTAACATTGAATCGTGGGATTGTTTAGGGCATACTTGCGCGCCTTGTGCCTAGCGGCCAAGATTTGAACAACTCAGGCGTCTGTGGATCAGGTCCCGGCCAGTATCATCTGAACAGAGAAAGAAAGGGTTTACCATGCAAACCATCATGCTGAAAGCCAAGCTGCATCAGGCACGTGTGACTCACTCTGTGCTGAACTATGAAGGCTCTTGCGCCATTGACGGCAAGCTACTGGATCTCGCGGGTATGCGTGAGTTTGAACAAATCCAGATTTATAACATTGATAACGGTCAACGTTTCACCACGTACATTATTCGTGGCGAAGACGATTCAGGCATCATCTCTGTTAACGGCGCCGCAGCACACCACGCTAGCGTGGGAGATCGCATTATTATTTGTGCTTATGCTAACTACGACGAGCAAGAGCTCGCGACGTTCAAACCTAAAATGGTTTACATGAACGAAGACAACACGGTCAGTCACACCAGCTTTGATATTCCTGTTCAAGTTGCCTAATTAAGGTAGCTGAGCACACGGATAACGAACTAACTGACCAGAAAGGCCGCCCTAGAGGCGGCCTTTTTTTGCCCCGCCGCCACCGAATCTCTATACTCAAGCCATGACGTTTCACAAGTTCCACTAAGGAAAATCAATGGCCTACACCGGAAGTCTGACCCAATCAGATGCTTGGAAGGATCTCGCTGAACATCACGAGAAAATCCGTAACATCCACATGCGTGATTGGTTCGCGGAAGACCCTAACCGTTTTCACAACTTTCATCTCGAAGCCGCTGGCCTGAGTCTGGATTACTCAAAAAACCGCGTCACCAAAGACACAATGTCAATGCTGCTACGCCTTGCTCAAGAGCAAGATCTATCCACAAAAATTCAGGCGATGTTCGATGGTGAAGCCATCAATCGCAGCGAAAACCGCCCGGCATTGCACACCGCCCTCAGAAACTTCAGTGACCGTGACATCTTTGTCGATGGCGAAAACATCATGCCCGAAGTGCGTGAAACCGTGCATCGCATGGAAGAGTTCTGCTGGAAAATTCGCCGTAACCAATGGCGCGGCTACACCAATCGCCCGTTCACTGACGTCGTCTCTATTGGTATCGGTGGTTCTTTCCTCGGGCCTAAATTAGCCTCTAGTGCGCTCAAGCCATACTGGGATAGCCGTTTAAGCATTCACTATCTGGCCAACATTGATGGCTCGCACATTACTGAAATTCTCAAGCGTCTAGATCCCGCGACCACCCTCTTCATTATTCAATCAAAGTCATTTGGCACTCAGGAAACCTTGAAGAATGCCAATGCCTGCCGACAATGGTTTTTAGACAACGGTGGCACTGAAGATGACCTAAGTAAGCACTTCACTGCCGTATCGTCGAACATCGAAAAAGCCACAGCCTTTGGTATCGACGAAGAAAACATCTTCCCTATGTGGGATTGGGTCGGCGGACGTTACTCGCTATGGTCGGCCATTGGCTTACCTTTAGCACTTGCGATTGGTATTGATAACTTCCGTGAGTTGCTTCGTGGGGCGCACGACATGGACGAACATTTCCGCACCGCGCCACTGGATCAAAACATGCCCGTCATCATGGCCTTGCTCGGCGCATGGTATGTGAACTTTTTCGGTGTGAACTCTCACGCCATTTTGCCTTACGACCACTATTTACGATCTCTGCCCGCTTACTTGCAGCAGCTTGATATGGAAAGTAACGGCAAGCGCGTCAGCATTGATGGCAATGTGTTGGATTACGACACAGGCCCGATCATTTGGGGCGGCGTGGGCACCAACGGCCAACACGCCTTCCACCAGCTGCTGCACCAAGGCACACACTTCTCGCCGTGTGATTTCATCATGCCGATGACCAGCCACAACCCGATTGATAACTTCCATGCCATGCTGGTATCGAATTGCCTATCGCAAAGCCAAGCTTTGCTTCAGGGTAAGAGCGAAGAACAAGCCATCAACGAAATTTTGGCGACTGGCAAAAGCAAAGCGGAAGCCATTGTATTGGCACCGCAGAAAATTATTCCGGGTAACCGTCCTTCCAATACCTTGTACTTCCAAAAATCCACACCTCGCTCGATTGGTGCCTTAATCGCACTGTATGAGCATAAGGTTGCCGCCCAAGGCATGATCTGGGGGGTTAACTCATTTGACCAGTGGGGTGTTGAGCTAGGCAAACAACTGGGTGATAAAGTGCTTGGAGCACTGGAGAGCACTGATAAAGGAAATGATTTCGACGGCTCAACCAATGGATTGATTCAGGCATTTCACCAAATGCAGGGCCTGCTGTAATTCGTCAAGCACGTGATCACACATTTCTTGATAACACATTTCTTGATCACAAAGCTCAACGACCTACAAAGTTTGTAGGTCGTTTCCTGCTATATCATCTCCCAACCCCGGCTTGGATTCCCTTCTGCACTGAATGCACTTCGGTGATAAAATACCGGCCTTTTAGAGTCTCCTAATAGCCTCGTGCCGGATTTACACTTATGACAGCGCATTCTTCATCGTTTCACGCCATTGCTTGGCACGAACAATCTCTGCACCTGCTAGATCAGCGCGTGTTACCGCATACTCATCAGATTTTGAAATATCACACCGCCGCCGATGTCGCTGATGCCATACGCGATATGGTAGTACGAGGCGCACCGGCCATTGGTATTACCGCAGCGTATGCTTATGCCTTAGATGCCCTCGCCGGTCGAGATCTTGATCAGGCCTACAAAGTGCTCGCTGAATCCCGTCCGACGGCGGTAAATTTGTTCTGGGCATTGGAACGCATGGCGTCATTAGGAACAGATGACCCACATGCATTGGTTGCCGAAGCCAAAAAAATTCACGACGAAGACATCACCGCTAATTTAGACATGGGGAAATTCGGCGCATCACTGCTAAACGATCAATGCCGTATATATACCCACTGCAACACCGGTGCGCTCGCCACCGGGGGCCACGGTACCGCATTGGGCATCATTCGTTCAGCCGTTACTCAAGGTAAGGTGTCGCAAGTATACGCCGGTGAAACTCGCCCCTGGTTGCAAGGGGCACGCTTAACCGCATGGGAACTCATGCAAGACAATATCCCGGTGAAGCTCGTCTGTGACGGTGCGGCTGCGCAACTGTTTCGACAAGGTGCCGTAGATTGGGTGATTGTTGGTGCCGATCGCATTACCGCCAACGGCGACGTTGCCAATAAAATTGGTACCTACAGCTTGGCAGTACTAGCCAAGCACCACGGCATGAAAGTGATGGTTGCTGCACCTTCCACCACCTTCGACCTTACGCTAGATAACGGCACCGCCATTCCAATTGAACAGCGCCCCATGTCTGAGGTCACATCACTCAACGGCCAGCCTATTGCTCCAGAAGGCTGTGAAGCGATTAATCCATCCTTCGATGTTACCCCTGCCGAACTTATTGACGCTATCGTCACCGAGAAAGGCTATGTACTCAATCCAACCGTGGCCAACATCAGCGCCATGATGGTTGGTAATGGTTAATGCCGGAGGTTCAAATGACCGCACAGTTTGATCAACACGCCTTTGAGCAAGCCGCTGAAGAGCTGTGTCGTTATGGCCGCATTCTGTATGCTAATAACTGGTCACCGGCCACCAGCTCGAATTACTCTGTGCGTCTCAGTGCTGACGCCTGCGCATTAACCAGTTCAGGCAAACACAAAGGCGAACTGACCCCAGCCGATATACTTGCTGTGAACATGCACGGTGAACCACTTACCCAAGGCAAGCCATCGGCGGAAACCTTACTGCATACCCAACTGTACCAGCGCGATGCCCAGATTGGCGCTGTACTGCATACGCATTCGCCAACGGTCGTTTTATTATCCCAAATATGGGCGCAAGATAGCTTAAGCATCACCGGCTGGGAGCTACAAAAAGCCTTCGCCGGAGAAACTACCCATGAAGGCACCGTCACCTTCCCTATTTTTGCCAACGACCAAGACATCGCCCGCTTAGCCAGCGAAGTAGAACAGAGCATGAAAAATAATGGGCAAGGTCACGCCTATCTCATTAGAGGGCATGGCGTGTACACCTGGGGGAAAGACTTAGCGGAATGTTTCCGCCACTTGGAAGCCATAGAGCACCTGTTAGGCTACCAATTAGAACTTTTAAAATTACGTCAATCGTAAAACAACCGAGTTAATGGCCATGAGCGTACTGCGCATCTATACCGACCACGACATCACTAACCTGCTATTTACCACAGACAGTGACGTTAAAATTGCTGCCAAATTGGCAGAAGCTGGCGTTCGCTTTGAGCAATGGAAAACCAATGCGGATATTGAACCGGGCGCGCCAGCAGAAGACGTAATTGCGGCATACCAAACAGACATTGATCGTCTAATAAAAGAAGACGGCTACCAAACCGTGGATGTCGTTAGCCTCAATTCCGACCACCCACAAAAAGCCGAGTTTCGCCAAAAATTTCTAAGTGAGCACACCCACAGCGAAGACGAAGTTCGATTCTTTGTGGCTGGCGAAGGACTATTTTCTCTACACATTGGTGAGCAAGTTTTTGAAGTGCATTGCACACAAGGTGATTTGATCAGCGTACCGGCCAACACCACCCATTGGTTTGATATGGGGCCGAATCCCGGCTTTGTCGCCATCCGTTTATTTAATAATCCCGAAGGCTGGGTTGCCAATTTCACCGGCAGCGATATTTCTGACCGCTTTAATCGCCTAGAGAACTAAGCCTACACCATGCAAAATATCAAACTTATATTGACCGATATTGAAGGCACCACGTCATCCATCAGCTTCGTTAAAGACGTGTTATTTCCATACGCAGCCAAGTATCTGCCAGCGTATGTAAAACAGCACATTGACGATGACGTGGTGAAAACCGCCCTGCAACAAACCGCAGAGCTTGCTGGTACTGACGGCATAGAGATTGATGTAAAAAATACCGACCAATTAATAAAACAGCTACTCGCTTGGATAACCGAAGACCGCAAAGCTACCCCCCTAAAAACCCTACAAGGGTTGATCTGGAAAACCGGTTACGAGAATGGCGACTACCAAGCACACATGTATCCAGACGCCACCGAGTACCTGAAAAAGTGGCACAGTAAAGGCATGCCACTTTACGTCTACTCATCTGGTTCAGTAAAAGCGCAGAAATTATTTTTTGGTTACTCGCAAGATGGCGATTTACTACCGCTATTTAGCGGCCATTTTGATACACAAATGGGCGGCAAGCGCGACGCGCAATCATACAAAAATATTTTGGTTGAACTGCAAAAACAGCATGCGGAATTAAACGCTGAAAATATTTTGTTTTTATCAGACATCAAAGAAGAGCTAGATTCCGCGCGTGATGCAGGAATGCAGACGTGTTGGTTAATTCGCGAGGACGAAATTCCAGCAGAGCCAGAGCATAAAGCCGTTAAGAGTTTTGCGGATATTTAATCACTACAACATTTTTGAATAACGCTAACATCGTGTCTGCACGATAACATTCTCAATGTTAACGATCAGAGACGATGTTACTGTAGAACTGATACACACATTATTCCAACTACTTATCCAGCCCCATAGTGGCTAGTACTCCTATTTACCTTTGAAAAGACTCGTTCTTGCGTAAGGAAGGTCTGGATACCGAGTTACTCTAATCAAGGATTGATTAATGACTTTAAAAACAATGAGTTATAGCTATTTTTTGACGCTGCGCCGGTCGTTTTCGGCTGAAAAAAGTGTTGCAACGCCGACGTTTGTGGCTATACTCAGCCTTAACAACACCCCTCCCGCTACCCGTAAGATCAGCGCCCTGCGAGGGGTTACTTGTTTATGGGGGAGTGAAAAATGACTTCCCATAGCGGTTCTTCATCCGCCAGAGCGAAAAAAGCCCCCTTCACGAAAACGCCGAAAACGTTTGCTGAGCAAGTTCAAATACTTAAGGGCCACGGACTCATCATTCCTGACGTAATCAAAGCTGAGTTTTATCTCTCGCAACTGAACTACTATCGATTTGCCGCCTACTGCCTGCCATTTGAGCAGGATCACGCCACGCACAGGTTTCAGGCTGGCGTTACCTTTGACGATGTACTGAACATCTATATTTTTGATAGAGAACTCAGGCTACTCCTCATGGATGCCATTGAGCGCATAGAAGTCTCCCTGCGTACTCAGCTGGCGTATCATCTTAGCCATCGTCATAACACACCGCATCCGCACCTGAATCCGGCGATATTCGGTCACACAGGGCGTTACCAGGCCGGTATCAAAAAGCTGAGGAATGAGGTACGTGACAGTCGTGAAGACTTTATCAGGCATCTTGAT
>NVWL01000020.1 GCA_002733645.1 Oceanobacter sp.
TTACTGACGCTGGAGTATAAAGCTTCTCAAATTCGGACAGTCAAGCTTACCTTGGTTAGTTTCTCAAATTCTCTCAAATTCGGACAGTCAAGCCTTCTTAAATTCGGACCATCTTCTTCTTAAATTCGGACAGTCAGTTTACCTTGAGAGCCTAGTCAGCTTAATAGCCTAATGATAATGCCTGATTTTCTAGTGAAGTTAATTCCTGTACGGTTCTAATAAGAACCAAAATCAGGAGGCAAGTTTATGCCCAAACCAAGGAAGGAACTGATCTCGCTTGAAGCGACACCTTACTACCACTGCGTGTCTCGCTGTGTTCGTAAGGCATTTCTGTGCGGTACTGATTCAAGTGGCCGTAGCTTTGAGCACCGCAGAGGCTGGATAGAACAACTACTCATTGAGCAAGCCAAGGTCTTTTGCATCGACATTGCCGCCTATGCCGTAATGTCTAATCACTTTCATATCGTGCTTCATGTCGATCAAGTTAAAGCGAGGGCATTAAATGATTTAGAAGTCGTACAACGCTGGCATCAGCTCTATAAAGGCAATCTTATTACTCAGAAATTTGAGCGTGGAGATGAGGTTTCAGAAGCTCAAATGGCAACACTAGAAGACATGATTAAAGAACTCCGCGAACGCCTCATGAGCATTAGCTGGTACATGAGACGCCTCAACGAAACGGTTGCACGACTCGCCAACGAAGAAGACAACTGCACTGGGCACTTCTGGGAAGGACGCTTCAAATCACAAGCCCTACTTGACGAAAAAGCCCTCACCGCCTGTATGGCTTATGTTGATTTAAATCCCGTTCGAGCAAAGATGGCGAAAACGCCAGAAGACTCCGTACATACCTCAATTCAAAAGCGTGCTAAAAAAGCCAAAGCGGCGCAATCGCCGAACCACCCTCAACAGCAAGTGCCTGAGCTACTCAACTTCGCTGGTAATCCAAAACAAGATATGCAAGATGGCATTCCTATGCGGCTAACAGACTATCTCGACCTCGTAGACTGGACTGGCAGAAAGATACGCGAAAACAAACGCGGTGCGATTTCAGAACGCGAACCAGCAATTATGGATCGCTTAGGTATTGATGCAGAAAACTGGCTCTACATCACACAAAACTTCGAATCAGAGTTCAAAGGCATCATCGGCACCGTTGATGAAGTGAAATCTAAAATATCTCTCTTCTGGGATGAGCAACGAGAACGAAGGCGAACCGCTGGAATTCAGGCCTGTAAGTTAAGGCTTTCTTAGACCTACAAACCAAATATCAAAGCACCAATCAATATCAGAAAACTCTGAGGTTCAGCCTTGTCTAAAAACAGCTAAATCTTAAGCAATTCGGCTACTTTCCTCACCCAAAGATTAACACCAGCAAGAAAAAATTAGCAGGGTAATTCGACGCTACAATTCGAAGATTTTTTTCTTTAATTGACTGTCTTGTTTATTGTTCTTGTTTATTGTTGATTCGTTTGAGGTTTACGTTACTACCCTGTGGCAAAACGAACAAGCACGAATGTAAAACGTGCCTTATTTTCTTGAAATACGAAATTCATACTGTATTAATAAATAGTACTGATTTACAAACAGAATACCGAAAGCTAAGCCCCACTACATCAACTCAATCCCAAACCGTTTAACCACCTGCGCAAACACCACAAAACAGATCACTGTTATTAATGCGCTCGCACCCAACGTGGGCCAAAAGCCAATTCGAGGAAGTAAGGTAGGAAAGATAAGAAACATAGGTAACGTCGGCACGACATACCAGAAGGTGTACCACGCGTGGTTGGCAATCTTGGCGTCTGGTTGTTTTTCAACATACAGCCAGATCATGGCTAATATCGTCACCATAGGTAGGGCCGCGATCAAGGCACCGAGTTTGTCACTGCGCTTAGCAACTTCAGAAATAAGGACAATCAACCCTGCTGTCACTGCGTACTTAAAGACGATCCAAGACATACCTTTCACCGATATTTCATAGAAAAGCGGATGATAACCGATTCAGCGAAATAACAGCCAGCTTTCAATGATAACTATTATCAATAATATGCCACTCAATGTTTGCCAGACCTTGTCCGCATGACGCTGCAATAACGGGCGATGCTGGTATTGGGATATAAGCGCTGTATTGGGCTTGGTGAAGTCACTCCAAAATTCAGAATAGGCGTCTTGGCGCTTACGGATATCTGGGTGACAAGCTTTTTCTATCGCTAAATCTAACCATCGAGGCATGTCAGGACGATGATCTTTTAAGCTTTGATATTTCCATTCGGAGGTTGACTTTGCGCCGGAGCGATGCACTTTTTCCATTTTAAATGGCTGCGCTCCTGCTAGCATTTCGTACACCATAACGCCTAACGAAAACAAATCACTTTGCATGGTGGCGACACCATCAATCACATATTCAGGTGCGATGTAATTTACCGAACCCACCGGGCAGTCTTCTTCCACCGCCAAACCAACTTCCGCTAAGCCACGTACCATGACAGTTCCAAAGTCGATCAGCTTGACCTGCCCTTGGCGTGTGATCATAACGTTCTCGGGTTTAATATCGCGGTGAACCATGCCCATGCGTTGAAACGCGCGTAACCCATGAATCACTTGTTCAATAACAGTACGAACTTCACCTAAAGCAGGTTTTGGGTGGTCATGTATCCACTGACGCAATGACTCACCTTCAATCAATTCACAGACGTGATATAAAAAACGTCCGTGGGGTTCTGGGGCGAGTATTTTCATCACGTTTGGGTGATCTACCCGGCTCCCCACCCACTGCTCTCTAATAAAGCCTTCTAGGTACACTAGGTCTTCTTCAAAATTGAGAGATGGGGCCTTTAGTACATAGCGTTTTTTGTCTTTACGGTTTAGCACCCGATATAAGTGACTGCGCGTCCCTGCGTATAAAACTTGCTCAACTTCAAGGTGATCAATGCAATCACCAATACTTAATACGGGGGGAATGGCACGCTCGGTGAGTGAACGATGTGCTTCATCAATATCTTGTTGAGGCACTTGGTCAACACGAATAACCATGGCGGTGAGGTTATCGTCGCTGCCATTCTCTAGCGCTTTATCCACCAATGTGCGAGCACATCGCTCAAAACTGGTTTGATTACGCTCGCCTTCAATCAATTTCGCGAGCATGTCTCGCATACGTTTATCAGTGATGTGGCCATGTACACCGTCGGTGGTTAATAATAATACATCCCCGACTTCAAGTTCATGGCTTGAATAATCTACTTCTAAGCGTGTATCCATGCCCATCGCTCGGCTTAGGTATTCTTTTCCATTGCCATGCCGGTGTGTGTGATCACGGGTTAAACACTCTAACGTCTCGCCACGTAAACGATAAATTCGACTATCGCCAACATGAAATACGTGCAATGTATTTGATTTAAGCACTGCCGAAGATAAGGTGGTTACTAATGAATTATGGCGAGCACTGGCTTGCTGCCCATGGTGAAATAACCATGAATTTAATGAACTCAGCACCTTACCAGCGGCTGTTTTAACATCCCAGCTATCTGGCGTACTGTAATAGTCATTTAAAAAATGAGTCACGCTTGTGACGCTGGCCTGCTGCGCATTTTCACTGCAGCTCACACCGTCAGCGATACAACATGCAATGCCTTTGTATTTGGCGATACTTGTGGTCGGCTGCCAAGCTGCAAAGGCATCTTGGTTTTCTGGCTTTTTGCCTGCATCACTGTAACCACCAAAGGTAATTGCTAGCGCTTTATCATTTGAGTCGCTGGTCATTTCTTACACCTATAAAAAAAGTGGCCATAGCCACTTTTAGTTTTACACCAGTTCTCTTCATTGACCAAGGCCAAGAAGAAAACTGGGCGCTTTATTAAAACGATTAACCAACGTTAATCATTTCAACAGAGCCATCTTCACGTACTTCTGCAATATGACCTTTAGGCTCTTCCATGAAGAGTAAGGTGATAAAGCCGACGATTGCTGTGGCAGCAATAACCAGGAAGAACACTGAGTAATCTACAAAGGACAGTACCGTTAGGTAGGTAACTGCCCCTACGTTTCCGTAGGCGCCTGTCATACCGGCAATCTGGCCAGTCAAACGACGTTTGATCAAAGGGACAACAGCGAATACAGCACCCTCACCTGATTGTACGAAGAACGAACATGCCATCGCTGCAACAACCGCCAACCATAGAGGCCATGAGCTATCGACCATCGACATGACTAAGTAACCAATGGCTAGGCCAGCGGTTAGGATTAATAACGTTGGTTTACGACCGAACTTATCAGAAATCCAACCACCGCCAGGACGAGACATCAAGTTCATAAAGGCGTAGGCCGAAGCTACCATGCCTGCCATCACTGGGGTCAGTTCAAATGTTTCCGCAAAGAAGAGTGGTAACATTGAAATTACCGCCAACTCAGAACCAAAAGTTGCAAAATACAAAATATTTAAGACAGCGACCTGCTTGAATTTGTATTGATGCATCTCTGGTACTGGGGTAGTGAAGATATTTTTGTTCACTTTCCAGACGTGCGACACTTCATAAATGAACAGTAACGCTAAACCGATGTAACACAGTATGGAGGTCAGCTCATTCAGTAAGCTCACGCCTTCTGGTGACAACTTCCAAGTAAGTAAGGCAAGCGCTGCATACATTGGTAGCTTCATAATCAGCAAGAAATAAAAGTCGCCTTTACTGGTCACTTCCATCGCGCCAATATTTTTTGGCTTAAAGTAGGTTGAGCCTTTCGGTGTATCAGTTACGTTGAAGTAATATACGAAGCTAAATAATAAGCTCAGGATACCGGTAATACCTACCGTATAACGCCAGCCGTCATCACCACCAAACCAAAGTGCAATCACAGGTAATGTGAATGCTGCCGCTGCGGAGCCGAAGTTACCCCAACCGCCATAAATACCTTCTGCTGTTCCTAGCTCGTTCGCCGGGAACCATTCGCTCACCATGCGAATACCGATCACGAAACCGGCACCGATAAAACCTAATAAGAAACGCGCAATAGCGGCTTGTACAAAGGTATCTGCAAGCGCAAACATAAAACAGGGAATAGAACAGATAGCCAATAAGGAAGAATAAACAATCTTCGGACCAAAGCGATCCGTCAACATTCCTATCACGACTCGCGCAGGTATCGTTAAAGCAACGTTAAGAATTAACAACGTTTTAATTTCTGATGGCGTTAACCCAAGGCTTGACGCAATGGCCATCAAAAGCGGCGCATGGTTAAACCACACAACGAATGTGATAAAGAATGCGATCCAGCTTAAATGCAGAATCTTCATCTTCCCTGTAAAAGCGAAGAGGTTAAATTTTTCGGAAGTCATAAACAGCCTTAATAAATTAAATCAATATAACGAGGTGCATCAGCAATTACGCTGATGCTGAAACCTGAACAACACCATTGTCGATACGAACAGGAAAGTGCTCGACCGACACGTCTGCATCTTCCAGACATTCACCTGTGCTCAAATCAAAGTGCTGTTTATAAAGGGGGGATGCTACTACTGGGCGTTCACCGATTGAACCGGTAATCCCACGTGAAAGCACATTTGCTTTACCAAAAGGATCAAAGTTGCTGATGGCGTAAATAGTTTCACCCGTGCCAAATCGGAACACAGCCACTTGTTTGCCTTCTACGAGGGCACATACTCCAGTATCAGGAACAAGATCAGTTAGCGGGCAGACATTAGTCCAAGTAGTCATAAGTTTTCTCCTGCTCTATCACGTATCGCGAGCGTAAATAATATTAAAAGAATAAAATTTAAAAAATAGCGTTCAAAGTGGGAGGATCATTCCTGACCCTCTCGTTTTTCCCGTTATTTTTGACCTTCAGTCACGTTCACCAAGGTGATACGTTCTTCTTCGGTCGCTGGGCGACGCTGCCCACGCTCACGGACATACAGCAGGTTGCTGTCTTCCTGATCAGCATTAATATAATGTGCAAAGCGCTTGAGTTTTTCAGGGCTTTCCACGGTTGTTTTCCATTCACACTGATACGTGCCAACCACTTTCGTCATCTGATCTTCTAACTCATCACAGATGCCTAGTTTATTCTCAATAACAACTTCACGCAGGTAATCAAGACCACCTTCGAGGTTTTCCATCCATACCGAGGTACGCTGTAAACGCTCACCGGTACGTACGTAGAACATTAATACGCGGTCGATGTATTTAACCAGTGTTTCATCATCAAGTTCGGTGGCGAACAAATCCGCATGACGTGGGCGCATACCGCCGTTACCGCAGACGTATAAATTCCAGCCCTTCTCTGTCGCAATGACACCAATATCTTTCGATTGGGCCTCTGCACATTCACGGGTACAACCTGACACACCAAATTTAATTTTATGTGGGGCGCGTAATCCTTTGTAGCGATGCTCAAGTGCAACCGCCATTGATACTGAATCAAGTACACCGTAACGACACCAAGTACTTCCAACACACGACTTAACTGTACGCAATGATTTACCGTAGGCGTGGCCAGTCTCAAAACCAGCGTCGATTAATTTTTTCCAAATTTCTGGTAATTCATGAAGCTGAGCACCGAATAAATCGATACGCTGGCCACCAGTTATTTTGGTGTACAGGTCATATTCTTTACCGATGACACCCAAAGCGATTAAGCCGTCTGGTGTAATTTCACCACCGGCAACGCGTGGCACGATGGAGTAAGTACCGTCTTTTTGCATGTTGCCAAGGAAGATATCGTTTGTATCCTGAAGCGGCATTAACTCATCTTTTAATACGTATTCGTTTTCAAATGACGCGAGTATAGAACCAATCGTAGGCTTACAGATTTCACAACCGTGGCCTTTACCGTGCCCCTCAACAACGTCTTTGAAGCTGGTGTAGCCTTTAATACGAACGATGTCAGCTAATTCAGCACGCGTGTAAGCAAAGTGTTCACATAGGTCGTTATTGACTTCTACACCCATAGATTCAAGCTCGGCATCCATCACCTGCTTAACTAATGCAGTACAGCCACCACAACCGGTTGATGCTTTGGTTGCGTCTTTCAAGTCACCCATAGTACAGCAGCCACCTTGTACGGCACCGCTAATATCACCTTTAGTCACATCAAAACATGAACATATTTGTGCTGTGTCTGGCAGTGAGCTCACGCCTAAACCTACCGGCTCGGCTCCATCCATTGCAGGAAGAATTAAGCTCGCTGGATTACCAGGAATATCCATATCGTTAAGCATCAATTGCAACAAAGTTCCGTAGGCTTCTGCTTCGCCAACTAACACCGCACCCAATAGTTTTTTGCCATCAGCAGAAACTACTAAGCGCTTATAAACTTCGGCAACGTCATCATTGAATATATAGCTCTGAGCACCTGCTGTGTGAGCGTGTGCATCACCAATCGAGGCAACGTCGACACCCAATAATTTAAGCTTGGTGCTCATGTCTGCGCCTTGGAACGCTAACTTAGGCGTATCCAAAGTAATTAAGGTACTGGTGATGTGATCCGCAGCCACTTTGGCCATTTGATAACCCGGGGCTACCAAACCGTAAATTTTGTTATCCCACAATGCACACTCGCCAATGGCGTAGATGTTTTCATCAGAGGTTTGCAGGTAATCATTAACAACGATGCCACCTCGAGGCCCCATATCAATGCCGAACTCACGAGCCAGTTCGTCTTGTGGACGAATACCCGCAGAGAAAAGTATCATGTCGGTTTCAAGGTGCGAGCCGTCCGCAAAGTTCATACGGTAGCGGCACTCTTCACCAGCGACAATTTCTTTTGTGTTTTTCTCGGTATGAACCGACACACCTAAGCCTTCAATTTTGCTACGCAGTAATTTACCACCGCCCTCATCCAGCTGCACCGCCATCAGGCGTGGCGCAAATTCTACAACGTGCGTATCTAGCCCCGCTTCTCTTAAGGCGTTAGCCGCTTCAAGACCCAACAAACCGCCGCCAACAACCACACCGGTTTTAGAGACTTTGGCAGAAGCAGAAATATCTTCTAGATCTTCAATCGTGCGGTAAACAAGGCAATGCTCTTGGTCTTTACCCGGAATCGGTGGAACAAATGGGTAAGAACCTGTTGCAAGAATCAGCTTATCGTAGCCCTCGACTCGGCCACTGGCTGTTTTAATCGTTTTGTTATCCGCATCAATATCAACAACTTTATCGCTGACAATATAAGTGACGCCCAGTTCGTCATATTCGTCAGGAGTGGTCATCGCTAGATCAGCAGCTGTTGCGCCGGAGAAATACTTACTGAGCTGTACACGGTCGTAAGCGAGACGAGGTTCTTCAGAGAAGGTAATAATTTCAAATTCAGAGGCGTGATCTGAAGTCGCGAGGGTATTAATGAAGTTGTGGCCAACCATGCCGTTGCCGACAACAATAATGCGTTTCTTACTCATGGCGTAATCTCTCTGTATTTACTGACTCTTAGGGTCAGATCATAAAACTGGGGACTTAATTATGCGGATGCTACATTGCTCCGCCTTTTACTTACGCCGTTGTAAGAAAAGGTTATTAGCTTCAAAGCAAGGGTAGTGCCAACATAAAGAGAGGGTTCGTATTTATTACAGGTTCCAGTGTTTTCGGTCGATTCAGACGGTCTGTAATTTTAAAAATTCACCTAAAGCGAGCAACAACAAACGATTCCGCACCAAATATGAACAAAGGTCGCCATGTTCGCCCCAGAATCGAACATTCTCTTTAAAAACAAGGATTTAACTAATGATATATATTCTCATTTAGGTATTTCAGTCTTTACTAAGTGCCCTATTTTCGCGGCTTTGCAACTTTTTTCATCTCTATATTTCGGATTGGCACCCTTCTTGTTAGTACTACGTAAGACGTTGTGCATTGGCAGGATGCCTCATACGCTCTTAAGTACCAGTGCTGGTACTACTATTTTTATGTTGTGTGTTTATGAGCATTGGCGCTCGCGGTAAAACCGCGAGCGCTTTTTTTTTGTTTTTTTCTTGTGTTGTACTTATTTATTAAAGGCGAGACCAATGATCGAATCTAACCCAGTCACCCATACAACCTGCCCTTATTGCGGTGTCGGTTGCGGTGTTGAGGTAAGTGCTGAGGTAAGTGCTGAGGTGAATGTTGTGAAACCTGTTGAAGGGCTCAAAACACACCCCGCAAATTTTGGTCGTCTCTGCGTTAAAGGCTCATCTCTACACGAGACTATCAGCCACACGGATCGCCTTTTAACACCGATGCTCAATCGCAAACAAACCAGCTGGGACAGCGCCTTAAATTTAATCGCCGATAAAATTCAGCAAGTGATCTCAACACACGGGCCGGAAGCCGTTGCTTTTTATGGCTCAGGGCAATTACTGACTGAAGACTACTACGTTGCTAACAAGCTAATGAAAGGCTTTATTGGCAGTGCCAACATGGATACTAATTCACGCTTGTGTATGGCTTCGGCTGTTGCGTCTTATAAACGATCGTTAGGTTCTGACACCGTACCGGGCTGTTACGAAGATTTAGAGCAAACAGACTTACTGGTGATTACGGGCAGTAACGCCGCGTGGGCACACCCTATTCTGTTTCAACGTATGACGGCGGCAAAAAAAGCCAACCCGAATATGAAAGTCGTGGTCATTGATCCACGTAAAACCGCCACCTGTGATATTGCGGATCTGCACTTGCAAATTCGTCCGGGGTCGGACACGACCTTATTCAATGCGCTACTTACCTACCTCAATGGTGAAAACGCCATTGATAGTGACTTTGTTGCAAAACACTGCGAAGGCTTTGATGAAACTCTAGCTGAAGCAGCGTTAGCCGCCTCTGACTTCCAAGACCTTGAACGTAAAACGGATGTGAGTATTGATGCACTTTCAACCTTTTTTGAGTGGTTTCGCGATACAGATAAAACCGTCACCTTTTATTCTCAAGGCGTTAATCAAAGCAACGATGGCACGGATAAAGCCAACAGTATTATTAACCTGCACTTAGCTACTGGCCGAATCGGAAAACCCGGCGCCTGCCCTTTTTCGATTACCGGCCAACCCAACGCAATGGGTGGGCGTGAAGTGGGAGGTCTAGCCAATCAATTAGCCGCCCACATGGATTTTAATGCGAGTGACCGTGATCGGGTGCGTCGCTTCTGGAATTCTCCGCACGTTGCCGACCGCCCAGGGTTAAAAGCCGTTGATCTCTTTGATGCAGTTAAAGAAGGAAAAATTAAATTCCTCTGGATCATGTCAACCAATCCAGTGGTCAGCATGCCTGATGCGGACGACGTGAAAGCCGCCTTAAAAAATTGTGAACTTGTGGTCGTTTCAGACTGTATGGAAAATACCGATACCACTGCCGCAGCGCATGTATTATTGCCCGCAGCAAGCTGGGGCGAAAAGAACGGTACTGTCACAAATTCTGAGCGTCGAATTTCTCGCCAACGTGGCTTTATGCCTCCCCCAGGTGAGGCACGCCCTGATTGGTGGATCATCACACAAGTGGCACGCCGCTTGGGCTTTTCAGAACAATTTCCTTACGAGCACCCAAGTGAAATCTTTGATGAACATGCACGCCTATCTGGCTTTGAAAACAACCTTAAGGGGGCAGGCAAACGCGATTTTGATATTAGCGGGTTAGCAGGTATGGACCGAGAGCAGTACGATGCACTTGCCCCTATCCAATGGCCTGTCAACGAGACTTATCAAGAAGGTCGAGCACGTTTTTATAACGATGGCCATTTCTATACGCCAAACAATAAAGCGCGCATGATTCCAATTGCAGCCAAGCTTGAAGAAACCGGATCAGTGTCATCGTTAATTATGAATACTGGCCGAGTACGTGATCACTGGCACACCATGACGCGTACTGCAAAGTCTGCGCGTTTGGCCCGTCATATATCTGAGCCTTACGCGGATTTTAATCAACAAGACGCTGATCAATTAAATATTATTAACGGCAAACTCGTTGAACTGTATAACGAGCGTGGCCGCATTATTGTTCGCGCTCAAGTTCACGCTGATAACCGACAGCGTTCTGGTGAAGTATTTGTTCCTATGCATTGGACGGGCCGCTACGCAAGCCAAGCCCGCATGGGTACTCTGATTAATAAAGATAACGACCCTATCTCAGGGCAACCGGCGTTAAAAATAACTCGCGTACAAGCCAAATCATTTACCAGCGCATGGCACGGGTTTTTAGTCACGGATACCGACCTTGGCGCACTGCATACAGACTATTGGGCATATAATTTAACTGACACCGGCCACATGTATGAAATAGCCGATGAAAGTGCCCCTGACACCTTTATTTCCAGTGTTAAAGCGCAACTGGCCGCGAGTGATAGTGACGGCCAATGGATCACATTTAGTGACAGTAAAAATACTCACTATCGCATGGCGTTTATTTGTAAAGGTAAATTAAAAGCCGTGCTCTTTATTCATGCCGATTACGATTTTGGCAGTCGCCAGTGGTTAATTGATCGGTTTGCAGAAAATGAATTAAATCACGACGATCGCAAAGCACTGCTTGCAGGTCGCCCTCTTGGCCCACAGGAAGATAAAGGCGCGATTGTATGTTCGTGCTTCCAAGTGGGTGAAAACACCATCAAGGAAGCAATCGCAGCAGGATGCTGTACTGCAGACGCCCTGGGTGACGCACTTAAGTGTGGCACCAACTGTGGCTCCTGTATTCCTGAGTTGAAATCCATTATTGATCGGGTTGGCGGCACGATCGCCAAAGCAGGCTAAATTATGAAAAAGATCACAAATAAAGAATATAAAATGGGAAAAGTATGGCTCGTCGGCGGCGGTCCGGGGGACCCTGAACTGCTCACCATTAAAGCCATGCGCATACTCAATCAAGCGGATGTTGTGTTATATGACAGCCTGATTTCTGATGAAATTTTAGAGATGCTGCCCAAAAAATGCACCCGCATTCATGTAGGAAAACGTTGTGGTGCGCACAAAATGACACAAGTCGATATCCAAAAGGCCTTACTCACTAGCGCTCGTAAATACGAACGTGTTGTGCGCTTAAAAGGCGGCGATCCATTTATCTTTGGTCGTGGT
Source organism: Oceanobacter sp. (assembly GCA_002733645.1). Lineage (GTDB taxonomy): Bacteria > Pseudomonadota > Gammaproteobacteria > Pseudomonadales > Oceanobacteraceae > Thalassolituus. The sequence continues at coordinate 12,020 of NVWL01000020.1, forward strand.
GGTGAAGAGCTTGAATATTTACAAGCGCACGGTGTTGAGGTTGATATCGTACCGGGCATTACCGCGGCTGGAGGGTGTGCAGCAGCAGCAAAAATACCGCTAACGCATCGTCAATATGGTAATGCGCTAATGCTTGATAGCGGTCACAGCCAACATGGCGAATACCAGCCAAGCCAAAGGCCTACTCGAGTATTTTACATGGGGGTAAAACAAGCGAGCCAAATCACAGCCAGCTTAATTGATGACGGACTTTGTTACTCCACGCCTGTTGCCATGATTGCAAATGGCACACTGCCAAACCAAGAAGTATTTACGGGACGATTAATTGATCTTCCTGCATTAGCTGAGCGTTATTCAGGTCTTGGGCCTGCACTCATTATTGTGGGTGAAGTGGCTGCGTTTGCCGCAAAAAATACCACCAGCAACCAAATTCAGGATATCGCCTCTCAACTAGGAGAAGCGGTGGCCTGAAGACCTTCAGTATTTACTGGCTTCCCTAACCGGAAACTCGAGATCTGGTAAATACTGATGCTTTATCCCAAGTAAGCTGTTGGTCCTTTCTCTGTATTACGATTGTTGACCGTGCATCGATGCTTTCCAATGTCTTATGACTCTGGCTGGCTCGGTGCTTTTTTTTTGCTTTTAGAAGGGGGGCGCGTTGGCGTAAAGAAGCTGTTCCGGTGTAAAAACTTAACAAAGATATAAAAAAGAATTAAACGGCTCTTACACTATTATTTGTAAGAGCCATTATTAATCAGAGGTGCCCAAGGAAAATCAACCTTTATCAACTTTCCAAGCCGAAAGCATACGCACCAGCACCTTAGGTAGAGTGATGATGTTCAAACTGACCCACTGACCGACCGATTTAGGTTTTATATAGCCCGTTAACTTCAACATGTTGTTGTAGATACCTGCATCAAACGGGAACCAGAATGCATTTCTTTTGCTAAGGCCTGGTAATAAATCCCAGTTGATGATTTTGGGTTCAGCAACTTCTTGCAAGCCTAAAGCACCGTGCGTTCGGCCAATACCCGATTCCTTAGGACCACCCCACTCAGTATTCGACATACCGTGCGTGTAAAGGTGATCATTTACAGTCACGGCACCGGCGTGCAATTGCATCGCCACGCGCTTACCGCGTGAGTTGCTATTCGTCCACACAGATGCCGTTAACGCGTATTGTGACTTATTCGCCAGTTCGATCGCTTCTGCTTCAGATTTAACCTTCACTATAGGCATAAACGGGCCGAAGATTTCTTCTTGAATAAATTCCATATCCGCGGTCACGTCAGTCAACAATGTCGCTGGGAAGAAGTAACCTTTTTGCTCCCCTACCGCACAAGATTGAGCTGCAATCTTAGCGCCGTTATCCAGTGCTAATTGCAGCTCTTTTTCGAGGGTATTGAACTGCTTCTCAGTGGTAATTGAGCCTAGGTCGGTATCGTAGCCATTCACGCCATGACGCAGTGCTTTTGTTTTCGCAATCGCCATCTCGACAAATTCGTCGTATACCTTTTCATGTACATAAACACGCTTCACACCACCACATGACTGGCCAGCGTTCTGGAAGGCTGCCCACATGCCGCCGTTGACTGCCCGTTCAATTGGGGCGTCTTCAAGAACGACCATAGCATCATTACCGCCCAGTTCTAGGCTGCACGGTACTAAGTATTCCGCGCACGACTTCATTACTTGCTTACCGGCAAAGGTAGAACCCGTAAAGAAAATTTTATTCGCGCCATTTGACAGCATCGACTCGATGACTTTAGAGCCAGAACCCACTACGTGAGTAAACAAACCATCCGGTAAACCTGATGCCTTAACGACTCGATCAATAGCATCACCAACCATCGGCGTTTGTGCCGCCACTTTAAGCACCACGGCGTTACCCGCCATCAGCGCCATAACCAATTCACCAAACGGAATGCTGAATGGGTAGTTCCAAGGGCTGATAATGCCCAGCGTACCAATTGGCTGATACACGCGCTTTGACCACTTATTAAAAAACAGCATTGAGGATGGAGGTAACAACGAGCTTTTCAACACTTTAGGGGCGTTTTTAGCGTACCAAGTACAGCTCATGATGGATGGAATAATCTCAGTATTCAGCGCATCAATCTTTAATTTGCCATTGTCTTGGCTAATGATGTCAGCCAGTTCATCTGCGTTATCACGTAGATAATCGGCCATTTTTAGAATGTATTTAGCACGTTCTTTAAACGATACCTGCGCCCAGAGGTTCTGCGCTGTACGAGCCTTCTCAAAGATCTCTTCAAACTCGGCCTGAGTGGTTAAAGGTAAACGACCAATTTCTTCAAGCGTGGCTGGGTTATAACTCACTTCGTAAGCGACTTCTGGATTTGCTACATTCATGCTGAAATACCTATTCTTTTAATTACGTCCTGTGTACGAACCTTATTCTAAGCATAAGGACGGCACTGGATTGGTCAACTGAGCAGTAAAGTGCTTGGATACTATCACAGCGGCGTACCTAACCAGAAGGTGCCGATAAGCCGCGGTTTATAGGTTAGGGGAAAGAGGATTAGGTATCACACCTGAGCAGGTGAGCGCCCTGACTTCAAAAACACCAATATAAAGAAGACCATAAACAAGAAGTCGTTTGGCCCATAAATCGTGTAAAAAAGTCCCGCATAGAGGTCTTGTGAGTACACGTCGCTGATGCTGTTGTTGAACATCCACTGGCACCAAACAATCACATACACTAGCTTCTCTATCGCGAAAGCAGCCGCCAGCCATCGTACACTGCTTGAAATTGCGGCAGCGCCCAAATAAGCCAATCCCCAGACCATGATCATCACAAGACCAAAGGTCGACATCACGACAGGATCAGACGCAGAAATAACCTCATTAGAAAATAATCGCGAGAATAGCAATACACCACCAATGTTGGCGATAGCTGCCGACACAAAACCCAGTTTAACGATTGTTTTATTCATAACACCACCGAGATTAATTAACGATATCTATGATAGCGGGCAAAGAGTTTCACCCACAAGCTGCAAGAACGCCAAGCGTTAGAAGCTTGAAAGCTGTTAAGTTCAAAAACATGGCATTCTATTGATTGCTGGGATGAAGCGGACAGGAAGTGAGGTGGTCATTAACCATCCCCATACTTTGCATAAATGCGTAGCAAGTAGTTGGGCCAACAAATCCGAAGCCCATTTTTTTAAGTGCTTTACTCATGGCTTTAGACTCGTCTGTTTGCGCCGGGATCTCGCTCAAAACAGCAAAATGATTGATCTGAGGTTGCCCATCAACAAACGACCACAACCATTCAACCCAGTTATGGCCTTTCTCTTCTGCCGTATTCCAAGCAATAGCATTTTTACGAATGGCTTCCAACTTGCCACGATGGCGAATAAGTCCGGTGTCTTGCAGGCAGTCTTCAATATCGGCATCTGTCATAGCGGCTATTTGCTTAGGGTCAAACTCATGAAAGCACTGACGATAAACCGGGCGCTTTTTTAAGACGGTAATCCAACTTAGTCCGGCCTGTTGCCCTTCGAGACAAATTTTCTCAAACAAGCGATGGGGTTCATAACAAGGCTTCCCCCACTCGTTATCATGATATGCAAGGTAGAGCGCTTCAGAGGAACCACCGACCGCCCATGAGCAAGGTTCAAGTTGTTGACTCATAAGTAACGGATCCCTTGTTATTCAGTGTCTGCTTTTTGAAAAACTAACGTGCGATTATTGGATGGCATTTCTTCATCGGCGCGTAAGTGCAAATGATGCTTTCGTGCCAGTAGCAATACTTGCTCAAAGTCTTTAATGCCGCTTTCCGGGTTACGCTCTCGTAGCCAGCCGTCTAACGCAATATTACCTTCACTCGTGAACTGACCGTCGTAATTATATGGGCCATACAACATCAACAAACCACCAGCATTTAAACACCGAGCCACGCCGACAAAAAGGCGCTCTACTTCAGGCCAACTAACAAAATGAACAACATTGGCGCTAAACACCGCATCAAAATCACGTGCAGGCCAAATATCTTGGCACACATCCAGTTCTAACGGCGGAAGAAACCCCGCACGATTACAATGTTGCTGCCAGAGCGTAATCTCATCAAGACGCTCGCTCATTTCTGTTGGTTGCCAGCAAATACCCGGCAAGTGCTCAGTCATGTAAGCCGCATGTTGCCCAGTACCACTACCAATCTCGAGTACACGCGCATTTTTTGGTAAAAATTGCCCCAAAACATCCAATATTGGGCGCTGATTTCTTAAGCAAGAATCGACAACAGGCAGATCCTCTGCGGTTCCCAGTTCATTGTTCACGGAAGTTGCTCCACTTTATTATTAAGGCACCTCTGAATAATTCAGTAGTGCTGCGCGTGAATCCTGTAACGCTTTAGATTGAGGCGTTGATCGAAGTTAATGGCAGGTCCTTAATAAGATCAACAACAAAGATATAAAGTGTTTACAGGCCACGCCCTTTGGGGGTTTCAAGAAAATGACATTTCTGCGTTGCTACTTTTTGACGTGACCCGCCATGCCTGCAAAGTAGCGCCTTAAACTGTCATTTTCCTGAAATCCGCAGCCTCCACTGCATTATTCAGAGCTGCCTTAAGTGCTTCTCAGTATCATTCACAGCTTTGAGCACTCTTGTTATATACATCCTGTATCGGCAAGTATCTCATAGTCATTAAGCATGACAACGCCGAAATGCTCTCCATACACCATGAACCTTAGGTTTTCATGATGTTGCTCACAATTCAACCAATAGATAAACGCCAAATTTTTATTAAAAATAACTTATTCCACGACAAAATTGCTGGTGAGGTGCGTAGGCTTTAGAATAGGGGCAACTCAAATGACCACATGGCCAAACCGTTACTATGCGCGCTACTCAATTCCTTATTGCTACTGAAAAAGAAACCCCGGCAGATGCCGTTGTCATCAGCCATCAATTGATGCTGCGCTCAGGCATGATCCGTAAGCTGGCCGCCGGCCTGTACACATGGATGCCACTGGGGTTACGTACTTTGCGCAAAGTAGAAAATATTGTGCGCGAAGAAATGAACCGCGTGGGCGCTCAAGAAGTGCTTATGCCAATGGTTCAGCCTGCTGAATTATGGGAAGAAACCGGCCGTTGGTTCCAATACGGCGGCGAGTTAATGCGTATTAAAGATCGCCACAACCGTGAATTCTGTATTGGCCCCACCGCTGAAGAGGTCATCACAGATTTAGCCCGTAACAACCTAAGCAGCTACAAGCAGTTGCCAATGAACCTGTATCAGGTGCAAACCAAATTCCGTGACGAAACACGCCCACGCTTTGGTGTGATGCGTGCCCGTGAATTCATTATGAAAGACGCCTACTCATTCCATGCGAACGAAGAGTGTTTGCAAAAAACCTACGAGCAAATGCACGCCGCTTACTGCAATATTTTTAATCGCCTTGGTTTAGATTTCCGCCCTGTCTTGGCCGACACCGGCTCCATTGGTGGCGCGTCATCTCACGAATTCCACGTTCTAGCCGAATCTGGCGAAGACGACATCGCTTTTTCAAGCGCTAGCGATTACGCCGCTAACGTCGAATTAGCAGAAGCCATCGCCCCTGCTGGTGAACGCCCTACCGCCACACAAACACTCGAAAAAGTAGCGACTCCAAATACCAGCTCAATTGAAGACGTAGCTCAGCTACTCAATGTAGCAACCTCACAAGTGTTAAAAGCCATTGTCGTACGTGGTATCAGCGAAGCAGAAGACGCCGAAGAAGGTGATGCAGGCGAACCCGTGGTTCTGTTTATCCGTGGTGATCACGAGCTAAACGAAATCAAAGCGGAAAAACTGCCCGGCGTTCTTAGCCCTGTTCAGTTTGCCAGTGAAGAAGAAATCCAAAGCATTGGCGGCGTCACCGGCTATGTTGGTCCACAAAACTTATCCGCGCGGTGTTACGTCGATCGCAGTGCTGCACACCTAGCGGACTTTGTTTGTGGTGCTAACGAAAAAGACATGCACATGACCGGCTCTAATTGGGAGCGCGACGTTGCTCTGCCAGAAGTCGCTGATCTGCGTAATGTCGTCGCTGGCGACCCTAGTCCATGTGGGCAAGGCACCATCGATATTAAACGCGGTATTGAAGTGGGTCATATCTTCCAGTTAGGTACCAAATACTCTGAAGCACTTAACGCTAAAGTCCTTGATGAGAACGGTAAAGACCGAGTCATGACTATGGGTTGTTACGGTATTGGCGTAAGCCGTGTGGTCGCTGCTGCCATTGAGCAAAACAACGACGAAAACGGCATCCTTTGGCCAGACGCCATCGCGCCATTCCATGTCGGTATTGTGCCTATGAACATGCATAAGTCGGAAGAAGTTCGTGAAGTGGCTGAAAAGCTCTACGCCGACCTGACCGCTGCAGGTATTGAAGTCTACATGGACGACCGCGATAAAAAGACCAGCCCAGGGGTTAAATTTGCTGACATGGAGTTGATGGGTATTCCACACCGCGTCGTTATCAGTGATCGTGGTTTAAAAGAAGGCAAAGTTGAGTACAAAGCTCGCCGTGCTGAAGATAAAGAAGAGATTGCTGCAGAAGATATTCTGGCGCTACTGCAAGAACGGATCAGCCTATAATGATCCTGTGCCAACGCTCCTTAACCTCGGCTTTGCGCCACAGGCTAAAAGCGTTGGCGTTGCGAACTGCGTTATGTACCACATTGTGTGCGGCCTTAATTGCGCCGCCTGCAATAGCTATGTCATCAGACCAGCCTGACCCCGAGCTACGCCAAGCCCTGCTCTCTGCCGTATCTGAATCAGAATCGTTTAACGATAAGTTTCACGCCGAAGTTTGGCTCATGGATATGTCAAACCGCCTACAGCGCTATCGTAAAATGAAAGACAACGAGGTTCGTTTAGACCTACTGCGCATGGTGCATCAAGAAGCGACTAAGGCAGGTTTACAGCCCGAACTCGTGCTCTCAGTTATCCAAGTAGAAAGCGCCTTTGATCGCTTTGCCTTAAGTTATGTTGGTGCCCAAGGCTATATGCAAGTGATGCCATTTTGGAAAAACGAAATTGGCCGTTCAGAAGACAACCTCATGGATACCCGCACGAACTTGCGCTATGGCTGCACGATATTAAAACACTACCTAGACCGTGAAAAAGGCAACCTGATTCGCGCTCTGGCCCGCTACAACGGCAGCTTAGGAAAAACTAAATACCCAGAAAAGGTATTCAAGGCGTGGGATAAATATTGGTTTGTGGGGAATTGATGCTAAATATCATAACCAGCAAAGAATTCTTTACTTGATAAACTATTACACATTTTGACCGATTCGCCACAGCACACCACTTGGATCCAATACAGTAAAGTCTCTCATCCCCCAAGCTTGAGTCACCACCTCAGAGACTTTAACAAGATACGTTTCAGCGACACCAGATTTACATACGTGCTGATGCCAGCTATCGACATCTTCAACAAGAAGATGCATTACAAAATTCTCAGCTAACGCTTTATCGTAAAAGTCTTGGAGTAAAAAACTGCATTGCCCATGATGAAAGTACGCAACACCACCCTCATCCGAGGCTTTTATAAAGCCAATATCGCAATAGAAATTCTTTGATACCTCAAAGTCTTTTGCCGGAAGAAAGGCTTTTATTTCTACAGTATTCAGAGTACTCATAGATCTCACCTTATATCTAATCTATTAATTTACGCGAAACGGCCCCACTGATATTACACGCTAAAACTATAAGCGAAGTACTCAGTGTCTTTTTCAAAACCTAACTGTTCATACAGCGCTTGTGCATTGCTATTCGTTTTGGCAGTGCCAAGATCGACTCTGACTGAACCCGTTTCTTTCGCTAAGTTAACTGAACACTCAATCAATGCCTTAGCTACTCCCTTCTGACGTGCCGCTGGTACAACAAACAAGTCGTTCAATACGACGACCCGACCAAGTAATACTGAAGAAAATGTTTGGTAATTCAGTACAAAGCCGACGCTTTCTAATTTTTCATTAAAAGCAAGATAAACGGTTGCTTCATTATTTTTCAGTCTTTCAATCAAATACACTTTGTAGCGTTCAGGATCGGAGGGCTGGCCATAAAAAACCATATATTGATCAAATAATGGAGCCAGCTTATCTATATCAGACAGTGCCATTAGCTCGGCATTCATGACGACATTCCTTTGTATTTATTGTCTAATTTAAACAATCACGCCCATGGCTTTATCAACAATCAGATCAATCAAGCCTACACTGATTTTTTCCATTCGTGCTTTGGCAGCGATCTCTTGAGTATTTAGAAACTGCTGCACGGTGGCTTTTCTACTATTAAGTAGTTCTTTCAGTTCATCGGCATCGATGTCGCCTTCGACTTTCATTTTTACCCATTTCTCTATTTTTTCGCCAGTTTCTTTGATTACGTCAGCGGATTCTGATTTTGCGCCTTGAATAAGATCTAGCAATTCAGTTTTAAGCTGTTGTTTAACGTCGCTGCCTGTCGCATCTATAATTTCACTGAGTACGGTCATGCTATTACCTATCGTTAAATTATTTTTTAGTGACTCGGGCTAACTCACCCGCGATGGCGTAGTTATAGTTTTGTTCTATTTCAGGTCGTAGTTCTTGGATGAATACTTTACTGAAGAGTTTTTTCTTCTTTAGTGATAATGCACAGTTAGAAGTGAACGACTTCCACAGAATTTTCACCGCTCGCTCACCCGTGCTGTCAGATTTATCTGTAGATTTTGCGTATTCAAACGCTTCACGATATTGAAGATCACCATTATCGCAGTAACTTGTAACAGACTCTAAGTTCCATGTTTTATCTGTGCCTACAGTCCAGTCGTCAAAGAACTTCATATGCACGGCTTTCAGCTTGGTGAAGTTTTCATGACGCGTCACATCGTATGGTGATGTAAATAGTGCACAGCCACTTAGGGCTAGCGATACGATAATCAACAGGAAAGTGCTAGTGATGCTATTCATGAATATTCCATTCTTAAATTCAGGGGTAATTAAAAATTTACTTATTTTTCATGCAACGAAATGATGGTTCGAGCATTGACGGAGTGATCAAGGTGTTTTGCTTTGGCATCTAGATAACCCGGATCGTTGAAAAAAGCATTCATGGTCGCTTCATCAGGAAAGTCGATGGTGAACACACGGTTGATAGGGTCGTCTGTTTTGGATTTAAGTACTTCGGATACTTTGAAATCAAACCCAAAGGCACCACCGTAAGTCGTCAAAATTGGAATCATTGCATCCCGATATTTCTGATATTCAGTATCGTCTATCACGTTAAGTCCCATTATGCGCTCATATCCCATACCGTATTCCTTTTCTCTTCCATTGGTTACATGCACCCTATCAGTCTCTTGTTTTTGCAGCAAGCTGCCACATAACAATACGGATGACTGTTTCATGGCGCATAACGCCTGCCTCTAATTGATATTGATCATCTATACGTGCCTTTGATTAACACTGGCTTACAGTGGCATATCTTGCGTTGGTGTTTTATTGCTATCAATTCCTGAGGTACTGATTCATCAGTACTTCTTCAACCCCACGGAAGAGGTCTTATCATGAAAACAATACTGCTTACTGCTTCGTTGGCATCGGCTGCGGCTGCGGCTTCGGCTTCGGCTTCGGCTTCCGCACAAGCACTGGCAACGCCTTCAATTCCTGACTGCCAAATACAATACCCGATTGTGTTATCACATCACTTCGGGTTGCGGTCCATATGCCCTGACAGCTGGAACCCAGATGAGTGTATGACACGCGAAAGCGATAATATTGCTAAATATTGTGCGGACTGGAACGATGATGAAGGTTGTCTTGAGTGGGTGCTGCCTGCGAATGAGGCTCACCTCCCCCCTCGGGTTGAAAACTTATTCGATGACCGCCTCAAACGCACCAGCAATATCGCGCAATACAACCGTTATTTCAGTAAGGGCGTTGTTGATCGTTTAGAGGCCTGCGGTAACGATGTATTTATCGCCGACAAACCCACCTATGCCTCATATCAAATCCGATCGGCGTCATTACGACTAACGGTATTGCAAGCACTCGAAGCAACCGGTGCTGATAAGGTGGTCATTATGGGCGCTTCACAAGGTGTGCAAGACGCACGCTTTATGTCGGTCTACCAACCTGCGGATTTAGACAACCCAGCAGCAGGCACTATGAAAAAACATGTTGCCGCCGTTGTCTCATTATCTGGTGAGCATTTAGGTGCTGAAATCGCCACCATAGGGATCTCAGGTATGACCCTCACCAATTACACCTTTGGTGATGGTTGGATTGACCCTGAAGCCGGGGCGTATTTTTGGGATTTTGAAGAGGGCGAAAAACTTAACACGGATATTATGTGGCGCGAGATTGGCGACACCACCACCGATGCCGAACTGTTTAACCAACCCTTGGTGTTGACCGAAAACTACGATGCCAATAATCCGATGGAATACGACTTAGATTTAAACATGCAGTTCCGTGCTTTTTTGAATGGTTTAGCCATTTTAAGTAGCCAATATATGCAGCGTGATTTTTATAAAGATGAGCAAGTTTGGGAAGCGTTAAGAACGGCATTAGGTATGGAAGAGTATGTTTGGGACGATTTAGTCAATGAAGGCAACGAAGCCTGTAACGGCGTCGGATACTACAGTTATTCCGCACGTATTCGCTCTTGGGATTATACCTACTGGGGCGACGCCACCTTTTATCTTGGCGTGACAGCGCTCTACGGCCCAAATGACGGCTACACCACAATGGATTCACAAAACTTTGATAAAATTGGATACGCCAAATGTGACGACGGCAAAAGTAATTTTGAGCATATAAAAACATTAGACGGCAATATCTTCAGTCACGGGTATTATCACAACTACTTTACTGGACGAAATAAACACTACGGACCTGAAACCACTTGGTTACAAGAGTCTGCGCCATACAAAGGTGGCGTTGAGGATTTTTATGAACAGGTTATGAAAGACCTGATAGAGCGCGGCTATTAAGTAAGACGCTGACTTAGGATTTGGGTGTCAGAAACCATCGGTTTCTGACACTAAATTCTGGAGACAACGCTGAATAGGACGGCGACAAACATCTCGCTCGGAAGCCGGTGTTCTTACCCACTTCATCAAGCCTTGTTGGTAGGCTTCAATTTCAGGTACACCCATTTCGACGGGCTGCCCAATGCTGTTCAGCAGTGCATTTCGTTCTATCGCGATGTGGTCGGCCAAGCGTAGCGCCAGCTCCTTTACATCGCCATTCTCACGCACATAAACATCGACATGAAAAATCTCTTCATTGCCCACCCGAGAGAATTCACGAATCTGAACCCAACGCGTTTCGCTTGGATCACTTTTAATGTTCCACAACGCATGATCATTGATGGTTTCAGCAGAGACTCTAGGCAATATGCCTATTATCAAGCCTGCAAATAAAAATGTCCGGTGTAGATTCATAACAAGCTCTTTTTATTATTCTAAGTGATGATTAACATTTGATCATTGCTACGTTAAACAGGCTTGCACAGAAACGCAACGGGTTTGCCAAGCCATCAAGTATTTGACTTGGCCGCCGCTTGTGACGCCATGCGACATCGCTCCGCTGGCACAGCTAACTGCACCAACATATATTGCTTAAAATCATCAGCGTAGGGCTGTGACTTTAACGCGTCTTCCATACAAGCAAGCCAAGCATCGCGTTCTGCTTCAGCAATCGGCATATGACTGTGCGCAGATGGTATAGCAATGGGCCCGTATTTTTCGCGAAATAAACGCGGACCGCCTAACCAACCACACAGAAAACGCGTGAGTTTATCGCGTGTCATTTCTAAGTCTGCTGGATGCATTGCACGAATGGTTTTGGCCACAGGTAAAACATCCATCGCATCGTAGAAAGCATCGACGAGGGTTTTTATACCCTCGTATTCTCCGGCCGCTTTAAACGACGCATCGCCTACACCATAAGCTACGGTATTTTCTTGCGTCATCAGGCAAACTCTTCCATAAAGTCGAGTGACGCTTGATGGCGAATCGTCCGGCGATGGTTGGCCCACAACTCTTGCACTTTTTCTTGGTTGCATTGCTGACGATCAATCAATACCCGCGTTTGCAACTCACCTTTTGTTTGGCCTCCCGCTAATGGCACTTTCGAGAACACAAACTGGTTAGACACAAGATCCATAAACGGCCCCGACTTGCTCGTCGGCATGATGAACAATAACTGCAAACCTAAGCTTTCCGTCAGGTAGTTGATCACTTCTTTTGAGCGAGTTTCATCCATTTTCGAGAAAGCCTCATCCACCAGCACGACACGTAGGTGCGTATCACCTTCGTTAAAGCGGAAAGCGGAGGTAATCGCTGCCGAACGAATAATGTACGCGGGTGTTTCTAACTGACCACCCGACCCAGTACCGTATTGGCTGAGTGCAATGGGCTCTTTGTTCGCAGGCTGCTTATAAATTTCGTACGCGCGGTAATTACGGTAATCAGAAATACGCTCTAGCTCGCGCATGGCTTTCTGTTCGTCGTCTTCCAGCAACATACTCATTAAGTGATCGCGCACTTTGATTGAACTGGCGGATAACTCGGCAGTGAACAAGGTGGCGCCATCACCAAGGGCTGGGTTTTTAATCACTTCGTCGAAGAACTGCCAGTATTCTTTATACTCTGGCACCCACTCCCAATCGAACCAATAAGTTTCGCGGTCAGCTCCGAAGCGATGATGAGCGAGTTCTTTATTGAGGTCTTCCAGAATGCGTTTACCGTCATTAATCGACTGGTAAATCGAGTGACACAAGTTAGTAACGAATACGTTGTTAAAGCTTTCGCGTAGCTGGTGCAACTTGTCTTGTTTTTCAACCAGAATATTATTCTTAAGACGATTGTGAATACGCTCTATCTCACGCTGCAAGCCACACACATCGGTAAAGAACTTCGCGCCGTGCTCATCACGGTAATCCGGCGTATAAACAATGGAGTCTGCCGTTTGGCAACGCTGATTATGTTCTGTGATATTGCGTTCAATTTCATAAGCGGTGGCGTTTAATTCTTGCGCCACCGATTTACGCAGATTTTCAATCGCCTCGACCGGGCTTTCTTCCGCTTCTTTGTCCGACTGCTCAAGGCGTTTTTCTAAATTAAAGTCTGGCCAAATACTCACGATAGAACGCAGAGCGTCTTCCTTAGCATCCGCCACATCGGACGTTTGTTCTTGATGCTCACTCAAAGCCTTACAGGCTTTTTCAGCGTCGTTCAGCTGCTGCTGCAAGCGCCCTAACTCGCCGTCCAGCTCTTTAATTTGTGCGTCTAAGTCGTCAGCTTTGCCTTTCAGTGCGGTAAATTCGTGCTCAATATCACCAAAGCTGCTGGTGTCTACACCGCCTAAAGAATCTTCCGCTTGCTGCATTTGATACTGGGTGTCCAGCATGGCCTGCATTTGATCAGCAAACGAAACATGACGCAGTAAATTCACGGCATCCAATAATTGCTGTGCTTGGCGCAATTGAAAATTTGCTTCGTTAGCCACATCTTCCAACGTATGTAGCTCGCTGCGTTTTGCTGCCAAGGCGCGTTCTCGTGCCCCCATGCCAAAGACCAGCTCGGTGTCGTCTACATCACAACGATAGATCGAGTATGAACCAGAACCCAGACCTTCCTTCGTAACGCCACGGCGCGTCATTCGCAGTGCCTGCAAATCTGCAACTTGTTCAACACTGCCGTAACTGGCTTCAAGGTAATAACGTGCGGTGGCGTGATCAAAGTCCATTAAATCGATAATCGACTTGGAGGAAATTTTCATGCGCTCGCTGTCTTTCTTGGCTTTTTCCCCTTGAATAACACGAGCACGACTGCCACCTGGGATCTGACGTAAAATATGCGCAGCTTCGGCTTCGAAGGCGGTCTCCACGATGATGCTGAAACGTGCACCGCCGATGTAACCCTCAATAGCGCTCTGCCATTCTGGGTCAGTGACTTCTACGTAGTCGGCTAATACACGCGGTTCCGCTTGTGGGCATTCACGCATGATGGCTTCAAGGGCTATACGTACAAAGCCCGGATAGTTCAACTGGCGCGATTCAAGGCTGGCAATGTCATTTTGCTTTTGCACCATGCGGTGCTGAGCTTGCTGCAGCTTTTGCTCTCGGCGATCAGCCACGCGAGCGATTTGATCTCGTAATGAAATGCCGCTGCTTTCAAGTTCGGTATCATGAAAACGATCACGCCATTGATTCACTAACGCTTGCTGTTCACGTGCATCATCTAAGTGAGCTTCAAGCGGTGCTAGATCAACCCAATCTTTACCGAGTAGCTTACGGAAATCGACCGCACCCTGATCTTTAATGGCTAAGACTTTGCGCGCTTGCTCGGCAATTTTTTTACTGCCCAGCGTTGGGATTTCTGCTGCCACATTCGTCTTTTGCAAAGCCCCATACAAAAGCTCGGTGGCACGTAATGAGGCTTGCAACATTTGATCTTGTTCAAGCAATGGAATCGCTTGCGCTTGCAACTTGGCCTTGCCGTCGGCAATGGCTTGCTCGGCGGCGTCTTTATCTTGCAGGGCGTCAATGCCACGACGACGCGCTTCCATCGTAATCAATTGCTCGCGCACTTGCTTACGGCGGTCTTGTGAAACATCACGTTCTTTTTGCGTTTTGTTTAATAACTCACGTACTTGCTGCTGTACTTCTTTGGCGTGCAGGTAGTTCTTTTGATCATTTAAGTAACGACTACGAGCGGCGGTGTATTCCAGTACGTTGTAATCGATCCATTGATCAATATAGCGCCCAGAGGCTTCGCGAGTACCGTTTAATATTTCAATCGTTTCAGCCAAGGTGTTGGCGTCGGACTCCATCGCGTAGATGGTTTTCATCAGATCAGACACGCTGCGAATCGCATCGCCCATGTCTTTGGCTTCGAGGATTTCGTTGGCCACAAACCCATTGATACTTTTTACAGGCTTGTAGGCCATAAAACGCGAGAAGGTTCGCGCCGCATTCATAGCTTCACGCTCTGGCACCGCATCAGTACGGCCACGCAGCGCACCGTATAAACGACGCAGGTACTGCTTTTTGGTATCGTATTTTTCGACGTGATTCGGGTCCATACGCTGAGCCAAATTTTTGGTCAGTTTATTCAGCGGAATCACTTCTTGCTGACTGTCGTTCACAGTCACTAGAAAATCGTTTTGCGTCAGCTCTTGGCCCGCAACAATATAAAACTGCAAATCGTTTTGGCGCGCCACAGGCTGGCTGCCAGCGCGATCTACCGAAGCACTCACCCCGATGATCGCCGTAAATGGCTCGCCACTTTCACCTGTGGTCGGATGAAAGACCGCTGCTAAATAGCCGACAGCACCGTTTGGACGTGCGTAACTGCCGTCATCACAACCCAATACATACGACGCCAACGTACGGACGTTTTTACCACGACCACGCTGGGTGGCTTCGTCTTGGCCTGGGTTGTAATGGAATAAGGTATCGTGCGCTGCCGTCATGATGGTCTGCACAGCATCCGCAGCGGTAGTTTTACCCGAACCATTGCCGCCCGAAAGCAGGTTGATTGGGCCGAATTCAAATTCAGTCGCTGGGATATTACCCCAGTTGATGTATACAAATTTCTTTAAAAACACGATTATTCTCCGAACAGACTGACGGGCTGTTTCTTTTCAGGCTCGCCGGATTCATCTCCGGAAACATCCTGTTCGCTTACTGTTGCTTCACGCTCTGTGTCTTCAGGCTCTGTAGCTTCAATATCTGCTTTCGACGACTCTGTAGCCTCAGCGGTTGCTGAGTCTGATTCAGGAACGTCTTCTGATGCCTCTTCGCTAGATTCATCCGCTACATCATCCTTTGCAGGTTCAGCTTCTACTGCGGTTTCAGACAAAGACTCTTGTGCTGTTTCAGGCAAAGACTCGGGAGCGGCTCCTTCATCACTCGCTTCGTCTTCATCACCCATAAGTTCGGTGAGTACTTGATCACTGACGTAACTCATGATCATTGGGCGGATTCGTAACCAAACATCGCCATCTTCTACTGAGTCTTCATTCTGAAGTTGGATCAAACGCATCTGACGCAGTTTACGGAACATTATTTTACGGTCGGTAACGTTCTCAGGCAGGCTGCGTTTTAATAGATTTTTCATCGCGATGCTTAGGCCTTCAAACGAGACCATGACACACCCTTGCTCATCCACCGCACCTTCGCGCAAGGCTTTATCGTACTGCGCACGTAACACCAAAATCAGCGCTACTTCGTTTTGATTCAAGCGCTGGCGAAACGACGGACTACCAGAGAATTCTTGATCTTCTTCCATGCCCGGCACTTGTGAACCCGGCGGGTACAAACGGACAAATTGAAAACGACGATCGTGCTGAATACGAATCCCCAGTATTGAAAGATACTCTCCAATCAATTCTTCGATACGAACATAACGGTCGTATAAGGTTTGCTCAATTTGGGATTCATCACGGCATATCACGCCGTAATCAAGCAGGCGAACCAACAACTCAGAATATTCTTTCTGGTTCAGGCCTTCTTTATCTAATGCTCTTTCTATTTCATGCAACATAATCAGAATTCTTTTTAGTTAGCCCGGCTCAAGACTGCTTCTGAACCAATTCAAAGGTGAAGTGATCTTTCTTAATAAAGTATCCGTCACCACCTTCCTGACGAGGGTTTTCATCATAATCAATGAGGAATTCAAACTCAGAGGACAAGCCATCTGCCGCCCCTAAGCTAATGGCATGCGCCACTGCAATAAAATCCTGTGCGGTATCGATGGGGATATCGCGGGTTGAGACTTTTTTACCCGAACTTAACTTGCTGCTCATAAAGCTACGCATTGCTTGCTGATTCACCAAGAAAGCCTGATCCAGAACTTGCTGCACATAAATTTCACGGCGTGCATCAACATCAAAGTCACCTTTACCATCGTCGAGTGAGGCTTCAATAACCTGACGTGTTCTTGGGGCATGCATACGTACCTGAGCGGGATCAACCAAGCGAATCTGCGGCACTTCCATTAATAACCCGGCTCGCTCTAGCGCCTCGGTTTGAGCGTCTTCAGACATTTCTGTTAGCTTACGGCATACCGATAGTACGTCATTGTGTTGCTGCGACGCTAAGTAGCTCATTTGACGAATGATGATGTCAGCACGTTTGGTAAAGCTCTGAAGCGCACGACGCAACGCCGGTAGCATGATGTCGCTGGCGTTACGGAGGCGCACTTCGATGCCATCAAGCAGCGTCCACAGTACCGACTGGCCTTCATGGGTAAGATCTGGCAAGAGCGCACGCAAGCGCTTCTCGGCTTCTGCTTTGAAAGCAACGTCTCGTTTACGAATACCGTTAATCAGCCCCTGAATTTGATCTCGGTGCTTTTCTACGTTATCGGCAGATAGGCGTACGGATAAATCAGGCTGAAAGCGATTCTCCATAAAATCAAAGAAGGCTTCACTGGCGCGCTGCACAAGCAGTTGATCACCCATTTCACGGACGAGGTCTCGTTTGCGCTCTTCAAGCTCTGCGATCACATCGGTAAAATCACTGATAATTTGCTCAGAGTACTCATATGCATCTAGAAGATCGTAGATGTCTCCACGCTCAAGAAACGATTCCAGTGAATTACGTGTGTTTCGAGTGTTTCGGTGGCGAGTATGCGCCATCGCCCGACTTTGGGCGTTGAAGGGTTCCGTAAACTGGCGACCATAGCGCGTGAATGCAAAGGTGCTTTGCATATTGGCTTCGTCGACTTGCTTCTCAATCCAGCCATAATCCAGCAATTGATTCAGCACCCAGCTTGCCTGCTCACGACTGTTACGAAAGCGCCCTTCTGGTGCGTCTTCTTCGCTGTCATAGCCGTCAGCCAGTACAGGGGCTCGGACTAATGCTTCTTGGAAGATTTCTACGACGGTATCTCGCTGGATCGCCTGACCGTAGTCGGCGCTGCTAGAGCTATAGAGCCTCTGATAAAGCTCCCGCAGGCACTCCATTACCTGCGCCCGGTACTTCCCGGTAAGTGGGCGGAAAAACTGCCCTCGTTCCTGCTCAAAAAACATACAATCTCTTAATTCACAGCGCGATTCAAACGCAGTAGATTACTGAAACCAGCGGCCCTTTGCCAGCCTCATGAGACAACGATCACAACCTTGTCTCTACAAACTGCATAGACGCTCGATTTATGACTATACTGGCCTAATCAGAATATTAACAAAACGCCGCTTTCAGAGTTCATATAGTCCGCAAAAGTTGAGTTCCAAGTGGTGGCTACGAGCGAGTAATAGCAAAAGGATTCGTGATGCCCATACACAAGGACACACTTACTCAAAAACTGGTTCTTTTAACCTCTTGTCGGTCACTAGTCAGGCTGCTTATCGCGGCCATATTGCTGATATCGGTCACTATCCAAGCAGAAACACTGCCCCTAACCAAGGCAGGGCACCACCCAACAGGCACTCACTGGCAATATCAGGAATCTCCAGCCATAGCGCCTATTTATATATCCACTAAGTTTACCAACATCATCAGCTCAACTGATTGGACAGTGAATACCCACGACTATATTAACTTTGGATTTAGGCGGAATGCTTATTGGTTAAAAATGGAGCTGAACAACCTGACGGATGATGAGTGGTTTCTTTGGAATCATTATTCTTTACTCGACACCGTTGCCTTGTATATTTGCCCTAGCCGAACTGAAAACTCAGAGCTATGTAGCGTCCAATATGGCGGTGATCTACACCCTTATCATCCGCGTGCAGTGGATCATCCAAATTTGATTTTCCCTCTTAATTTAGAAAAAAATACGTCTTACGACTTGTACTTGTATGTGGCGACCGAAGGCACTTACCAACTGCCCCTAGAAATTATCGATTCAAAATCACTCAACCAGAACTTACTAAATAACAACCTACTTCGCGGCGGCTATTACGCAGTTATGCTGGCAATGGGGTTATATAATCTCATGCTATTTTTTGCTATTCGTGATCGCACGTACTTTTTGTATTCTACCTTTGTCTTAAGTTTTTTATTCTTCCATATGAATTTCGAAGGCTCAGCTTTTGGCTATTTTTGGCCTGAACAACCTCACTGGAATAAGGTGATGATGCCTTTATCGTTCGCGATAACCCAGTTCTTCTTTAGTCTATTTTTACCTCGAATATTGGAACTTAAAAAATACGCGCCATCTAGTTGGCTCCTCTACCGAATTTATACGCCCGTCACCGTACTGTTTATGGTTCTCGCTTTTGTTGCACCCTATTACTTCTCCGTTTCATTACAAAATCTTGTTAACTCTGTAGTTGCGGTTTACACACTCATCGTCGCCATACGCGTTTGGCGGCTGGGTCACAAACCGGCTCGTTTGTTCACGCTTGCATGGATTACTTTTATTATTGGTACAATCTTAGGAAACATTAGTTCGTTAGGTATTGTTCCCCGCAATGCCCTTGTTCTTTATGGCTACCAAATTGGCTCTATACTTGATGTTATTTTGCTGTCCTTGGCACTTGGTGCACAGATAAATCAGTTGCGATCCGATAGAGAGAAAGACCAACAACGATTAAATAAAAGCCAAGTAGAAGCGATCAATAATCTAAAGAAATATGAAGACCTCTATCAAAATGCAATTGCTGGGCGCTTCCAGTTAAATGGTCAGGGAGTTGTTACCGGCTGCAACCCTGCGTTTGCTAAAAACCTTGGCTATAAAAATGCCGACGACGTAATTGCCGCCCAACCTCACATAGATCAGTTTATTCGCGCTCCGGAAGCAGCGGTTGAGCTATGGCAAACACTTCAGAAAAAAGAACAAATACAAGGGTATCAAATATCAATGATGCCGCGCAGAGGTAAAGCTGTAGAGGGTATTTTAACCATGCGCCGAGAGCCAAACTCTGCAACGCAATATTGGGTTGGATCATTGATTGATATTACAGAAAGCTATGAGCGTGAACTGGAACTAGAACGCTTGGAAGAGACTCGTGACCTCTCCGTTCGGCAGCTTGTGATGGGGATATCCCACGAGATGAATACACCTATTGGTAATATTCGCTTAGCCAGCAGCCACCTAAGCGAACAACTGGGCCTCGTAGCTCCGCCTCAATTAAAAGGCGAACTTGATGAAGGTGTTCAACATATATCCCATAGCATTGATCGGCTGGTTGAATTAAATGATGTAATTCAATCCTCTCTGGCAGAGTCAACAGAATACAAACCAGAAAGTACGCATCTACATACATGGTTAAGATCATGGAAAGAACGTACACACAACCGCTTTGATTTTTTGGATATTGAAGTTATTTGCACACCTGAAAATAGCTTATGGCATGGCCATGTTGAAATTTTCGATGATATCTTACTGCAACTTATCGATAACAGCGTCACTCACAATCCAGACTTGTATGCAGACAATAAATTATATGTTCGAGTGTCTGCTGCACTTTATCAAGGTACTTTGAATTTACAGTATCAAGATAACGGCAAAGGGGTTAGGAAAGAAGATCAGGATAAAGTTATGTTACCTTTTTATACAACGCAAAGAACCCGTGCAAAAAAGAAAGGGCTCGGGATGTTCGAGGTACATAATTTAATAACACGTATAATGAAAGGCTATATTGAATGGCCAACCACAAGTACAGGGTTTGCAATAATCCTTATTTTACCCGATTTCAATCAACATGAAGAAACAAACGATGGCATCTCTGTATGATCCAGAGATGCCAAACATGTAATGGCCATTAAAAGAGAGGCGAAATTACAGAGCGGAAGCTAACTCACTGGCTTTGCGAATAGCACGCTTAGCATCCAGCTCACCAGCGTATTCCGCGCCACCGACAAGGTGTGTTTTGAATGCTGCGTTATCTTTAAGCGCATCGTATAAACTGTTAACCGATTCTTGACCGGCACAAACCACAACGTGATCAACATCCAACACACGCTGCTCAGATTGCTCACCTTTGGTGATCGTTATGTGCAAGCCTTGATCATCAATTTTATCGTAGCTTACGCCACCAATCATTTCGACTTGCTTCATTTTCAACACAGCACGATGGACCCAACCAGATGTTTTATTCAACCCTTTACCTAGGGCCGTCGCTTTACGCTGCAACAAGTACAGCTTACGCGGCGATTCTTCAATATGCGATTCAGTTAATCCTCCACGCGTTGTGTTCGTGATATCAACACCCCACTCTTTCATCCAAGCGTCTTTATTAAGAGTTAAAGATTCACCTTGATGCGACAGATATTCGCCTACATCAAAACCTATTCCGCCGGCCCCCATGATGGCTACTTTTTGACCTAAGTTAAGTTCATTCGCCAATAACTCTTGGTATGAAACGACTTTTTCATGATCGATCCCCGGCATTTTAGGAATACGCGGAGCAACGCCAGTAGATACAACCACATCGTCAAATCCAGCCGCGGCTAATTCTTCAGCACTCACCTGCGTATTCAGTTTAAGATCGATGCCGTATTTTTCGATCAGAGCCTTGTAGTAGCGAATGGTTTCGCGGAATTCTTCCTTACCCGGAATTTTTGAGGCATATGTAAACTGCCCACCAATCTCACTACGACCTTCAAACAAGGTCACTGTATGACCACGTTCAGCCGCCACCGTCGCCGCAGCTAAGCCCGCAGGCCCTGCACCAACTACGGCTACTTTACGAGGCGTGCTGACCTTGCTGTAAATCAATTGAGTTTCATGGCACGCGCGAGGATTAACTAAACAGCTGGCGCGTTTATTTTCAAACGTATGATCAAGGCACGCTTGATTACAGGCGATACAGGTATTGATCTCATTAACACGACCCTCCTCAACCTTTTTAACCCAGTACGCATCAGCCAGTAATGGGCGTGCCATGGATACTAGATCAGCTTTACCTGCAGAGAGAATCTCTTCAGCAGTGTCTGGCATGTTAATGCGATTAGACGCAACCACTGGAACGTTTACCGCTTTTTTGACTTCCGCCGTTGCATCTACAAATGCAGCACGAGGAACAGACGTTACAATGGTAGGAATACGCGCTTCGTGCCAACCAATCCCCGTATTAATTAAGGTAACACCAGCATCTTCTAAGGCTTTCGCAAGAATAATCACTTCTTCCATCGTCGATGCGTCATCCACCAAATCGAGCATTGATAGACGGAACATAATAATGAAGTCAGGGCCAACCACTTGGCGAATCGCCTTAACCACCTCGAGCGGAAAACGCATACGATTCTCGTAAGAACCGCCAAACTCATCCGTACGCTTATTGGTGCGCGCGTTCAGCATTTGAGTAATGAAGTAACCTTCAGAACCCATCACCTCCACACCGTCATAATTTGCTTTTTTTGCCAATTTAGCGGCGCGTGCATAATGCGTAATCGTTTTATAGATCTGCTTAGTTGTCAGCTCGCGAGGCTTAAAAGGAGTAATCGGCGACTTAATTGCTGTAGGAGCGACGTTAAATGGCGTATATCCGTAACGACCCGCATGCAATAACTGCAGCAGTATCTTACTGTCGTTTTCATGTACTGCAGACGTTACCTTTTTGTGAAAAGGCACTTGCCAAGTACTCATCATTTTTGAACCGAATGGAAGTAGATCACCAGAACGGTTGGGCGAGAAGCCACCAGTTACCAATAGACCAACCCCACCACGAGCACGCTCAGCGAAGTATTCTGCCAGCTCACTGAAGTGCCAAGGGCGGTCTTCTAAGCCGGTGTGCATAGAACCCATAATGACGCGGTTTTTTAGCTTGGTAAAACCTAGATCAAGCGGCTCAAGAATATGTGAATACTGGCTCATGGCGTTCTCTCTACAGTGACGGTACATCAATATTTTTATAAATGATTATCATTAACTAGCGGTAAGACCGGCTACACAGCGACAATTCATCTTCTTTATACATGAACTCCAGTGTAGCTGGCCACCGATCAAATTAAATGATCATAGATAACATACGAAATACCTTAGAGGACAATGATATCTATTCGAATATATTTTAAATATATCCAGACCAAAAATTGTAAGTTTGAAACCTCCAGCTAAAGTTAATAAAGTGAACTCCGACTGGTACCCGACATGTTTTTTTCCCGAAAACCAACAAAGCAAGATATTAACCATCTGACTGCGGATAGCGACAATCCAGTGCTAGATTCAATTTATAAGAATTTAGCCGTTGCCGAGTTCAGCCCAGAGGGCAATGTTCTATTCGCGAATCAAGCCTATTTAGACATGGTTGGCTACTCAGAAAATGATCTGATCGGTAAACCTCACAAAAGTTTATGCCTATCCAAGGACGTTTCTTCAGAAGCCTACGGGGAGTTTTGGCGGCAATTACGAAATGGGCAAAGCTCTAACGGTCAGTTCCGTCGTAAACATAAGGACGGGTCAACTATTTGGCTGGATGCATCTTACGCACCTGTGATGCTCGCCTCTGGTGGCGTTGACAAAATCGTAAAAATTGCTCACGACATTACTGCAATTATGGCTGAAAACAAACGTAATGAAGATACCCGACGCGCCATTGACCTTTCGATGGCGGTGATTGAATTTGATACAAACATCATCGTAAAAACGGCCAACCAACACTTTTTAAACGCTACGGGCTACAGTAACGTTGACGAAATAAAGGGGAAGCATCACCGTATTTTCTGCGAAGAAGAGTACGCACAAAGCCCGGAATATGAGCGTTTCTGGGCAGACCTTGCGCAAGGAAAGTCTATTAGCGGTCGTTTTAAGCGCAAGAAGAAAGATGGCAGCACCGTATGGTTAGAAGCATCATATGCACCGCTAAAATCGTCTGATGGCGAAATACACGGCTTTATTAAGTTTGCGGCTGATATTACTGAAAACATTGAAAAGAATTTACGTGAATCTGAAAGCGCACAGAGCGCTTATCACATCACCACGAAAACCGAGCAAACTGCTGCCGAAGGGACTGAAGTCGTACAGGAAGCAGCACGAGAGATGGCAAAAATCACCGAAGCTGTCGCCGTAACCGCCGCGCAGATTTCTGAGCTTGGTCAGCAATCAGAGGAGATCACCTCAATTGTAAACACCATTCGAGGCATCGCTGATCAAACAAACTTACTTGCCCTAAATGCAGCGATCGAAGCAGCACGTGCAGGTGAGCAAGGCCGTGGCTTTGCCGTTGTTGCTGACGAAGTTCGTCAGCTTGCTGCCCGTACCAGTACATCAACCGAAGAAATTTCCAGCATGATCAACAAAATGCAAAGCGGCACGGCCAATGCGATTACCAGTATGAACACCTGCCAAAGCCAGGCTGAGCATGGGATGGATTTAGCGAATAAAGCAGGAGAAGTTATTCTTGAAATCCGTGCAGGAACAAAAGATGCTGTGAATTCCGTCAGCATATTTGCCGACGGACTTCGTTAAGAACTGCAATCGCAGAATCGAGCCTGTTTGAAGATATCCAGACACGATAGAAATTAGTCCTCGCTGATTTCTATCGTAGGTACCGCCGTCCCCTCTTCCCTTAATGCCAACGTCACTGCCATTCGCCTTGCAGCATGACGATAAAGCATTGACACCTCAGAGCAATCATCCGCAGCAACCACTGGCGTGCCTTCATCGCTTTGTTCACGAATGTACTTAGATAACGGCAATGACCCAAGTACCTTAGTTTCATAACGTTCAGCTAACTCGTCTGCGCCATCTTGCCCAAAAATATGCTCTGCGTGACCACAGTTGGAGCAAATGTGCATGCTCATGTTTTCGATCAACCCCAGCACCGGAATATTCACCTTATTGAACATTTCGATGCCTTTTTTAGCATCAGCTAAAGCAATGTCTTGCGGTGTTGTAACGACGACAGAGCCACTGACAGGAAACTTTTGGCTCAATGTTAATTGAATATCACCCGTGCCCGGCGGCATATCAATAATAAGATAATCCAGCTGACCCCATTGCGTTTGAGTCAGTATCTGCATTAAAGCACCCGACACCATAGGGCCACGCCACACCATCGGCGTACTTTCTGTGGTTAGATACGCCATCGACATGGTTTTAAGACCATGCGCTTCAATCGGCATAAACCATTTATTATCAATTGTTGTAGGGCGAGTACCGTCTTTAACCCCAAGCATGATGCCTTGGCTAGGGCCATAAATATCTGCATCTAACAAACCGACTTTGGCACCATCCTTCGCTAAAGCAATGGCTAGGTTTACCGCTGTTGTCGACTTTCCAACGCCTCCTTTTCCCGATGCAATCGCTACAATATTCTTAACATTGGCAATAGCCTCAACGGTATTTTGAGACTTATGTTCTGCCACAGACCAGTCTATGTATACTCTTGCCGAGCGACAGCCATCGATATTTTCAAGTGCTACTTGAAGCATCTGAGCAACACCGTCTTTTAAGTAATCAGAAGGATAACTGAGGTGAATATCCACCTCGACAGCATCGCCACCAACACGGATATCACGCACGCAGCCTGCGCTGACAAGGTCTGAATCAAGATAAGGATCGGTGTAAGTTGCCAGTGCTGCTTCAATATGAGCTTGGGTTAACGCGGACACATTCTGCTCCTGTGAAAGGATAAAACATAGATAAAAATCGCGACAAGTGTACGCCGAAACTGAGGCAAAGTCAGCGACAGAAAGCTGACGAATAAAAGCCAACGTGGGTAAATCAGCAAGTGCGATACTTGCCTTGAAGAAACATATAGACGCAGACCAAAATTACTTCGGAGACACTAATGATTGGTTCAACGCCGTCCCATATGAGTACTGTAACGTTTCATTCTGTCACGTGGTGTTCCCCATAAAAAGTAGACACTCTAACTATGCAGCTATTGCTGCCTTCTCCTCAAACGCGATGGGACTCATATCGTCGTTTGCTGAATGCCTTCTTTTACGGTTATAAAATATTTCAATATAAGCAAAGATACCGGATTTTGCTTCCTCTATCGAACTATAATTTTTCGCGTATATTAGCTCTACTTTTAATCGACTGAAGAATGATTCCATAGGTGCATTATCCCAACAATTTCCTTTGCGGCTCATACTCAATCGGCAACCATTTGATCGTAAATAATCAACGTAACCTTGCGCGCGATATTGCGTCCCTCGATCTGAATGGACTATTAAGCCAGGAGTCGCTTGTCTTCGGCTAAACGCCATTTGCATTGCGTCCTTCACCAGCGCCTCTGTCATAGATTCATCCAAAGACCAGCCAACAATACGACGCGAAAAGAGATCCATCACCGTTGCCAGATAAAGCCACTTACTCTTTACCCAAATGTATGTGATGTCGGTCGTCCATTTCTCATCTGGCTTACTTGCTGAAAAGTCACGCCAAAGAAGGTTCTCGGAAACGTTTAACATCGTGAGACTGTTCTTTGAGTATTTGAAGCCTTTACCATTCCTAGCTCTTATCCCTTGCTCAGCCATTATTTGAGCGACGTAATTCAAGGAACAAGGGTAACCTAGCTCATTGAGTTCTTTAGTGATGCGCGGAGCACCATAGGCAGCTTCAAATTCCTCATAGGTATCTTTGATCAATGATTCCATTTCATTTCGACGTTTCTTTTGATCACTTGCACCTCTATCTAACCAACAATAAAAGCCACTTCTGGATACACCCAAAACTCGACACATCAGAGCGATAGAAAACGAACCAATATACTCAGCAATTAACGCGTACTTCACTCCGACTGATTCGCGAAGTACGCAGCTGCCTTTTTTAAAAAAGCGAGTTCCTCTTGTAAGCGTTTATTTTCACGCTTAAGTTTGCGAACCTCTTCGCTTTCTTCTTTTGAGTAATCTACACCAGCGACCGAGTTAAACTGTTTATCGGAAAGGCGATTAAACTGGCGACGCCAGTTATAAATTTGTTGAGCGCTAACACCTAATTCCTTGGCAACCGATGCGGTTGTATTGCCTTCCTTCTCTGCGCGTTTGACCGCCTCGCGGCGAAATTCTTCTGTGTAAGCTTGGGTCTTTTTACGTGCCATCTCAAGCACCTCCGTAGTAGTAAATATAACTATACAGGGTGTCTACTAATTATGGGTAACACGGCACGCTTACGCCGGGTTTAGGCCACATATTAGACAGAGGCCTTGATTGACGCCCCTTACCATCGCTCAAACATAAGAACCGACAGACCACCGCCCTTACTGCAAATAAACAAAGACCTACATCGAGTCAAATTTCAACGAACACCGAGCCTACCGTCCATCCATCGACTCAAGGTACAAACTCGGCACATCGGTAATGATGCCATCGAAATGATAATCTCGATATTTTTTCCATGCACTTTGATCATTCAACGTCCAAGGGATCACCTTAAAGGCAAGACTTTTTCCTTTTATATGACGCTTGTAGCCCCATCGAAATAAGATATTATTTAACTGAGCGAAGTTCGGTATAAAGTATTCAATGTCATTCGTTTCAAGCCATTTCTTAACTTCGCTGTAATCTGGCGCCCAGCAGGCGTCATAACACTCAAGTGGCGAAAAGAAAGCAATCAACCCGAGCTTCCACGGAGAGTACTCACCTTTATATAACAACCCATATTCAAATTTTTCATCAGGCTGCTGAAGCGCTTTTAACTCAAGTAACAGCTCACGACTAAAAGTATTAAAAACAATATTATTTTTTAAATCGTATAATCTGAGCTGTTCATAAACCAAGCGAGCGACTTGCTTGTGAGGGTAATGCATAGCCTCCGTATCAAGATCTTTATGCAGGGGATTATTCTCAATCAACTCATCCCAGACCTTTACCTCAACCAATAATAATTTTGATTGATCTGATTCAGCGTAAGCATCTAACACATCAGAAAATTTAGATAACCGATACGCTGCATCAACTTTATGGTTAAAGCATTTCAAGGCCAATAAGTCAGAAACCGGGGTTTGAGCAATAACAACGCGCTGCTGACTAGTTTTTCCAAAACAATTGTAGCTCGATAAGACTGGGTCGTGATGTAACACTAGCTGCTTATCCTTAGTCACATGCAGGTCAATTTCAATAGCGTCAACCGGCATGGTCAAGGAGGCCAAAAAACCTTCGTAAGTATTCTCCGGGTACTCTAACCCAGCAGTCTTATGACTAACGACCATTTCAGCCTGAGCG
This sequence comes from Oceanobacter sp., assembly GCA_002733645.1. Taxonomy (GTDB): domain Bacteria; phylum Pseudomonadota; class Gammaproteobacteria; order Pseudomonadales; family Oceanobacteraceae; genus Thalassolituus. The sequence continues at coordinate 40,086 of NVWL01000020.1, forward strand.
CATAGGCTAGACGCTACTATAAATAATGATAAAAATATGGAGTGCAGACCTAGTCGCATAGTGGTGCCTTAATCTCTCAGATTGATAACGGTGAACATCCTATAGCAGAGGTGCCCTAGAACAAACCCATTAATCGAGCCTATTACCCATTCAGCGTAAGACTGAGCCTGAATCAATGCTTATTTCAGCGTCACTAATAATATTTTAAACCAGTCACCCCAACAGGTGATTTCGACCAAATACCACTGGGATATTCTCACTCACGACGTTAAGTAGCTGGGATATCTCTGATTTGATTTTAGAGAAGACTTTGCTTCTTAACAGACAATTAAAAAACACACTGAATATCAATAGTAAATTCTCAGGGAGAGTTTTATGAAACTACTCATCACACTATTTTTTATTATGAGCGCTACCCAATCAATGGCAGGAACACGCTACGGAGAAGACGGTGGCTGTGAAGAAACCGGTGGCCAAGGTGGAATTGGCTCGGTAACAATTACTTGCACGTCAGGGTCAACGACCACTGTTGTTAATAACTGTTCAAGGTCACGCGGTTCTTGGGTCTGCGGCAGTGTTATTTATAACCCTGACGGTTCGAAGAAAATGATACCTAAGCAAGAAAAAACAAAGCAAATGGCGCCCGAATAAGCAGTACTACAGAAAATTCACACAAGGCTGCTAGCAATAGCTACCAGCTGGCTGTAACAGAAAAATAAGCATGAGACTTAACGACTTATTTCCAACTGAACTCAGCAGTAAAGGTGGTGCAATTTTCTACAGCATTCGCAGCATCTTGAATATAAACCTGCTGAGATTCAGACACAGGGTAAGTCAGATAAGCTGAACAGAATGCGCTCTGACCATTACCAATCACTACTTTAGTGTTTGGTTTCAACGTGCAACGCACCATTTTATCCAGTGGTGACCACTGGTAGCAGATTTCATAATCTTCGCGATAATCTGCAACCGCGCCTGTTGGTTCATAAAGCGCCCACCAGCTACCCAATTTGCTGCCAGGGTTGGTACTATTCCAGGCACGATAAATAACCACCTCAGCATCTGCGTTACTTTCATACACCTTACCTTGGCAAAGCTTGCCTTTTGTCGGCTCCCCTAATGAATCCGCTAACAATGCGGTATCAGTCACGGCATCAAAATCCTCTGCGAATGCCGCTGGAATATCTGTCGAGCCAACACATTCAGGCACCGCCGCAATCTCTGCAGGAGCGGTGGGCATGTCAGTATTTGCCTGTTGCAACGCACAACCGGACAAGGCTAACAATATAACCGGCAAGGTAAGAGTTTTCATAAATTCTCCAGAAAGCTATCTGTTATTTAGTAAATAGAAAGCCGTGATCCGCACAGCTTGAAGCTGTAAAGATATATGTTTAAGAACAGTATCAATAGAGGTTTTTACATGAAAACGCCGTACATTGCTTTGTTGGAAAAAATGTACGGCGTCGAGTTATATATTTTAAATATGCTCCGGAATACGCGGCACTGCAGCCAGTAACTGCTGTGTGTACTCATTCTCTGGCGTGGTCATTAACGTTTGAGTGTCTCCCTGCTCTACAATTATACCATTTCGCATAACTGCGACTCGATGCGCCAGATGCGGGATAATGGATAAGTCATGTGTAATAAAGAGATAAGACAAGCCCATTTCGTCTTGCAGTTCTTGTAACAATTTCAGCACCTGACCGCGAATAGAGACGTCTAAGGCACTGGTTGGTTCATCACAAATAATCAACTCAGGTTCAACCGCAATCGCACGTGCAATCGCAATACGTTGACGCTGCCCACCTGAAAATTCATGCGGAAAGCGATCAAGGTGACTGACTTCAAGCCCAACTCTTAACACTAATTTTTTGATTTTTTCTTCACGCTCTTTGGCGTTATCAACCAGCCCCAAACTGATCATGCCTTCTTCAATAATTTCACGCACGGTCATGCGCGGATTCATTGAAGAGAATGGGTCTTGGAAAATCACCTGCACACGTTTGCGATATTGATTAAACGCGCGCTGTGTCATCACATCAATACGCTGACCATCAAACCAAATCTCTCCTTCACTTAGATCTTCAAGTCGAAGTATTGCGCGCCCTGCCGTACTTTTTCCCGAGCCAGACTCCCCAACTAAAGCCAAGGTCTCCCCCCGACCAATGCTTAAGCTAATACCATCTACTGCTTTAGTGTACCCAGAAATTCGTTGCAGTACGCCTTTGCGATGAGCGAACCACACTTTAATATTTTCAAGTTTCAGTAACTGAGCATGTTCATTTCGGGTTAAGTAATCGTCAGGCTGAGGTAATGCATGAATTAACTGGCGGCTGTATTCATGTTGAGGATTAGTAAAAAACTCAGCACGCTTCGCTTGTTCTAATATTTTACCGTGGCGCATTACCGCAATACGGTCAGCCATTTCTGCAACGACACCCATATCGTGGGTAATCAATAAGATACCTAAGTCGCGTGTACGACGAAGCTCATTCATCAGTTCTAGAATTTGCTTTTGTATCGTCACATCCAACGCCGTTGTTGGCTCATCCGCAATCAATAGATCAGGTTCACACGCCAATGCCATGGCAATCATGACTCGCTGCTTTTGCCCACCGGATAGCTGGTGAGGGTACCAAGCAATTCGCTGCTCTGGCTCAGGAATACCCACCTCAGCTAAGAGTTCAATAATATCGCTATTGGCAGCCTTACCACGGTGCAATTTAAGAACCTCACCGATTTGATCGCCAATACTGTGCACCGGATTTAATGAGCTTTGTGGCTCTTGAAACACCATAGCAATACGACTTCCACGAATACCATTCATCTGGGTTTCTGTTAGTGCAAACAACGAATCATTACCCAGCCAAATATCACCGCCAGTAATCGTTAGAGCATCGTCCAGTAGACGCATAATGGCCAAACTGGAAAGTGATTTTCCTGAACCACTCTCCCCCACAAGAGCGAACACTTCACCGGCAGATATTTCAAAACTAATGCCGTCAACTAAGTGTGTACTGCCAGCCTGAATGCGGAGATTATCGACCTTTAATAACGTGCTCATTTCACCTTCCCGCCGTCGCTTTTTCCACTGCCACTGGTACGTGGATCAAAAGCATCACGAACTCGATCTGAAAATAAGTTGGCCGCCAACACCAATACAAACATAAGAATAAATGCCGCCGTCACCGACCACCAGACCACCGGTTCTCTGGCCAACTCGGCTCGCGCCTCATTAATCATGTTGCCCCAGCTCTTCATAGAAGGATCAACACCCACACCAATATAGCTAAGTACGGCTTCTGCCAGAACAAAACCACTAAAGTCGAGCACTAGAGCAATCAAAATAAGATGCGTTGTGTTGGGTAAAATATGACGTGTAATCACGCGCCAGCGGCTCACACCAAACGCATGGGCCGCTTGTACGTATTCAAGCTGGCTTAGCTTTAAGGTTTCTGCACGCAGTAAACGGCATAGCCCGGTCCAGCTCGTCATGCCTAAAATAAAACATAGGGCGATAAATTTAAAATCCGCACGATCAGACAAAAGCTTAAATTGCTCCGGGTGCGTTTCGATATACACATCAATCAAAAGCACAGACGCCGCAATTAATAAAATGCCCGGAATCGAGTTCAGTGTGGTGTAGATATACTGCACCACATCATCTACCCAACCTTTAAAGTAACCGGCCGATATACCTAAAAGTACCGCCAATGGTAACGTCACTAACGTGGCTAAGGTGCCGATCAGCACGCCTGTGCGTATGGCTTTTAACGCTCCACAAAGCACATCTTGGCCTACTTTATCAGTGCCTAACACATGGTAATACTCGCTCATTTGCAAGGCCCATGTGGCAATCAAAAAGATAATCGCCGAGGTGGTATATATCACCGGCCAAGGTAAACCAGACGCTGATTTACGAAGAAATGCATGATGCAAAGCGATTAAAATCAAACAAGGAATCAACGCCCAACCTATAATGGTTAAGCTCTTCACCATCACATCCACAAGATGTTCATCTTCGTTTTCTAGATGTGAACCGCCGTGTAATAATCTTGGAAACTCTCGAGCCACCCCACCATCAGGCAATTCAACCGTTGCTTTTGCAAACGAATGTATAGCAAAAGGCGCTGAATATGTTTTTTCATCTTTGCCTTGCATTGGTGCTAATACAACATCGAGCAAACTCTTCGCTTCGGGTGCGTAATGCACTTCGCTTGATTCACTGGTTTGCTCTAGCTGAATTTGAAAATGAACAGAATCAACCAAAGCCACAACGACGTAAAACAAAATGACCATAAAGGCGGCCACGCCAATTTTAGACTCAAACACTTGTGCCCAGCGCGCACGCGATAAGGGGCTTCGATATAACGTGATCGCAAAGCCGATCAGTGATGCGGCCAGTAGGAATATTAAAATATCACTCCATAGGAAGTGCAGCCGAAAACCCAGTTCATTCATTGTTGAAACGTCCACGGAAGACACATCCATCGCTGAGGTACTCATGACAACCTCACTCGTGGATCAACCAAGGTATAAGAAATATCAGTCAATAACAGACCAATGATATAAAGCACCGACCCAAGAAACACCATGCTGCGCACAATGGCAAAGTCTTGCGACTGAATCGCATCTAAGGTGTAACTACCAAGACCCGGAATACCAAAGAAGGATTCAACCAAGAGACTCCCCATAAACAAGGAAGGAATCACGACAACCACGCTGGTTAAAATAGGAATCAAACCATTCGGCAATATATGTCGAAATAACACCGTCAGCTCAGGCACCCCTTTCGCACGAGCGGTTCTAACATAATCTTTATTAGCTTCTTCCAAAAACAAAGTGCGGTATAAACGCGTGCCGCCGCCAATGCCTGAAATAACACCAATAATGACGGGCAGGATTAAAAACCGCCACGCGTCCGCCCCGGAAAGATAGCCAGAAATAGGCACTAAGTTCCATTCTTTTGCAAAAAAGAATTGACCCGCTATGACGTAAAAAACGCCCGAGATGGACATCAGAGCCACACATAAAATCATGGCGCTGGTGTCAAAAATACTCGCTCTAAACATCACAATAAATAACGCGAAGGCGATATTTACACTTATGCCAATGACAAATGTGGGTAAGGCAACCGCAAGGCTTGGCCACATTCGTTGCTCAATATCTGCTGCGATACTTCGCCCGGCATCTGACTTACCAAAATCTAAAGCAAATAAGCGCAATGATTTTTCGTAAAATATGGTATCAGTAACCGAGCTCAGACCTGACTTGTCTGGGTTAAACAATAGCGGTTTATCGTACCCACGTTGAGCCTTCCATTCTTGAACGGCTTCTGGGGTAATGTGCTTATCACCCAGTTGCACTTGAGCCATTTGATCGGGCGTATTCACCACAAAAAAGAGCGCAAAGGTAAGCAGGTTTACACCGATTAAAATAGGAATGGCATACCCTAAACGACGGATAATATAGGCAAGCATGTTATTGGCCTCCGTCTTGATGAGTACTTGGATTTAGCGTCGACGACACACGATGTTGTAAACGACGGCGATACGCCATATAGCCAGGTAAGGCAACGACGAACAAAAGTGCGGCCACTAATATCAAGGGCCAAATCACAGGCGAGTTCCACTGCGCTTGGAGTTCAGTACGGCGTTCAGGATCAATTTTTAAGTACTTAATCACCGCCTTCGAAATGCCATGCGGCTTACTATTAGAAACCCATTCATTGTTTAACACGTAACTGTGAGGGTGAAAGGAGGAGGCCCAAGGCACGTCGTTGTGAACAATAAGTAACATGTCACGAATGATGGCCATCCGCTCTGGCGTATTTTCCATGAGTTTCATTTTCTCAAAAAGCTCGTTGTAGCGTGGATTATCATAATTACTAGAATTCACGCCTGCCCCTTTGGTCGTCACTAAGCCATTGGGCCCATACAGTAAAAACAAGAAGTTTTCGGCATCAGGATAATCCGCCATCCAGCCCCACTGAAACATCTGAGCATTACCGGCTTTCATCTTGTCTTTAAAGCGGTTGTAGTCGGTTGCACGGAAATTAAGCTGTATATCCAATTTTTTGAATTGTTTAATCAACCAATTTTGTGTTGCACTCGCGCCTGCTCCCACCGTATCAAGGTTTAGTACTAGCGGTTCGCCCGTGTTCGCATTGCGGCCTCCTGGGTACCCAGCTTGCGCCAGCAATTCTTTTGCGTGCCCAATAGAACGACGAACGGGTTTGCCATCAACCCATTTAAAGACGTTTGGGTTAATACCTTCTTCACCTTCTTGATAGCCGAAAATACCTGGCGGCAATGGGCTCATTCCTGTTTCACCGCGACCATTCATAAAGATAGAAATGTACTCGGCTTGGTCATACACAATAGCAATCGCTTGGCGTAGTTTACGTTTACGCGTTCGCTCTTCTGTGGTCCCAACATCGCCCACCACTGGGTCGAGCATATTAAAGCCAAAGTAATAGGTTCCCGGCAGAACATCGACTTCTAAACTGATGCCGCGCTCCAACATCTCTTCAGACAAACCAATACCCGAGGCACCAATTTTCACCGCTTGATCAAAGCTGTCACTGGATATCCCAGAGCGATCGTAATAGCCCTGTAAGAATTTACTCCATAACGGAATCGACTCTTTCTCTAAGCGGTAAACGAACTTATCGATGAAAGGTAGCTTTTGCCCAGCATCATCTAACAAGCCAGCATCGCCATCACTCGATTCACCTTCTGAAGGATAAAAGTCATCGCGGTAATTAGGGTTACGTTCAAGAATGATGACTTTATTGGGGTCGTTCTCAGTCATCATGTAAGGACCGGTACCTATCGGGTACCAATCTAGTGTGAGATTACGATCACTCATCCCCGGCATGTTATAGAAACGATCGGCTTCAACCGGCACTGGCGCGAAAAAATGGAAGGCTAACCAATAATTAAATTGTGGGTACTTACCATTGAGGCGTACTCGATAGCGGTGATCATCGATCACCTCGACTCCAGAGAACTCAATACTTCGAAGATCTAACCATTCGCCATCTTGCAGCTCCGCACGAATGTCTTTGGCCTTATCACCAAACTCGTTCATGCCAACAATATATTCAGACAATAATCCGCGAATCGGTGATAACGATGTTGGATCTGCCAAACGCCGGATTTGGTAAACGTAGTCTTCCGCCTTTAACTCGCGCGTGCCGGTTTCGGTAAAATCGGACAAGGTAGAAAACGCTGCCGCGTCATTGGAGTCAGTGAACTGATAAAATGCACCACCCTCATCATTAAGGGCCAGAGCTGGATGAGGCTGATACAAAATCCCCGGCTGCAGTTCAAAATAGTAATCACTGAACGCTAAGTCTGCCGCGTCCGCGGCGACTTCTTGCCCCTCTGCATTGCGATAAACAATGGTTGGCATGGCCGTCAGAGTATTTGGCTCAAGCTGAAAAGGACGTTTTAGATAATGGTATTGCAGCGGCGGATCGTAAATTTGGTCGATAAAACGACCTTCATCCGAACTGTATGAAATTACGGGATCAAGATGTTTAGGACGACCCGAAAAACTGGAATATAAAATATTCTTTCCCGCTTCATCCGCCGCGTGAGGGTTATTCCAAGCCTGATCTTTACACGCACTTAAACTCAAGACTAATGGCAACGATATTAACGCTGCGAGTAGAGATTTGCCTGTGATCCCCATTTCTTCCCCTGTGCTCTCCGTGTCGGAGTATTTTTATTTCGTCAGCATGGCTGAATCCAAAGTTAAGGCACCTCTGAATACACAGCTTTCGCCTAGTTTTCGCGGCAACAATTACCTTAATAATCACTGCAATACCCCTGAGTCTGCCAGCTTTTTGTCCTGAAGCAAGCCCGCGTTACTGCTAAGAGTGGTAACAATCCCATCTCTTATTCCAAATGGCTATCAATACTAGTGATTTATGTTCTTGTACGACATAACGGTCTTTTGGGATAATGCGCCCCCGAATTTCATACCTTACTGAATTGTCTTATTAATCAGAAGGTTATTACTCATTGCGGAGCCACCAATGACAGAGTACCTGTTGATACTGGTCAGCACTATCTTAGTGAACAACTTCGTTCTTGTTCAGTTTCTAGGATTGTGTCCATTCATGGGAGTTTCAAACAAGCTAGAAACCGCCATTGGCATGGGTGCAGCCACGACCTTTGTCCTTACACTGGCATCTGTTTGTAGCTACCTTGTGTACAACTACTTGCTGGTTCCGTTTGATCTGACTTACTTAAAAACCATCAGTTTCATCATGGTGATTGCGGTAGTCGTTGGCTTTACAGAACTCGCGATTCGTAAGACTAGCCCACTCCTCTATCGAGTGCTGGGGATTTTCTTACCGCTTATCACAACCAACTGTGCTGTGCTTGGTGTTGCGTTGCTTAACATCAAGCGTGAAAACAGTTTTGTTGAATCTATCCTTTACGGCTTTGGTGCTGCGGTTGGTTTCTCGCTGGTAATGGTGCTATTTGCCGCCATGCGTGAGCGTATTGCTGTGGCTGACGTGCCAAATCCATTTAAAGGATCGGCTATTGCGATGGTCACCGCTGGGCTGATGTCGTTAGCCTTTTTGGGCTTTACTGGGCTGGTGAGTATCTAATCATGAGCACAATTATTATCGCCGTTGTTGTTCTTTCTGTCCTTGCTTTGGTGTTTGGTGCGCTGCTTGGTTTTGCCTCGGTTCGCTTCAAAGTTGAAGGCAATCCCATCGTCGACCAGATCAATGATGTTTTACCACAAACCCAGTGCGGCCAATGTGGTTATCCGGGTTGTAAGCCCTACGCTGAAGCCATTGCCGGCGGGGAGAAAATCAACAAATGCCCACCAGGTGGCGAAGGCACAATTCAATCCTTGGCCGATTTATTAGGCGTAGAGCCAGAGCCTCTAGACGCTGAGCACGGCGCAGAAAAAGCCGTGCCTACCGTAGCTTACATCCGCGAAGATGAGTGCATTGGTTGCACTAAATGCATTCAGGCCTGCCCCGTTGACGCCATCTTAGGCGCTGCCAAGCAGATGCACACTGTGATTGTCGATGAATGTACCGGCTGTGATCTTTGTGTTGAACCTTGCCCGGTTGATTGTATTGATATGATCCCCGTCGGTGTCGATCGCAACAATTGGTACTGGCAAGCACCTAAAACAGGGGCCGCATTGATTGCTACTGATCGCCAGCCTTCCGCATCCACGTTAGTGGCGGAGGAGCACGTATGACCCACCTAATTCAACTACATGAGTTTGATGGCGGCATTCATCCTCCAGAAAACAAGCTGCAATCCACCGGTCGTGGTATCAAAAAGCCACCAATGCCCAACGAATTGGTGCTTCCTATACACCAACACATTGGCGCACCTGCGGACCCAGTGGTTGCGGTGGGTGACACGGTATTAAAAGGCCAAACCATTGCCCAGCCTCATGGTTATGTGTCGGCTCCGCTTCACGCTCCAACATCAGGAACGGTCATCGCCATTGAAGATCGCGTTGTCCCTCACGCTTCAGGCTTGACTGAATTATCCATTGTGATCAAGCCTGATCGCCAAGACTCATGGATTGAACATCAGAGCTTGTGCGCTGAACTGGGTTTAGACGATTGCGATGATATTCCTGCCGACGCTCTGATTGCTCGCATTCGTGATTGTGGCATTGCCGGCATGGGTGGCGCGGGATTCCCAACAGCAGTCAAGCTGAACACAGGCAAGTACACCATCGACACCTTAATTTTAAACGGTGCCGAATGTGAACCATACATCACCGCCGATGACATGCTGATGCGCGAACGCGCCGTGGGCATAATTCGTGGCGCACAAATTTTGCTGCAAATTCTGAAGGCCGAACGTTGCTTAATTGGTGTTGAAGATAATAAGCCCGAAGCCATCGCAGCACTGGAAGCGGCCTTACTTGAACTGCACGAAGAGCATCACATTGATGTCGTCACCATTCCGACTAAATACCCGTCTGGTGGTGAAAAGCAGCTCATCCAAATTTTAACAGGCAAAGAGGTCCCCTCTGGCGGTATTCCGGCCCAAGTGGGGATTGTGTGTCAAAACGTTGGGACGGCGCTGGCGATTGCCGAAGCCGTTGATGAAGGCAAGCCACTGATTAGCCGCATCACAACGGTCACGGGTGACACCATTGTTGATAAAGGTAATTGGGATGTACTGCTCGGCACACCGGTGAGCCACTTGTTAAAAGCCAGTGGGTACCAAGCACCGGGCAAACGCAAAATATTCAGCAACAAAAAGCCAACTCGCATCATTATGGGTGGCCCAATGATGGGGTTTGCATTGCCCACCACTGAGCTACCAGTCGTCAAAACCACCAACTGCATTTTAGCGCCCACCAATAAGGAACTACCGGCCAACGATATTGCAATGGCCTGTATTCGCTGTGGCATGTGTGCCGACGCCTGCCCGGCAGATTTATTACCTCAGCAACTTTACTGGTTCAGTAAAGCTGAAGAATTGGACAAAGCTGAGCAGCATAATCTCTTCGACTGTATTGAATGCGGTGCATGTTCTTACGTGTGCCCGAGTGAAATACCTCTGGTGCAATACTATCGTCACTCGAAAGGTGCCATTCGCGAAGAGCGCGCCACGTACCAAAAAGCAGAGCAAGCTCGTGAGCGTTTCGAAGCACGTATTGCGCGCCAAGAACGAGAGCAAGCAGAGAAAGACGCCAAACGTAAAGCTCGTGCGGAAGCAGCGGCAAAAGCACAAGAAGCCAAGAAATCGGCCGCGCCTACAAACTCGGCAGCTGACAAGGCTTCAATCTCCACGAGTACGGTACAAGCAGCGACGAATAGCGCTGACCTAGAGAAGCTGCAAAAACAATTAACCGGTGCTCAAGCGGCCTTGGTGAAAACCAAAGAAAAGCTCGAAGCCGCTCAAAATGATCCTGATCAAGCCGATAAAGTCGCATTATTCGAAGGTGCTTTAGCAAAAACGCAGGACAAGATTAAAAAGATTGCCATTGATATGGCAGCCGCCAAAAAAGCAGCGAAGACAAGCACGACAGAGGCTGGCGTCTCAGATAAAGGCGATCCAAACAGCCCAGAACGCCTAAAGAAAAAATGGGACACCGCTCACGCACGACTAGAAACAGCCAGCAAACGTTTAACCGAAGCTCAAGAGCAAGGGTTAGATACCGTTGAGCTACTGACTCAAGGGCTCGAAAAACAAAAAGCACGTGTTGAGGAAGCCAAAGCCGCGTACGAAGCTGTTAGCTCAAGCACCAAAAATTCTTCCGTCGCTGAAGTCTCAACAGACGATTTAAACAAAGAAAATGCAAACGACGAACTCAACCGCAAAATTCGTGCGCAACAAGATCGTGTCGCCAAAGCCAATGAGCGTTTAGAGATGGCAAAGGCAGAAGGTCTTGATACCGTCGACGCACTGACTAAAGCGCACACCAAACAACTTGAAAAGCTGGCAGGGCTTGAAGCTCAGCTGACCCCAGCAGGAGAAGCATAACCCATGGCGCTTCTAACGCTTTCATCACCACACACCCACGGTTCCAATCGCACCAGCCGCATTATGTTGACCGTCGCTCTGGCCACCCTTCCCGGCTTATTTGCACTGTCTTGGTTCTTTGGGTACGGCACACTCATTAACGTCATCCTCGCCATCGCCACGGCCTTAGCATCAGAAGCCTTGGTGCTTAAAGCCCGGAAATATCCGGTGAGTTTTTTCTTAAAAGACAACACGGCACTGGTGACGGGTTTATTGTTAGGCTTGGCCTTACCCCCACTCGCCCCATGGTGGATTACCGTGTTAGCCACCTCATTTGCGGTAGTCTTTGCCAAACAGCTGTATGGCGGCATGGGAAACAATCCCTTCAACCCAGCAATGGTGGGTTATGCACTGGTACTTATTTCATTCCCAGTGCAAATGACCACCAACTGGGCAATGTCATTTCAGGTGTCCGGCACTGAACTGATCAGTATTACCGATACCCTCAAGGTCATATTCACAGGTGCGAAGGAACTCACCGATGCCTACACCGGTGCCACGCCGCTGGATGAGTACAAACATTTGATCAGCAAAGAGACGTCAGATCAGTTACTGCAACGGGATACCTTTTCTGGTTGGCTAAATGGCGGCTGGGAATGGGTGAACTTAGCGTTTTTGGCTGGCGGCTTATTCTTAATGATTAAGCGCATCATCACTTGGCATATTCCAGTATCTATGCTGCTTGCCCTCGCCCTCTGTTCGCTGGTATTTGGTTGGGACGAAGACCTTTACACACCGCTGTCCTTGCATCTGCTCAGTGGCGCAACCATGCTCGGAGCCTTCTTTATTGCTACCGACCCGGTATCCGCATCAACCACACCACGCGGCAAGCTAATCTATGGCGCAGGCATTGGCATCTTCTTATATATTATTCGTACTTGGGGAGCCTATCCAGATGCGATCGCCTTTGCCGTATTACTGATGAATTTCGCGGCACCTTTTATTGATGCTTACACCCAGCCACGTACCTATGGCCATGACAAACCTCGCCGTGGCCTAAAGCCGGGAGATAAGTCATGAAAGAACTCTTTGCCTCTATTCGTCGTAACGCTATTGGTCTCGCCATTTTTGCCGTGGTCACTGCCGGTGCCATCGCGGTGACTCAAGTCATGACAGCCGACCGTATTGCCTATAACATTAAAGCCGCTGAAGCGCGTGCGTTGAATCAAATATTGCCTGCCAGTAGCTATGACAACGACCTACTCAACGACACAATGGATGTTGATTCACGCTTTAACCAACAATTACTTGGCCCTTTAGCGGATAACGCACTTATCTATCGTGCTCGTAACAACGGCTCAGTAAGCGCGGTGATCTTACCGGCGATTGCTCCTGATGGTTACACCACCAACATCGACTTAATTGTCGGCATTAATCGTGATGGCTCATTGGCTGGCGTTCGGGTTGTTGCACACCGAGAAACGCCCGGCTTAGGCGACAAAATTGATACTCGTAAATCTGATTGGATTTTAAGCTTTGCAAATAAATCGCTTAACAATCCAATGTCTGAACAATGGGCGGTGAAAAAAGACGGCGGCGACTTTGATCAGTTTACCGGCGCAACCATTACACCTCGTGCTGTCGTTCGCGCGGTTAAACGTGCTTTGATGTTCTTTGATATGCATAAAGATCTATTACTCGACAACCAAGTTCGCTCTAGCGCACCCCATGTTGACGGAGGCAAACCCCATGGCCACTAAATCCTTACGTGACATCAGCCTCGATGGCTTATGGAAAAACAATCCGGCTCTTGTTCAGCTACTGGGGCTTTGCCCTCTATTGGCGGTCACTGGCTCCGTCGTGAATGCCTTAGGTTTGGGGTTAGCTACCATGATGGTGTTGGTCGGCTCTAATTTATCCGTTTCGCTGATTCGTAATCACGTTGCTGACGCCGTTAGACTGCCTGCCTTTGTAATGATCATTGCTTCGTTTACCACCGTTGCAGAGCTGGTAATGCAAGCGTTCACCTATGAGCTTTACGAGGTATTGGGAATATTTATTCCGCTGATCGTGACTAACTGCGCGATTTTAGGCCGTGCTGATGCTTTTGCCTCTAAGAACCCTATTCTACCTTCGGTGGTTGATGGCGTTATGATGGCGCTAGGATTTACCGTGGTATTGGTATTGTTAGGCGCAATGCGTGAGCTACTGGGTCAAGGCGAAATTTTTGGTAATATGGACTTGTTGTTCGGTGCTTCGGCTGCTGATTGGAAAATCAGTTTATTTGATGAGTACCCTGACTTCTTATTCGCCATTCTTCCGCCCGGTGCGTTTGTATGCATGGGCTTAATTATTGCCGTTAAGAATTTGATCGATGATCGATTAGATAAAGCATCTAAAGCAGCCAAGGCCAAAGAAGCACCCGCAGCTGCGGGCAGTAAACGAGTTCGCGTCACAGGAAAGATCAGCTGATTTTTTTCTTATCAATGTTCGCCCTCTTCATAACCAATATTGGCTATGAAGAGTCGATTGAGAATTAAGGCACCTCTGTTAACCTTCATACACAACCGCAGCAGAGCTATCGAATGTGGTTTCTGTTTTCACCATTTCAATGCCTGGTTCAATAGCGCGCTCTGCGTAAATTGTGGCAAACATTCCCAGCATTCCCACAAAGAAAAGCTCTGCGAATGCCTTATGATTTTTAAAATTGTAATGCATCAATCGAATTGTCAGCACCGCTAATGCCACTGCTGTCACTGAACCGAACACAATTGACTGCAAGAACAACCCAGTTTCAATCAGCGGAGCACCTTCGGCATACCACCCCATCACACCTTTCGTAAAAAAGCCTGAAGCCAATAATAAACAAGCGACTGCTGGCACGGCAAAACGATCTGCACGCTGCTCATTTAATGGGCCTTCAAAACGACGCAATGCATCAGTAAACATATCCATGGCAGGAAGCGCAACATCTGCAAAATGTGCCATTTGATCAGCGTCTTGTACTTTATCTTCGACTAAGGCCCATAGCCGGCCACGGCGGCACACGAGTTTTTCCACACGTGCTGTTTCACCATCACCAAGCTCAAACACGGCATTAATTTGATCGCTAAGCCCCGGCACTCCAGCTAATGCTTGAGACGTAATAAAATCATCAGAGAGAATAATAAGAGAGTCATCGAAATCAGGGTGGCAAATCTTCTTATCGCTATCAAAGCCAGCGCTCTGCATTAAACGATCAAGGATACCCTGACGGCGTATCACGAAGTCGTACCGTTTTGAGGTTTCCATCCCTACTTTAATTTGACGACAACTTGTCCCTTTATACGCACGATACTCGTATTCTAAGTCACCATGCTTAGCCGTTACGCCCCGCCATTCAGCGGTAAAGCGATAACAAATCATCAGCGCTGCAAAAAACACCAAACATAAGAACCCGATTGCTAGCCACATACAGAACGTCCTTTTTGTCGTAGTAATTCAACTTCGTCACATTTAAGTGTAGCTCATCAGATAAAACTGTGAATGAAATCACAAGCATATGGACCGAAAAGCTACGTTTTTATTCAGTTAGGGTGCCATTTATGTATAATCCCGCCGCTGGCGCAGAATGGCTTAGCCGTTCATTGCCTTACATTAACGCTCCGGATTTACGCTCCGGCCCGCGAGGAAACGATAAATGAACACTCCAACTCCGTACGTTGTTTGTGCAATGTACAAATTTGTGACGCTTAACGATTACGAAGCAAAACGTGAGCCATTACTAAACACCATGCTTGAGCTTGGCGTGAAAGGCACACTCCTTCTTGCTGCCGAGGGAATCAACGGGACCGTTGCTGGTACTCGTGAAGGCATAGACAAATTGCTCGACTGGCTACGCCTTGATCCTCGACTGTCCGATATTGGTTTTAAAGAATCCTACGAAATGGAGCTTCCTTTCTATAGGACTAAAGTCAAACTAAAGAAAGAGATTGTAACCATGGGTGTCGAAGGTATCGACCCTAAGCGAGTCGTGGGTACCTATGTAAAACCAAAAGACTGGAATGCGCTTATCTCCGATCCAGACGTTTTGCTTGTTGATACGCGAAATGACTACGAAGTTGGTATTGGTACCTTTCAAGGCGCTGTCGACCCGAAGACCAAAACATTTCGTGAATTTCCTGAATACGTCAAAGACCACCTAGATCCAGAAAAGCATAAAAAAGTAGCCATGTTCTGCACTGGCGGTATTCGCTGCGAAAAATCGACCGCCTATTTAAAAGAACAGGGCTTTGATGAGGTTTATCATCTGGAAGGCGGTATTCTCAAATACCTAGAAGACGTCCCAAAAGAAGAAACCATGTGGGAAGGCGAATGTTATGTCTTCGATAACCGTGTAACGGTTGACCACGATCTACAGCGCGGCCATTTTGACCAATGTCACGCCTGCCGCCGTCCGATCACAGAAGCCGAAAAACAACACAGCGACTACGTACCCGGCGTCAGCTGCCATCAGTGCATAGATGAGTACTCGGAAGAACAGCGTGAGCGTTTCCGCCAGCGCGAACTTCAGATTCAACTAGCCAACCAGCGTGGCCAAGATCACTTAGGTGCCAGCCTTGAAGAGATCAAAGAGCGTCGCCGCCAAGAAAAGATAGCCGCGAAAGAACAGCAGCGTGCGGAATCCTCAAACCCGTAAATCAACTTGCACCCACAACGTAAGCATTGCTCCAATTACGCCATATAGACACAACTTTGGCGACATAGTAATGCTTACGTGCTTTTCTCAGCCATATTCTGCATTAGGTGATTTCACCTTCACGCTGCAGTGATATTTTTTAGCTCCCACAAATCCTTACGGAAAAGCAAGGAGCTAACTATGTCTATACGCCATTGGCTAACCGCCTTTATGTTGACCTCTATTACCTTACTCACCGGCTGTTTAAAGGTCGAAGTAAGCGTTCCTGAGACAATAACCCAACACGAAGCATTTGAGTTTACCTCTGAAGTCACGCCTGCTAGCGCTGAAGGCCTCGTCTATAGCTGGACACTTGATGGCCAAGTGATCAGCAGCCTAGATCAAGGTTATGCCCTGCTAGCCGAACCCGGTATGCATACACTCACAGTGGACGTGACCGACGATCGAGATCGTGAAGCCACCCAGACCATTGAATTTGATGTCGCCCCCGCCATGGTGCTCAATCAAGATTTTGAGTTCACTATTTTGGTATCTGACTTAACCGGTTATGCTGTTGAAGGCGTTAACGTGACCGTTAATGGTGCACAATTAACAACCGACGCTACCGGCACCGCGAATTTCACTGGCATCCCCCTAAACCCTGTGATGGTCGTCACCGCAGAAAAAGCCGGCTACCTAGATCAGAGCTATCGCTATGAATTTACAGGTGACCGCGATGACGCCAGCGTTGTACTGACGATGTCGGCGAAAGCAGCCCCTATCGCTTTCAATAACAGCACACCATCGACCGTTGAAACCGACGCACTTAATACACAAATTTCACTACCAGCGAATGCCTTTATTGATGCAGAAGGCAATCCGGTGACTGGCGATATTGATCTTGCCATGACACCTATCGATATTCGTCAAATTGGTGCAGCTTTCCCTGGTGGTGGCCAAGCATTAACGACGGATGGCGAAGTTGTTGCTCTAGTGACCACAGGGATGATTGATTTCGACTTTAGTCAAAACGGACAACCTCTGCAGCTTGCTCCCGGTACAACCGCCGATATTGAAATGGATTTAGTCTCTAATATCGGAGCTGATGGTCGCATTCTGGTTGAAGGCGATACCATTGAAATGTGGTGGTTCAACACAAGTTCTGGCTTATGGGTTGAAGAAGGTAGCGGCAGTATCGTCGCCTCAGCAACCTCACCAACTGGCTTAAAATTGATTGCCACAGTAAACCACTTCACGACATGGAACTGGGATTACTACAAGCAAGATGATCGAGCGTCGTTTGTACTCAACTGTACTCGCGAAGGCCAGATACTAACCGCCGCAGAAAACTGTTTCGTTCGCGTTGTCGGTGGGACTCTTAATCGCAGCTTCACCTTGGATAGCGCAGGCGTAACAGCGATTAATTTACCGCCTAATGTTACTTTCAATGTTTACGCTGACCTCGTGCCAGCAGGCAACCCGATCTTCCGCGGAACCACCAGCTTTACGACCATTCCTGGTACGGTAAACGCGACCGTTGACCTACAGCCTTACCCGACCGATATCGGGACGGTCACCTGCTTTATCACAGACGGTGCCAACACCGCACAAGTCTCTTGTTCTGGTACGGCGAATGGCACAACGGGCACTTACGAGTACTTCTCAACAGACCCAATAACGAACATCGCTGAATTCAGCTATGTGACCGATGAAACAGTGACCGTCACAGCGAGCATCCAAGGATTCACCGAAAGTGCTGTAATTGATACCAGCCTTCTAGCAGGTGCTCTAAATGTGCAGCTAACGGCAGTTGTTGAATTTGGGCAAGTGACTTGTTTTGCAACGTTGGATGGCGCGACCGGCGAATACTTCCCATGTGAAGGTGTTGTAACTGACGACCTTATAGACCAAACGGTATTTACTGCCGCCGACTTCTCAGGCAATCCACTGACTGGCGTGTTTGCATACAATGACGCCGCCTCAGTACTGACCGTACAAGTGGCTAATGCGATCAATGGCGCCAGTGTTGAAGTTTATAACAATGGGGATATTGGTGAAGGCCAAGGGTTCATCTTTATCAATGGTGTTACCGATGACTTTATTATTGATCTTAATATCGCGCCTGCGGTCGTTAATGCAACGTACGATATTGACTCTGCGGATCTATATACCGTCAGCTGCCTTGCTGAGGGCGTTGCCCTTGAGCCTTGTAATGTGAATATCTACACGCAATCTGAAGAACAAATCTATCGAGGTACCGTGGGTGAAACTAACCCGCTTGCTCCTAGCTGGTTAGGCTCTCAAATCGTGATTACGGATATTCAAGCGGTACTTGATGGTTTTGCTTACGCCGATGCCGGTGATCGCAATCAAGACGGCGGCGAACTCGGTGAGTTTTACTACAGCACCGGCTACACCGTTGACCCGGTTGCGCAGACCATAGTATTCACGATGGAAAGCTACGGTGTGATTGGCGTTAATTAATAATCACACTTAGTGAACACACAAGCTGCCTTTCTCTTTAATAGAGACTGGCAGCTTTTTTATTTGTCCATGCTGCATTGCTGAAAAATCATCACCGTTCAAATTATTTTTAACCAACGCTTCATGCAATAACCTAAGCGGCTCAGTCATTTCTTCATCCGTTAAAATAAAGGTGCCCCAGTGCATCCCTACCGCTTGTGTTGCATTTAAATCTTCAAATACTTGCACGGCTTCGGCTGGGTCCATATGCGCATCTTTCATAAACCAACGCGGATCATAAGCCCCAATCGGGATCGCGGCTAAATCGATATTAGGAAAACATTCACCAATTTTTTTAAAGTCATCGGAGTAGCCACTGTCACCCACATGGAAAAAACGAAACGTCGGTGAGTCGATCATCCAGCCAGCCCATAATGTTTCGTTGCGATCAAACAGTCCGCGTTGCGACCAATGCTTTACTGGTAACGCGGTAAAGGTCAAACCACTCATTTGCGCTTGTTTCCACCAATCTAACTCAATGGCGGTGCTGATCCCTATTGATTCAAATTCATGTTTTAAACCTAAAGGAACAAAAAATTGGGGTGGGCTTTGCGGCTGTCGCTCAAATAAATCGACCAACGACTCTTCATCCATATGGTCGTAGTGATTATGCGAAATAATCACGGCATCAATCTTCGGCAAGTCGGCAATATTCATAGCAGGCGGTACGATACGCTTAGGACCAAAGTAATTACTCGGTGAAGCACGTTCGGTAAAATGAGGGTCTGTCAGTATATTTTTACCATCCAGCTGTAGCAAAAAAGTACTGTGCCCGATCCATGTGATTTGGTTTTGTTGTGGATGTTGAATAGATGCTAAGTCTGGGACTAGCACATCAAACTCGTAAGCCTCTGGCTTTGTTCGACTCCAACGCCAGCGTATAAAATCCGTAAACGACTTTGAGATAGCTTCACCATCGGTATTTACAAAAGTACCGTCACTTTGATGATGCGCGGGAAGATGTGTTGTTTTATTGGCTGAGCCACATGCAACCAAAATCACACTAACAGATGCACATAGACATACAGATAAAAGGGCTTTAAACATTACTGACTCTGACGACCACTAGTAAATAACAGAGCGACAGAGTCAGGCATTTACTCAAAAATATCAATCCACGTTAACGGACTCCACGGAAGTATCCGCCTCAGACCTCAGTTTTGTTGCGACTCCGACCATCGCTTTTAAAGCGGGAATGACTTCTTCCCAGCGGCGTGTTTTAAGGCCGCAGTCAGGATTAACCCATAGGTCTTTATCCTTCACTGATACCCGTGCACCGGTCAAGATCGATTCCATTTGATTCGCTTCTGGAATATTCGGGCTGTGTATATCGTACACACCAGGGCCAATACCATTGGTATACGGTTTTTGCTCTAGGGTTGTAAGTAGAGCCGCAGCCGAACGCGCTGTCTCCAACGTAATGACATCAGCATCCATGGCTTGAATAGCTTCAAGAATGTCATCAAAATCGGCATAACACATGTGCGTATGCACCTGTGTTGACGCTTTGGCATCCGCGTAACAGTAACGGAAGCTATTCACTGCCCACGCTAAATATGTCTTGTGGTCGGCTTTGCGCAACGGCAAAGCTTCACGCAATGCAGGCTCGTCTATTTGAATAATAGAAATACCGGCATCTTCAAGATCTTGAACCTCATCGTGAAGCACCGCAGCTAGCTGATAAGCTGTATCCGACCAAGGCTGATCATTACGTACAAAGGCCCATTTCAACATGGTCACAGGCCCTGTCAGCATGGCTTTAACCGGCTTATTCGTTTGCGACTGTGCGTACTCAGTCCAGCGAACCGTCATTGGTCTTGGTCTTTCTATATCACCGTAAATGATCGGCGGCTTAACACAGCGCGACCCATAACTTTGAACCCAACCGCCAGCGCTTACCGCGATACCATCAAGTAATTCACCAAAGTACTCGACCATGTCATTACGTTCAGCTTCACCGTGAACCAGTACATCCAAGCCGATATCTTCTTGAATTCGAATACAGTGTTGTATCTCATCACGTAAACCTACATCGTAAGCGCTTTCATCAATTTTACCGTCACGCCAGTCTCGACGTAATTGGCGAATACCTTTAGTTTGCGGAAATGAGCCAATGGTGGTCGTCGGAAATAACGGTAAATTGAGCAAGGCTTGTTGCAATGCCTGTCGTTCATCATAACCTTCAGGTCTGTGCCAAGCCGTTGGAATAATCGTTTCTATGCGTTGCTTAACAGCGTCTTTGTGTACTCGCTTTGAAATCTGACGTGCCACAGAACGCTGCACTTGATCAAGCCACTGCGAGCCTCGCTTCACGCTCTCGTCTTTTAGTGCATTAGCGAGCAGCACGCCTTCTTGCAGCTTCTCTTCTGCAAACGACAACCACTGCTCGCATCCGTCCGCTAAGTTTTGTTCCGCAGATGCACGATATGGCACGTGCAACAGAGAACAACTGGTGCCAATCCATAAACGATCTTTCAAACGTTTTTGAATGGGTTTTAGACTTTGAAAAAGAAGCTCAATATCGCTGCGCCAAATATTACGGCCATCAATCACACCCAAGGATAATACCTTGTATGGTCCGATCTGATCGACCGCTGCAGACAACTGCTCAGGCGCAGAGACCAAATCTAAATGAATACCCTGCACCGGTAATTGAAATACTCGGCTTAAATGCTCACCCACACCACCAAAATAGGTCGCTAATAGAATATCAATCCCTGCACCGCGAAGACGGTGATACGCTCGCTCATAAGCATTCACCCACTCCAATGGTAGGTCTGTCACTAAAATGGGTTCATCAAGCTGAACCCAACTAACGCCTTCCTCTTTTAGCAAACACAGTAAGTCCGAATACACCTCAAGCACTGCATCCAAATGGTCTAGGCGATCACTGCCATCTTTGCTTTGCCCTAGCCTTAGATACGTTAACGGCCCCGGTAATGCGACTTTGATCTTATCGCTCAGTTGTTTGGCTGCCCTGACTTCCTCCAACAAAAAATCGGCATGTAAGCTGAAAGAATCTTCAGCGTAAAACTCAGGAATTAAGTAGTGGTAATTAGTATCAAACCATTTAGTCATTTCACAAGCGTGAACGGGAGTACCGCTCGGAGCACGACCACGTGCAGCAAGAAAGATACGATCAAGGGTGTTATCTGTAGTGTTTACTCGACGGGGTAAATGACCCAATAAAAAGCTGGTATTAAGTACATGATCGTATAAGCAAAAGTCCCCAACCGTCAGAAAATCGCAACCCGCGTCTAATTGCGCTTGCCAATTATTGCCTCTAACAGATCGTGCAATATCCAAAAGGCTATCTTGGGTAATGTCGTTACGCCAATAGCTCTCTAGTGCCCATTTTAACTCTCGCTCTGCACCCACCCGAGGATACCCTAGTGCATGAAACTTACTCATGTTAATTCTCCAATTCATTTAATAATTTAAAGTTGGAGCGATCTTGCCAGAGAATAAGAATGAACAAAAACGATGAAAATTAATAAAAACATGAAATTAATTAATACTAATCCCCCTTGATACATTAACAACATAGGCCAAAGGCCATCATTAACGACTTAGCAGGTCAACAGCCCAACAAAATCAGATACACTGTTTTTTAATAATAAAAATACAAAAGTGGATCAACCATGAAACATTCTCTCTTACGTTCCATATCCATGACGGCGACCGTCTTAAGCGCAACCACACTTCTTAGTGGCTGTATTCTTGACGACATTCCACTAGGTACCGGCTATGCGGCTAAGTATATGTGCTCAGGCTTGTGGATCAGCGGTTTAGATGAAGACAAACTGAAGGACGAGTTTATTGCGCCTCAAGTAAAGCCCTTGCCATCGGTGTGGAAGTTTGAGATCGACGAGAATCAAAAAACAGTCTCTGTTAGAGATATTTTCTTCGGTAAAACGTATCAAAAAACGGCTTACTACCGTGAAGGGCTGGGCTGTACCTTAACTCAAGATGCTCCGCTGGCCGATCTTGATGATCAACTACCGGGGAACATGACGGCACCCAATACCGATTACTTCAGTGCATGGCCACACGGTGAAGCTGACATTACCGCATACAGTAACGACATATCGTACAACATACTCGATGATGCTATTGATAATGCGTTTTTAGAGAATAACGAATTAGTCAAAAATACCTTGTCCGTTGCCGTTGTTCATAATGGCCAATTGGTCGCTGAGCGTTACGCCGAAGGAGTTGATAAAAGCACGCGATTATTGAGTTGGTCGATGGCAAAAACTATTTCAGCCACCGTCACGGGCATGTTAGATGATCGTGGATTGTTAGATGCTGAGCTACCCGCTCCCGTTACACAATGGCAAGGGACCGACAAAGCACCGATCACACTACACAACATGCTACAAATGGCTTCCGGCATTAGCTGGAATGAAGCTCCTCAAGGAGATGATCCCGACCAGGGTTATGGTTTATTCCAAGTGGAAGACATGGCGGGATATTACACTGAACAGGACGTTGAAGACGCGCCAAATACCGTATTCAATTACTCGACGGGGCAAAGTAACTTGATTGCTCAAATTTCACAAAATGCTTTGGGCGGCGATTTAGAAAATTACTACCGTTTCGTCAATGACGAACTATTTTACCCACTAAACATAAACTCAGCCGTCGTGGAATTTGATACCGTTGGCCAGCCAGTTGGCGGCGCATTTCATTACTTAACCACGCGAGATTGGGCACGTTTAGGCTTATTACTTAAAAATGACGGCAACTGGTTTGGGCAGCAAATTGTGTCTGCAGATTGGGTGAGAAAAATGCTAACACCGTCGGATCCAAACCCTAGTTATGGCTATCAAACTTGGTTAAATACCAACCAAACCTTCTGGCCAGAACTTCCAGAATCCAGCTATGCCTTTAGAGGCTTTCAAGGGCAAGTCGTCATGATCATTCCAGATTATGATTTGGTTATTGTCCGTACTGGCGTCACATTCGGTGGTTCACTGAATCAAGAAAGCTCTGGGATCTCCGCTCTAGCACTGGGTGCTATAGAGGCACTTCAACCTCTATAAGTCGTAGGTTATTCAGCGGCCTTGATATTGGATTCATTGATAATATCAGGGCGTTGATTTCCGAACATTATTCGCAGCTGCGCTGCTTGTGCTTGTCGACCTCGTTGCACAAGGAAATCGTTCCCTCTGGGCAATCTGCGTACTGTATTTTGTACGAGAAAATTCAATGGTGAGAAAATCAGCGGATACCAAGGCAACGTCCATATTGGTAATCCCAATGCCTTCATGCCACGTCTGCCAACGAAAAATCGAATAATGCTTAAATGAACGTGCTTATCCCAGCGTGAGCGCAGCCATTGAAAATTGGGGTAATGACGCCCTAGCGGCTCATCCATCAAGGCGCGCCCTAACTGTTTACTCGTCTCATCAGCCGTCGCTTGGCTTAACAAGTTCAGGTACAGCGCGGCTCTGCCCTCCTGCTCTGAACATACAAGCAAAGAGTCGTTAACCCCCATCAACCAGCCGATGTACCGCCATAAGTGCATCACATCATCTGCGTCTTGTTGATTGATCGATACACCTAAAAGGCGCTGCCCGAGTAAAAACATGACTGAAAAAGCAAGATACGTTACCTGCATATCCAACTGATTGATGGGTAAACCATAATAGCCATGATCCCAATCCTCACGTCGGCTTAAGTTCGCTCGTACCATGGCATGAATAACTCGAACTCGGAGTGTGGTTTTAAAGCCTGCGCCATCAGGCGATAAGCCACCAGGTTCCGTGCAATCCATCCACCACTTTGTCGTCTCAGCCACACGCTTCGCCGCACCTTTTTCAAGCGCACCAGTTTTCACTAGAGTTTGATTAATCGCGCTGGCTTGATATCCCGCCATTAATCCAAAATCACGGAGCACGCGCATACCAGTTTTCCCTGAGCGCGCACTGACAGCAAGACCTCGCTCTACCTTACGATGATCGAGCCACTTAGGCGCACTTTTAACGGATTTCATAAAGGCATCAATAGGCTCTGCGGATTGAGAGCAATCACCACTTAACGCCAGATCAAACTGTTTCCAACCGTTCGACATGCCTTGCGCCGCCATCCAACGCACGAGGTCATCAGCCAATGGGTCGCCTTGATTCAGTGCATTACCAAGACTAAGCCAGCCTTGCTGACTAGGCTCGGCAGCCTGCTTATCGTCGATACACCACAATAAAGGGGATGCGATCGCCTTAGCTTGCTCAAGATGGATGCCGTGTCTGGTTGGGATATCTAATGCCATGGTGCTTACTCTTATTGGTACTCATTAGTACCAACCTAAAATCCAATACTGGTACTGTCAAGTACCAAATGCTAAAGTTAGACAAATAAGCAGCTAAAAATAGAGCCCAAAATAAAGCCGAAAATAGAAAAGTAGCGATTGATGGGTACAAAAAAGAAGAGTTAAAAAAATGGGGTATACGGATTTAATGGTTGATGGGGCACCTTCACCCCACCAACCTGATACCACCCTCAGATGGTTGATAGATCGACTCCGTAGTTGAGTTCCTCTGCGAAGTCCGGCAGTCCGTAACCGATGGTTTTCTTGTAGAAAGGAGA
>NVWL01000034.1 GCA_002733645.1 Oceanobacter sp.
TGCTGATGTTGAACAACCAAATGCCTCCCTGACAGCAACATCCAGCCCGTCAACATCCTCCTCTGAGGTGAATGACGATGCGTTTGACGACGAATTTTGATGACAAACAGCGGCTCGATCGAGCGAAAGATGGGAAAAGCAAGCAACAGGGGGACCATTCTGTTTTGTGCCCCTGCTACGTTCATTGTTGTTATCAAAGGACCTCCGACGACCCCTAATGATGGCTCGTGGTCCATCCGGTGCATTCTCACTTGACTTGCAACGGCACGTCTTCATTGTATCGTTGCCATTGTTTTACACACACACACACACACACACACAAACACACTCGCACAGCCTCGTCGTTGACGTGCGAGCATCTTAATTCTTTCGGTAATCTAGAACAACAGAATGCTCCGTAAGACCGTACTGTCGTCCTTCCGCACCACGCGTGTTGCGCAACTCTCAATGGTCGTCAAGCAACTTGAGGGAACGAATCCACTTGTCAACAAGGACAAGCCCGTCAACAGCTGGGCGGATGAGTTCATGAAGCCATCGCAATCGAAGGACATGGCGTCGAAGTACGGACAGTACGCCAAGTACTCGGACCCTGCTTTCTGCAACGTGGATACGACGCAGGAGGTGGTTGTCAACACGTACCCCGAGGGCTCCCGAGAGGGCCGCATCGAGACCACCACCGGCGTGGCGCTCAAGGACTACACCGCTAGCATGTGGGACGAGGAATTCTTCCGCAAGCACATCCTCAAGCCAAAGAAGACCGAGGAAGCCGCTGACCGTGCCCGCGTTATGGACTACGCCCTCAATTCCGTCATGGTGGGCTTCTCGATCCTGATGGTGCGCTACGCCATCCTCCCGGTGTGGTACATGGGTCAGCCCACCTCAACCATGGTGGGCCAAATGAACATTGAGGCAGAGATTGGGCAGCTGGAAGATAAAAAGTGCAAGACGGTCGTGTGGCGTGGCAAGCCCATTTACGTCTACAAGCGCAGTGCGCGCCAGATGAAGGATGTGGAGGAAACGCCCATGTCTGCCCTGAAGCACCCCGAGACCGACGCAGCTCGCTTCCCCAACAACCGCTTCCTTGCCGTCGTTATTGCCATTTGCACGCATCTTGGCTGCATTCCGATCCCCAACGAGGGTCTGTTTGGTGGTTTCTTCTGCCCATGCCACGGTAGCCACTACGACGCATCTGGTCGTATTCGCCAAGGCCCAGCACCGCTGAACTTGGAGGTGCCCCCACACAAGTGGTTGTCCGAGGAGACCATCTACCTCGGCAAGTAAAGAAATAAACGAAGGAAGAAGGGGGGAGCTTGGAGATAGCAAATGTTGTTGTCCATTGTTTGATTGGTGGCGCGACAGCCGTTTGTAGTACCCCCCTCTTGCGTTTTCATATGCGCTTTCCCCCTCACCTTTAGGTAATTTTGGTATTCGGGATCCGTTTTCAACAAATCAAACAATGCAACCCTTTCTGCTGTTGGACAACACGATGGGCTGGGTGTGTGCCGGACGGCAGCTTGCTCTTAAAGACAACGTTTGACGGCCTTTCCATCTCATTGCATTGTGCCTTATTCTCCACACGTAGAGCCGGCGTCGCATATGTAATTTGACAGAGGCAGAGGACGAGTTTGAGGAAGCAGAACAGCACAGAGGGAGTTGCAATGCAATGCGACGAGGAGCGTGCTCCATTGTTCTCGAAGCGGCTTCGGGCTGCTGGCTGTTCGCAGCCGATCACGGCGTCTGAACAGCGTCAGCGACAGAGCGACGACGTCTCATGTGAACCGTTGCACGTCAAGCGGCGGTTGGAGCACGATATGGCGTCTGTCCAAGTATGTGATGGTACCCCAAACAGTGTCGGTGCACAGAGATGCCAAGCCAACGAGGAGGAAGATGTTGCATCTGGGTGCTACGATGGTGGGTGGCCCATGGCCTCTTCAGGTGGTGGGCGATGCCGTGTATTGCACGAAGGCCCTGTGCATACGGTGGTGATGGTGAACGACGTCAACCGTGGACTGCGACGTGAAACTTCGGTTCGATTTCACTGGTCGGACGAGAGGCACACGAGCGGCTTCGTGGAAGCGATGCCCCTGTTGGCCTCCGTGCTGAGCTTGGTGGAGGGACCCGACTGGCGTCACAACGCGCCACATGCCAACGTTCGAGTCATCCTAAGGGGCAAAGATCTGCTTCGAAGTCCCGCATCAGGGAATCGGTACTTTGTCTCGGACCCGTCCGAAGCACTGCACGTGTACTACTGCAAAACCTCTTGACTGTGCGTTGGCTAGGTGGGACTTGATTGGTGTTTGACGTTGGTCGGTAGCAGCAGCTCGTGTTCATATATAATTTATGTGTGCACGGTCGTTGCCAATTTGCAAACGAACGACGGGATGGTGCTCACAAGGGACTATTTGCTTTATGAGGAGGGATGCCAACAACACCATCGTCTTCCGTTTGATGGACCATCGCCGTTAGTTGATTGATTCGATCTAAACATAGACCGTACAAACAACGCATGCCAAGGTTAAAACTGCTGGAGTTCGACCTGAGCTTCGCTTCGAACATGCCGGGGCGGCAATGCTGCGTCGAGCCAGTCTAAGCGCGCTTCCGCTTCGCCCATGGCTGTCGTCAGGTCGATCCGCGAATGATCCCGCAGCCAGAGCAGTGCTCCGATCTCGACGGCGTTGTTATAGTCGTCAATTGTCCATGCGCTTCCCCAGTCCTGCACTCCGGTCTTTTGTGAGAACAGGGACGAGATATCGGCTCGCGTGAGATGACGACCAGATACGAGATGTTCGGCAATTTTGGCGCCAATGGTGTATGTCAGCGGAATTGAATGCAGTTGTTGGCTGTCGGAAAATAGGTCTGAGTGAAACATGGCAAATCGTCCTCCTGATTGAGGCATCGGGACATGCGCCTTCTGCCGGATCAGAAATTCAAAAAGCTTTCTCTCCTCTCAACGCGCCGTCTTACGGCGCAGCCATGCCTCTAGTTCGTCGTTCCAATCGGCATCGCTTGAGCGAGGTTTGCGGACTTGGATCGTCCGACCATCCCGGACATAAGCAGCGAGGCCACGTGTCGCAGCGAGCTCGCCGCCAGCGTCATTGTCCACAAACAGATGAAGCTCGGCCACGCTCTCAGGAATGGTCACGAGGCCAAACCGCTCGTTGCCTAGTGTAGCCCAGCACGGAATGCCGGTAAGCGCATAGGCTGACATCGCGCTTTCTATTCCCTCGGCAAGTCCAAGCCTGCCAGCAGCCGGTGCAAAGAGGCGGACAGCAGCTTCGCCGAGAGAACCCAGCGCGCGTTTCGGTTTGTCGAAGGCAGCTTTCGCAGAGGACTGCTGCGACAGGAATGTGCGGTGGATGGCAATTGGCCCCTCGTCGAGACTGACCGCTGCAATCATGGCCGGAAGGAAGCGCGTGCGACCCTTGGGCCCAAGCGGTGTTCGAGGATGGAAGCGAAGCGCCGGGGATGCAGCCAAAAGCCCGCGACTTTCGAGATAGGCCTTTGCGGGACTGGCACGCAACGGAACAGCTTCGCGCCAGATTCTCAGCGCTGCTGCTGACGGCTTGCGAGACCTGTTTGGCTCGGAGTGATCGGTATTCTTCGAGCCTGAAAATAATGTGGCCGCGCCAAAACCTTCGCCTGCCAGAGCGGAAAGCACGGCCTGTTGATCGCAGCCCGCAAAGCAATGGAAGAGTATAGCGTGTCGCCCGAGCGACACGCCAAGCGAAGGCGTGCGATCATTATGCGCAGGGCAGCAGGCCATGCCCTTTGTTCCCGACCATTTTCCGCCGCGTGATTCGCAAATGTGGCGAGCTGTCTCGGCAAGGGACGAAGTGGGATGAGTTTGGACATACAGAGACATGCGAGCTCCTCAGCTTGCGAAGTGGCCCCTTCAACACGCCTCCTCTCCTCTCCTCTCCCTAGGTTAGCATCTGCCGCTTTCCTACAGGCGTATGTTCTATGTATGTTCCATTTCGATTCGAAGCAATGGAGCAATGAACGAGATGACTGCCCCCAAACGTTTGACGAGACTAGCGATCGCCTTTGCGGGCTTGATCGTGACTGCGTTTCACCCAGCCAGAGCTCAGGAGTTCAGCCTCTTCGAACATGCCATCATGCAACCGAAAGGCGAGGAAGTGTCCGTCAGGCAGCACCTCCCTGCAGTCTATAAAAGTAATCGAGCAGATGTTTCCTACCGGGAAGGTTTGTACATGGCAGCGATCGCCGAGGCTGAACGCCAATACGGCGTGCCAACCAACTTGCTGCGCGCTCTGATTTGGACCGAGTCGCGCTTCAATCCAATGGCTGTCAGTCCGGCGGGTGCGGCCGGACTTGCCCAACTCATGCCTGGCACTGCGCGGGAACTGGGTGTTCGAAATCGACATGATCCCATCGCTTCGATCAACGGCGGCGCGCGCTATCTGCGCGATATGTTAAAACGCTTCGAAGCGGTCCACCTGGCTTTGGCCGCTTATAATGCCGGTCCGGGTGCTGTGTCCCGATCACAGGGTATTCCGAAAAACGGTGAAACACCGCAGTACGTCAGAACAGTGTTGGCAAGATGGCGCGCAATTGGCACATACAATTGAAGAAACGGCCTGATTTATGGCTATTATCTGAGGGGAATTGCATAGTGATCTCGGACGGCGCCAGTGAGTGAAGCACCTGGTGAGCCGTTCGACTTTCGCAAAGCTTTGAAAGCAAAAAAGCGCCGCAAGTGGCGTAGGGAGATTATGTTGGGCTTTGGGGCATTCTCAGTAGTACTCGCAGCAGGGATGCTGGCGCTGAACTGGCCAGTCGGAAACGCGAGAGTTGCAGACGTCGAGCAACAGCCCCAGACGCTATTTCAACAAGCAAGCTCTCCACAATTTGCGATATGCGGCACGGTCAGGCGGACATGTGTCGTCGATGGCGATACTTTTTGGCTTGATGGGAACAAGATCCGCATCGCTGACATCGACACTCCAGAAATCAGCCAGCCTAGATGCGACTACGAATATGAGCTTGGAATGCGAGCGACATATCGATTGGTCGATCTGCTCAATGTTGGGCCCTTCGAGCTCAGGACCATTGGAAACCGGGATGAAGACCAGTACGGGCGCAAACTGCGGGTCGTGATCCGCGATGGTCGGTCACTCGGCGATCAGCTGGTCAGCGAAGGACTAGCGCGGACCTGGACTGGGAGACGCGAACCTTGGTGCTGAACCGCGACCAAGAACTTTGGGCTGTGGCGCTGTGGGTTGAAAAGAACCACGGTGCAGCAGGGCCTGCTTATATGGCAGAGCAAGTCAAACGATTGGCAAACGAGGGCGATGAGGCAGGCGTAGAAACCTGGAAAACAATCGCGGACCGTTTCAATCAGCTCAAATGCCAGAACGCCATAAACTGAGGCCTTGTAGCGATGCGCAAATGGCTTGCAGATCTGGGAGTCAGGATTGAGTTCGGTTTACTCGCGTCAGTTTCACTGCTCGGGCTGCTCCTGAGCCTCAAATCCTGTTTCGGCTGATTAGTATTGCAATTTATTCGCTCAGCCTTTTGCAAATTTGGCCTTTATGACCTTTCCGCCTGACCGAAGTTCGTCGAGATAGTCGCTCCACCACTGAGCCATGCGCACCCGCTCGTCCCAGTGCTTACCCCGGTGGTAGATGCCGCGCACGACATTGCTGTCGCCATGCGCCAGTGCGCGCTCGATCGCGTCCGGATTCCAGAGCCCGGACTCGTTCAGAAATGTCGATGCAGTCGCCCTCAAGCCGTGCGCAGTAACTTCCTCTTTAGAGTAACCCATCCTGCGGAATGCTGCGTTTAGGGAGTTCTCGCTCATCGGACGCTGCGAGGTGCGTGCCGAGGGAAACACGTAGCCATCCTGGCCCAGCAATTCAGCGAGGTCGGTTAGATAGACGATGACTTGCGTCGAAAGCGGAACCGCGTGCGTGCGCCGCGCTTTCATCTTGCCTGCCGGGATTTTCCAAACTCGGTCTACCAGATCGATCTCGCGCCATTCGGCATGTCGCAGTTCGCCCGGGCGAACAAAGACATGAGGCGCGATTTGCAACGCGAACCTTGTGATCAGATGGCCGGTGTAGTCGTCTATCGCACGTAGAAGCCCACCCAGCTCCTTGGGCTCGAGGATCGCTGCGTAATGCGTAGCCCGCGGCGTGATCAAAGCACCCTTGAGCATGCTCGTCGGATCGGATTTGCACCGGGTCGTGGCGACGCCATACCGAAAGACCCTGCCTGCAAAGGAACGAGTCTTCTTTGCAGTCTCGTGCTTCCCACTGGCTTCCAGACGCTTGAGCGGAGCAAGAACCTCAAACGGCTCAATCTCATGAATTGGCCGGTTGCCGATGGCCGGCGCAAGCTGATCGAGGAAGTAATTTGCCTTGATGATCGTTCCTTCGGCACGGCCATTCTGCACCATCATCTGTTCGATGTATTCGCGGGCAACGGCCTCGAAAGTCTGGGCAGACAGGAACTCCTCGCGGATCTTTTTCTTCCGTTTGTCGAAGGCAGGATCCCCGCCTGATGCAACGGTCTGCCTTGCTTCGTAGGTCGCGTCACGCGCCTCTTTAAGGCTGACCTCGGGGTAGCTCCCGATTACGAGCTTCTTCTCGAGCTTGCCGAGCCGGTATCGAAATCGCCAGTGTTTGCCACCGGCTGGGGTAACCTCAATATAAAGGCCTCGCTGGTCAGCGACCTTGTAAGGTTTGTCTTTCGTCTTGAGAGCGCGGAGCCGCGTTTCGGTCAGAGGCATTTGCGGGCCTTTTCCAAATGTGGTTTTCGCAAAGGCCCGCAAAAGGCCCGCAAAAATGTCTGGAACCCCCGAGAACAAACGGGACGTTCCGGAACTACCAAAGGGCCAAATCCCTAGGGTTTCTGCGGGTTTTATAGATTATCTGGGAGAACAAGAGAAGAACAAATGGTGCCCAGAAGAGGACTCGAACCGCTCTCAGAATGTCGCAAAACTGCGAGAAACTTGACCTTGGTTACTTAAGTGAGGCCCCCGTTGGTGCCCCCAGAATGTATTTTTACCAGAGGATTTGGGTCCCATCCTCGAAAAAACGCAATGATTTCAATAGGCGTCTTTTAACGCAAAACGCGTCTGATTTCCAGCAAATTTGCATGGCCAACCAGCTCCGAAAGCGGGATGCTAAGTGAAACGATAATCAACTCTGCTACAATGCTGCAGCCCCATCGAGGAGGAGAATTGGCGTTTGCTTATCGCACCCGAAGATCCCGGTTCCGAAACCATTCGGGTGCCTGTCATCAAGGTCTTTGACGGCGATGGCTTCCTGACCCGTATCGACAACCCGCGACGGGGAGCAAGCCTTGAAGTTACAATCAGGCTGGGGTTCATCGATGCTCCGGAGATGGAACAGCCTGGCGGGATCGAAGCGCGTGACTTCCTTCAATCGCTGATTGGCGGAAGGCATGTCGATTTGGCCATTCTGATGAAAATGGACACTGGCGGCATTGTCGATCGCCACAAGCGGATCGTAGCCGTGCCCTACTTGCAGATGGATCAGAGCAGTGAGGCTAGCGGTGCAGCTTCCCGGCTCGGGCAATTCTTTCGGGGTCTGACTGCACCGTCTCACCGCAACATCGAGTTGGAAATGATCCTCAATGGATGGGCTTGGGTGCTTGATCGCTATGGCCCCGATGAAAGCTACTTCGATGCGCTTGAAGATGCTCAGCGAAACCGGCGAGGTATCTGGGCGAATGACGACAACGTTCATCCGTGGGAATTTAAGAAGCAGCGCTACAGGGCTCGTCGAGCGAAACCAAAGCCTGCTCGCCAAACGCCGCTCTTCGACACACCTGAATCAACAATGCCGTGCTCGATGGAAGGCTGCGATGGCCAGCTCGTCGAGAAGAGTGGGCGTTTCGGAAGCTTTCTCGGATGCTCGAATTTTCCGAGGTGCCGTCACTCACGCAATTTGAATGGATGACTGGAGTGAGCTCTAAGGGATCGCAGCGATGTCCGAGCGCGTCTGCAATCGAGGGGCTTTTATCCCGCAAAACGCGATTTTTGAAAAATGCGGGATAAATCGCGGATTGGCCCTCTGCGTTCTTCCTATGTTCGAACATTCTTGTTTTGCTAACGCATGAAGCGTATATTCTCACCCTGAGATCGATTCCGCAGGTTTAAGATGAGCAACCTAACTGCACAGGTTCTGGCAACGGTGAACGCCCCCTATGGGGCGAACCATTCCGCTCATCAACTCGCTGCGCTCATCGCTGACCCATCGAGTGTGGAAACGTGTGACGCCAGCGTCTTCGCTTTCTTCTCGGAAGTGGCACCAGCGATCCAGAAAGCCTTCATGGCTGAAATGAAGGTCAATGAGGATATGGCGAAAGCTGTCGCTAGCCAGTTTTCCAAGATGGCTGGGTACTCGCTGCCTCTGGCAGCCTGAGAAAGTGATCTCGCCTCGACAGCAGCCGAGCCAATGGCCGCTTCTATTTGATTTGGCATCCGACATCATCGCGCGAACCACCGAAGCCGTTGGCCGCGAGCCAGATTGGTCGTTCGGAGGTGGGACTGCATTGATGCTCCAGATCGATCATCGCGAGAGCCATGACATCGACCTCTTCCTTTCCGATCCCCAATTCCTCCCTTACCTCAATCCCGAGACGCAGGGGTTTGAGCTCGATCGAATGCCAGACACCTACAAAACAGACGGCGCAGGTTCCCTCAAACTGATCTTCGAGGACATTGGTGAAATCGACTTCATTTGCTGTGCCGACATTACGCCAGAGCCATCACAGGTCAGTGAGCTACGGGGGCGAACAATCCGGCAGGAAACTCCGGCAGAGATAGTTGCTAAGAAGGTCTACTATCGCGGTGCATCGATGCAGCCACGCGATATGTTCGATATCGCGGCTACCAACGAAAAGCTGGGCAAAGACTACGTGATCAATGCCCTCCGGGAATGTGGAGTTGATCGATGTACGAATGCCCTTCGAGCTGCGGAAAATATGAAGCCTGAGTTCGCTAGCTCAATCATCAAGCAACTCATGTACCGCGATCATAACGGTCACTTGGTTGACGAAGCGCAGGCGATTACAGTGCAGCTGTTGCGTGCAACGCTAGGCGCCTAGGGCTCCCCTCGCTCAGCCCCAATATCCGCCCATTCAAGAACCAGCTTGTCACCCTTCACACGGGGCAAGGCCTTGCGTGGAATGAGCTTCCCGCGAACCTCGAAGTCAGAGGTAATCTTGACCAGGAAGACCATGCTGAAGTTCCGTTTGAGGTTCAGCGTGACCCGGTCATTGCTCTTGAATGGTGTGATTGTCTTGACCTCGACCAGGTCATTGCCGAGCCGTCCGTCCGATCCTTGAGCGTAGTTGCGGTGCAGCTTTATGCCGTGCGTGATCGCCCCGTAGAGCTCTCCGATATCGCCATACACCTGAAGGTGCTTGCCTGTGTGAAGGTGATAATCTTCAGCCGTGCCGATCAGGTTCTCGAATATCGAGACCAGCGACAGATCGGCATTGGGATATTTTGCCCGCCATTCCTTGTACTGGATTTGCTCATTGATTTCGTCCCAGCTGATCCATTCGCCATCATCCCAGATGGCATTATCCGGCCCAAGTTGCTGCATCCGCAATTCCGCTAACGTGTAAAGATTTTCGCGTTTTCTATGCATGTCCGCATCAACGTGCAAAGCGAAAGCGCGATTGCTTGTCATATCGGCTCAAGCTGCGATTCGCGCGAAAACCGGTCTCCCGCTGCACCAGAACCGTAGATTCGGACCTGCATTGGCCCGGAGCGGACACCAGCGGGAAAAATTCTTCCAGTCCCGGACTGTCCATAGCGATCCAACATTGTCCATCCGCCAATGTGGAACGGCATATGTTCTGTTTTTGTTCTTTCCTACATCATTGCGATTCGCATAGCGTTGCTCGCGTCACCGAAGCTTGGTGGCGCTGAGTTGAACGTCTTATCGCACGGTCCGCAACGGCAATTTGAAGGACAACCCATCGTCGTGGGGGAACACGGCTTCGGTGACAGAACCTTGAAGCAAAGGAGACTGTCGTGCCGAATACTGAATTACTCACCTGCCATGAGGTCATGCGTCTCACGGGCATTCGCAGCCGGACAACGATCTGGCGACGCATCCGCCGGGGTGCCTTTCCTCATCCCATCGACATTGGCGGCGGACGTATCCGTGTCCGTCGTCAGATAATTTGAGACATATGGCGTTTTAAAATAGGCGAGTATTTGGTTTCATCTGGTTGGTTGATTTTAGGCGGCGATCTTGCGGTA
>NVWL01000021.1 GCA_002733645.1 Oceanobacter sp.
GCGGGTTAACACCCGCTGAAGCTGAGGCAAGATATAAACTTGCCTCTTAACTTGTGACCAGATTTAGTTGACCACTACAAGGTACATACGATAGAGAAGAAGAACACTTAACAGATAAACATAATGTGTTCGTTAGAATTCGTGATGGGAAATGGATTTTAGCAAATTTAAATCACAGTGAAGCTACCAAGAAAGCATATTACACGCACTTAGAAAGGTACACCGACTTCTTAAAGGATTTAGATAAAGGTAGTAGAATTAAGACAAGTGAAAACATATCTCATCCATCGGTTTATGTGTTTTTGCAGCAGCAAGTAGAAAATAGAGAGAAAGACAAGCATCTTACTAAAACGGTCGCTGATAGCTTAATTTTATGGGCATTAAATGATACTGACCCTGATCAAGATCGCTTTATGAACCAAGCTGAAATTTTGGAGTCAATCAAAACAAATATTCCCTGGGCAAAGAATATAGTTGGAGGTATCTTAACTTCTAGGCTCAAAGAGTTGGTAAGCAAAGGCGGCGTCGGTGGGAAAAAGATAAATTATCATAAAAAAGGTGATAAATATTGCTTGCCTTTTGAAACAAGAAAGATCATCGCCAATGAAAAGGGTGAAGATGAGAGTGTGCAGATAGATGTTATTAATGAAATTTGCACCTTTCAAATTCTTGACGAAATAGAGCCGGATAAAAAAACACTAATTGCTCATGTAGCAATTAGATCGGCGCAGATGTTTTTTGAGAAAGAAGGTTTGAATTGTTCATTTTTTCTAAGTGGAAGAGATTTAGAGCACAATAGCCTAATTGAAAATACTGTTTACGACCGTGTTTCTGACGCGCTAGATGAGCTAATAGATTCAGATGAGAAAAAGGAACAATTCAATCCGTTAGTTTGTGAAATCGTACGGAAGATGTTTTATCAAAGCAGTGAGTCACAAAGAACGCTACTAACGAAATTTTCTAGAACATATGTCTTACTGTTTACATTACAAGCTGAGCCTAGGGTTGTTGAATATTTCCAAAAAGCCACAGCCAACTTTAGGCTTCTTGTTGGTACGGATTTGATTATTAGGGCAATGACCGAACGGTTTTTATCAAAAGAAAACCAAATGACAAGAAACTTGTTCGAAATAGCAAAATCTGCGGGAATAAAGCTTTACTTAACGGAGCCGGCACTAGACGGAATAATAAAGCACCTTATCGTAACCGACAATGAATATAAAAACCATATTCAGCCAAGAGAAGCATATATTACTGCTGATGTGATTAGAGAGTCATCACAAATACTTATTAGAACTTACTATCATGCGAAGACGGAGGGTTATACAAAGTCATGGTCTAGCTTTATTGGCGAGTTTATAACTTATAGCCAACTGCATAATGCGCCAGGAAGAGAAGAGTTTAAAACCTATATAACACAGCAGTTTGGAATGGATTATATTTCATCTGAAGAGTTATATTCTCAAACTTCTATAAATGATGTTAATACTCTAGCAGAAGACATTCTTGAACTTAAAAAAGGCAATCAATCGCTAGCTGACGCTGTATCTCTAACAATCAATTCGGTATATGGTCAGCGACGAGCAAACAAAGAATATTCTACCTTTCCAGAATATGGTTACCAAACTTGGTGGCTTACCCAAGAATCAAAAGTTCAAAGGCACACCGTTGATATCGTGAAGAAGAACGGGGCAAAATTTATAATGAGACCAGAGTTTTTACTTAATTTCTTTTCGTTGTCGCCGAGCGTTAGGGATATTCGGGAATCTTATAAAACAATATTTCCGTCTGTCATGGGTATTCAAATGGGCAATAGATTGCCAGATGAGCTATTTCATAAGGTGTTGGAGCAAGTTGATATATGGAAAAATCAGGAAGACGGTAGGGTTGCTGCAAAAACGAGAGCCCTATGCGATCGACTTAAAGCTGAGCATTATGATGAAAACTCTAATTACAATTCTATCGATCATGTTATTAAGGAAGTTGAGAGCGCTTAACAAAGTGCTGCACACGGATAAATTTTCCGCTACGCTCCAAATTTACCGGTGACCACGGCGTTAAGCGCTAGCAAATATTGAGAAATGGAAGAATATTGAAAATTAGAACGAGAGATCAACTTGTAGATTTCGTAAACCACGGTCACAAAGTGAAATACGTCTTTTTCTGGGGGCATCAAGAAAAAGGAAGTCAAGTCTCAAAGAGTAGCTTTAGCCAGTGGTATGACTGCACATTTGAAGATGACGGGAATAAGTTTATTTCTGCTGAGCACTACATGATGTACCACAAAGCTAAGCTATTTGGTGATGGTAAGGCATGTGAGAAAGTACTCCTTGCAAGTAATCCGGGTGAAGCAAAAGCAATCGGAAGAGAAGTTCTTGGTTTTAACCAAAAAATCTGGGATGAGAAGCGATTTGAAATTGTGGTGAATGCCAATTTCGCTAAGTTTTCACAAAATTCAGAACTCCAAGAGTTCTTGCTCAATACTGGAAACCGAGTCTTAGTCGAGGCCAGTCCAGTAGATAAAATATGGGGTATTGGACTGGCGCAAGATAATCCAGCATCAGAGAATCCAAATGCATGGAAAGGTCTCAATCTGTTGGGTTTTGCACTCATGGAGGTCAGAGATCAACTTTCAAATCAATGAGGCGCTTAACAAGTGCCAGCAACCGGACTTGGGTAAACTGTCACCATTCTTGCAGAAAGAGGCAAAAATGCCGCCAATTCACCCAATCCGTTGTGGCAGGCGTTAGGCTGTCGTAGCCGACTTACTCAAAGGTTAAGAAATGGATTTCAAAATTGAAGCAACAAACTGTTTAGGTTTTCCTGATTCTGAATTATCAGAATTACTAAATGATGTTTATGTGGGCGAAGGCTACACAGAAGCTGAATTAGCAGAATCGCTATTTGATGCTGCTGCTATTCGTTCAAGGGGACGAATTATCACAGCCTCTAATACTGAAAATCAGCGCTTAGCGGGATTAGTTATCATGGTTCCACCAACATCTAACGCAAGAAAGCTAGCAAAAGAAGATGAGGTAGAAGTTCACCTTCTTGCTGTTAAGAAAGAGTTTAGAAATAATAACTTAGGTAGTAAATTAGTTAGTAAACTAATTCTTCAAGCACAGGACGAGGGCTATAAAAGAATAATTCTTTGGACGCAAGACTCCATGAAAGCGGCTCAAAATCTATATGAAAAATTAGGGTTTATCCATGAGTCAAATTTTATAGCTAATGGGCGTGATTTCTATCTGTACCATCGAACATTATAAGCCTAACAAACAGTTGGTGAACGCCCCTGCGGGGCTGGGACGGTTAAACTTCGCTCGTTCCTCACTACGTTTCACCGCCCCACAACAAAAGCGTTATATTTTCTAGCCACTACCTGCTCTCTGGCGGGATAAGCTGCGATATATAACTATCACGATTTATTAAAAACTGGATCAAAAGGGCTGAGTAATCTTCTGAAACCGCTTGCTGAACAGATTTGCGTTGGCTCAATGCTTTACGCCACAAATCACACTTAGGTAAATGTGCAAATGTGTTCAATTCAGTAAAGCTGTCAAATACCTCAAAATATCTAAAAATGGGTCCGTACACAGCATCGATCAGATGAAATTTGTATCCTGAGAAAAATGGTATACCAGAGAGTTCTTTTTCAATAAATTGAAATTTCCTTTGGATTTCAGTATGAAAATTTTGAAAGCTAACCTTGTCTTTTGCACTGTACAGGTTGGATATGTTGTTCAGTATGGCGGAACCCAGCTCAATCAATGCTCGATGATGCGCTTTCTCAAAACTGTCTGTTGGGTGCAAGGAATCTGCTGTCTCTTCATCCAAATACTCGCAAATGACAGACGACTCAAACAGGGCGCGGTTATCATCAACAATTAGAACCGGAACCTTACCCAACGGTGATTTTTTTTCAAACCATCCCGGTTTATTGGCAAGATCAATATCGGTTCTAGTGTAGTAAATACTCTTTTCTTTCAAAGTGATAATTGAACGCTGTACATAGGGACACAATGCGTGGCTAACGAGATGAAAATTTTGTGGTTTCATTGCATGGATCTCCTATTAACTGAGTCGTGACTGTTTTGATGAAACGTAAGTACTAATGGCGTATTTTCCATCTCCCATACCCAGCTGTGCCACTGCCATTATGGTAAGCAGTAGTGGGTATTCCCAGCCTCCTCCTGCGTTAGTGAAAAGCCATCCGTTTGCAGAGTGGGCCCAGGTAGCGCCGAGTAAAATGGGTATAACGAGTGCAGAAAAAAGTCTTGTTTTGAAACCCAGTAAAAGCGCCACACCAGCGACGGCTTCAACGGAAAAAACAATATAGGCGAGTGTCTCCGGCAACCCGATTGAACCGAAAAACTGTGCGGTACCAGCCAGGGTAAATACGATCAATTTAAGATAAAGGCTATGTGCCACAAGTACGATGCCCAGCGCAGATCTTGAGATAAAGGTGCTGATATCGGGATTGAGTATGCGGTTCATGGTGGTGATCTCCGTTTAGGTTAGTGTCCGTATAGTATGCAATTTGCATTAATGATGGTAAATTGGCAAAATTTGCAAAGCAATATTGCAAATATGCAATATTTAGGGGGAGCGTATGAATTGGGATTCATTGAAGGTATTTCTGTCGATTGCTCGTTGTGGCTCTTTATCTGGGGCAGCCACGGACCTTGAGGTGAATCACTCAACCATTTTCAGGCGCTTGAATGCCTTTGAGACAGAAATAGGTGGGCAGCTGTTTGAGCGTGTAAATAATCGCTACGAATTGACAACATTGGGGCATGAACTGCTTGACCTTGCACAAAACATTGAGAATTCTTTTGATGGCATAAATCGCCATATTGTTGGTAAAGATATTCAACCCAAAGGGCTAGTCAAGATCACTGCCCCGAATAATATCGCTTATCGTTACTTGCCTCGTTATATCACCAATTTTAATCTCCATTACCCCGACATTCAGATTGAGTTATTAGTCAGTAATCAAGAATTCAATATGTCTAATCGTCAAGCTGATATCGCGGTACGATCGACCTCTTCACCAGCAGAGCATTTGATTGGAAGGCAAGTTTGTACTCTCAATTGGAGCGTATTTGCAAGTAAAGCTTATGAAGATAAGTTTGGCTTGCCTAACAATATAGATGAGTTAGCAAAGCATGTTTTAATTGGTGCTACAGGTGGCATGTGTCGGTTACCTGCATTCATCTGGCAAGACAAACACTTTGCTGATCAAGTTATAACTCGTTGTGATGATTTAACCGCAATGTCTTACTTTGTCGAGTCGGGTCAAGGGTTGGCATTTTTACCTGATGATCAATCTCGGCCCGAACTAATAAAACTATTTGCTATCCAAGATAGTCAACCGAGTAATATATGGTTGTTAACACATCCTGACTTACGTAATGTAGAAAGAATCAAATTGGTCATGCAATATTTAACAAAGGCCTTTTCGGATGAATGGGCATGCTGAACCATAAGGTAAGTATCGGAATAAAATATAACAAGGTGCTGCTACGGAAAATTTACTCGCTGGCGCTCCCAAATTTCCGCTGAGCAAAGCAAAAAACAAAGACAGTCTTGTTAATAAGTCTGGTCTAGATAAAATGTAATAAACAATGTAATAAACAAGACAGTCTAGATAAAAAATTACTTCGTTTTTTTCGCATTAAATTTCACCGTTAATATTTTCCATAGGGGAGTTGGTTCAAGATGTAGGAACCCGCTTGTTTTTGTACGAATAGGCAGTTTTTAGGCGAGGTGGTATCTCAGAGGTTTCTGATGTGAGTTGTTGCTTTGTAATTGTGTCGGTAAGATTAAGAAAGCCGTAGTTTACAGGCTTGAATTCCAGCGGTTCGCCTTCGTTCTCGTTGATCATCCCAGAATAGCGATATTTTAGATTTTACTTCATCAACGGCACCGACGATGCCTTTAAATTCAGATTCAAAGTTTTGAGTAATGTAGAGCCAGTGCTCAGCGTCTATGCCTAAGCGATCCATTATTGCGGGTTCGCTTTCTGAAATGGCTCCGCGTTTATTCTCTCTAATTTGACGCCCCGTCCAGTAAACTAAATCTAAGTAGTCAGTAAGCCTCATAGGAATGCCATCCGGCATATTTTGCTTTGGATTGCCGGCAAAATTGAGCAGCTCAGGCACTTGCTGTTGTGGGTGATTAGGCGAGTAGGCGTCTTTTGCTTTTTTAGCTCGTTTCTGTATTGAGGTGTGAGCTGAATCTTCAGGTGTTTTGGCCATTGCTGCACGTACAGGGTTTAAATCAACATAAGCCATGCAAGCGGCGAGCGCTTTCTCGTCGAGTAATGCTTGGGACTTGAAGCGGCCTTCCCAGAAGTGTCCTGTGCAGTTGTCTTCGTCGTTAGCTAATCTTGCAACGGTTTCGTTGAGGCGGCGCATGTACCAGCTAATGCTTATTAAGCGATCACGCCATAGTTTAATTATGTCTTCCAACATGGCTACTTGAGCTTCAGAAAGCTTTTCTCCGCGCTCAAATTTTTGAGTGATAAGGCTGCCTTTATAAAGCTGATGCCAGCGCTGAACGACGTCTAAGTCTGTTAATTCACGGGCTTTAGATTGGTTGACGTGAAGTACGATGTGGAAGTGATTAGACATCACGGCATAGGCGGCAATATCAATACAAAAGACTTTGGCTTGCTCTATGAGTAGATGCTCAATCCAGCCTCGTCGGTGTTCAAAACTTCTACCTTCTGAATCGCGCCCGCATAAAAAAGCTCGACGTACGCAGCGAGAG
Source organism: Oceanobacter sp. (assembly GCA_002733645.1). GTDB lineage: Bacteria > Pseudomonadota > Gammaproteobacteria > Pseudomonadales > Oceanobacteraceae > Thalassolituus. The sequence continues at coordinate 6,775 of NVWL01000021.1, forward strand.
ACGCAGTGGTAGTAGGGCGTCGCTTCGAGCGAGATCAGTTCCTTCCTTGGTTTAGGCATATGTGCCTCCTGATACTTGTTTCTTGGTATTACCGTACAGGAATTGACCTCACTTTAAAATCAGGCATTATTATTAGAATGATTGTCCTGATATTATTAGAATGACTGTCCTGAGATTTCTGAGATTTCCCGAGCTTATTATACAAAGGAAAGTGTATGTCTCGATTATTGATGAAAGTTTTAACTGTAATGTTATCTTTGATGCTAGTGCCAAATGTAATGGCAGAGAATAAAGTTGAAGTGCCCTATGAAAAGTTTGATCAAGACAAGTTCAGGTCATTCTTGCGTGAGTATCTTTTCAGAAGTTATACGGATGAAAACGGTGTTCATATCGAATCTGTTCTATCTGCGCTGGGTGCTTTATCAGGTTTTTCGTTACAACAAGGCATTCGGGAAGACTTGATCATTAAAGGTGGCAATGAAGAGGGTAAGGTTTTTACCATTATTGAAACTAAAGATGGTAATAAATATTTCTTTGGTTCTATATTTGATGAGCCGTTATACGATACGAGAGAGGGCCAGATTTCGGTATGGTCTCTTGTTGGTGGTGGTGCTCAAAAAGCTGGTGCTTCAAGTTTACCCGACGTATCTGCTCTAGCTAAAGCAAATGCAAGTGCAATTGGTAATGAAGATTATGGTAATTTAACCGTTCCGCTTATGAATCAACCTATAGATCACCCAATAGATGCAATTAAAAAGCATTGGGACTTCACAAAAAAAACTCTCCAAGCTAAGGGGGCAGAGCCTTTGTTTTGGAGCTGGGAAATTGCTTTAGTCGCACAAAATATTATTATTGCGGGTAAAAGTGTAATCGACCCTAAGTTAGCCGCTCAAATTGTTATGGAACCTGCTATTTCAATGTCAAAAATTGATCCTTCTAAAATAAACTGATTAGCTATGCGATCTCCTGGTTGAATCTAGTCGGTCGTGTTTAAAAACGAGCCTTTGTATAGATAGACTGAGGCGGCTATAACTTCTCCTGAGTATTAGTGACTTTAGTCACTAGTTCGGCACGTGTTCCTTATGCATTATTATTTTTTCTGTGTTAATTCTGGCGTTTTTTAGCTATCTGAAATTGACGAGGTCGTATGAATAAAATAATAACAATATCTGCTCTTTCTCTCGCTTTATGTGGCTGCTATTCCAACCCTGAGATGGTTCTAGAGTTGAATGGTGGTGACGGTGAGTGGCGCTTCTATGATCAAGGTTTTCCTACTAACTTACGCCTGACGGATGATGGCCGACCTGATTTTTCTGGGTTTCCCCATCGTTTGTTTTCGCCTTTGGTGTCTCAGTTTTCACGAGAGGCGGAGCGTTATGAGCATATGACGGGGTATGCACCGGATACTTCTGTGTATATTCGGTTTTCTGGGTCATTTGAGCCTGATGAATTCCCTTTACCGCAATCGCCTGATTATTTTGCCAATACATCTTCACCTATTCAGTTAATTGATATCGATCCTGATTCTGCATTGCGCGGTACACGTTATCCTATTGATGTGAATTTCCGTTATGAGGAGGATGAGTACCGTCCTGGGTCTTTGTTTGAGGCGGTTCCTGTTGGGCGTGTGCAGCAAGAAAATACGACGTATGCGCTGATTATTACTCGTGACATTGTTAGTGATTATATTGGTGAATATGCGCCTGACCTTGAAGCTAACCCTGTGTTAACAGCGTTATTGAAGGGTGAAAATCCGCGCTTTAAAGATTTATTTATCACGTCTAAGAATGCTGAAAAGGCGTTGCAGGTTTACGCGCCTTTGAAAGCGCAATTAGAACTTGAGGGTATTGATCCTGAGGATCTGATTGCTGCGGTTGTTTGGACGACGGGAGAGGCTTCGAATAAGGCTTTCCAATTGGGGGAGGTGATGTCTCAATGGGATGTACCGCCTTTGCTGTCTGATTGGGTAATGACTCAAGATATGCCAGAGTTTTGTGTTTTTGAGGCTCAATGGCGTGTACCTGGGTTTCAAAAAGGGTTATTTCCTTATCCAGCACCAATATTTGGCGGTGATTTTGAATACGACTTAAATGGTGAGCCGATTAGGCAATATTGGCGAGAAACTCCAGTGGTATTAACGATTCCTAAAACGCCTATGCCGGCTACTGGTTATCCTATGTTGTTATTTCATCATGGAACACATGGGTTGGCTGAGCATGTTTGGTCTAGAGGCAAGGAGCCTGTTGCTGGTGAAATTAGCACGTACGGCTCGCCCGGACATATTTCTGCTTTGCGAGGCTGGGCCGCTGCTGGTATGGGAGGGCACTTTGGTCATGATCAACAAATCGATATCGGGTTATACGATGCCATTTCTGAAATGGTCGGTATCCCAATGAACTTACTGCAATATAATCTTTATAACCCGCAGGGTTTTAGAGACAACATGCTACAGCAAGTCTCGGAGCGAATTCTATTTCGTCGATTGATTGAGCAGGTGAATATAGATACTTCAGCCTGTGTAGGCAGCCATCAGGGGGGCTCTTTTTTTAATGGTGATCAAATGGCTCTTATGGGGCAGTCATTGGGGGCATTTACTGCTGCTGCTCAGGTTTCTGTCGACCCTGCGCCGTTAACGGCGTTTATCGGCACTGGGCCTGGCACTTATAATATGCCTTTTATTTTTCAAAATAAGCAGGACGCTGAAGGTGCTGCTATTGGCAATATTCTCGAACCTCTTTTCTTTTATACTGAGGTAGACGATATCGTTGAAGATCGTTTTCACCCGGTGTACGCACTGAGCGAACAGCCGAGCGGGCCTTCTAATACTTCTTTTATGTTATCTCAGCGAGATCAACAGAACCAAGCAGGCAGGGCACCTTTTCATAGTTTGTTAATTTTTGGCCATGAAGATTATTCGGTGCCTTTTAGCTCTCAGAAAACGTTAGTGCGTGCGTTAGGTAGTGATATGGCAGGGTCTGAACTAGATGTACCGTCTGAGTTTAGCTTGCTTGATGCAGCAATGGCAGCAGGAGGAACTGCTATTGATTATCCGGTGAGTGGTAATGGTCAGTTCGGGGAGACGAACGTTTTTGTTCGATATGATGAGGATGATATTAAAACTGGGCACCACGTTATGATTCAGTATGAAGCTCCCAAGCATCAGATTGGTTGTATGCTCCAAGATATATCTGCCGGACTAACGCCTGTGATTGTGGAAGGTGTCGCGATTGATGGTGATTGTGCGAGTGGCCCGTCATTGATGAAAACCGTTCAACAGGAGCCTTTTTAACTCTGATGGCTATTAAGTAGTCGTGTGATTTATTTAATGTAACGGGGAAGCATGTGTTCCTCTTAACCAATCAGTGCATCGGAGAAATAGGTTTTAAATGCGCTGTGTTTATTACTCTGGTAATGGTTGTTATTCCAGAGTAATGAAATAGGTTGAGCTGGAAAATTACTATCCGGAAAAATCTGTATTAACTCTCCCTTGATTATTTTATCTTTTGTCATGAGGTCTAACATCATGGCAATTCCGCTGCCACATACTCGTTGGGGCTTTGACAATAACGTTATTCCGGGCTGGTCCGAAAGTGCAACACAAGCGCGGGTGAGCCTTGAAGCGCTTCGTAAGTTTAGTGAATTATCTCCTGATGTTCGTGTGATATATGGGCATGAGCAATAAAGTCATAAATTAGTGACTAAAGTCACTATTGTTTTATTTGCGAATTGTAGATGATGGCCGGTTGTTGGCTGTTTTTGTATATTAGGTGTATGTCATGGATAGAATTAAAGACTTACCAGGACTAGCGAAGAAGAGTGAAGATGCTCTTGCGCTGGTAGAAATTTATACGGTTGATGATCTGCGCGCTATTGGGCCTGTTATGGCTTTTTATCGGTTGCGTTTGCTGGCGCGAGAGAGTGAGAAGTCGGGGCCGAGTTTGAATTTCTTGTATGCGCTTGTGGGCGCTGTGAACAATATGAATTGGCTTGAGGTGGCGCGAACTCAAAGAGAGCAATTACTGGCCGAGTTGGATAGTTTGGAGCAAATGGAGCGTTTATTTGCGTAAGAAGGTTTATATTAACGCCGAGCTAAAGGCTTGATAAAAATGCGGACACTTCTATCGAAGCTGGCCCATGGATCGCTTCTTTAAACGCAGCCGCACCGTTGGATGGTTCTAAGTTAATTTCGATGGTTCGTGCGCCTACTGAGTTGGCGACCTCCACAAACCCTGCTGCGGGGTAGACGTTTCCGGAGGTTCCTATGCTGATAAATAGATCGCAATTTTCTAACGCTTGATAGATTTCATCCATAAATAATGGCATTTCACCAAACCATACGATATGCGGACGCAGTCCAGGTTGTTGGCAGCATTCGCAGTGGCTATGTTCTGTGATGTCAGACGTTTGCGAATGTATTTTATCGGTATGGATACAGCGTGATTTAAGCAGTTCTCCGTGCATATGTATCAGTTTGTTGGAGCCAGCCAGGCTGTGCAGGTGATCGACATTTTGGGTGACCAGTAAAAACTCGCCCGCAAACGCGGCTTCAAATTCGGCCAATGCGATATGAGCAGGGTTGGGCTTTACATCGTTGAGTTGTGCTCGGCGAGCATTGTAAAAACGCTGTACCAGTTCTGGGTTGCGTTCAAACGCTTCTGGTGTGGCGACATCTTCGAGGCGATGGTTTTCCCATAAACCGCCGCTGTCGCGAAAGGTGTTGATGCCTGACTCTGCTGAGATGCCGGCTCCGGTGAGCACTACGATGCGTTGGTGCTTGGTGTTTTGCATAGCAGTACTCTCCATTTATTTTTTGATTGGCTGCTCTTCAAAATGGTCTGAGAAAAAGGCGCGAATTTCATCGCGACGAGCCATGCCATCGCTATAGCCTAAATCAATCAACGCTTTGCAGAAACCCTTAGAGAACAGCAAATAACTGAGAATCCCGGAGCCGTTCTGGCCTGCGTTTCCGCTGCCACCGAGGGCCATTTTTAGCGCGCGGGGTATTTCATGAGCGTGTTCCCCGGCGATTTGGTCAATGGAACGACTCGGGTTAATTTCGAGCAGGTCGATGGTTTTTAATTCCATACCTTGTGCTTTGCGAATCTCTTCAGGGATTTTCTCAACGGTGCGATTAATGCGACTAAGGCGTTCCACGTCGGCTTCCATACTGTCGAGGAAGGCGGCGTTTAGCATGTGCCCCATAATTTTTGCTGGGCTAGGGTAGGAGGGATTTTCTCGTATGTGCTCTTTGCGTTTGTGGGCAATACCGCTCACACCGATAACCATTACTTTTTCGGCACCTAAGTGCAGTGCCGGGCTGATTGGAGCCAGCTGACGAACGGCCCCATCAGCGTAGTATTCACCGTGAAGTTTTACCGAAGGAAAAATCATGGGGATGGCAGAGGAGGCCATGAGATGATCAAGGGTAACGCGAGTACGTTTTCCTATTCGGCGATGACGATCCCAGTTGGTGATGCTGTAGTGGCCTTGAAAAAAGGCGACGGATTCTCCACTGTCTAAGCCTGAACAGTTTACGGCAAGTGCGTGTAAAGCGCCGTTGTCGATAGCGCTTTGTATTTGATCAAATTTAATGGCTTCGTCCAGTAAGTCGCGCAATGGTTGGTTATTGAGCAAAGAGACTGGGTCGTTTTTAAAGCGACGACCAATGATCAATGAACGCATGATTTTCATGAGACCGTGAGAGATGCCCATAAAATCCGTGCGATAAATCTGCTCTGGTGTGAAGTGCATCCAGATGCGTTCGAGGTGTTTAATGCCTATGCGGTAGTTTTCTGCATAGCTTGCCAACGCGACACCGTTGATGGCTCCAGCGGATGTTCCAGAAATTATGTCAAAAGGGTTGTAGTGGCCCTTTGGGAGAATCTTATGTATCGCTTTCAGAACACCTACTTGGTAGGCCGCTCGTGCACCACCACCGGATAGTATGAGTCCTGTCTTTTTTACTTCCAATTCTTCTACTCTGCTAGGGCCTGCGTCATCTGCGAGTATAGTGCATAATGACTTAGATTGTGATGATCTGGTTATTAGAGGCGCGTTTTATATGTTCACTGGTATTGTTCAGGCCCGTTTGGCGGTGAGTGAAATTCTTAAGAAAGAAGATTTCGCTTCCTTTGTTTTTGATTTTTCTCCGGCATTAATTGAAGGTTTACAAATTGGTGCGTCGGTCGCCATTAATGGTACGTGTTTAACGGCACGAACGATCGATGGTTTGCGGGTTAGTTTTGATGCCATCGGCCAAACTTTGAAGGTCACTAATCTTGGTACTTTAAATGCGGGCGATATTGTGAATATTGAACGCGCAGCAAAGTTTGGTGATGAAATTGGTGGTCATGCGTTATCTGGTCATGTGATGGATCAGATTAAGGTGCTTGAGATTATCGAGACGACCAATAATCTTGTGGTGTGGATGGAACGCCCGGATCACCTTGCGCCGTATTTGTTGAACAAAGGGTACGTGGCTCTAAATGGGTGTAGTTTGACGATTGCGGAAGTAGAAGGCGGTCGTTTTTCTGTGCATTTAATTCCTGAGACCCGCGATGTCACGACGTTTGGGCTGATTCAGCCGGGGGATGCGATCAACGTGGAAGTTGATCCGCAAACTCAGGCGGTTGTGGATACCGTGAAGCAATTGATCACATCGCCTGAGTTGTTGGAGTCGTTAGTTGGGTCATTGAAGGCCAACTAACCGCTTTTTGATTTTGGCGCTACGTTAAGCGACGGACTTCAAGTAACGAACGATGTCGCCTGATTCAAACATCCATTCTTCGTGGTCGCCATCTTTGATGAGTAAACAAGGAACGGTGGTGCGTTTGGTCGCATCGATCTGCTGCTGACGAAATTCCGGATTTTTCATCACATTGCGTTTTTCAACATTGACGTTAAGGCTTTGCATGGCCATCAGTACACGCTGGCAAAATGGGCATGAGTCGTAGTAGTAAAGTGCGTATTGCATATTCTTTCCGAAGTTCTGAGAGTTCTAATGCCTGAGTATATCGAACAAATCGCCTTGTTTGCGATTGCTGTGATCGCCAATTGGTTTTCTGCCCTGGCCGGTGGCGGTGCTGGCTTGATTCAATTGCCGATCTTGATCTTTATGGGCTTACCCTTTCCGCTGGCTTTGGCTACGCACAAAATCGCGACAGTGGCCTTGGGAGTGGGTGCGACGGCACGTCATTTAAGAGAAGGGCACCTAGATAAGTTAATTCTGCTGCTGATTTTCTTGGCAGGTGTGCCGGGAGTGATTCTTGGTGCTTTGTTTATTTTAGATGTACCGGCACGGTCGGCAGAAATTGCACTGGGTATATTAACCCTGCTCTTGGCTCTGTATTCGATGGTGAAACCTGAACTTGGCTTAACCACTCAGGATAAACACCGTGATCTCGCCGGGTATGTTGTTGGTGGGGCAGTTTTGTTTTGTATTGGGTTTGCTAATGGTGCGTTATCCGCTGGTTCAGGTTTGTTTGTAACTTTGTGGTTGGTGTATTGGTTTGGGTTGGAATACAAACTGGCCGTTGCACAAACCTTAGTGGCGGTTGGTTTAGGTTGGAATGGAGCAGGAGCGATAACGATGGGCGCTGTCGCTGAGGTGCAATGGAGTTGGATTCCAGCTTTGGTACTTGGCTCTTTACTGGGCGGCTATTTGGGCGCTCAAACCTCAATACAGTCGGGTAATCAGATGATTAAGCGACTGTTTGAGGTGATCACGTTTGTGGTGGCCATCAAGTTACTGTGGGGATAGTGGCCTTCTCATTGTTGGGATAAGTACCAAGCTCAGCAGTAGCAGCCATAACGCATTACCCGCGCCGCTGTCTGTGCTGCTGTCACTAACGAGTGTTAGGTTGATGTTTTCTTCCTCAAACGCTGGGTTCAGCGCTATATCAACATCGACGACTTCACTGTGGCTAACGGAGAGTGATTCAGGAAGACTGCTGCTGAGTGACGATTCCCATGTGTAGCTCACTTGCGTGTTGCTGATCTTTTCAACGACTGGAGTGGTAGTTGTACCGTCGTTCAAATGAATCTCAAGCGCGGGTAACTCTGAGTCGAAATCAAATCCTCTGGCATTTATTTGCCCTGCAAGTTGGTACTCGGTGCTGGCTGCAGACATGACGGCGTTAACATCGGTGCCCGTGGCGCTTAAAGTTAAGCTTGTATCATCATAAAGTGTGGCTGACACATTTACTGTTAAAGCTAACTCGGGCACATCGAAGGTAATGCTGCCGTCACTGGCGCTGGTGAACTCTGTGGCTAATCCCCACTCAATCATACGGTCATCATCGATAGTGACATCGGCGTCGGCAATGGGGTTGCCTGATTCATCTTTGATCATCAGAGTAACGCTACGGCGAGCAACATACACCAAATCTAGTGTGGAATCTGGGATGTTGGCTGCACTGGCGGTGATGGTCGTTGCGGTAGAATCGTTACTGATCAATACCGCCGTTGCCGGGTTGTAGGCTGTTTCTTCATTATTTGCGCTATCGGAAGCATCCACACTGGCAATAGTTACGCCTTCAGCATTGCTAAAGCTGAGGGACGAGTCGCTACTGAGAAGGATCTCTGTACTCGCTGGTGCGCCTTCAATGATGAGACGTGCGGTGTCGCTGCCTTCTAGTATCGGGGTAACTGACGTACTAAGGCGCAGAGGACGCTCGACATAGAAGCTCGCACTAGTGCTTAAACCATCCGTTACTACGACGGTGTAGGTACCAGCAAACGCTCCGTCATCAGGCAGGTTTAAAGCCACACTTGAGCCACTGGCTGTAAGTAAGTCTGATACATCGCTGCCATTAAATTCGGCGGTTAAGGTGTAATCTCCATCGCCTCCAGTGGGTATTAATGTGATGGTGCTTAATGCGCCTGAGGCGGTATCCCCGTCTGAAATTGAGCTTCCTGCGATGGTAAGCGTGATTGGATCGACGGTAGCCGGGTCGGTTAAATCTACGGTAAAGGTGGTATTGGCTGTGGCATTTCCGTCATTCACGGTGACGGTAATGCTGGTAGAAGCAATTGCACTCGTGGTCGATGTGAGCGTTAGCTGGTTGCCGCTAACGCTGGTGGTTACTATGCCTGTGTCTGCTGAAACTGCACTGTAAGTTAGAGAGTCGCCGTCAATATCGTTACCTGCGAGTGTTATGGTTGTGCTGCTATCGTAGTCAAATTCAACATCGCTAATCGCTGAGATACTTGGGGCATCATTGCTGTTCTGTACGGTCACACTGAAGGTTTCAGAGTCTGACAGAGAGGCATCCGCCACTTGTACAGTCACCGAGCCGCTGCCGTTGTAATTAGCCGCTGGGGTGAGTGTGAGCACTGCACCAGAGATGGATGCATTTAGTTGGGCGCTGGCTGAGGTTAGGCTGTAGGTCAGCGAGTCGCTCTCGATATCCGTCGCATTGAGTGTAATGTTGACGCTAGTGTCTTCGAGCATAGTTTGTGTGCCGACACCAGTGAGAACTGGGGCATCGTTCACCGCTGTCACAGTGACGGTAAATGTAACGGTGTCAGTATCAGTACCGTCGCTGACTTGAGCCGTTATTGAGCCGGAGCCATTGTAGTTTGCACTTGGCGCGATAGTGATCGTAGCGCCTGAAATGTTAGCGCCTAATGATGAGTCTGCACTGGTAATTGAATACGTTAACGGATCACTATTGGCGTCGGTGGCCGATAAGCTTACTGTGGTGGATGCGTCTTCATTGACGGTGACATTAGAGATAGCCCCCATTACCGGGGCCGAGTTAGGTATGTTAGCGGCATTATAGTCCCAACCAATATCTTTAAGCAGTTGTTCGGCTAACCCTGGAGTATCTAAAAACTCAGTGTATTGAGGTTCCATTAATTCATTAGGTGATAGGGCTGTATCAAAGTGGGAAGCGGTTGATCCGCTTTCATAACTGCTTGGTGCATATAACCGGACTTCGCCATTATTAATGCCACTGCTGTAGTTGCTTGCTTCGCCGTTTACTTCACTGCCTCCCCATACTAGGTTGCCATTGCTAGTCATGACGCTCGCGCGGGTAGAAATAGCTTGTGCTGTTAAAAATTGGCCACTGCTCGCGTCTTTCATTAGACGGGTGTAGGGATCAAACGCTTCTTCAAATCCATTAACCGTATTCCAGCCAGCTCCGCTTTGTCCGTTCGATTGTAAGTAGGTAAGAAATCCCATACCGTGCAAAATTTCGTGCAACACCACCGAAAGCAGCGATTTACCATTGCCGCTTGGCGCATCAAATCCGTAATACCAGTTAGTGTTGAAGAGGCAGTTATCGTTGTTATCAATGGCGGAATTAAATTGCGCGTTAATCTCTGCCACACCGGCATCGGCATCAGCGTTGACGGTTTGATTGTAAAGCGCGTGAGGTGTCAGGCTATGTGTAGAGTAATCAAACTCAACCGCAGCAGGGCCTGCTTGGCCAAGAACGGCGCTGCTGGAGCTACAACTTAATGGATCAAAGGTTGAAGCGACTTTAACAACCGCAGTAATGTCGTAAGTGGCGTTGAGAATATCCGCCGCTTCTTGGAATACCGCTAAGCGCTGAGCACCTAACGTGGTCGCGGTGTTACCACCAACGGCACTGACACTGGTGGTGTCGTTAAAGCCTTCACCGCCCGAGTCGTTATTTACAATGACAACATCAGCGAATGCGTGACTAGCAGCCGTAAGTAAAAGCACCGAGAATAGGTGTTTCATTATTTGATCTCCTGAGTCGGTGTTTTACTCGCCAGAGCTTTGCTGGTTGGAATGTCGAGGGTTCCGATAGGCAGCACTTTACGTTCGACGGTACGATGGCTCCCATCATCATCAATCACGGCCATCACAACCGTTGACCACTGATTGCCTGTGTAGGCGGTTGCGTTGCCATTACCGTGAATAACCAAAGGGATATCTGAAGCAGGGATACGCTGAGACTCAACGTATTGCTCTAATTCGTGTGGGAGCGAATCATCATTATCTTGGTTTGACCTGTGAGCTGAATGATCATGTGCTTGGCTCTGAGTAACCATCTGAGACGATGATGTTGATAAGGCTTCAGTTTCTTCAACGGGGAGCTGGCTCTGACTATCCGATGTAACAAAACCGTTGCGAGGCGATTCGGGGGCAGGATTCGGCCCGGCAATCCATAAGCCGACATAGATGAGGAGTGCAACAGTGACGAGAGTGCTGGCGAGTCGTTTCAAGGTTTCGTACCTAACAAAAAATTCTGTTATTACAGAGTAGCCCTCGTAAAAATGCACACCAGTGCCTTTGCGTTACCTCGTGTTAAGTTAGCCGGTGACTTTGTGTAAATGCTGTTCCATCGGCGGGGATGTCATTGGGTAATAGATACAATTGGGGGGTAGAAGCAACAAAACCCGCCTAAGCGGGTTTTGTTGCAAAGCTAAATTTGAATTTAGCAGAGTTAGGCGCGTTTTACCTTGAGGCGCTTTCTACGAAGTAAGGCAATTGCTGTGATAAGTAACCAAGCTGCGTTACCGCCGCCGCTTGAGCCTGAACCGTTGTCGGTGCCTGTATCCGTACCAGAATCACCATTATCAGGTGCTTCTTCCACCACAGTTTTGATCAGCTCAGCGTCGATTGATTCAGAGCCCAGGCTGCTATCCAGAGTAATGGTTAAATCATCCGCGGCACTGTGGCTGAATGTGATTGAAGTTGGCGAAGCGGCGCTTAATTCTGTTAACCAACGGAAGGTTAATACCCCAGAGGAATCCAACTCACTTGAATCCGGGGTGGTGGTATTACCGTTCGAAAGATTTAATGTGATTTCAGGAGCCTCACTACCAAACTCGAAGTCACTCGCTGTGACAGAGCCATTTAACTGGTAGAAGCCATCGGCTAACTCTAATACCACACTGCGTTCAGTTTCTAGAGCATCAGATTCAATGACTTGGGAGTTAAAGCCAGTGGCGTCGATTCTTAACTCAAGAGCGGTGCTAGGTAGCTGCAGCTCATAGTTACCATTGATAAATGAATCCGAATTGCCATCGTAGTTTGCATTAATACCCCAAGCAGCAATACGTTCGTCATTAATGGTTACAGAGGAGTCTTCAACTACTTCGCCATCGTTATCCACGATGTTTAACACTAGTTCACGAAGGGAGACCACGGTCACATCTAACTGGTTTGGCGAAGCGCCCAGCAAACTTGTGTTGATACTGAAAGTGCCCTCATTTAAAGCATCAATAAATGCGAGCGCAGAAGTAAAGCTTCCTTCCTCAGTACCTTCTAGCGAGCTAACCGTCGTTGTGGCGTTGCCGTTGTTATCAACAAACGCAATGTCTGACTCTGACAAAGAAATATCGCTACCCACAGGCGCGCCTTCTATGGTGAGCTGGGCTAGGCGAGTATTGGCCAAAATCGGCGAAACACTCGTTGTTAAGAGAACGGGGCGCTGCACCGTAAACTGAAATGATTCCGTATTGCTGTGAGTATCATCCAAGGTGAAGAAATAACTGCCAGCAAACGCACCACTTGCAGGAACGGTCAGAGAGCGCTCACTTCCTGTGCCTAGTAATAGATCACTGCGGCTTGAGCCGTTGTAATTCACGCTGAAGTCATACGTGAAATCTCCGCCAGCGGCAGCGAGATCAAGGTTCTCTAAATGGGTAAGTACTAAGGTATCACCATTAGAAATAGCATTGCCGTTGATGTTAACACTTAGAGGGACGAGGTCATCACCTCCAGTAACCGTAGCCGTGAAACTGGTGCTATCTGATAGTTCACCGTCTGTTGCAGTCACGGTAATGAGCGCAGAACCATTGAAAGTATCCGAGGCTGTTAAAATCAGAGTCGACCCTGTGGCTGTGGCGATCATTAAAGATTCATCATCACTGGTCGCAGCGAAAGTAATGTCATCGCCGTCGACGTCGGAGGCCGTCAGGTTGACGCTTAGACCTGACGCGATATCAAAGGTTGTGCTGCCGATGGCGCTTATTTCTGGCGCATCGTTAATAGGTGTAATGATGAGCTCTAAGTTGGCAGTATCGGTCAGTGCACCATCCGATACGGTCACAGTAATGGTGTGTGTGTCATTATTATCGGCATTAGGAGTAACAATTAACAACGGACCAACCAAGGCGATCTGTAGCTCACTACTGTCTGAAACCGCACTGTAGGTTAAATCGCTGTTATCGATATCCGTAGCCGAGAGAGCGAAGCGAAGGGTGGTGTCTTCGTTAAACGTTGCGCTATTAGGAATATCAAGGATAGGTGCATCATTTACCCCGTTCACCGTGAATACAAAGGTATCCGTTGCGGTGGTTGTACCGTCATTGACAGTGACGCTGATATTGGCGGCTCCGGAGAAATTATTTGCTGGTGTTAGAGTGAGTTGATTCCCAGTGACGGCAACGTTTATGTCTGTTGTAGAGCTTGTGGCTGAGTAAGTTAAAACATCTTCATCTACGTCTGCAGCAATTAATGATAAATTCAGTGTTGTGTCTTCATTTATCGTTTGGTTGGCGATACTCTCGATGGTTGGGGCGTCATTTTGTCCAATGACATTAACGTTCAAGGTTTCAGAATCTGACAGTAAAGCGTCGCTGACTGATATCACTATCTCACCGACGCCGTTGTAGTTCGCGTCTGGTGTAATTGTCAGTAAACTCCCGTCAATGACGGCGTTTAACTCAGTATTAGTGGTTTCGAGTGTGAACGTTAATTCGTCGTTATCGGCATCACTGGCACTGAGTGTAACCTGCAAGGACGCATCTTCATTCAAGGTTAGGTTGTTAATGGCATTGAGAACAGGCGCGTCGCCTACGTTAATTACCGTGACGGTAATGGTTTCACTGTCTGAAAACTCACCATCACTAACATGGATCGTGATGTCGCCATTACCGTAAAAATTAGCGGCAGGTGTGAAGGTTAGCTCGCTGCCATTAATACTCGCCCCGATCTCCGCAGAAGCGTTATTAATTGAGTACGTTAGGTTAGTAGTATCTATATCCGTGGCGTTAAGTGTAATCGTTTTCGAGGTATCTTCCGGTAGAACTTGATTGCCGATTGCGCTCAATGTGGGAGCGTCATTAACTGGATTTACAGTGACTGTCACTACTTCATTATCGACTGACTCACCGTCAGAGACTTGAACTGTAATCGTTCCTTCGCCGTTGAAGTTACTAATAGGCGTTAGTGTAAGTCTGGTGCCGTCGAGAACCGCGCCGATGTTGCTGTCGACATTAGCTAGCGAATATACAAGTGGGTCGCCATTGAGGTCGCTGCCAGAAAGATCGACTGCTAGCGATGAATCCTCATCAAGGGCGAGTGTGCCGATAGCGTCGAGTACCGGGGCGTAATTCGGAAGGTTGTCGGGGTTTGGTTGCCAGCCAATGTCGAGTAAAACTTCAAGCGCTAAACCCAACTCCACACCTGCATTAGAAGAAAATGGTTCCATGATTTCATCAGGTGATAATGATGTACTAAAATGTGATGTTGAAGAACCTGCTTCAAAGGGCGATGGTGCGTAGAATTGTACTTTCCCGTTTTTTGTTCCCTCAGAATAATTAGAAGCTTTAGAGTTGACGAGCTCTCCACTCCAAACTAAATCTGTTTCAGAATTAAGTGTTAAAAGGCGTTGACCTCTTGTCATTTCATTTAGGGTTTTTCCTGTGATCGCATTACTTAGCTGTTTAGAATATGGAGTAAAGCCTTCGGTGCCATCGTTCTATTCATAAGGTGCAAAAGCTTGTCTGCCGAGATAAGACGTGAAGCCCATGCCATGTATAATTTCATGCAAAGCGGTTGAGAGAAATGATTCATCACTGCCTGATTCATTATCAAATCCGTAATACCAGTTTTTATTATTTAAACAGGAATTATTGTTGTCGATGCTGCTATTAAACTGTGTGATTATTTCTGATCCATTCCCATTGTCATCATAGCCTTGGAGTTGATTTTGTAGTGCATAAGGAATAATAGACTGTGAGTCGTGATCAAGAAATGAAGCTGAGGGTGAGGCTTGTCCTAATACTGCAGAATTACTTGTGCATGTTAGTGGATCAAAGGTTGTGGAAACATGGACTGTTTGTTGAATATCGAAAGAACTATTAATTATTTCTGCAGCTTTGTTAAGTACATTTAGGCGCTGTTCCCCTAAAGTGGTTCCTAGATTTCCAGCAATGGGGGCTACAGGAGTAGTATCATTTAAGCCTTCATTCGGATCGTCATCATTCACAATGGTGATATTTGCATTAGAGCTACTTGCTACGAATAGTAGTAAAGAAATTATTTTTTTCATTTTTTAATTACCAATGTCCCTTTAGGTGTGATTTGGCGCTCAACCCTTCGACTTGTGCCGTCTTCATCTATGACCATCATCATAACGGTTGACCACTGGTCGCCGTGGTAGGCAGTGGCTGTGCCTTCACCATGATTAACGACTTTAATTTCGCTGGCTGGTTTGCGTCTTGATTCTATGTACTCTTCTAATTCTGGAGGTAGCTCGTTGTCATGATCATTGTGATGATCGTGCGAGTGCGCTGTTGATGTGCCTTTGTTCAGAACCGTATCGTAGTGATGAACACTTGGCTGATTCGCGGGCACTGCTTTGGATTCTGTGACTCCAGGGGAGTTAAGAGGAATAGAAATAAGTTGATTCTTATTCAGCGTCCAAACGGCTCCTAGTACGATCACTGTTATCACAGTGACAGGGATTATTTTACGCAAAGGGCTTCCTCCGGATGTCCATATTCAGAATTGAATGGCGTTTTTTTATAGTTGTACGTTTGTTCAATGTAACGAATTGTATCGTGTTTTGGCTGCTTTTGGCCAGCGACAAAGCCTTAGTTTTGGCGCTTTTTTGTAAACCGAGTGGCCTCATGCGACAGCGGGTCTTCGGGCCATGGGTGCTTTGGGTAGCGTCCGCGCATGTCTTTTCTGACGTCGGCGTAGCTGTTGCGCCAAAAGTGGGGCAGATCTTGTGTGACTTGCAATGGACGGCGCGCAGGAGAGAGTAAGTGGATCAACAGGGGCAGCTGGCCATTCATCACACTAGGCTGACCTTCATAGCCGAACATCTCTTGGAGTTTTACCGCGAGCACCGGAGGGTTTTGCGAATAGTCGATACGAACATTCGAGCCGCTGGCGACTTTAATATGGGTTGGCGCTAAGCGGTTTAATGCTTGCTGTTGCTCCCACGTAAGTAGGGATAAAAGAGCTTCGTTAAGGTTTAGTTTTTTTAATGCCTTGGTGTTTCGAACGCCTGTTAGAAACGGGTCAAGCCATTCTGATAGTGATGCAAGCAGGGCATCATCCGAAACATCCGGCCAGTCATTAGGTTGGTGTTGATGGGCAAGGGCTAAACGGGCACGTAAACCAATGGCGCTGTCATCCCAGTTAAGCAAGGCTAAGCCATGTTTCTCGAATTGTTCATGCCATGCCAGTAACCAATCATCATCTGTTAGATTGATAATTTTTTGGGATTTTACGACTAATGCTCCGAGGCGTTGTTGCTCTTCTGCCAGTAACTGTCCGCTCTCTAACCAACGAATATCGACATGGCGTTGGCTCATGTTGGGGTGCAAGGTTATGAGCTGTTCGAGTGAATCGGTGGATAGTTTGCTTGCTTGGCGTATGCGGTTAGGTTGACCGCCTGAAATTTCAGCACAGGCTAACCAAGTTGTACCGATTAACGCTGCTTTTTGATCCAATTCAGCACCACTGCCAGACGCTAACTGATAGCGTTGCGGTTGCTCGTTACTACGCAGTTTGGCAATTCGGTCAGGAAAGGCACAGCCCAGTAATAATCCAAGGTCGGCGTATGCAGTCTCGTTATTTTTTGAAACCCAGCGTTTGGCTTGCGGCTGTATGCGTTGTTTCCATACGGGTTTGTTTTTTAAGACGTGAACGGCTTGTTCTATGTCAGCAAAGGGACGCAACAGCGTGGGTTCTTGTAGCAAAGCTGCCAACTCTGTAGCAGCTTGTTCCATGCCTAGCTCTCGGCCGCGAATAATCATATTGGCTAAGCGTGTATCTAACCCTAAATCTAAGCATTGTTGGCCGTGTGCTGTTACCTGTCCATTCTTCAGTATGCCTAGGATGGTGAGTAAATCTTCGGCTTGGTTGAGGTGCCCTTGAGGCGGAGGAGTGAGCCAATCCAGCTCATCAGCACTGGCGCCCCAGCTCAGCAAATCACCAAGTAGCGAGGTTAAATCCGTGCTGAGTATTTCAGCTTTAATATGATCTTGCCGTTGTTGTAGGCTGGTTTCGCTGTATAAGCGATAACACTGACCCGGCGATTGTCGGCCTGCACGGCCTTGGCGTTGTGTGGCGCTGGCGCGTGAAATATTTTCTGTAGCCAATTCGCTTAAGCCTAGATTTGGCCGAAAGGTAACGCGCTTTTCTAAACCTGAATCAATAACAATACTGACGCCATCAATGGTCAGTGAGCTTTCTGCGATATTGGTAGCAAGGATAATTTTTCTTTGGTTACTTGGATCAGGTTGCAATACTTGCTTCTGTTCTTTATCCGATAGCTGACCATGGAGCGGCAATATAATTGTTTCATCCAGAGTCGAGCCTAATTGCTCTTGCACACGATTGATTTCACCCACACCGGGCAGAAAAGCCAAGATATCGCCTGCAGGATTTTCTCTTACCGCTTCGCTGATCACGCGGCTCATTTGACGCGGCAGATATTCATTAGTATCGCGAGCAGGGCGGTAATGCGTTTCGACTGGGTAGCTTCGCCCTTCGGATTGAATGACGGGGGCATTGAGTAAGGTGCTCAATGTATCGCTGTCCAATGTGGCGGACATCACCAATAATTTAAGATCAGGGTTAAATACCTGCTGACATTGAAGGCTCAGTGATAACCCCAAATCGGATGCTAAATGACGCTCGTGGAATTCATCAAAAATAATTAAGCCGACGTCGCTAAGTTCAGGGTCGCTCTGTAATAAACGGGTCAGAATGCCTTCTGTAACCACCTCTATACGCGTATTTTTACTGACCTTGCTGTCACGCCGCATACGATAGCCAACGGTCTGACCGCAAGACTCAGATAGCTGCGAGGCCATAAACGTCGCGGCATTTCGGGCAGCGACTCGACGAGGCTCCAGCATTAAGATTTTCTTACCTTCCAGCCAGGCTTCATTAAGAAGCGCCAATGGTACGCGGGTGGTTTTACCGGCACCGGGGGCGGCAATCAGAATGAGGTTACTTGACTGCGTGAGTGTATCTTTGATGTCATCAATGACATCATCAATGGGCAACTCAGAAGGCAAGCAATTGGGTGAAACAAAGGTCATACAGGTCAGTTCTGGCTGGTCGTTGGCTGAAATGGGATGATAGCATGAGGGTTATCAAGTCATGACGATTCATCGAAAGGTAGGACTCGAAGCTATATGTCTGATTCAAATAATAAGGTGGTCGATTTCACCAAAGCCGGTGAAAAGCATCGCGCAGAGAAATCGCACCGTAAAAAAGAAGAAAAAGTCGATGAAATGCGTAAGCGATTTGAAGGTGCATTACCAGCAAAAAAGACCCCGGTAAAAGACTTTCTGCGTAAGAAAAAAGCAAAGAAAAAACGCTGAGGACTGTCCCTGTGAATAGCTCTTTAAGGTGGTAGATTGTAGTTAGCGCGAAGCGCGTAACCAACAAACTTATGCTGATGTCGAGTGTTGGGTTACGCTGTCGCTAACCGCAACCTACGGTAATCAAATATTAAAGGCGCACATAGCTAAAGAAAAAGCGAATAAAAACGTTGAGTAATATCTCAGTGAATAGTTCTTTAATATAGTAGGTTGTGGTTAGCGCGAAGCGCGTAACCCAACAAGGTTATATCGAAATTAAATAATTAAAGGCACAAAAAAGCCGGCATGTAAGCCGGCTTTTTATTCAGTTCAAAAGAGGGCGTTAATTATGCACCCACTAGAGACTGACCACATACACGTACTACGTTACCGCTCACACCGCTAGATGCTGGGTTACCGAAGAAAGCGATGGTTTCTGCAACGTCTACTGGCTTACCGCCTTGAGACAATGAGTTCAAACGACGACCAACTTCACGAGTCATGAATGGAATCGCGTCTGTCATCTGAGTTTCGATAAAGCCAGGGGCAACGGCGTTGATGCTGATGTTTTGCTTAGCAAGTACAGGCGCCATGTATTGAACGTAACCAATTACACCTGCTTTAGAAGCGGCGTAGTTAGTTTGACCCACCTGACCAGCAATACCATTCATAGAAGATACGCAGATGATGCTCGCGCCTTTGTTGATGGTTTTGTTAGCGATTAGCGCATCGTTGATGTGCTCTTCAGCCAGTAAGTTGATGTCGATGGTCATGTTCCACCAGTGCTCAGGCATGTTCGCAAGCATTTTATCGCGGGTAACACCGGCGTTGTGAACGATCACGTCACCGCCACCTAGTTCTTTCAGCTTATCTGAAATTTGCTGTGGTGCTTCAGCAGATGAGATATCAGCCAGCAGTACTTCGCCGCCAATTTCTGCCATAACACGGCTTAAGTCGCCTTCTGCTGGTGGAATATCCAAACCAACCACTTTAGCGCCATCGCGAGCCAAAGTACGGGCGATTGCTTCACCGATACCACGAGCAGCACCAGTAACAAGCGCGACTTTACCAGCCAGCGGCTTGTGCCAGTCTGGGTAAGCTACAACGTCACCTTTAGAAACAGTCACGATCTGACCGTCCATGTAACAAGACTTAGCAGAGATCACAAAACGGAAAGCTGAGTCCATGTTCGCTTCTGCGCCATCTTCAACATACACAGACGTGGCTGTTGCTGATTTTTTACCAATTTCTTTCGCTACTGAACGAGTGAAACCTTCAAGTGCACGCATGGCAGCAGCTTGTTCGCCTGTTTTTGCTTTCATGTGTGGGCGACCCAGAACAATCACGCGACCATTGCTGGTTAGCTGACGCATTACTGGGTTAAAGAAGTAGTACAACTGATTAAGGTCAGCACCGCTTTCGAAGCCAGAAGCATCAAAAACCAAAGCATCAAACTTCTCAGTCATGCCTTTTTTGGTTTCAACGCCGATAGCGCGAACGCCAGCTTTGTCGGCAGCGGCCAGGATATTTGCAGCAGTCTTAGACGCGGCTGGAAAGTAAACAGTCGCTTTTGAATCTTTCAGGTTACGCATGATGTCAGCGAGTAGACCTGCATTTTTGCACGCACCGATAAGAACCTTACCTTCGAAGTAAGTTTCTTGATTAGGGTTGTAGCGCTTTAGGCCGATAGGCGTAGGCAAACCTACATTCTTAAGCAGGCTGCGGCCCAGATTGTTATTCAACAGAGTTTCGTAAAAGTTGCTCATGGTCCGTTCCGTTTATATATGATTTGCGGGATTTGATACGTGAATCGCATCGGCACGATGTACAGCGCCGGAAGGTAACAGATTACAACAGCATTATTAAGGCCTGAAATTGACCTTAGGCTAGTAGTGGACTGTCACTTCAGCCAATGCTGCTTACTATAGGTTCGTTAGACTGCAGCGCACTGGGTGGAATATTGTGATATTTTGCGTTCTGCCATTTATATAGCAACTGCTTTATCGATTTCGATAGTTTCGAGAGTAACGAACCATAGCAACGAACGATAGTAACGTTCCTTCAATTTGCATACCGACAGGATAGAAACATGACACAGACTGTTCGCAGAGTCGCCATTATTGGCGCTAACCGTATTCCTTTCGCACGTTCAAACAGTGCGTACTCTTACGCTTCAAACCAGGACATGCTGACTGCAGCACTGAATGGTCTGGTTAACCGTTACAACCTTCAAGGTCAGCGTATCGGTGAATTTGTTGCTGGTGCCGTTATTAAGCACAGCCGCGACTTCAACCTTGCTCGTGAAACAGTTCTGAGCACTGCACTTGATGCACAAACGCCAGCGACTGACATCCAACAAGCATGTGGTACTGGTTTGCAGGCACTGATGATTGCTGCCAACAAAATTGCACTGGGTCAGATTGATTCAGCCATCGCCGGTGGTTCTGATACGACTTCTGATGCGCCAATCGGTGTGAGTGAAGGTCTGCGTAAAATCTTGCTTGAAGCAAACCGCAAAAAGACAACGAAAGACAAATTAAAGCAACTGGCTAAAATTCGTCCTAAGCACCTTGCTCCGCTTATTCCACGTAATGGCGAGCCGCGCACCAACATGTCTATGGGTGAGCACACAGAAATTACTGTGAAAGAATGGGGCGTAACCCGTGAAGAGCAGGATGAAATCGCATTCAACAGCCACAAGAATCTTCTTGCTGCCTACGAGCGCGGTTTTTTCGATGACCTAATCACACCTTTCCAAGGCGTTGAAAAAGACAACCTAGCACGTACTCCAGATCTAGAAAAACTGGCTAGCCTGAAGCCAGCATTCGATCGTAAATCTGGCAAAGGTACACTGACTGCGGGCAACTCATCAGCACTGACTGACGGCGCATCTGTGGTATTGCTAGCGTCTGAAGAGTGGGCGAAAGAGCATAACCTGCCAGTACAAGCTTACTTGTCATTCTACGAAACAGCGTCTGTTGATTTCTTCGGTAAAGATGGCAACAAAAACAAAGAAGGCCTGCTGATGGCTCCGGCTTACGCCGTACCACGCATGCTTGATCGTGCTGGCATCACTTTACAAGACTTCGATTTCTATGAAATCCACGAAGCCTTCGCAGGTGTTGTTTGCTCAACGCTGAAAGCGTGGGAAGATCCTAAGTTCTGTAAAGAGCGTCTAGGTCTGGATAAGCCACTAGGCAGCATCGACCGCAGCAAGTTGAACGTTAATGGTTCTTCTATTGCAACAGGTCACCCATTCGCAGCGACCGGTGGTCGTGTAGTGGGTACGCTAGCTAAAATGATCAATGAAAAAGGTTCAGGTCGTGGTTTGATTTCGATCTGTGCTGCAGGTGGTCAGGGTGTTGTAGCTATTATTGAAAAATAAAACTACCTGCATTGTCAGAGCTGTGTTGATCGCTGTCGAAAATTACTCACGTACAGCAGTACGCTCCGTATTTTCTTCAGCGCTCGCCTACCTCTGACTGCTTCGGTTACGTTTTATTCCGTGACGCTTAATGTGTTGCGATGAAAACCCCGCTTCGGCGGGGTTTTCTGCGTTTAGGGGAAAGGATTTACATTGTTGGAATTTTTTTACTTAGGTGAAATACTATTTTTGTAGGAGGGATTACGACGCGAAGCGGCGTATCTGCAACAACGGTCTCAGCTTATCAAGCAAACCGCCAAGCCAGCATTCGGGTGATTTTATTGCCTTGCGTCATTTCTATTTCTCGAGCTTCAATCGCACCAGATTTATTGATCAATTTCATCAAGGGTTTTACGTTCTCGCCTTTGGAGACCAAGCTGGTAAACCAACCCACTTGATTGGCGAATTGCTTACTCTCTTTAATCATCTTTTTTAAGAATAAAGCTTCACCACCTTTGCACCAAAGCTCTGCTTCCATGCCACCAAAATTAAGCGGTGCGTTTTTGGTTTGCGCATTATCACCACGATTGCGAGCTAGGTTATTTACTTTACGTCGGCTGCCTTTAAGAGCATCTTCTTCAGAGGCATGAAATGGCGGATTGCAAACCATGACATCAAAGTATTCGTTGGGCTGAATGATGCCTTTAAAAAACTGGTTTTTGTCAGCTTGATGACGAAGAGTAAATTGATCTTTTAAATCAGTATTGTGTTCTATGATCGCGGATACATTCTCCAACGACTGAGCATTGATATCACTGCCGACACATTGCCAGCCATAGGTTTTGCAAGCGAGCAGGGGATAAATGCCATTGGCCCCAGTGCCTATATCGAGCAGTTTTGTGTCTGCCACACTACCGGGTTGATTATGTAAAGTTTCATTTATTAAATCCGCCACATAGTGAATATAATCCACACGCCCCGGAATAGGTGGACATAACGCCCCCTCAGGAATATCCCATCCTTTTACACCATAGTGATGCTCAAGAAGCGCTGCGTTCAGAGCTTTAACCGCTTCAGGATTTGCAAAGTCGATAGAGAGGTTGCCGTGCGAATTCTTGTCAACGTATTGGTTTAGTCGCGGGCAGCTTTTGATGAGTAATGGAAAGTCGTAGCCATTTTTGTGGATATTAAGCGGGTGAAGATTTTTAGATTTTACAGATCCCTTTTTGCCGCGGTGTGTGTTGTTCATTGTGTGTGCCGAGGTTGAAGGGTTAAAAGTGTTTGGTTATGGCCGACAGTATAACCGAATCCTTGCTTTGTTATCTTTCACAAACCCTCTAGACTCCACTCACCGTTATTACTTTTTAATTATTTATGACCAATAAAATGAAATGGCTAGCGCTGATCAGTCTCTACATGGTTCAAGGTTTGCCCCACGGCTTCTTTGGGCAGGCAATGCCGGTGATGTTGCGAGAGCAGGGTGTGGATCTGCGTTCTATTGGTTTGATGTCGTTGGTGGCGCTGCCATGGGCGCTAAAGTTCATCTGGGCACCTGTGCTTGACCGATTTACCTTAATTCCAGGCGAATATCGCCGCAGTTGGATTTTGGCGATGAATCATACGGCGGTTTTGGCTTTGGTGGTTTTGTCATTTGTTCCCCTCCCTTGGTTGATTGGCGACGGTATTCTTACTATTGCCATTGCGCTGCTTTTGGTGAATTTACTCACCGCGACCCAAGATATTGCCACTGATGCAGTGGCGGTAGAAAATTTATCAATCAAAGAGCGCGGCATCGGCAATGGTATTCAGGTGGGTGGTTACCGTATTGGTATGGTGCTGGCCGGTGGGGCGTTGCTGTCATTTTATAGTTATATCGGTTGGCAGGCGGCGTTGCTGTCAGTCGCTGGTTTGATGCTCATCGGCAGCTTGCCCCTGTATTTCTGGAAACCACGGAAACACACCGCAGAACCTTCCACTATGTGGTCACAGTGGCAGGGTTTCTTTCGTTTGGATGGCGCGTTGATCTGGTTACTACTGATCGGCGTTTATAAATTTGGTGATGCGTTCGGCACGCAAATGATCCGTCCGTATTTATCCGATTTAGGTTTGGGTCTAGATCAAATGGGTACCTTGCTAGGGTTAGGGGGTTTTGCTGCGGGTTTATTTGGGGCTTTATTAGGTGGACTGTTAGTGAGTCGCATGGGTCGAGCAACGGCCTTGTTGGGGTTCTTAGCCCTAGAAGGTCTAGCGATAATGGCCTACGCTTTGGTCTCGGTGGAAGTGCCGTTAACGTACTGGGGCGCGGTGGTGTTTGAACATATCGCCGGTGGTATGGCGACGGCGGGTTTATTTACCGTGATGATGGATCGCTGCCGTGAACATAACGAAGGCGCAGATTACGCGCTCCAGAGCTGCTTAGTCATTATCACCGGGATGATTGCTGGTGCATTGTCAGGATATAGCGCCAGTCAGTTTGGCTACGACTCGCACTTTGTGATTGCGGGTGTCGCGTGTTTTGCCGCGATAGGCGTGGTAATAATGGCAGCCCGTCGTGGTTTGTTTGTTAAAATCGCACATTAATTACAGATTTGGCTGCATGTAGGAGTAATGAAAAGTGAGTAATCCAAGCCCGACCCAAACACTGGATGCCCGTGGTTTGTTCTGTCCTGAGCCGGTCATGATGTTGCACAAAGTGATCAACGAAGTGTCAGTGGGGGGCGTAATAGAAATTTTGGCGACTGATCCTTCAACGGTTCGAGACTTTACTAAGTTTTGCGCCTTCCTTGCCCATGAATTAGTCGTGCATGAAGAAGTGGGTGGTGAATTTCGTTTTCTCATTCGTAAAGGCGAAGAAGAAGAGGAGTGAGTTTTAGCTCGTTACTAGATTAAATCTCATACGTGAAGTTGTTATAAAAAAAGCGCAGCTCATTAGTGAGGTGCGCTTTTTTGTTTTACCTATATGGTGCAGGAGTAACTGTTTAAATGAGTATTTAAATAGTTACTAACAGTGCTTTTACAAAGCGATCAGCCAGTGCCTTATCGGCATCTGCTGTTAGCCACTGCTTAACCAATTCTGAACGCTCTTCGTCTTTGCTGCGGCCTTTGCCTAGGCCTTCCGCTAAACGTTTTACTTGCACAGACATGCGTGCTTGTTTATCGCTTTCGGGTGATTCAACGTTGGCAAGAATCTCCATAGCAATGCACAACTCACTGGCGCTAACATCAGCCGACTTGTCTTGGGTAAACCAAGACAAGTCGATGCCATTCGGTAAGTCACCTTGTTGCGGTGCTTCGCTGCCTTCAGATACTGAGTTAAGCAGCGCTGCTTGCAAAGTGTCCCAACGCCCTTTGGCTTTTGCTTCAACGGCGGCATGTTTACGCGCCTGTATTTGCTGCTCGAACTCACCCAGAGCACGAGTAAGACGAATGTGGGCACCTTTCGGTAACTCCATCGCGTCAATGTCGGTGCGCGCTTGTTTGATTAGTGTCATATCGTCGTTTGCAACGGCTGCTTCTGCGTTGCTTACAAGCGCTTCTGCTTTGCTAACGGTTTCGTCTATTTCTGATTTGCGCGCGTCACGAGCTTCGCTCATACGAGCAAAGACTGAATCTGCGTATTTACGAAGATCCTGCCATAAACGCTGATCTGGGCCTCGCGGCGTAGGGCCAATGGCTTTCCAATCTTGCTGAAGTTTTTTCACTACGTCGGCGGCTGCGCTAATGTCTTCGGCGGTAGATGCTTCTTTTGCCGCTTCAACCAGAGCACGCTTGGCTTCAAGGTTACGGTCGTATTCCGCTTTAATATGCGCATAAATCGCATCACACACGGCGCGGAATTCTTTTTGAGTACGCTGGTGAGAATGTCGATCCACCGGCGAGTAAGTATTGAACGCATCACGGGCAGCATTCAAAGTATTTTGTACGACCTTCCAGTCGGCGTTTTCCCAATCCATTTCTTTTTCGTAGCGAACCAGCTCTTCGGTCAAGGCTTTGCGCATAGCAACGAGTTTCGCACGATGCTCTGCTTGCTCGGCAAAGTACACTTTGCAAGGCTCAAAGGCTTTGTCAGAGGCGGTTTGGAAGCGCTGCCACAAATCACGGTCATTGGAATGCCCTAGCGCTTTCCATTCGTCTTGCAGTTCTTTAATACGGTCAGCCACAACATCCGGCGTTTGTTCGCTGTCGATTAGCCCTTCCATTTGTTCGCAAAGTGCTTCTTTCTTTGGTGTGACGGCAAAGCCCTGCCAGTCACGAAGTTCATTCAAGCGATTCATTAACAAGCGCAGTGGGCCGTTAATTTTATGGGCGTTACCACGGTTAAGGTCGTTTGTTACTTTATTAAGCTGCTTCAATGCTTGAGCAGCATCGCTAGCATGACCTTCATCTAATGCGGCTTCCATCTCAGCAAGCAGCTTTTCGGCTTTCTCGAAAGCCGCACTGTCGTCGTGCTGTTTTTTCTCTGCCGCTTTGCTGGCTTGCTTCTTTTCACCAGCAATTTTCATTATCTGAGTTAACCAAACCGGCGCAGTGACGCTATTAGGCCAAGCCATGTGTTCCAACCATTCGCGAGCTTTTTCTTGAGTAGGCTCTCCTGACAATAGCTCAGAACTGATGCTTTGATGAAACTGGAGGGTCGTTAATACGGTGGTGATGTTTTTAACGGTATTATCAAAGTATTTTTGGTTTTCTGCGCTGGCGCTATGTTTGGCCGTTGCATCGGCCCAGTTACGCTCTTCATTTAACAGGGATGCTTGCAATGATTCGCTGTCTGGAGCGTCGTGGGTGCAGGCCGTGAGTAAAGCATCAAGGCGTGTTAGTGCCTCTTTTTGATCACGCTTCGCGTTGGTGATCTCAGCTTTAATTGCAGCTTGGCGTTCTTCTTCGGCGCGGTGCTCTGTTAATACCGCTTCCGCTGAAGCAAGAAGATTGGGGATGTCTGACGTATCAAAGTCACTCACCTTGCTCTCAAGTTCATTCCAACGTTGTTGGATAACTTGTAGTTTGCCGACAAATTCCGGCCCTAAGCCATGGCGAATCAGTTGTTCAGCATTGGAGCGTATGTAGTCGATTTGAGTTTGCAGGGCTTGACGGGCATCGTCTGCTTTTTGTAGCTCAGCAAGTTTGTCTTTGCTGTAACGGTATACAGCTTTGTCGCTACCTTGGGCGTGATTCAGCAGTTCAGTCAGTAACTCGGCTGACTGTAATGTGCTTGCTGCAGCAAGGCGAGTCTTGGCGACACTGTGCTCTTTAGCCAGCTTGAAACGCGCTTGCTCGTCGCCAATTTGCTCAATAGCCGTTCGGCTGAGGTCAGCATCTTTCGATAATGAAGCAATACGCGTGAGCGTCGCCTCATCAGCACTCGGGGGGATAACTCCTTGTGGGGCAAGGCGCGACAGCCAGACATCTTTTACTTGATCCGTCACCTCGCGATTGTTTTCTTTTAATAAAGCTTCATACAGGCCTTCATCGTTTGAGGCTTGAATGAGCGCCAACCGAGCTGCTGCATCTTTCTCTGCCATTACTTTGGCAACAGGAGAGTCAATGGGCTTAGCAGGGCGGGCCGGTGCTGCCTTGAGGCTTTTATCTTTGTTCTTACCAAACAACTTTTTAAGGAAAACCATGAAATCGCTTCAACATCATGTTGCTAATCAGGGCGACCATTTTAACCACCAAAACGAGTTTAGGAAGCACCTTCTTATGTTTCCTTGTGATTCATTTAGATAAACCTTAATTTGAAGCCGCCTTGATCGATAAAACGAGCTGCAAATTGAGCTACAAATTAATTACAACAGGAGACGAGCAGATTGAGCTGTGTTAGAGTAAAACGACGTGTAAACTTAACAACAATAAAATAATAAGACCCGGGGATCACGATGAAACTCACCAAGCTTTTGCTGGTAGTCAGCATGATTGCAATGTCTGGCTGCGCTTACTTTGGTCTGGGCTCCCGACCGCTTTCAGAGTTAACAGAAAAATATACCGACGAATCGTCTAAATTTGTGGCCGTTGATAGCGTGGTTATGCACTATCAAGACGAAGGTTTCGGCGACCCAATACTTATGCTTCATGGTGAACACTCGTCGCTGCACGTGTGGGACGCATGGGCTGATCGTATGAAAAACGACTTTCGCGTTATTCGCTTGGATCTTCCCGGTCATGGCCTAACCGGCCCAGATGAATCCACAGACACTTACGACCTTGAATACATGACGGCTAAAGTAGAAGCCTTCATGGATAAGCTAGGCCTAGATGACGTTCAACTAGTGGGTGCCTCTTACGGTGGCTTTATCGCTTGGAATTTCGCGAAAGAAAATCCTGACCGTGTTACTAGCATGGTATTGGTTGACTCGACGGGCTTCGATCAAGACGTACACCCAGTATTAGGTTACAACACCATTCCTTTGCTTGCGGGTTTAAACTCGTGGACGCTACCGCGTTACAAAGTGAAAGATCGCCTAGAGACGATGTTTGCTGATGATGAAAAAATCACCAAAGACATCGTGCGTCGCAACCAAGATATGATGCTGCGCAAAGGCAATCGCTCTGCGTTTATTAAAGTGGCTCGCAGTATGGAAGATCAGCTTGAAGAAGGTAACAATGAAAGCGATCGTATTAAGTACATTCAAACCCCAACACTGGTTATGTGGGGTGAGCAAGACGAATGGACGCCAGAGCGCATCATGAAAGAATTCAAAGTGAACCTACCAAACGCCACCTTTGTGTCGTATGAAGTAGTAGGTCACTTACCGATGGAAGAATTACCTCGTCAATCGGCACGTGATGCTTATAACTACCTATTAAATGGTGAGTTAGGTGCATTACCGGGTGAACAAGAACAAGGCTGGATTGTTCCAGGTAATCCTCGCAAAGGCTGGTAAGCAGTTAGCTTTTGGTATTTTAAAACCCCTCAGGTGCTTTTGCTCTGAGGGGTTTTTCATTTTATGGACAATTAATACGTGATTCTCTTAGTAGCATTAGGTCACGACTGGAAGCGGCGTATCCCTTGCTGTAATCTGCAAACAATCACAAAAAACGATCAGATTAAAAGGAGATGGGGTGAATACCATCGTCTGGTACGACTACGAAACATTTGGTGCTAACCCTGCTTGGGATCGTCCGGCGCAGTTTGCATCCATCCGCACCGATGAAGACCTCAACGAAATCGAAGCGCCGGTAGAGCTTTTTTGTCGCTTATCAGACGACTACTTACCGCATCCCCAAGCCGTTTTGATCACAGGTATTACGCCGCAAGATTGTCAAAGCAGGGGTATTCCAGAGACTGAATTCATCGGTCGTATTAACGAAGTATTTAGCCAACCGGGCACCTGCTCGGCGGGATACAACAGCATTCGTTTTGACGACGAAGTGACTCGCTATACCTTGTATCGTAATTTTTACGATCCTTACGCGCGAGAATGGCAAAATGGCAACTCGCGTTGGGACATTCTTGATGTTGCCCGCTGCGCCTATGCACTTCGCCCAGAAGGCATTGAGTGGCCAAAAAACGAAGATGGCCGTGTGAGTTTTAAGCTTGAACACTTAACCGCCGCCAATGGCCTAGATCATGGTAAAGCTCACGATGCGGTATCGGATGTGCGCGCAACCATTGCCTTGGCGCGACTGATTAAAGAGAAACAACCAAAGTTATACCGTTATCTATATCAACATCGTAGTAAGCATGCGTTGGGTGATCTTGTGGATGCGACGAATCACAAGCCGTTGATGCATGTGAGTGGAATGTATCCGGTGGAGCGGGGCTGCATGACGGTGATTGCACCTTTGTGTTGGCACCCCACTAATAAAAACAGCTTTATTGCTTGGGATTTAACGGTAGACCCAACGCCATTGTTTGAACTGACCCCAGAAGAAATCCAGCAGCGCGTATTTACCCGTGCCGCCGATATGCCAGAAGGCATGGAGCGTTTGCCGTTAAAAGAAATACACATCAACAAAGCGCCGGTGCTGGCACCTGCCAAAACCCTCACACCAGATCAAGCAGAACGCTGGAATATAAGTGGTGAAGTGCTGCGCACGCATCTAGGCGTGCTCCGTAGTGGCGCTCTTCGTAATGGTGAGACTTTAGCTGAGAAACTCGGCGCGGTATTTTCTGGTCGGGACTTTGGTGAAGTCAGTGATGTGGATGGTCGTTTATACGATGCATTCTTCTCCAACAGCGACAAGCATGTGATGGACGAACTGCACCAAATGAGCGATTGGGATTTAGCCGATTGGGCAGCACCGTTTCAAGATTCACGCGGTGAAGAAATGCTGTTCCGCTATCGTGCTCGTAATTACCCGGACACACTCAACGAAGACGAACGAGAGCGCTGGGAACTGCACCGAGCCTCACGCTTAATGAATGGCGTGGCAGGCAAGCCTGTACTCACCTTTGCTGAGTTCGCGCCGTTATTAGAACAGGCTGCCATGAGTGTGGCGAATGACCCCAATCCGAATAAATTACAGTGGATTCACGAGCTGCAGCTATATGCTGAGTCGATTTTTCCAGTGACGGATTACTAACCCTATGGACGCTCGTCTGCAGAAAGTCGTTGATCATCCGCTGCATCAATTTCTTGGTGTCATGGATATCGTCTCTCACGAAGGTTGCGGTGAACTGACCATTACCGTGACGGATAATTTAGTGAACCCGGCTGGATTGTTTCATGGCGGAGTGGTTTACGTGTTAAGTGACGTGTGTGCGTATGCCGGTTTATTGAGTTTGCTTAAGGACACAGAGGAAGCCGTGACACACGATCTGCATATCTCAGTCATGCGCTCAGCAAAGATGGGTGACAAAGTAGTGTTTAAATCGGAAGTCGTTAAACAGGGCCGCCAAGTATGCTTTTTAAACGTAACGGCCACCGTCAATGATAAAACGATTGCTACCGCGCGGGTGACAAAGAGTATTATTTAGTCCTATTGATCCAGTAGTTTGGCTGCCGATGATGGTGCGCAACGGCTAGAATGATGATTTCATTGCTTCTAGGTAACACGATCAACGAAAAAGGAAATCTATGCAGGATAAGGCGTTTCGCGCCTTTTACGCCAGCGCTGCCATAGATGGGAACAAGCGGAGGAGAGTCTTCTTTTAGTAACTGCAAGGCACTGTCAACTGAGTTGTAGAGTTTAGTGCCGAGACCTCTGCATTCGGTCTCATACCAATTAACCGCATGCTTGAACTCTTCAGCAGCTTCCTTGCTAAATCGAATTCTTTATATTCAGAAATGTCCTAGATATTTAGGCCTTTTTTTACATCGGTCATCACGTCACCAGCATTAAGTAATTGAGCCTCGCCGGATTCAATTTCGTTGATTCTTCTGCAGATTTCAATATCCCAAGCTTTGCTAACGTCCAGCTTTTCATCGCCATCAAGGCTATCAAGAAGGTCTTTAGCAAGCTTGGCGCGATCACGCTCAGGCAGTGCAAGCGCATCATATTTTATGTTTGCCAGTTCATTAGGCATGGTTATATACCTCAAATAGGATTGTATGATTTTCGTTCAATCAGCGTTTCATAGCAAGTTCAATGCGATGGGGCAATTCACTCAGTAAAGCCTTGTTGGTTGTTAACCGTGCTCGCGTGGTCCCACCGACCACGCCAATATCTGGCTGAGTTCGCTTAAGCTAAAGCCCGTTTCATCGCGCCAGCGGTCGGTCGCTTCTTGCAGTTTTTTCCAGCTCGCTTTTGAGCTCGGTACACCGTCGATCACGCCCATACTGGTTAACGCCAAAATCATATCGCCGCTGAACATCAAGGTATCCACCCCCATGCGACGTAAAAATACTTGTCCGGTACGACCACCGCCACGGGTACTACGGCGACGAAACTCAGCTAAATTCGTGGCGTAGTCTTCAGGTTTCCATGTTGCAAACCAAGCCGCCGCGCTGCCATGTTCATGCTGGAGGTCAGTAAAGAATAGGGCGTTTTCATACACCGCATTGATCTTCGCCATATGGCGTATGATGGACGCATCCTGCATAAACTTTTCGTACTGCTCCTGCGGCCACATCACCAAAACATCAGGGCGGAAATTGCAGAACACCTCTTCAAAACGCGGCCATTTGTTCTCTACCACCGTCCAATTAAAACCCGCCTGAAACACACACTGAGAAAGCACCGACAACCAGCGGTCGTCAGGAATTTTCGCCAACTTAGCCGCAGGCAAAGGCTTACTGATATGCGCTAACCTCAACTTAAAGTCAGGATGTTTGGCTTCGGCTTGTTCAAGGTAATGGCTAAAAGAGAGCACTGTGGTGTCCGCTATTGGAATCGGGAAGCCAGTTTATCAAGCTGCGGCTTAGGAGCAAGGCGCTAGCTGTTTTTTAAATGATGCGCATGGCGACATACTTCTTTGGCGGGTAATGGCCCGCCGTGGCCCATATAAAAAGTGGTATGCCCAGAGTCAGCCAACTTGAGTAAAGCATTCCCAACAGCCTGAGGATCATCTTCAAAAGGTGGTTGTTTTGCTCGCCCGGTAAACATAATGCCACCGAGTAAAATACCCGAGGCAATCAAATCACCGACAAGGGCCGACTTATTATCCAGCAATACAGAGAGCGAGCCTTGAGTATGGCCGGGGGTGTGAACGACAGACCCGTTAAAACCATAAGATGAAAGATCCAACGTTTCACCATGCGTTAGCAAAATATCCGGTTCAAACGGCGTGTACGGCTCAAACATTAACCCCGTTTTAATAAACAACTTACCAAACCAACCCGTTGCACAAAACGTCATCGGCTTTTCGCGGCGGTAATAAGGCAAGTCATCAGCATGCGCAACAATAGGTGCCCCAGATAAGGTTTTAAGTGTGGCGGCATTCCCTGCGTGATCAACATGCGCATGAGTAATAACAATCAGCTTTATATCGTTATAATTTAAACCAATATCACTCAACGCTTTCGCGACATGGCGCTCGGAGCCGGGTAATCCGGCATCCACCAAAATCGCTTTTTTAGAATCATGAATTAAATGAGCATTCACCAGCCCCAGTGGTAATATCGACACACGCTTAATTTGAATGTCATGCATAACGAATTCCGTATTCGATTGAATAACCGACATCATTACTGCATAAAAGAAAGGCCACAAGACGGCACTTTTTGGTGCCCCTAGTTGAGTAGGTCTAGAAAAGTAGGTCTAGAAAGGAGGGCGCAATGACTAAGGAAGTGATCAGGCCGTGGCACATCGACAATCCACAATCTTGCCCTATGGTCGTGACGGTTAACGTCATTGGCGGCAAATGGAAACCCATCATCCTGCACATGCTCTCTACTGGAATAATGCGACACAGCAAGCTGAAACGAAATATTCCCCCAATCAGCCAAAAAGTACTCACCCAACAACTACGTGAATTAGAAGACGACGGCGTTGTTGTGCGTACTGTCTATCCGGAAGTGCCGCCTAAAGTAGATTATGGATTGACCGAGAAAGGGCAGAAGCTAGTGCCGGTATTGAATGCGCTGTATGAGTGGGGGGAGGCGAATCAGTGACTAATCACTCTCCCAAGTAGGTTGTGGTTAGCGCGAAGCGCGTAACCCAACATTTATGACTAGGGCGCTAAGCGCAACTATTTGTATATTTAAAAAAACAAGGCACGCTTTGTATTCATGCTTGCGCGTTATGCCAGAGGGTAGTAGCTTAAACATCAAACGAATCATGGGCTTGCGCTCAGAGTTACAAAGAGGGGTTTGCAAGTTTACATGCAAGCATTCGCCGAAATAACAGGCTTGCGCGTTTTTCTAGAAGGGAGTTTTGAGTTATGGATATGAAAAACCGCTCTCTGACAATAAATTTTTCTGCTGTTTTAAGTATTATATTACTCACGCCTTCTTTTTTGGCTTTCGTTGATATTTACTATTCAATCTATGAGATTTTTTGGCCTGTAATTGAAACAAAATCTGGAAATGCTATAAATATATCCCAAGCCATAGCCGTTGCCCTTACAAACCAGCTAATTTTTTTAATCATGATCATTCCAGCATTGGTAGCTATATCAGTGATAGTCTTGAAGGTTGGTTTTAATGAGAGGTGGTATGCTAATTTTTTAAAAATCATGTCGTGGCTAATGATTTTTACATTACCATTCTTTCTGATATGCGGTCTTTTGGTGTTGTTCTTAGCTAAAAGAACTAAAAAAGTGCATAACAATACGTTGGTGTATAGCTCTGATCTTGCCCCGATAAAACGGATATCAAAGTCATAGGGTTGAGGGATAATGGACGAAAGCCCCAATTATTATAAGGCAGTCGAGACGGCTAAGAAGCGTGCTAAAGCACTCTTCGATGATGTCCCTGAGGATGTTCGAAAAGCGCTTGAGAATGAGGTTGTTTTGGGTACCCCTGAAAATGTAAAAGATCGTAGTGATGAGACAGAGTCGCGCTAATACTGAAACGCTACTCTTTCGTTCTCACCACACCAACCACGCATACCCAGTTATCACCGCAATACACCCTAAGTTAATCCAAATACCCACGCGCATCATGTCGCTTTGTTGAATAAACCCTGAGCCAAACACGATGGCATTTGGTGGTGTGGCAACGGGCAGCATAAAGGCACACGACGCCGATATCGCAATTACTGAGGTTAATACTAATGGTGGGATGCCTAAGCTTTCTGCGATGCCTGCAAACACGGGAATAAGTAATGCGGCACTGGCGGTGTTGCTGGCGAATTCGGTTAAGAAGACCACAAACGTCACTATGCTTAGCAGTATTAATAGTATGTGGCTGCCCTGTAAAAAATCGCCAATGGTGTTGGCTAAAAATACGCTGGTGCCGGTGGCTTTAAGTACGGCGCTTAAACATAGGCCGCCGCCAAACAGGAGTAATACGCTCCAGTCGGTTGTGCGTTCTATATCTTTCCATTTTACGACGCCAAAAAATGTCAGCAGTATGATGGCGTTAATCGCGACCAAGCTATCAAATTTAGATAGTCCACCGAGTAGTGCATTGATCGGCCCGCTGAATATCCAGCAGAACACGGTAAAAGCAAAAATCAGTAGGGTGATGATTTTTGCCGGTGTCCATTCAAGGGCGTCATGTTCGACCGAGAATCTATGTTTTAAATCCGGGCGTACCACGATAAAAAGCACAGCGATGGCTAAAGGTAATAGCAGTAATGTGAGTGGTGCGGCGAGTGTCATCCATTCAACGAAGTTTAAATGGCTCTGCGCGGCGGCAATGGCATTGGGTGGGCTACCGACGATGGTGGCTATGCCGCCAATACTGGCGCAGTAGGCAATGCCGAGTAATACGAATACATAGGTCGGGCGCTGTTTTATGGGGTCGAGCTGGTGCAGTATGCCCAGTACGAGGGGCAGCATCATGGCGGTGGTGGCGGTATTACTGATCCACATGGATAGACCTGCCGACACCGCAAACATGAGCAGTACGGCAACACTTAATCGGCCTTTGGCAATATCGAGTACATTATTGGCAATCGCGGTATCGAGTTGTTGTGTGTGCAGCGCCGCCGCTAAGGCAAAGCCGCCTAAAAACAGAAATATAATGGGGTTGGCAAAACTACTTAATGCCTCTGTGGTATCAAATACACCAAACACCACAGCCAGTATGGGCACGAGTAGGGCGGTAATGCTTACGTGCAGTGCTTCGGTCAGCCAAAGAATAGCGATAAACACTAGAATGCTAAGGCCGGTAACAATTTGAGGCTCAAACGGTAAAAACGCGAGCATTGAGGCGAATAGAAGCAGGTCGCCTAAAACGATGAGGTGTTTGTGGTTGAATAGGGTAGCTGGTGTTTGTGATTGTTCAGGCTGTGATGACATAACTGATCCGAGTTGTTCTTTTTCTTGTCGATGCCCAAGAATATGGGAATTCATGCGATTAAGAAATGCCTCGGATCAAGTGTATATTGATTTAGGTTTTTAAGTTGGGTTACGCGCTTCGCGCTAACCCAACCTACGGGTTCGGATAATTTAATATTTAAAATCGGGGTAGGTTGGGTTAGCGCGAAGCGCGTAACCCAACAAACTCAAACTCGATGTAGGTATTTTTTAAAGACGACGCACCTTAATCGACTTGCCTTTAATGCGGCTCTTTTCTAGCAAGCGCAACGCATCGTTTGCTACATCACGCTCTACCGCTGCGTACGCAGAAAAATCGAGTACGGTGATGTTGCCAATGGCACTGCCGGGAATGGCGCCTTTTGCGGTGATGGCACCCACAATATCCCCCGGACGTAATTTGCTCTTACGGCCTTCGCCAAAACAAATTGTGACGTACGGTGGCTTTTCGATTTTCATTTGTGGGTTGGTGAGTTCGTCGCTCGACATCATAGGCACGTCGTGTCCCATTTGTTCGATTACGGCTTCGCGTTTGTAGTCTTCGCGGTCGCCAACCAAGCTAATGGCTAACCCTTCTTTTCCGGCACGGCCGGTTCGGCCTACGCGGTGAACATATACTTCTGGGTCGCGTGGCAGTTCGTAGTTAATTACGGCTTGTAGGTCGTCAACGTCTAAGCCTCGTGCTGCGACGTCAGTCGCGACTAAGCAATGGGCGCTGTTTTGTTTGAAGCGTATATATACTTGATCACGGTCACGCTGTTCCAGGTCGCCATGTAGGGCAAGGGCAAGGTAGCCTTGATCACGTAATGCGTAGGTCACATCTTCAACGTCATTTTTGGTATTACAAAACACCACGGCTTGTTGAATGCCAAAATGGCCCATGGCTTTAATCAGCGTTTCTTGGCGATTATTGCGTGTGCACATGATCATGGTTTGTTCGATGGTGCTGACTTGGTGCACGCTTTCGACTTTTACTGACTCAGGATTACGCTGAAAATCGCGGCTGAGTTTATTGATGTTGTCTGGGTAGGTTGCCGAGAATAATAATGTCTGGCGCGATGCTGGTGTGTGGCTGACGATGTCTTGAATATCGTCGCTGAAGCCCATGTCGAGCATGCGGTCGGCTTCATCTAATACCAGTGTTTCGAGCTGGTCTACTTTTAGTGTGTTTTTACGCAGGTGATCTTTAATGCGCCCAGGTGTACCCACTACCACATGCGCGCCGTGTTCTAATGAGCCGATTTGCGGGCCAATAGATACACCACCACATAACACTACGACTTTAATGTTTTGCTGAAAGCGTGCGAGCTTGCGCAGTTCATCGGCCACCTGCGTTGATAGTTCGCGTGTTGGGCACATCACTAAGGCTTGCACGCCAAAGAAGCGTGGGTTCAGCTTTTGCAGCAACGGAATACCAAACGCGGCGGTTTTGCCGCTGCCGGTTTTTGCTTGGGCGATGACGTCTTTGCCATCCAGTGCGAGCGGTAGGGCTTGCTGCTGAATGGGGGTCATTTCTGTGTAGCCGAGACGAGTTAGGTTCTCGATTTGTTCTTTTGGTAGGCCCTTTAAGGAGGCGAAGCTGGTGTTATCTGTCATGGGTTCGCCTTTATTGTGCATTCTGTTGGGTTATTTCTGTGCTTACGTTTTTTCGTCTTTTGAGAGTCACGCCAGTCTCGATGTGATGTGTATACGGGAACTGATCGAACATGGCAAAGCGTGTGATCTCATGAGTTTTGCACAGTTCCATTAAATTGGCGTGCAGTGTTTCTGGATTGCATGAAACATAGATGATGTTGTCGTATTCGCTGATCTGCTGCACGGATTCGTCGTCGAGGCCTGCACGCGGAGGATCAACCAGCACGGTGCGGAAATTGTAGCTGCTGAGATCAATGTCTTGGCTTTTAAGTCGGTGAAACTCGCGCTCGCCACGCAGTGCTTGTACAAACTCTTCTGACGATAAGCGCGCGATAATCAGGTTGTCGAGGTTGTTATCTGTAATATTTACTTGGGCAGCGTTGACGGAGGTTTTAGAAATTTCGGTGCCAAGTACGCGATCAAATTTTTCGGCCAAGGCCACTGAGAAATTACCGTTACCGCAATACAGCTCAACTAAATCGCCACCGATGCCTTCTGAGGCAGAACGCGCCCAGCTCAGCATTTTTTGGTTTACGTCGCCATTTGGCTGGGTGAAGCCACCTTCAATTTGGCGGTAGTGAAACTGCTTGCCGTCAACGGTGAGGGTTTCGGTGACGTAATCACGCTCAAGTACGATTTTCTGTTTGCGGGAGCGGCCAATCACAGGGAAGCCCAAGCGCGCTTGCATGGCACGAGCTTCAGTTTCCCATGCTTCATCCAACTTCTTGTGATAGATGATGGTGATGAGTGCATCGCCGCTGAGTGTGGTGAGAAACTCCACTTGAAACAGGCTACGACGCAGTAATTCGCTGGCGTGAATCTCAGCAAGCAGGCGTCCCATTAAGTCATTGATCAAGGTTGATGCAATATTGAATTCACGAACTTCGTAGGCCTTGGAACGATTGCCCGGCTCAAACATGGCGTAGAAGCAACGCTCGCCTTCGTGCCACAGGCGAAACTCAGCACGCAGTCGATAATGGCTGCGTGGGCTGTCATAAACCTCAAGCGTAGGCGGTGCGAATTCCGCGAACAGAGTGTTTAGCCGGTCTTTTTTCTCAGTGAGTTGTGTATCGTAATCCGCTGGATTGATCGGATCTGGAAAGATTTCTGACATGAGATAACCGGGGGCTTTGACGTTGGGGCGAGTATTATACGCATCCTTCAATAAGGTGCACGCAAAGCGGTCGTCGGAATCTGGCGTGCGGAATGCACCCAGTCAGTGAAGCTCTTTGGCGCATAATGTCACTTCGGCCAATGATCGACTGAAATAATCAGATATTGTGCCATTATTGGTAGTAATTAGACGAAAATAAGGGTTTTACTATGAGTGAAGTACTGCAGGAATTAACAGCACTGCTGCGCACGGAAGCTATGGATGAAAACCGTTTTCGTGGTGAGACCCAAGATTTAGGCTTTCGAGCGCTATTTGGTGGTCAGGTGATGGGGCAAAGTTTATCGGCAGCGATGCAAACATTGCCTGAAGGTGACTGGCAGGCGCATTCTTTTCATGTGTATTTTATGTTGGCTGGTACCGTCACAGATCATCTTGAGTTTGAGGTGGATCGTCTGCGTGATGGTCGCAGTTTTGCCACACGCCAAGTAAAAGCAATGCAGAATGGCCGTACAATTTTAACCATGATTTGCTCCTTCCAGCACCCAGAAGAGGGGTTAGAGCATCAGGCCCCCATGCCCGATATTAAAGGCCCTGAAGGTATTCATTCGCAGCTTGAGTTAGCACGTATGTTCCGTGATTACTTTCCGGAGAAAGTACGTGATATATACACGGCGGATAAGCCCATTGAAATTCGCGTGCTTGATCCTGTGAACATTTTTGCACCGACAAAAAAAGAACCTATTAAGTATTTATGGATGCGTGCTGATGGCGAGCTACCGGCGGATTACGATTTAAACGCGATGTTGCTGGCGTATGCGTCCGATTTTAATTTGCTGCCTACGTCGTTGCATCCGCACGCTAAATCGTACGGGCAAAAAGGTATGCAAATGGCTAGCCTAGATCATAGTGTGTGGTTCCATCGTCCGTTCCGTATGGATGAATGGTTGTTGTACGCAATAGACAGCCCGAATGCGGGTGGTGGGCGTGGTTTTTGTCGTGGACAAATTTTTAATCAGAAAGGCGAGCTTGTGGCCTCCGTTGCTCAGGAAGGCCTGATCCGCTATCGCGAACCGGAAAACAACTAATGATGCTACTTCGTTTTCTCTTTATTTTTTTCCGCCAAAAGTGGAACGACAATAAAGATCCTCTGGCATTGACCAGTTATAAGTTCAGGGTGATGCCATGGGATATGGACCTGAACATGCACCTAACTAATACTCGGTATCCTTCATTTATTGATGTGGGCAGGGTGCAGTGGTTTGCTGAAATTGGTTTATTGCCTCTGATCTTTAAAGAAGGTTGGCGTACCGTGGTTGCAAGCCAGACGGTGACCTTTGTTCGTGAAATTAAACCATTTACAGAAGTAAATATTGAAAGCCGGGTGCTCTACTGGGATCGTAAATACATGTACTCAGAGCATCGTTTTCTGGTGGATGGAAAACTGCATTGCAAAGCGCTGGGTCGTATTGCCTTGGTGCGTGGTGGTCGTGTTCGCAGCTTCAGTGCGTTGTTGCAGTCGCTGGATAAACATCATCAGCGTGAAGTTTTAGAATATAGTGCGCCAGAACCTAACCCTGAGGTTCAGGCGAAGATTGATCTTCTGATGTTGAAGCGGGATGCTGAGTTGGCTCGTGCTCAGGCTGAAGCGGATGCTGAGAAAGACGCGGCTGTTCAGTAGCGTCTTCTGAGAGTTTTTTTTCCTGCAGTAGCTCGGCTGCTGCAGAGAAATCAAACCCTTCTGAATGTTCCATTTTTTCAATATCAGGACGAATGCCACAGCCGCTGCCTCTTACCGGCATTAAACCGGATGTTCCGGGGCTTCTCTTCATTTTAGCTGATCATCTTTTTTAAGCAGTAATTTCGGATTCACACGAGCGTTATTTAGGCTTACCGTCCAGTGTAAATGCGGGCCGGTGGCGCGGCCTGTTTTACCGACTGCGCCAATTAAATCACCTTGTTTTATAACATCTCCTTCTTTGACATCAATTCGGCTGAGATGACACATCATGCTGATTAAGCCTTGGCCATGATCGATAAAAACGCTGTTGCCGTTAAAAAAGAAATCGCCGGTTAATGCAATGGTGCCATCGGCGGGCGCTTTAATTGGTGCGCCTTCTGGTGCGGCGATGTCGATACCACTGTGAGGTTTACGTGCTTGGTCATTAAAAAAACGCTTTAATCCAAAGGCGCTGCTGTAAGGGCCGTCAACAGGTTTCAACATGGAATTCCAATTATTGGCCAGGCCGTCGTTGAAGCTTTTGTACACGGGCGTCATTTGATTGTATTCATGACTGATGCGAGTCATGTCATTTTTTTGCGGATTTACTTTACGCTTTTCTTTAATTTCGATGTGCTGTTCTTCGTACGGAAAATCATTAATGGGTAGGCTGATTTTTTTATCATTGACCGCGAGTTCAATCGGACTGCTTTGATCCAAAGGTACGCCGATCACTGCAATCCATTCGCCTTGTGCGTTTTGTATCGTCATCGCGGATTTATTTTGAAATAAAACAGTCGGTGCTGTCGCGCCAGATTGATCTAGTGTAATGCTGACTATGCCACCGGGAATAGCGTGGTGGGGCAGGTCGGCTTCTGCATAAACAGCCAAAGCAGAAAGAGAAAATAATAGGGTGGTGAAAAACGCTTTCATATTAATCATGGTGTATGTCGGTCACTTTGCTGATGACTTTGCCTGAATGTAATCGGGTTTCTAAGGTGTCGCCAGTCTTCACATCCTGAGTACTGTGAACGACCTTGCCATTCTCGGTTTGTGTTATCGAATACCCTCGGCTTAATACTTCTAACGGGCTGACCGAATTTAGTAAACGAACACCGCTGATGAGTTCCTTCTTTTTTGTTTCTAGGCCTA
Organism: Oceanobacter sp.; assembly: GCA_002733645.1. GTDB lineage: Bacteria > Pseudomonadota > Gammaproteobacteria > Pseudomonadales > Oceanobacteraceae > Thalassolituus. The sequence continues at coordinate 48,089 of NVWL01000021.1, forward strand.
GATTCATTGCACGCTTAATTCTTTCAGAAAGCTGAGTGAGCTGGCGCTGATGTTGATCCAACCCTTTCTGCGGGTGCATGTGCTCTAGCGCTTGTTTTAAGCGTAAGAGCTTTTCTGATGGCTCGTGAGTGCGTAATTGCATTGCGCGCTGTAGGCGAATTTCTAATTGATCCAAACGCTGTGCTTGGGTTTGCAGTAATTGTTGTGGGCTGCGCAAGCGGCTTGTTAATTGATTTAATTGGCGGCGCTGATGGGTGAGTACGTCTCGTTGAGTTCTTACTAGGCGTTGTTGATAATCACGAACGTGTTTTAGCAGCTGCGATCCGTCTGGACTGATGATTTCAGCGGCGGCGGAGGGCGTTGGTGCACGAACATCCGCAACAAAGTCGGCAATGGTGAAGTCCACCTCGTGGCCAACTGCACTGATGACTGGAAGAGTCGAGGCAACAATGGCACGAGCCACGGCTTCGTCGTTAAAGCTCCAAAGATCTTCTAAAGAGCCACCGCCACGCCCAACAATGACTACATCGGCGGCTTGGTCTGGGTTATTCGCTGCGTCACGGTTGGCGCGTGCCAATGCGTTGATAATTTGTTGAGGTGCGTCTTTGCCTTGCACGGCGGTTGGGTAGACATTCACTTCGATCATGGGCCAGCGACGTTTTAATACTGTGATCATGTCATGAATTGCCGCGCCGGTCGGGGAAGTGACGATGGCAATGCGTTTCACTGATTGAGCAGGCGGAAGAGGGCGTTTACGTTCTTGCTCAAACAGACCTTCGGCAGTCAGTTTGCGTTTAAGCTGTTCAAACGCCAATAGCAGAGCACCTTCACCGGCGGGCTTCATATTATCAACGATTAGCTGATAGTCGCCGCGGTTTTCGTACAAGCTAACCTTGGCACGCAGCTCCACCTGATCGCCTTCTTTAGGCTGAAACTTTAATCCGGCTGTACGTGAACGAAACATGGCGCAACGAACCTGAGCGCCAGCGTCTTTGAGTGTGAAGTACCAGTGACCTGACGATGGGCGTGATAGATTCGAGATTTCACCTTCAACACGCACGGACGAAAATGTAATTTCGAGCAGCTGTTTAGCGCGTTTATTGAGGTCAGAGACGGTGAAAACACTGCTGTCTCTGGGGTTGTCTGTTTGATACATATTTTCGTTCATTCAGTATTTGCACAGAGGCTGACATAAGGTAGCCAGTTTGACCAGTGGTAAGGCTCTCTGCTTTTCACTTTTCGGGGCTGGACATCATTCTCAAAGAGGCTTAGGTTAGTCAGGTCGGTCTTGAAAGACACTCTAATGAGTTGGGCCGCTGCATAATCAAAGAAAGAATGATCAATATTAATACGATCAAACCTATGTCAAACAGAACAAGGAATAAGTCCATGAAAAAACTGATTGCTGCTGCAATGCTAGTCTCTGCTTCTTCAGTCTCTTTCGCTAACGGCCCTGCTGGTTGTGGCTTGGGAACTGCGGTTGTTTTCCCGGATGCAAACGAATGGTACGAGCACGTATTGGCTGCAACGACTAACGGTACTTCTGGTAACCAAACCTTTGGTATGACCTCTGGTACTTTGGGTTGTGAAGCGGCTAATGGCCCTTTGAAAATGGCTCAAACGTTTATGAATGACAATATGGACCAACTGGCGGTTGATGCGGCTCGTGGTCAAGGTGAAACTTTGGATGCGCTTGCTCAGGTAATGGGTATTGAAGCTACTGACAAGGCAGCCTTTGGTGCGACTGTGCAGTCTAACTTCGACAGCATGTTTACTGCTGAGTCTACGGCGGCTGACGCGTATGAGTCTCTGACTCAGGCGATGGCGCAAGATGCTTCTTTGCAGAAGTACGTAGGTTAAGTTTGTTCGGGTTGCCTCAATGGTAGCTAAAAGAAAACGCGCTGCGGCGCGTTTTTTTATGTGTGATTACTAAGGATTATTTGTGGTGTTTTTGCGCAATGCATCAGCCGTGACTGTGCTGGTTTTGTTCGTGTGTTCGTCTTTAATTTATACATCTTTAGTTCATGCAGATGTTGAATCAGTAGAACCTCAGTCAACGATTAACCAAACTCTATTGCCTAATAACGATGTATTGGAAATTGATCTGTTGGAAAGTTTGGCTGCAAAGCGTCAATGGAGCCACTTACTTCATTATCGATATCACCCATATACCTTTCGCACTTTAAGTCAAAACGATAGTCCGGATTTCTTTTTATCTGACAGTGGTCGAACGGACTTGGTCTCTGAACTTAAGGCTGATATTGCCGCTTTTTTGTTAGTGGAACAGGCCCCCGATGCTTCGGCTCAATGTCGTTTTCCTGCGCGTTATCAGTGGATCAAAAAACAATTACCAGACGTTGATTTTATTGATCAACCTTGCCCTGAATTTGAGCAGTGGCGTGATGAATTAGATGCTCATCGTATTACGCTCATATTTCCTGCGTCTCATATTAACTCTCCGTCTTCCATGTATGGCCATACCTTGGTGCGTTTAGATCGTGAAGATCGAGACAGTAGTAAGTTACTCGCTTACAGCGTGAACTTCGCCGCCAATGCTGACCCAACGGATAATGAATTGGTTTTTAGCTATAAAGGTTTAACGGGTGGGTATCCGGGTGTTGTGTCAGTGATGAATTATTACGTGAAAACGAATGATTATCAGCATATGGAGTATCGCGACATTTGGGAGTACGAATTGTCTTTCAGTAAATCGGAAGTTGATCAATTTGTACGTCATATTTGGGAAACTAAAGACACCTATTTTGATTATTTTTTCTTCGATGAAAATTGTTCATATCGTTTGATGGGTTTGCTGGATGCGGCGTCTGAACGGGCAGATTTAGCGGATGAATTTTCTACCAAGGCTGTGCCGGTCGATACTATCAGGGCATTGCAGAATAACCATTTTGTTCGTCGTGCTGATTTTAGGCCATCGGCTGCGAAAACCCTAGAATCGATGTCCGACCAAAGTACAGATGCTGAGAAAGTAGCGGCGCATCGTTTAGTCGAATCTAATGAAGATATGTCACTCATTCTTGAAGGGTTGCCGGCTGAATCACAAACCAAAGCATTAGAGTTGGCGCATGCTTATGCCCGTTATCTTTCTGTTAAAAAGAAACAGGCCAACCCGGTATTGCGTAAACGCACCATCGCGATTCTCTCTGCACGCAGTAAGTTGCCACAGGGTTCTCCGTTTAATGAACCTGAGCGCCCACGTTATCGTGATGATCAAGGTCATGGCAGCAGTCGTTTAACCATATCTGGAGGCTTTACTGATGAACAGTGGCATGGTGATTTAGGTTGGCGAATTGCGTATCACGATATTCTAGATCCGGCGATGGGGTTTACGCCGGGCGCTCAAATCGAAATGGGAGATTTCCGTTTTCGTTATGGTGAAGACGAAGGATTACAGCTGAGATCTTTGACCTTGGTGGATGTACTTTCATTGAGTCATAGAACGGATTTTCAACGTCCTGTGGCATGGACCGTCGCAGCTAAGTTAGATCGATTTGCACAACAAGAGAGTGAGCTGTTCTCTAGTTTGAATATTGGCTTTGGGCGTGCGTGGCACACTACGGTGCCTGATTTTCGCGGTGGTGTGTTTGGTGATGGACGCTTTTTCATTTTAGGCGAGGTGACGGCGAGAGCCGATAATCAATTTGATGAAGGTCATCAAGTTTCTGTTGGCCCGCGCTTTGGTTGGTTGTGGCAAGGCGCGTATAACCAAGAGTTAATTGAATTTCAGTGGCAGCCCATTGCCTTAGGTGATCAAACCCCACGTCGTCGTTTTAGTATTCAAGAAGCGCTGGTGGGATATGGTGATGTACAGCTGCGCTTTGGGTTTGAGCGCGAGTGGGCTGGCTCGAAAGCGGTTAATGCTTGGGATGTAAGTTATGCTTGGTACTTCTAAGCGTTGGTTACTTATTGGATGTCTGCTGTCACTTGTTGTGGTGGGCATTACGGGGTGTAGCTCGTTAACACGTTTGTACTTTCAGCCTCGTACCTTGTGGCTTCAAACCCCCGAGGCTTACGCTGTTAAATACGAAGATGTATGGCTTGAGGCGTCAGACGGTGTAAAGCTTCATGCTTGGTGGCTTATACCGGAAGAAATCAAAACTGACAGCCCAGTAATTCTGTATTTGCATGGCAATGCGCAAAATATTTCCACTCATGCGCGCAGTATTTACTGGCTGGTGGAAGAGGGGTATCGAGTACTGGCTCTGGATTATCGAGGTTTTGGTGCGTCTGAGGGCGCAGCTGTGATGCCGGACGTATTACTGGATCTAGAGGCTGCGGCACGTTGGCTTGTGGATGAGTCCCCAAACGATAATATCGCCGTATTAGGCCAATCCATGGGCTCCGCTTTGGCCATCAACTTTGTTGCTGAACACCAAGACGACTACCCGATTGAGGCTTTGGTGTTAGATTCTACGTTTACGGGATTTCCTAGTATTGCGCGAAATGCGTTAGGTCACGCTTGGATAGGTTGGTTGTTTATGCCGTTTACTTGGTTGGTGCCCAGTCGTTGGGACCCGGAAAACAAAGTAAAAGATATTCGAGTGGCTACCTTGGTATTACATAGCCCTATGGACAGTGTGTTGCCATATGAGGGTGGGCGAACGGTCTATTTCAACTTACCCGAATCTAACTGTTGGCTAGATAGCTTAGGCCCGCATATTGCCTCGTTTCGTTATGGGAGTCTGCGTGCAGCGGTGGCTGATTTTATTGATACCAAGGCGTGCCCTGTGCGTGGGAATGAAAAACCGTCGGAAAAATAATCAGATAAATAGACAATTTTTGATTAATCGCCGGTTTCTTTAGCTCACGGGCGTTTACCCAGCTCAGACCTTTCGATATAATGCGGCGCCTTTCCCATCACCTCATTTCGGAAGGCACTTCATATGTTGCGAATCGCTCAAGATGCACTCACTTTTGATGACGTGCTGCTCGTCCCCGGTTATTCAGAGGTACTGCCTAATCAGGTAAGTCTGAAAACTCGTCTCACTAAGGGCATCGAGCTTAACGTTCCGCTTATTTCTGCTGCGATGGATACCGTGACTGAAGCACGCTTGGCGATTGCCATTGCTCAGGAAGGTGGTTTGGGTATTGTTCATAAAAACCTAACCATTGATGAACAAGCCGCTGAAGTTCGTAAAGTTAAAAAGTACGAAAGCGGTGTGGTTAAAGATCCAATCACCGTGCCGAGCACGACCACAATTCGTGAAATTCTTGAGCTAACTCAGCTCCACAATATTTCTGGTATGCCCGTTGTAGATAACGGTGACCTTGTGGGTATTGTGACGAGTCGTGATGTTCGCTTCGAGAAAAACCTTGATGCATTGGTTAGCAGCGTGATGACACCGCGTAAAAAGCTAGTGACCGTTGTTGAAGGGACTAGCCCACAAGACGTTCAAGATTTGCTGCACGAATACCGTATTGAAAAAGTCATGGTGCTTAACGACGCTGGTCAGCTCGTTGGCATGATGACCGTAAAAGATATTGAAAAAGCCAGAGCCTATCCAAATGCCGCTAAAGATGAGCAGGGCCGTTTATTGGTCGGTGCCGCTGTAGGTACTGGTATGGGCACTGAAGAACGCGTTGAGGCCCTAGTAAAAGCCGGTGTGGATGTCATCGTCGTCGATACAGCACATGGTCATACTTCAAACGAAGCAGGTACTGGTGTTATTGACCGTGTTCGTTGGGTCAAAGAAAACTTCCCGTCTGTTCAGGTGGTTGGTGGCAACATTGCTACTGCAGCCGCGGCGGTTGCTCTTGCTGAAGCCGGAGCAGATGGCGTGAAAGTCGGAATCGGCCCTGGTTCTATTTGTACGACTCGTATTGTTGCAGGTGTCGGTGTGCCGCAGATTTCAGCGGTAGCGAATGTGGCAGAAGCGATGAAGAGCTATGGCGTACCTGTGGTTGCTGATGGCGGTATTCGCTTCTCTGGCGATATTGCAAAAGCGATCGTTGCCGGTGCAAGCGTAGTGATGGTGGGTTCTATGTTGGCGGGTACGGATGAAGCACCTGGCGAAGTAGAGCTGTTCCAAGGCCGTGCTTATAAGTCATACCGTGGTATGGGTTCACTCGGCGCAATGGGGCAAAGCCAAGGCTCTTCTGACCGTTACTTCCAAGATAAAAAAGCGGGCGTTGATAAGTTGGTTCCGGAAGGGATTGAAGGTCGTATCGCCGTTAAAGGCCCACTGTCGAACATCGTGCATCAGCTAATGGGTGGTGTTCGTGCTTCCATGGGTTACACAGGTTGCGGAACCATTGATGAGATGCGTGTTAAGCCTGAATTTGTACGTATCACGTCAGCGGGTATGTCTGAGTCTCATGTTCATGATGTTCAGATCACTAAAGAAGCTCCAAATTACCGTTTGGGCTAAGAGCAAATCGCTTAATACCGGGGATGACATTGTCATCCCCGATTTAGTTTATAACCTTCTACAAGTTTTCCTGTTTTACGGGTTACGGAAAAAAGATTATGTCTCAAGATATTCATGCTCAACGCATTTTGATTCTGGATTTTGGTTCACAGTACACCCAGCTTATTGCTCGTCGTGTTCGTGAAATCGGTGTTTTCTCTGAGATTCGCGCCTGGGATATGGACGAACCAGAGATTCGTGAATACAAGCCTACCGGGATTATTCTTGCGGGTGGCCCTGAGTCCGTGACTGAAGCGAATTCTCCTCTCGCGCCACAGGTGGTGTTTGAGCTGGGCTTACCTGTTTTAGGTATCTGCTATGGCATGCAAACCATGTCTGAGCAGTTGGGCGGCAAGGTTCAAGGTTCCGATGTACGTGAATTTGGTTACGCCCAGATTCAAGTTGAGAACGAGAACGCTCTTTTAAAAGACATCAAAGATCACATCTCTGACAACGGCAAAGCCTTGTTGGATGTGTGGATGAGTCACGGCGATAAAGTGGTGGCCATGCCGGAAGGCTTTGAATTGATGGTATCTACGCCGAGCTGTCCTATTGCCGGCATGTTTAACGCTGAGAAGAATTTTTACGGTGTTCAGTTTCACCCAGAGGTGACTCACACGCTACAAGGTCAGCGTCTACTTGAGCACTTTGTGCTCGATATTTGTGGCTGTGAAGCACTGTGGACACCGGCCAAAATTGCTGAAGATCAAATTGAACGTGTTCGCGCGCAAGTCGGCGACCAAAAAGTATTACTGGGTTTATCGGGTGGGGTGGATTCATCCGTGGTGGCTGCGCTGTTGCATAAGGCGATTGGTGATCAACTGACCTGCGTGTTTGTTGATAATGGTCTTTTGCGAAAAAACGAAGGCGATATGGTGATGGACATGTTCGCTAAGAACATGGGCGTTAAAGTGATTCGAGCGGATGCCGAGGCGTTATTCCTTGATGCATTGGCGGGCGTTTCTGATCCTGAAGCTAAGCGTAAAATCATTGGTGGTAAGTTCATCGAAGTGTTTGATGAAGAAGCCACTAAGTTGAAAGACGTTAATTTCCTTGCACAGGGTACGATTTATCCTGATGTTATTGAGTCTGCCGCGTCCAAAACAGGCAAAGCGCATGTGATCAAATCTCACCATAACGTGGGCGGTTTGCCTGACGATATGAAAATGGAGTTGGTTGAGCCATTACGCGAGTTGTTTAAAGACGAAGTACGTAAAATGGGTCTAGAGCTAGGCTTGCCTTACGACATGGTTTATCGCCATCCATTCCCTGGCCCAGGTTTGGGTGTCCGTATTTTGGGTGAGGTTAAAAAAGAATACGCTGAAATTCTGCGTGAAGCCGATGCGATCTTCCTTGAAGAACTGCATAACTTTGATTGGTATCACAAAACTTCTCAGGCTTTTGCTGTGTTTATTCCGCAGAAGTCGGTTGGTGTTGTGGGTGATGCTCGCCGTTACGAGTGGGTGATTGCCATTCGTGCGGTAGAAACTATCGACTTTATGACCGCTCGTTGGGCGCACTTGCCCTATGATTTGCTGGAGAAAGTCTCCAATCGAATCATTAACGAAATCGAACATGTTTCCCGTGTGGCCTACGATGTATCAAGTAAGCCACCCGCGACGATCGAGTGGGAATAAGTCATCGTTGTTGTCTTTCTGAAAGCCACCTCCGGGTGGCTTTTTTTTGTGGCGAATTATGTCTAGCCTCAGCTCGTGCGTGCTCGTTAGGGTAAGCTAAAATAAAAAGAATAAGGCAAGTAAACCATGCTTTTTAATGTCTGCCGTTGGGTGTTGTTATGAGAATATTGATCTTCATGTGTTTTGCTTTTATTCAGGTGGCGTGGGCCGGTAAGCCAGTTGAGTTGAGGACAAGCCTTTGGCCTCCTTATCAGGTGATGCTGAAGGGAGAGTTGTCGGGCGTTGCCATGACGGCGGTGAAATGCATCTTTGAAGGGCTTGATGAAGGGGTGAATGTCAAAGTTATGCCTTGGGGGCGTGCTATTAGTGATATGAAATCTCGCCAAGCAGACGGCTTGTTTACCTCGATCTATTCTGAAGAACTCAGTTCTAATGCGGTGATGTCTTCTCCGTTTGCACTCGAAAAATGGTACGTCTATTCAATGGGGAATGTTGGGTCCTTAGCCGAAGGCTTGCCCCTCGATACACGATTTGCTGCGGTTCGTTCAAGTAGCCAGTTTCAGTGGTTACGGAGTAATGGGTTTAACAATATAGAGGAGGTGAATGAAGGCGGGCAGCTTTTATTATTGTTGGCCTCTGGGCGAATTGATGCGTTTATTGCAGATGATCGTTATTACAATGAGTTAGAAAAAGGTCATTACTCTGCATTCAGAGGATCTTTACCTACGTTTAATCGACGATTTTTACGTTATACCCCTTTGGGGGTGTATTTCACCAACACCTTTGTTGATGAATATCCTGAGTTTATGGAGAAGTTTAACAATCAGATCACAGAGTGTGCTGGTACTCCAATTGCATTGAGTGCCTTGGAAGAAAAAACTATTCGCCGTATTTTTGAACGACGGTTGCGACCATTATTGAGTAATAGAGAAGTGTTTCGTGCTTTAACTCAACAAAATAGAATGAGTGCTGGGTTAGCACCATCGGTGAAGAATAAACTTGATGAAACTTGGCGCAGGGAGAGAGCTGGCGAAGATCAGCCATTTATTGATGATCTGCTTGCTCGGCAAGTGTCAGTGATGTTTAAGGCAATACAAGACACGAGTGATGGTTTGTTTACCGAAATTTTTCTTGTTGACCGCTACGGCCTAAACACCGCCCAAAGTGTTGTGACCACAGACTATGATCAAAGTGACGAGCAAGCATATGCTGAAACTATCGCAAAAACGTCTGAGCGGTTATTTATAAGTGATATTCAGTTTGATGCGTCTTCAATGAAATTTCATGTTCAAGTATCAGTGGCCATTAAAGGCGAAGTTGATCGCTATGTTGGTATGTTAACGGTTGGTATTGACGTTGAAGAAGCCTTGCGTCAGGGCTCTGGTTATTGAATTGATAGCAGGCGTGATGCAACTTCGTGTCATGCTTTTTACCGTAACGACTAGCTCAGAAAAGTAACGGACTGAGTAATGTCTGCGCGGTCTGTCCGGCACTGATTCGCTGGTGATTCATCGGCGTAACCGAATGACATACCAAAAAGTACCCCATGCCCTTCAGGTAAGTTCAGCATACGATGAATCGGTTTCGGGAATTGGCCAAGCGCCCCTTGCATACAAGAATCTATACCATGTTCCTTTAATATTAATGCGAGTGTTTGAGCGTAAATACCTATATCAACTGCGCCCATGATGTTTAGGTATTTTTCCATTGTGAAGAAAACGACATGTGGCGCATCAAAGAATGTCCAATTTCGGAGCATGGCCATATTTCTTTTGGCTTTGTCGTCTCTGGCCACTGCCATTGCACTATAAAGAGCATTGGCGGCTCCAAACTGCCGCTCTCTATGAATACCTTTATAGGCAATATTCCAATCAAAGTCAGGCTCGGGTGATTGTTGCTTCATCACCTCACTAATGAGCAGCTTACTGAGTTCATCTTTTTTCTCCCCAGACACAACATAAGTCTGCCAAGGTTGAACATTGCAATTGGAGGGCGACTGCTGTGCTTTGCAAAAAACATCTTTCAGTAATGTTGAGTCTATAGGAGTGGCCTTGAAGCCTCGCACGGAGTGACGCTCTTGGAGTATGTCTGAAAGTAACACTTTTGATGCTCCGGAATAGTTATATAGGGTGAGGGACTCTGTAACCTTACGTGTTTTTAAGCGTGATCTATGTCAGGAGAATGTAATTCCTTTGGTAACACCTTGTTACATGAACGACCGTTTATTATTCTGCAGTACCAAGGGTTTTGGCCTGTTTTGCGTTAAAGAGTGACATATTCTGCGTCATCGTTTTTACTTTATACGTATTGCGTCGACTTAACACAGGTATTAGAATCCAGCAAAATTTTGTAAATGGACTGTGAAGTAAGTCTCAAAATAGCTGAGATCTGCTTTCGAACGGAGCGAACATTATGAAGTTCATCAAAGGCGTTGCAATAAGTCTAGCCACGGTAGCGGCATTTGCTAGTGGAGGTTATCAGCAAGCAAATGCTTCACCTGGTGGTGTGAATGATTCAGCTGTTTGGCTCAAGGCAGACGACGCCGGTACCATTAACAACGCTTGGAAGGATAGCTCCGGTAACAATCGTGATATTGATGCACGAGGTTCTTGGTCATTAACTTCGGCGGATGCTAGTCACAACTTTCATCCTTACACTACTGGATATACAACTAGTCGCCACTTTAGAAATAATAGTACGGGAATCGTTCCAAGTGGTGAGCGTGAAACTCCATTATCAATTTTTACGGTTACCTTAACTTCGAGCTATGTACAAAATAACTCTGGTCGCATAACAGGACTGGATAGCACCAGCAATTACGCCGGTGAGCCTGGTTTCTCTCTCAACGGTGTTGATGCTGCCGGTGCCGGTAAATTATTACTACGACCAGAGCGTTCTTCGGGTGACGACATTAACGTATTTCACCCAACGGCCGTTCCGCTTTCTCAGTCTGTTTTAGGCTATGCGAATATCGGAGGCGCTGAGAATAAGACATTTGTTCTCGGTTTGAACGGCGAAGAATACACATATACTTCCCAGTACTCCTCCATTACTCGCGGTGATAATTTACTCGTAGGGTATGGGCGTAAAGACAGTGGTGATGCTTTCCAAGGTGACATCATGGAGGTGATTTGGTACACCAAATCACTGACGACTGCCGAACGCCTACAGGTAAGTTCTTACCTAAGCCTCAAATATGGTATCGATCTTGTTGGTAATTACACCGACAGTACGGGCGCAGTTATTTGGAATGACTCGCTTGGTGTCAGTTCTAACCCAGGGGAAAACTATAAAAATGCGGTATTTGGTTTAGGTCGAGATGACACCAGCGGATTAAATCAAAAAGTTTCTCGTTCCGTTAAAAGCACGCGTTTAACACTAGCATTACAGTCTGACTTCACCTCTTCAAATGCGTCATCTTCACGTACCACGTCAATCAACGGTGATCGACAGTTTTTCTTAGTTGGTAACAACAGTGGATCATACTCTCTTCAAACGACAGAAGTTGGTGCTCCATACTCACTGCGTATTGGCCGTGAGTGGCTAGTGCAAAAAACAGGCTTCAATCAGTCTGTATCTATGAAATTCGCTATTCCGGCTAATCTCCCGCTCAGCGCGAAGCTCTACTTAGTCCGTAAGAACACAAATTCTGATTTTAGTTCCGGTGCTGAGTCGATTGGTGAAATAAATAAAACCACAGGTGTTATTAACAACGTCACGTTGAACAATGGTGATTATTTTACCATCGCGGTGACGTTAGATAGCGATGGTGATGGTGTTCTAGATGCTAATGACGCATTTCCTAACGACCCTAACGAGTCGGTAGATACTGATGGCGATGGTATTGGTAACAACGCAGATCCTGATGATGATAACGATGGCGTGTTGGATGGTGATGACGCGTTCCCACTTGATCCAAATGAAACAACTGATACCGATGGTGATGGCGTAGGAAATAATGCCGATACCGATGATGATAATGATGGCCTAACCGATAGCGAAGAAAATACGTTAGGAACCAATCCTCTATCCGCTGATACGGATAATGATGGTAATGATGATGCGACAGAGGTTGGGGTCGTGACATCGCCTAATGATACTGATAATGACAACATTATTGATGCGCTTGAATCTGCTAATAACGATGCAGATAGCGACGGTGTATCTGACCAGCTAGATGCCGAAAATAATAACCCTAACAACGACTCGGACGGTGATGGCATCGGTAACGCTGATGAAGTTGCTCTAGGCACAGATCCTCTTGATCCGAATGATACGCCACTAGACTCTGATGGTGATGGTACGCCTAATGCTTTTGATACCGATGATGATAACGATGGTGTATCAGATGATGACGAAGCGACGAATGGTACTGACCCGTTAAATGTTGACACTGATGGCGACGGCGAAAACGACGGCGCAGAAGGGACTACTGATACAGATTCAGACGGCATCATTGATGCGCTTGAATCAAGCTTACTTGACGCTGATAACGACGGTGTATCTGACGAGCTAGACGCTGAAAACAACAATCCGAATAACGACTCGGATGGTGATGGTATTGGTAACGCAACCGAAGTGGCTGCAGGGACTGATCCACTTGATCCAAACGATGCTGGAACAGATACAGATGGCGACGGCACTCCAGATAACATCGACAATGACGACGACAATGACGGTTTAACCGATGTCCAAGAAAGCTCATTAGGCACTGACCCTCTATCTACGGATACGGACAGCGATGGTGAACTGGATCTTTCCGAAGTAGGCGACGTTGCTGATCCTATAGATACTGATGAAGACGGCATTATTGATGCACTTGAATCTGCCGTACTTGATAGTGATAGCGACGGTGTCGTTGACGAGCTAGACGCTGAGAACAACAATCCGAATAACGACTCGGATGGTGATGGTATTGGTAACGCAACCGAAGTGGCTGCAGGGACTGACCCACTGAATCCGAACGATGCGGGCACCGATACTGACGGTGATGGTACCCCAGATAACATCGATACCGACGATGACAATGACGGTGTATCTGATACTGACGAAGCCACTAACGGTACCGATCCATTATTGGCCGATACCGACGGCGACGGCGAAAACGACGGCGCAGAAGGTACGACAGATACTGATTCAGACGGCATTATTGATGCTCTAGAAAGCAGTACGACAGATACCGACAACGACGGTGTATCGGATGAATTGGATGCTGAGAACAACAATCCAAACAACGATACCGACGGTGATGGCATTGGTAACGCGACCGAAGTGGCCGCAGGTACTGATCCGCTGAATCCAAACGATGCGGGCACCGACACTGACGGTGATGGCACCCCAGATAACATCGACAACGATGATGATAACGACGGCGTCTCTGATACTGATGAAGCGACCAATGGCACCGATCCGCTAAATGCTGACACTGATGGCGATGGCGAAAACGACGGCGCTGAAGGTACAACAGATACTGATTCAGACGGCATAATTGATGCTGTAGAAAGCAGTACGACAGATACCGACAACGACGGTGTATCGGATGAATTGGATGCTGAGAACAACAATCCGAACAATGACTCGGATGGCGACGGCATTGGTAACGCAACCGAAGTGGCGGCGGGTACTGATCCACTGAATCCGAACGATGCGGGTACCGATACTGATGGTGATGGAACTCCGAATAACCTGGACATCGACGACGATAACGATGGTATTGAAGACACGGATGAAACAGCTCTAGGTACAGATCCACTCAATGCTGATAGCGATGGCGACGGCGAAGACGATGCTACTGAGATTGGTAATATCTTCGACGCTAACGACACTGACAGTGATGGAATTATTGATGCATTAGAAAGCAGCATCATTGATACCGACAACGACGGTGTATCGGATGAATTGGATGCTGAAAACAACAATCCGAACAACGACTCGGATGGTGACGGCATTGGTAACGCAACCGAAGTGGCTGCAGGAACTGACCCGCTGAATCCAAACGATGCAGGTACCGACACCGACGGTGATGGCACCCCAGATAACATCGACAACGATGATGATAACGACGGCGTTAGCGATACTGATGAAGCGACCAACGGTACCGATCCGCTAAGTGCTGACACTGATGGCGATGGCGAAAACGACGGCTCTGAAGGTATGACAGATACTGATTCAGACGGCATTATTGATGCTCTAGAAAGCAGTACGACAGATACCGACAACGACGGTGTATCGGATGAACTGGACGCTGAAAACAACAATCCAAACAACGACTCGGACGGTGACGGCATTGGTAACGCAACCGAAGTGGCTGCAGGAACTGACCCGCTGAATCCAAACGATGCGGGTACGGATACCGACGGTGACGGTACGCCAGACAATGTTGATACCGATGATGATAATGACGGCGTTGAAGATACTGACGAAACCACTAACGGCACCGATCCATTAAACGCT
>NVWL01000035.1 GCA_002733645.1 Oceanobacter sp.
TGTTTGCTTTCGCACCTCTCTACTTCTGTATTCGCAACAGATCAGATAGTTCATAAATGGCATACGCATACTAGCTAGCCATTACACCACAAATACATAAATCAAAACAGCACATTTCTATGACACCAGTCATTCTCCCCAAACACTCTCCCCAGACTGTCATCCACCAAACGTACGGTCCATTCAAGTGGTAGTACCAGTTCAAATCGGTGATTGGACACCACTGGATACCACCCTTGGACGACGTAGTTGCACCACTCAGGCAGATTGTGGTATGTCGGAGGGAGATAAAAAACACTACATACGCGAATATTTATCCGCTGGATTGTCCACAGAACGAACATATTGAGGCTCATCCACCCATATCCGTCCTTCTTCCCACAATCTCTTAGTGATGCATCCTATTCGTCTCACCTCTGCATTCATAAGAAATTGTGCACTTCTCGTTTTCCTAATGGCAAACATTGCCGCCTGATTGTCGATAAACACCCTCATGTTGCTGTACTGTAAAATGACGTGCTCTTTTATCCGAGTTAACGTCTTCACCAATACTTTTTGCAACACTAACCTCATCGCCCGCGTTTCTAACATATTGATTCCAGCCCTTTTGGCTTGATCAACGGACCGTCTAGACCACCTCCCCCAAAACACATGTACATTCATGTTTCCTCCAAACCACACCCCACCAAAACCCGTGAGGCTTGCGTCAGTGAATAATGTACTTGTGGACAAAGGGAATAATCCTTCAGATACACTGCGTGGTGTATTGCGCAATACCGCTTCAAACCACCCCACCCAACACGCTTTTATGGAGGGGAAAATCTTCACTTCCTCGTCGACACTAACAGAAGTATTGACTGTTTTCCGCACGAAGCTAAAGATGTGGAAGTATGGTGCAAGGGGAATGTTCAAAATTCTCGCACCGTAAATTAATCTCCCAAAGTATGAGAGCAACGCGCCAACTGACAACACATGTGAGTTCATTAACTCCAGTTTGTTTGCCCTCGTTTTTTCGATGAAGCGTTCCGTTAAACACACCGTCTTGTTTACATGATCGAACAGCATACCCAAAAATGGAATGCATTTCTCGTGAACTACATTGTGATCCCAGTCTGTGTTGAACTGCAATCCAGCCTCCTGCGCTAATGACACGCATCGTTTCGTACACTCCAGCACATGGGAAGCATTGTTTCCGTGAAAACGAATGTTGTCAATGAACGCATCAAAAAAGACCTCATTTTTGAGGTGATCCGGAATGGACGCTCTGCCTAGCGCAATGCATATCAATTGGCAGATTTTTGGTGCCGACGTACAACCAGTCGGAAAAGTCGTGGGTGCCCAGTGCGCACCTCTAGAATCCACAAACACGAATTGCAACCCCGCCAAGTTCGAAATTCTGAATTGATGGTAGAACGCGCGAAAATCGAGCGAACAAGCGTATCGACTACGCCCGCCTGATAACAGTTCTCGAAGAGATGGAAACGGAGCATTTACCAATTTTACACTTGATTGATGTTCTTCATTGAAACACTTCGGGTGAAGAATCCAACGCCTTCGCATTTTTCCCGGTTCTGCAACGGTAAACGGTGTTGCCCGACCTAAGATCGCTTCTTCATGATGCACACGTCTGATCAAACCCGCCTCTTCCAACGTGTTTAAGTCAGATCTACTTAGTGACGATGATGAAGAAATCTTCGAAGGTCCAACCTGCGAGGCCGACGCTGTCGAAATACGAAAAGGTGCCACCATACACATGAAGCTGTCAATCTGCTCTGTCGAGAGGACCCCCCCAATCAGCTGTTCAAGGGCAGGCCAGTTTGCCCGACCCACCCGCTTTACGTGGAGCGGCCACGATTCCTCCACATGAGTTAATCTGCGGTTTGCACAGGACTCAAGCTTTGGACGTAGTCCTTTTAAAATGGACTTTAAAACGCCCGCCGGATTAATTCTTCCATCCGGCATGTTTCGAACACCAGATCTCTCCCTTCGTGTAGATACCTGTGTAGCATTGCGACTGATGCGTGCCGACTGAAAAGAAGCAAATCCGCCGGGGTACATCCTGTGGACGCCATATGCTGCAGGCCGCCTCTCCTCAAACACCTGATGTCCCTGCCTATTACTTCGCCAATGATCTTCTTTGCCTGATGAGGGTCGTCGACGAATGGCCCAAGATAACCCTTCACTTTTGACCTCATGGCCGCCACTATCAGCACCGCTGCCTCGCTCTCGATCGGTACGCTGATGCAATATGACGAACCTAGTGACACTGTCTTGCCCCTTCTGACGGTTATTAGAATGCGCTTCTGTTCCGCTACTACGTCTGACCAATGGAGTAGCAGGATATCGCCTATCCTGTGCCCTATCTGAAAAGCCAGCGTAATCGCAGTAGCTAAGTTGAGTGGCAGCAAAGCCGCCCACTGACACACCTCCTGCCACACACACGTTTGACGAACCGGGATGTGCGTCGTAGCCTCCCTCTTCAAGTTTCTGATTACTACTGCAGCATCCGGTAGAATGATTTCCAATGCTTTCGCAGCTGCTATGAGTGTGATGAAGTACGACAGGACCGTCGTTTTCGCCCACTCCATTTTCTTCGCCGCATCGAGAAAAGACGCCGAGACTCGCTGGGGGTGCAGAACAAGGAAAGGTAATAACCTTTTCTGCTGGTTCAAGTAACCTTCCGACACCATTTCGAAACCCCGAGGTTTGTCGTGCCATTTCTTCGCTATGTCCGCATACGCCTCCTTCTCTCTGTGCTTCAGTTCCTCCAAATGCTCTTCGAACATGTTCCGCTCCTCCTTCTTCTTGTTTGTGTGTGCAGGGTCCACGATTCCACCCTCCGAAGCTTTGTTCATTTGTGTTTTGTTGTAGTCTTCCATTTTCAGATGCTGTTCCGTATGCGGCTTCAAGGGTGCTTTCACGCTTTGCACTTTTGGTCGCTCCAATACATTGTTCATTTGTGTTTTGTTGTAGTTTTCCATTTGTATATGCTGTTCCATATGCCGCTTCAAGGGTTCTTGCACGCCTTGCACTTGTGGTCGCTCCGAATGTGCTAGCGCGCAGTGTTTTACTTGTTGTATTATCCTCATCCTCGTGTACAAAGGACCCAACGGGTTTTCTGATATTCCCGCTAGTTCCTGCGTTTTCCGCCGTTGTTGTTCGTATTGTTGTTGGTGGTGTTGTTGTTGTTCTTGTAGGAGTTGTTGCCGAAACGTTGTTTCCGAAAACCGGGGGAGGAATTGTCCCGAAAACGCCCGTTTTTTGCCAGAGCATCCCTTAGCAGCCGCGGGGGATCGATGTAGCCATCCCTGAACGCAGTGTCAAACGCATACAAGAACGCATCCACCGATTGATGCATCCCCCCTGATGCCGCAAAGACGAAAAAACTCATGATGAGCTTGATCTTCTCAAAAAACACCAGCCACTGTGTTTTTGTGGTCGGTGCCAACACAACGTTGCAAAACAAGGACTGCATCGCAGCCTTGCAACTCTCAAAACTTGCACGCTTGTTGCTATTTGTTAGCATCATACCATGGGCAAGTTGTGCCTGTGTCAGCGCCGCCAGCCACTCTTGTGCAACCACCCCAGGGATACATGCATCGTTCGCTATCTTCACTACCCATATATTCGGGAAGAAAACCTCATCTTCGGAAGGTATGTGTAAAGGGATTTTCAATCCCTGCACAAGTAAGAAACGTTGTTTCTCCCCCCTGAGTGCTTCCGCCACTCCTTCCAACCCTTCGAAAGATGGTAGCTTGGTACTGTTGATGCTGGACTTGAGGGACGATAGGCACTGCATCGTCGCCCCTCGCCCGCTTCACTGTACGCGGCCTGCTCTTGAAAGGCAGAACCTCGACCACAGCATAGTCCGTACGGGGTGACGGGAATTCCACCAGCTCTATTTGAGCACTTATGGGATCATTCAACGTCCTATCATACAGTAAAACAACCCTACTGGGTTCTTCAACCGTGCCTGTCATCTCCACCCCGTACACCTCCGCCTCAGACACCTCCCACTCCCCCGCCATCACCAACGCACCTACCCTTGCCACCCTGTAAGTCACTTTCACCGGTAACTTGATACCCTCATCAAAAGCTGAGAGGAGGGCATCGCGGTACGCGACTACTTGTGCGGGCGCGAGTGGTGTGAGTGGCAGTTGCGGCAGTGGGGCTGGCGGAACATCCTGGACGACGGGAGGAGCCGGAGGAACCGGAGTACCGGGCGCCTGGGGGACTGACATTGAAGCAAGTACAACTACTGTGATGCCGTAAAACGCAAAGACATGTGCAGTTTGAAAGAAATGGATGCGCAAGTGCGAAAACCCATAGATGGTAACATAGAAACGGTATAGGCTCAACAAGCCTAAGACAAATCGTGTCTTGGTTCCGCGTTTCCATGAAATAACAAGGTGAACATGGTCTGGTACCAATATGACTAGCGGTGACATCAGTGTCAAAGATGTGCCGAGCGTCAGCACTGGATTGCAGTGCTGGCTACATGTGGGTTCACCTAGTGAGTTGGTATGCACCAAACGACAAAGGAGCGCCAGCGAAACTTACTAAAGTCCCCTCTGTGCCCAGCGTCAACTACAGTTGGCTACGTGTGATCTCACCCCATCCAGTTTTGCTGTTGGTTTCGCCACACGTATGTACGCGCGGTTACTCACGAGATGAACCACGAGAAGGTCGCAAAACAATCATCCCTACGTTTAAGCCACGAGTTTACTACGTTTAAGCCACGAGTCATATTTGTCTTCTTTTGGAAAACAATTATTTCTTGGAGTGTCTGTTTTTGTTGCGGGAAAAGCTTTCGCAAACCCCGGGCCCCAGGGAGGGGGCGCCAAGGGCAAGCGAGGAGCGGAGGGCCGAGACGTTGGCGGCGAGAGGGCTCTTCGACAAGATTTTGGGGACGGGAAAAGGAGTAAGGGCGCTGCCGCCAGAGGGTCGCGAGAAATGTGTAGAGAATCTGTTTCCCCAAAGCCCCTTGCCCAACCCTCTTGCCATACCCGCCGGGCCCCCCATTGAGATTGAAGTTTCCGAAATTTTCGAAGAGATACGGCGCCTGAAAAGAGGAAAGGCGGCGGCACTGACAGGGTGGACCCGGGAGTTGTTGTTCCCCCTTGTTGCCTCCCCTGCTTCTGCGGCGTCTCGCCCGTTCTTTGGTTTTCTACGCGCTTTCTTTTCTGACATTGTGGTGTGCTCCCTTTCGGGGCCCGAAAGGGACCTCTTGCAGAGAGGGGTTCTGACACTTCTGGGGTACGAGGGTTCCCAAAAAGTGCGGCCCATTGTGGTGAAAGAAACGTTTTTGAAAGTGGCGCTGCGTCTTCTCCTGCGCCGGTTTTCGCTTCCCCCACCCCCTGGTTCTGTGTTTGGTCGCCCGGGTGGCTCTGCCATTGGGGTTCCCATTGCACAAGCCGCGCTGGACAACGGTCTTGCGGTTGTCTGCTTGGATGCGGTAAACGCGTTCAACACAATCAACCGTCATGGTGTTTTCACTTTCTTGGAGCAAAACTCCTCCACCCTCTCCCCTTTGTTCCCGCTTCTCAATTTGATTTATTCAGAGGTAAACTATGCGTGTGCTTTCTCTTCTGGTGGTGGTCTTGTCTTCACCCAAGCGGTGACGACAGGGACGTCACAAGGCTGTGTGTCGGGGCCTGTGTTTTTAGAGTGGGCCAAAACAACTCCGCTAAGGCGCCTCGCCTCGCTGGGTATGGTGGTGCCTTCGGTGTCGGATGATTTCTTTCCCTTGTTGCCCCCGGCCCTTTTATCAAAAACAAAGAAAATTGTAGAGGAGTTGGGAAAGATAGGGTTGAAAATGAATGCGGCGAAGACGAGAGTCATGATCCCCTCTCCTCCCCCAACCCTCCCCCCAGAGCTTGCAGAAGCAACTGTGGAAAGTTCACCGTGCTCTTTTCTTGGCTCTGTGGTGTTCCCTGGGGTGGCCCGGTTTGCTGCAGATGCCTCGTGCCCCTCCCGGGGCGAGGGTCGTATGCAGCAATTTCTTGCAGCCGCGGCGAAGACAATAGAGAAAAATGAAATTGTACTTTCTTCCCTGCTAGATTTGCGATGTTCTATCCAAATAAAGTTTGCGATATTGCGAACAATACAATGGAGGAACATTTACTTTATCACAACGCTTCCTTCATCCCCGTGGACAGCCTCCATCACTCGAATTCTGGAAGAAATGATTCTGAAAACGTTTGCTTCTCTCTTTTCCCTTCCGTTTTCCAAAGTGGAGAAAGACCTGGACCTCCAAGTCCGCATTTTCTCTCCGTCAGAGGACGGGGGTCTGGGTCTTGTTCCGCTGTCGTGGGTTCGGGAGGAAGTTGCGGCGGGGCTGGTGGGAAGAGCGGCCGCGTTGGCAGCCGAGGTGGGTCTTGTTTTTCCGGAGGTGAAAAATGAGATTGTAGGAATAAAGATGATTTGGAAAAGAATAATGGTTGAGAGAAGAAAGGAAATGGGATGTGGAGTCGCAAAGATGTATCACAAGAGTTGGATGGAGGAGTGGCCAAACCGACCACTCACAAAGTTAGAAAATGAAGTGTGTACGTTTGCTGTGTGGTACCGCATGGGTTTGTTTTCCCCTCCTGATTATGTATGTTTGATTCTCCATCAAAACCTCAAAACAATGACTCCAGAAAAGTGTTTCCAACATCTTGAGTCATGTTCGTCGTGTGGTGGCATTTTCTTTCATATCAGACATGAAAAGATTAACAATGTGATCCATAAGACGTTTCGGTATCACAATGTCCCTTCTGAGTGTAACCCCCCAGATTTCCCCCTACCAGACAATTCGAGAGGTGGTCCTGATTTTGTTGTGTTTGTTGGATCGAAGGTGTACTGTGGTGACGTGGTTGTGACGAAAAACAAAACGTCAACGGCGTACAGAAAGAAGGTGCATACGTACCAATCTCTCTGTGATCTTACTGGATTTGAACCTTTCCCTTTTGCCATCAGCACCATGGGAAGCATTGACTTCAAGTCTCTGGAAATATTGAAAGCAATTGCATCTGTTTCTGCCTCTCCGTTTCTTGTTGGCGACTTAGTTGCTCATGCCCAGTTCGAAATGCTCCGTGGAATGTTCGCCGCTTCGTCAGTGCTCCGAGCCCGTGGTCTTCGTTCATCGAATCTCTCTGGGGTTGTTTTTCCCTCCCCTGTTGTTTTATCTCCCCCCATCGCAACTGTTCAAAGTCAGAGTAACGTTCAGGGTCAGAGTAAAGATCAAGAATGTACAAAGGAGTGTGAGGAAGAAGAGGCAACAAAAGTGTCTACGACACAAGACCTAAAACACAGAATCGAAAACATCAATCAAAACTCAAACAACAACGCAACAAAAGATCCAGAAAGCGAACATGCGAACTCTCTGAACTCTGAACTCTGAACTCTGCGTGTATGTATGTGTCCATCTTCATCATTAGCATCTTCATCATCGTTGTTGTCCCCTCCACCTACAGCAAGATCAGACACGGCACCAGAGATCAATAATATTCATGTTGACGCTAGCTGCTTTCATCGATCTTCAAAAAAAACTCTTTGTCGATGGTTTTCTCATTCGTTGTGCCACCAAGGCTGAACCTATTCTTGGAAGATACAACGCCGAAGTCACGACAATGACGCCTCCTCTCCACCGCTTCACGTTGTTTCACCTTTTGTGCACGGCTTGCCTCAGCTGCTCGTTTCTGGCGCACGTCGCCACTGCCGACACCGCCAATGTCATCTCGATCACAGGGTCCACATCGTCGGTGATCACCGTGGCGTCGCCGTATCTGCTGYTGTCGCTCAATACGAAGGGGACGCTCGGGCAAGGCWATASTATCCCTGGGCTGAAGTACGCGTATGACGGTGACTTTGTCTACTCCACGTATGACATCATTCAGCCTGGCGCACCTTATGAAGGGTTTGTCCTTACGGGCACAACTGGAGGCACGTCCTTTACCCATAAGAGCATCAACGGCGACTCGTCTGTTGCGGTGACGATGCTGTCGTGGACGGCGCCGGCGTCAGGCTCGACCACTGCCACCACCACGTGGAACGGGCGTGCAGCGTACTACGACGTGACGCACGTGTACGAATTTCAGCAGGACGTGCCCAGAATTTGGGTGACCACCACGATCACGAGCACTACGACGTCTGCCATCACCGGCCTCGAGTTTCTGCGTGTGATTGACCCCGACCAAGGGACTTCGACAACGATCAACAAGCGCGGCTACAGCGTGGATGGTGTCGGCACAACCGTGGGTGCTGAATCGTTCGTTGCTGCGAGCAGCTACACGGGTGCCTATGGTGTGCCTGCCGTCGCCCTGTTTACGTACGACACCACGTTGTCGCACAACACTGCTGTTAGCTGCAGCTGGTCCACCGTGCCCTCTGGTTACTCCTCCGGCAGCGGCGATGTCACCGGTGATTGTCTGATGGGTCTGATGTTTCACATTGGCACGCTGTCGCCTGGCGCGTCGGTAACTATTGAGTATTCTTACGGTTTGGCCCCTGACTACGTGCGGCTTCAATACGTCCTCGCAGGACAGTCGTACAAGGACCCACCAGAGGAGGCGAGCTCCACCCGCACGATTTACAAATCGTGGACACGCCGGGCCACTGGTACGTCATCTCCTCCCTTCTCCGTGACCCCCACTGCGAGTCCCTCATCGACGCATACGTGCAGCCCAACCCTGTCCTTCAGCATCTCGTTCAGCGTATCGTTGCCGCCGACCGTCTCGCCATCTGCGTCGGCGTCCCTGACGCACACTCGCAGCCCAAGCTCTTCTGCTTCCTGGACGGCGACTCTGTCGGCGAGCCCATCAACAACTGCGACTGAATCGAGCACAGCCAGCCCCTCGCAGACATCGACAGTATCGCCATCTGCCTCGATGTCCCCGACGTACTCTCTCAGCCCAACCTATTCTGTGACACCGACGGCGACTCTGTCGGCGACTCCATCAACGACTGCGACTGAATCGAGCACAACCA
>NVWL01000036.1 GCA_002733645.1 Oceanobacter sp.
TTTGGTTGCCCACGACAGTGTTGACGGCGTCGCCCACAAACCGACAACCCGCCAACATAATGTCGTCGTCGACGCGATTCACAACACGCCCTACAAGTGGTGTCATCGATGGAATCTGCGAGGCATTCAGCGTACCCGTGGACGTTGAGGTACTGACGCTTCTAACGTTGGCCGTTCGCGTGGTGTGTAGCAATTGTTGAAATTCAGCTGCTGCGTGTCCGCAGAGGGTACCGTTGCCTGCACCGCTGGCGTTGTTGCTACTGAGAGCGACAGCACACCCCATACAGCTGAACGGCATCGTGCCAGCGAGCAGCAACGCCAATAGCGTACCGCACAACAAACACGCAACGTACGTTGACGGCACGTTGCTCCGACGCATTGTGACCAGAACTGTTCTCAGCACGGTTCGTTCCTATTTCTGTGTACGTACGCAAACGGTGAAGAGAAGAGAAACATCCACTGTATCTACCCCAAGAAACCCCGAACCAGACAACATTTATTACGCATCGACAAGAGGGGCACATTCGGAAACGCCTTCCCTGCAGGAGGCTACGTGGACGCCTCACAGTGCTCCAACGCATCTCTTCGTCGACGCAACCGCCTAGGGTCTTCCTGAATGGCATCAAGGAGTCTCAGGGCATCGCTGTGGTTGCCCGTCACATGCTTTCCCATCGAGAAGCGCTTTAAGGCGAAAGGCGCCTCAAACGGAGAGCACCGGATGCGCATGATATCGCTTGCTGAGGCTTCGTACTTGCTGAAGCCACGTTGACCCGTTAGGCGTCGATGCGTGTCGCTCCACACAAGGGTGCTCAGCCGTTCGCCGCATCGGACCGTCGGGCGTTGACATTCCAAGTGCAACACCATTGCCATTGCGTATTCAGACACAATGTCAGACACCACACACTTCTCCGAGTCAAGGGCCAACCATGCATCGCGTGCAATCGCAACCGCTAGTTTCCTGGACAGGAAGGTCCCTTCCAGCAGAACAGGGGCGGTGGGAAACGATGCGAACGGCGTCGTGCTGTTAGATGCCCGCCGCTGCCGTGCTAGAAGACGGTGGGTGTCCAGGTCGCGCAGCAACGAGTCGACGCCATCTGCGAACGAGAACTCCCTTCGAAAGGTCTGATTGAAGGAGACAAACTGCCTCGCAGGGAACTCCGCAAAGTGTCCAAACGCGGCACCTCCCTGTGGTGAGGGCAGGGGCATGCTTGCAAGACAACTCAACAAGAAAGCAAGAGAGCGAAATGATTTGAGCAGCCCGTTTGGGGCAACAAAGCGACAAACAAGGCGTCATCATTTCATAATTGTTCTGGCGTACAAATACCGGCGCAGAACTGCTCCCCCACTAACCTGATGGTCCCCCCCTAATCCTAATGATTTTTGTTGATAACAGTGTGGTAGGGTATGATTCCGCAGGGAAAAACACACTACACGCACCAAAGAGGCCTGTCGTCGCTGGAATATGGGTGCCAGGAGCGGCCAAGAGCGGGCAACCGAACGTTGCTTCTGCGCTCGACGAGCGCGTAACTTCGCGACGAGACGTCGCGGGAGAGTGCGTCCGCGGGGTTCTCGCTGCCCGGGAGGTAAAAGATGTGCCCTTCGGGCACGGGCAGACGCAAGAACGCCTCGTTGAGGGCGTGCGCTGTACTAAACCCGCCATAATTAGACCACCATCGTCTCTGCCCAGTGGCTAGAGCGATGTGGTCCGTCACAATGGCTATTCGTCGGAGGCCTCTCTCCTTTGCCCAGTCAAGGAGTCGAGCAACAGCTAGCGGTTCGGCCGTTGCCGAGTGGTGAAGCGCTTGAGTCCAGTGCTGTTGCAGGGCCAGAGTGCGGCCCGTTGCAGGGTCGAGAACCACGGCCCCCCAGCCGGAGGCACTGGCGTCCGTGTATGCCACCGCGTCGTAGTCGGCCTCTGCGAACGATGGCGGGCGCAAGCTAGGCAACGGGACAGGGGTGTTGGGCAGTACAGCGGCTGCAAGACGCAAAACCTTGTCGATGACAGAGGGTGCGAGGGTGGCGGTATCGTCCCAGCGACCACCGCCAGCTGCAGCAATGCGCGAGTAGGCGCGGAGAAGACCGACGTGCTGACACATGGGGACGTTGACTGTGTGAGCGAGCCAAGTGAGCAAGCCCAAGATAGAGGCAAACTGACGGTACGTGACATTGGAATCGTCAGTAAGCCGCTGCAGGGCCAGGCCAAGCTTCTCCAGGTTTTTCGCAGTGTTGGCCACTTCGCCGGTGGGGAAATACTGCTCCCCTAGGAACGTGTACTCGCTTGGTGCGCTGCCGATCACCGAATCGACAACGCAATGCCCAAATCCGTCGTTGGTGGTGATGCCGACCTTGGCGAGCCGCAGCTGCAACTCGGAGAGGGCCGCCACTAACAAATCGCGTGTCTCCGCCACAACGCGGATATTGTCGATCATAGTGTCCACGTGGACACCGGGGCGGCCGAGCAAGGAGAACGCGACGACCCAGGTTACGGCCTGGGCGACTCCCGGTGCGAACGTTGCACCCATCGGGAGCCGCGTGAGGACGTAGAGCTTGGGGCCCGATGGGGTCCTAACCTTGATCACGTAGTATTCTTGCACTGATGGTGCAAGGAAAAACTGATCAAAGTAGGCCGAGCAATCGACCTCGTGGGCCCATGGATGGCCGCGGGCGCGCGCACGCCGCTGGAGGCGCGACGGGTAGCGCTGCTGCAGGAGCCCTGAGGCGGCAAAGAAAGGATTCGAGCTGGGCTCAAAGATCGGGCGGCGCCGACGTTTTGAGGCCTGAGGCAGCATGAATCCTTTTGCGTAACCCCGGATGGGTCCGCAATAATGCCTAAGCTTGCCACCGACAACCATCTCCTCTGCGTCTTTCTCTGTGATTCGTGAGAAAGGAACCTCGTGTGTCTCGTAGATGCGTCCCGGGGTTGCCGAGCGGTAAACCGCAGGGTCCTCGCACCAACCACGAGCCGTTTCGATGGCCTCCCTCCAGGGTGTGTCCTCGGCCATGGCCCGGACGGCGTCCCAATCGACCGCACCCACGTCCTTCATGTGGATGGGCCAACTGCGGATGTCGTCATCGTGGGGCAGCTCAATGCCCAAATCGGCTGCCGATGGCGGGGCATGCCCGAAGATCGATGGTGGGCGTTTGATTCGGCGTCCCTTGACGCCCTGCAGCCCGGACCAAACGCCCATTTTTGCCGGTTCGTGGGGGTGGCCTCCCCCCAACACGTCGGAGGCCCGCAGTCGCTGGACGGCTGCTTGGGCGGCATCGGCGCTAGCTGCCCCCCAACCAAGGTAACGCATCAGCGTGTCGACCCGGCGGTGCCCCGACAGGAGCTGCAGATGCCGGTCGGAGACGCCCCCCGCAGCCAAGTGGTTGAGCGCACCACGGCGGATGGTGCGGAGGTTGAACCCCGCCTCTCCGATGGCCTTGCTGAGGGCAGCTTGCTCGGCGAGGCTAAACAGGGGACCGACAGGCCGTGAAGCCCTCAAGGCAGCCAGGGCTTTGGCGGTGGTGTCGTCGAGTACTGCCTGTACGCAGTACGGGCCCCAAAAGGCGGCGCCCTTGCCGAAGCGGAAAGTGAGAGCGACGGTGGGGAGGGACTCAGTGGGCGGGCGGACGTCCTGCGCCGTGATCTGGCGCATGTCGCCGACGCGCGCGGCGTAAAACCAAGCCAGGCGAAGAAGAAGACGGACGTTGGGGTCGCCCAGAGACTTGAGGAGGTCCTGATATACGCCCACGGGCAGCGACGCATTGGGGCTGTGGACGGTGGTGACCCGTGCCAAGTGCTGCGCACGCTTGAGCGTGGCGGCAAAAACAGGATCGCGCCGCACAGCGATGGCTGCAGGTGCGTTTGTGTAAATAGGCAAGGCCTCGAGTGCGCTGCCGAAAGCGCTGAGGGCGGAGGCCAACGTGGAGAAGGCCCAACCGCGGGCGGATGACATGCGTTGTAGGTATTCTACAATGGCCGCTGCGAGTGGCAGCCGTGCGATGTCGTCGGGGAAGGCGCGGATGGCCTCAAGCCACCGGATATGCTGGGCCCGAGTGGAGGCAGCGAGTTGACGCCAGGTGAGGGCGTGCACATGCGGTGGGCGCGTGCGGTAAATGAACCAACGTCGACCAATGCTTCCTTTGGGCTCGCCGTTTTCGGTGTCCGCCAGGGGCGCACCAATTGTGGTTCGATCTTCGGCCCAGGGGTCGGCTGGCAGTTGCGCCATCGTTTCCTGGGATGAGACTTCCTCGCAAACACAATGGCACTCTGGGAGCTGACCCTGCCACGTTTGAAGGCGGCTGTAAAGGCAGTCCTCTTCAGGCAGTGTGAGGTGGATGTCGTCGGGCTCTTCGTCCGACCAGCCCTGGCAAAGCTGGCATTGCGTGCGCAGCAGCTGGAGCGTGGCGGATCCGGCAGCCCGGCTGCGGACGACGCCGAGACAGGCGAAAAAATTTTCGCCTTTTGCGAAATCCACACGGACGGCTGTTCCTGGTGGAGCTGTGCGCAAAAACGCACGCACTTTACCCCGGGACACCACCTTAACGGTTGGCTGCGGCCGCGCAATGGTGGGAACAGCTGGCAGGTAGGTCGAGGAGTGTAGAGCCGGTGCGCTTGCGGGGTTGCGTGCTCGGATTGTCGGTGGTGGTGCGGAGTTGAGGGCCGCGTGCGGAAGCGCGTGCCCGGTCCTGTCCTGAGCGCTGATGTGCGGCGGGGCAAAGTTCGTAAGGAGCGCCGGCGGTGGCGTTGATGCCATGGGTGGTGCCGTCGGTGTCGGTGGTGTCGTTGGCACCATAACGTGTGGTACGCCGTAAGCGATCTCGGGGTCGGGGAGGTTTGCCTCAGGGAGCGGCGCAAGCCTAAGCCCTACCCGTCGAGGGAGTTCCTCGTCCCAAAGCACAATGATGGACCTATGAGACTGGTTCCAAGGTTCCGTCACGGTGCCAGTCCAGATGACGGGGGTCGTATCCACTGGGTGTCCGTTGGGGGCGGGGAGCTCCCTCCAAGGGACGGAGATGCGCTCGCCAGGTGAACGTGCCATCATCCATGCTTCGAAATCGTTGTCGGAGATGGACTGCCAGTCATGCTCTGCTGGTGTTGTGGCCTCGACTTGATGGGGCTGTTGGGCCGGTGATGGCGAGACGGAGGCCCGGGCTGCCTCAAGCAATGCGGCCGTACGGGTCACCTCCGCTTCACGCACGCGGATGACCGTAGGCGCGTGTAGAGCTCTCAGCTCACCGGGTTGTGGGCGGTCCAAGTGCGGGGCACCAAGCAAGCGTCGGGCTTGGTTCACCACCGCAAAACCGCACTCGTTGGTGCCCTGGGGAGGCAGAGAGATGCTGGGCAGCATCTCAAAGCCGGGGCCAAGGAGCGCCCGAGCTGCGGCAGTGGCTTGCCCTGGGCGGTAGCCCGGGAGGGAGTCGTACAAGCGGCAGCGCCGCCTGTCGTCAACGTGCAAAAGCACGAAGTGCCCATTGATAGCACTTGGGCCGAAGTGTAAAGGTCGCAAGAAAGGGCAAGCCGGGAAGGTGTACTCGGCCACGGAGAGGACTTCGCATGGACGTGTTGCCTCGGCGAGCGCTTCGCGCATCAAGAGATCGAGATCGGCGCCGGGGAGTAAGAGGGCACGCTGAGGGCAACGGAGCAACTTCGCCTCCTCCCAACGCCCACGCGCAACTTCCGCTTCCGACAGTGCGTTGAGTTGGGTGTCCAACTCATGCACGTCGGGCGGCGGTGCGGGTTGTGCCGAGGCCCGCTCCAGCGAATCAAGCTCGTCGCGGCGGAGCTCGTAAACGGCTACAGAGCTCTCGCCGGGCTGCAGGGTCAGTGTGGACCGGGTTGCGCCAAGAACAAAAAGGGCAGTGGAGCCGTCTGGGCAAAGGAGCACATCGGGGAGGCGGAGATGCGTGGCGTCCAAGCGTGCCAAGAAACGTCGCGTGCGTGGGTTTGTGGCGGGTGGCCCTGACGCGATGGTGGGAGGGCCCTCGGAAGTAGGTGACCCAACTAATGCGATACGCAAACCGGCGCGGGCGAGGACGTGGACGACCTGGCAGTCGTCGCCATAAGCCGCGGTTAGCCTAGCTGCCTGTCGGCGCATGGCTGCGGGCGCGGACGAACGGCTTTGCCCGTCGAAGGCGGAACGCAGTGTTGCTGATCCAAGGCAACAAGAAAAAGCCTGCTCGGTGGTGTGCCCCTGCGCTGCTTCGTGCGCGTCTAACAAACGGGTGAGCCATCGCCTTTCAGCGCCAGAGGCATGGTGCCACCAAGCACCGGTATGCCCAGATGTGACGACTTCAGGGCCGTGTGTTGTGGTGGTAGGTGTTGGCGGTGCGGCAGGGGGTTCGCGTGTGGCGCCTTCAAGCCCTGACCCCGATGGTGTGGGATGATGTGTGCTGGGCGTGGGCGTTGGGTCCGTACCTGCGGCGGTTGTGGGGACCGTGGCGCGGTGTCGGCCATACGGGTCATGCGCCCAACGAGCGGGGTGAGGTAGCCCTGGTTGTGTGGGCAATCCCAGGATGCGGAGGGCAGCGGAGAAGAACGCCGTCCTGTCGCCGCAAAGCACTCGTAGCGGTGCGAGGGACACAAATGTGTGTCCAGGCACGGGGCGGCCGGCTGCTCGTAGGAGCACGAACACGGAGGCGAACAGCCCGCACTCGAGCGAGCCGGCAAGCTGCTGCGGGGCAGGCTCGAAGGTGGGGGCCGGGAGACCCAAAGAAATTGCGTAACGCCGCAGGTCGGCGCGGACTGCCCTGCTGGGGGCTGAGTCCCAAATTTTCCACGTGCCGTCCACCAATTGTGATGCAACCCAATGATGACGTACATGGACAATAAACAGGCCTGCGCCTCGAAGGTGCTTGGCGAGCTCTGTCGTGTGGCGGTGACCTTGTCTCCATTCGAAGAAAGCAGCCGCGGGGAGTGATGTGTAGGCACCGACAATGTGGTCGATGTCTGCCGCGCTAAGGCAGCCTGCTGGGTCGCCTCCGATGGCCGAGGCAGGCGACGGCTTATGACTCTCTACCGCAGTGTGCGCGGTAGGGTCAATGCTAATGCTAATGCTACGGACACGGAGTGGTGCCGCTGTGGCCACACCTGCCGACCCGGAGGCCGTGCGGCTGGGTGCGGCGCGGCGGCGGAACGTGCTAGGTTGGCCAGTTTTAATATTAACGTGCTGCGTGGTGGCAGCACGATCTAAAAATCCGAGAGAGGGGCGCCTTCTGCGTCTCCCCCCCGTGGGCCGCGACCACGCCGTTGCTGCGGCTGCTGCTGCCGGCCGCCATGCTGTTGTCGGCGTGGTTCAGGACGGTTGTTGAAGGGTAGCGCGGAACGTTGTGCGGCGGTAACGGTGCGCCGGAGCTCGGCGACCGTAGAGGTCAGGGACGAGAGTTGCTTTTCGGAGCGGTCCTTGACCGCTGCGTCAACCTTGGACGAGAGTTGACGAAGGTTGTTGAAGACAGTATCGAAGGACTGCTCAACAACAGTGACGTCGACGCCATAGGTCCCGTCGGGGGCCTGCTGTACAGGCAAGGTGCCAGCCCCAAGGATGTCGTCGTGGCCTCGGCAACGCCGGTAAACGCTTGGACGACCATCTCCCGCGCCGATAGCGGCAGTGTGTTCGCGCAAAAGGCGTTGGTTGACAATGTCAAACTCGGCGCCTGGCGGAAAGAGCGGGAATGCCAGCTCCCCCAGGAGCGTCCCGTATTGGGCGAGAAAGGTGTCGCCCTTCTTGGCGGCGATGGCGTAGTTGAACTGTGGCATCCTGTCTGCGTCGCTTTCGCAGCATATGAGGCCCGCCATGAAACATCTCTCCTCCTCGTCCGCATACAACGCGAGATAACCCAGAAGAACCTCCGTTGCGGATAACTGCCCGTCCTTGGCGAGAGCGGTGAATCGTGAGCGCAAGTCAGGGATTGGCATGGCCTTCCACTGGTCTCCACGCTGTCTGAGCTGCTGGAACCTCTTACGCCAAGGTTCGAGATCGCGCAGCTCCTGCGCGGAGAAATGTGCGGTAAGGGCGGAGACGGGATCCGTAGTGCTGGCTGCCTTGGTTGCGTTGACTCGCTGCACCTCAACGTCCAACATGCCTCGTTCGATGGCTGACATGCTGAGAGCCTCGGCGATCTCGGCTAGCAAGCTGGGCTGCACGGCCGCAGCCTCGGCTTCGGTGGCCCCGAGCTGCTGCGCAATGCGCGCGAGCTGCGACGCATGTGGGGAGGCCGGAGAGGCTGGAGAGGCAGAGCGGGAGCGACCACGTGCGGACATGTCGTGAACAAAGCAACCCTTTTTGGAAGCCCTTCTAAAAGTGAGGAGGAGAAATAGAGAGAGAGAGGGAGTACTTGCAAGCTTCAATCAATTGATGAGCCATTGCCAAGGCAGTCGCTCCAGAGAATGAGACCAATTCCGCTGCAATGCTCGTTTCGACCCAGACGAAGATGGTTGGTAGCGATCCCAATACTCTCTACCACCACTACTCGAGAATGAGCTTCGCAAGTCGAGACTCTTCAGCAATTTAGTCCACATCTTCTTAAACCAACGACCGACGACAGGGGCATCCAACTTATCAACGATGCGCTTGATAACTCCGTCTTGACGCAACCGTTGATCGTCGCAGTTGTACATTGCCATCACAACATGCACTAACTTCTTCAAGGATTCCATGGTGTGTCGTTGTTTTGGAACGATCAGCAGATTCATCAATGTGGTGCCATTGTCTACATCGCTGCGTTTCATCCGTAGATCATCATCGAGTTGCGTGTGCGGATCATCAGAACAACGAACCTTTCGGAAA
>NVWL01000002.1 GCA_002733645.1 Oceanobacter sp.
ATTGTTGGGTTACGCGCTTCGCGCTAACCCAACCTACTTTCTTTAATATCACACAACTATATTCCGTAGGTTGGCGTTATCGCGAAGCGCGTAACCCAACACCGCCCGAATATCTAAATTCACACTCGTGCAAACGAATGCTTAAGATTAAACCGAGAAAGATTCCCCACACCCACATAGATCCTTCGCATTGGGGTTATTAAACTTAATCGTGCTGTTCAAGCCTTCACGGGTAAAATCTATCTCGGTACCACGCACATACGCACGGGCATCCGCGGCAATGTAGAGGGTGACATCATCAGCAACAGCAATGGCGTCGTCACCTTCATCAGCGGTTTGAATAAATTCAACGTCGTATTTAAATCCAGAACAGCCGCTTTTTTTAACGCCTAAGCGTATACCCGCCATGTCTGGGTTTTTGGCTAGCTGTTTGCGTACGTGCGCAATAGCCGCGTCCGTCATACTGACTTCAGCAGGGGCTGCTGGGTCGTATGACTCGGGTTCATGGGCATTGGGTTCGTAAGTTTCAATTGTCATCTCGTTCTCCACTTACAGTAAAAACATTTTGGCTTTTTCAAGCCCGGCGAACAGTCGCTCGACATCATCTAGCGTGTTGTAAAAGCTAAACGATGCACGCACGGTGCCCGGAATTTCAAATTGTTCCATTAATGGCATCGCGCAGTGGTGGCCAGTTCGA
This sequence comes from Oceanobacter sp., assembly GCA_002733645.1. GTDB lineage: Bacteria > Pseudomonadota > Gammaproteobacteria > Pseudomonadales > Oceanobacteraceae > Thalassolituus. The sequence continues at coordinate 698 of NVWL01000002.1, forward strand.
ACGGCAATACCTTGCTGATCCAGCAGTGTGCCCACATCAGCAGGGTGCGCGCCGTCCAGCAAAAAACTGAATACGCTGGCTTTTTTATCGGCGGTGCCGATTTTACGGATACCGCCAATTTTATCGGCCAATTCATTGGCACGAGTCAGCAAGCTGTCTTCGTGTTTTGCCAAGGCGATTCGATCAACTCTGTTAAGGAAATCAATCGCAGCAGCTAAACCAATCGCACCAGCAATGTTTGGCGTACCGGCTTCAAATTTATAAGGTAAAACGTTGTACGTTGTTTTGGCAAAAGAGCAATGCTCAATCATTTCGCCGCCACCTTGATACGGAGGCATGGCATTTAATAATGCTTCTTTGCCGTATAGCACGCCAATACCGGTAGGGCCAAATAATTTGTGGCCAGAGAAGGCGTAAAAATCCGCATCCAAAGCTTGAACATCGACATCCCAGTGTGACACAGCTTGTGCGCCATCAATCATAACTTTCGCGCCAACGTTATGGGCCATCGCAATGATGTCTTTAACTGGGTTAATCGTGCCCAAAGCGTTGGAAACATGCACAACAGAAACGAACTTAACCTTGTTACTTAACATAGAGGCAAACGCTTCCATATCAAGTTCGCCGTTATCAAATACCGGAATCGGACGAAGCGTTGCGCCAGTTTGCTCGCACAACATTTGCCACGGCACGATATTCGAGTGATGTTCCATGCCAGTAACGAGTATTTCATCACCGGCGGTCAGATTCTGTCGGCCCCAGGTGGCAGCCACGGTATTGATCGATTCTGTGGTGCCACGTGTCCAGATGATCTCTTCTGGCTTTGCCGCATTTAAAAATGTTTGCACCGTGCGACGAGCGTCTTCAAATTCTTGCGTCGCGCGGTCACTCAATGTGTGAGCACCACGGTGTACGTTTGAATTGTTTTCGCTGTAGTAACGGCTGAGTGCATCAATCACACATTGTGGTTTTTGCGTTGTTGCGCCGTTATCTAAGTACACCAATGGCTTGCCATTAATATCTTGATGTAACGCAGGAAATTGCGCTCGAATCGCCAGAATCTGATCGTTGGTCATGTCAGTTAGTTACCCTGTGCCAGTTGGTCGTCTAGGTCAGAACTGCGACCAAAACGATGTGCCAGAATAGGACGCAACCAATCGCCAATAGCTTCATGCGGTAGGTTGTCAATCAGCTCATTGATAAAACCAAAACTCAACATGACTTTCGCGTCTGCTTTGCTGATACCACGACTTTGAAGATAAAACATAGCTTTCTCTTCAAGTTGCGCAACGGTAGCACCGTGAGCACATTTAACGTCGTCGGCGTAAATTTCAAGTTCTGGTTTGGTATTAATTTCAGCGGTATTGGTCAGCAATAAATTTTTATTACTTAATTCAGCCAGTGTTTTTTGCGCATCACGATGAATCTGAATGCGACCATTAAATACGGCTTTTGATTGATCGTTCATGATGCCACGGAACACTTCATTCGAGGTACAGTGCGCTGCTTTGTGTTCGATACAAGTATGGAAGTCGATCAACTGCTTATTCTTAGGTACATAAACGCCCGCCATTTCGCTGTGCGAACCGCCAACGTTGTGATTTACAACGATGTCGTTACGGGTCAGTTTGGTGCCAAGACCTAAATGAAAGCCTTCGTAATTAGCGTCACGCTGTAGATCAATATGCGCATTGCCGATGTGAAGTGCGCCTTCCGTCATTAATTGCAGGCGGTAGTGAATCAATTTAGCGTTATCACCCACGCGAAATTCAGACACCGCATTGGTGAAGCTGTTTTGTTCTTCGTCACCTATATAGTGCTCAATTACTGTCGCTTCAGCACTGGTTTCAAGGTTCACTAACAAACGAGTGTTGACAGTAAAGCCAGTCTTTTCAGAGTTTGGCGTCGTTAGGTAGCAAATATGGATTGGCTGCTTAAGGCGCTGGTTACGTGGAATATTTAAAAATAGGCCAGCGTTGATATTCGCATCATTTAATTGAGCAAATAAATGACCGCCCTCACCCTGAATAGTGCCAAGCAATGCGTTAATCTGGTCTTGCTGCTCTTGAGTAGCATCAGCAAAGTGCACGATTAATTCGAGTGCTTTGGCGTCAGATGCCTCTATATTAAGCTCGCCATTAATCACAACTAAACGCAGGGCATCAATCCCGGCAATGTTCGGTAGTGTGACCGTGCTCGCATCAACACTCGGCGCTGCATGAGCAAAATCACCTTGAGTCAAAGACGCAAGCGAGGTGTACTTCCACGCTTCGGTTTTACGATTAGGAATCACAGCATCAGCAAAGCGTGCTTGGCCGCGCTCATTAAACTCGGATAACCAAGAAAGCGGGCTACGATGTTGGGCCAGAGCCAAGTGTTGAGTTACGAATTCTGCCGTCATCTCAGGCCGCTCCGTTCTCGTTTTCTAACCAGCCGTAGCCTTTTTCTTCCAGCTCAAGAGCCAGCTCTTTACCGCCAGATTTAACGATTTTTCCGTTGGCTAATACGTGAACAAAATCAGGGACAATGTAATCAAGCAAGCGCTGGTAGTGGGTCACAACGATGAAGCTGCGGTTCTCATCACGCATGGCGTTTACGCCTTCCGCGACCACTTGGAGAGCATCAATATCAAGACCTGAATCGGTTTCATCAAGGATGCATAGCGTTGGCTCAAGCATCATCATTTGCATTAATTCGTTGCGTTTTTTCTCGCCGCCAGAGAATCCTTCGTTAACGCCACGCTTTAAGAAAGAAGCATCTAGGTTAACGGCTTTGCATTTTTCGCGAGCCAGTTTCAAAAACTGCACTGAATCTAAGGCTTTTTTACCTTGCTGTTCACGAACAGAATCAACTGACGCTTTTAAGAATTCGAGGTTTGAAACACCTGGGATTTCAACAGGGTACTGAAACGCTAAGAACAAGCCTTCACGAGCGCGCTCTTCAGGGTCAAGATCGAGAATGTTTTTGCCATTCAGTGTCGCGGAGCCACCAGTGACTTCATAGTTAGGACGACCTGCCAGTACATTACCTAAGGTACTTTTACCGGCACCGTTAGGGCCCATAATCGCGTGAACTTCACCCGGGCCGATATTTAAATTAAGACCTTTGAGGATGTCTTTGTCTTCAACTTTGGCTTGAAGGTTTTTAATCTCGATCATGGTTCTCGTTACCTTTTGTCTGACGGCAGACGTTTATATTTGAATTCTGTTTTTAACTTGGATTCTTTGTTGGGTTACGCACTTCGTGCTAACCCAACCTACTTAAAATTTTCATGATTATTTCGAAGAAGCGTTATGAGCGATGGAAGGGGGAGGCAAAAATTTTTGAGGAAGCGCAGTGTATAAGTCATACATGAGCATTCCGAAAAGATTTTTAACAAAGCCCTTCCGAGCGCAATAGCTTCTTTAACCCACAGAGCCTTCTAGGGAGATCTCTAATAACTTCCCAGCTTCCACCGCAAATTCCATCGGCAGCTCTTTAAATACTTCTTTACAGAAACCGTTAACAATCATCGACACGGCTTTCTCGGTATCAATACCACGTTGCTGACACAAGAAGAGTTGGTCGTCGCTCACTGTGGAAGTTGTCGCTTCGTGCTCGATGACCGCGGTAGGGTGCTTGCTTTCAATATACGGGAAGGTGTGCGCCGCACATTTATCACCCAATAATAATGAATCACACTGAGTGTAATTACGTGCGCCTTCAGCACCTGGGTTCATACGCACTAAACCACGATAAGCGTTCGAGCTTTTACCCGCTGAAATACCTTTTGAGATAATGGTCGACTTAGTATTTTTACCTAAGTGAATCATCTTTGTGCCGGTGTCGGCTTGCTGGAAATTATTGGTCAGCGCGACTGAGTAAAATTCACCGATGCTGTTATCCCCTTTAAGGATGCAGCTTGGATATTTCCAAGTCACCGCTGAGCCGGTTTCAACCTGTGTCCAGCTGACTTTTGCATTAGTGTGTGCGATAGCGCGCTTGGTAACGAAATTGTAGATACCACCTTTGCCTTCTTTATCGCCTGGGTACCAGTTTTGTACGGTGCTGTATTTGATTTCAGCATCGTCTAGGGCTACCAGTTCAACCACGGCGGCGTGAAGTTGGTTTTCATCACGCATCGGCGCGGTACAGCCTTCAAGGTAACTTACGTGAGAACCTTCGTCGGCAATAATTAGGGTGCGTTCAAACTGACCGGTTTTTGCTTCATTAATACGGAAATAAGTAGACAGTTCCATCGGGCAGCGAACGCCTTTGGGAATGTATACAAACGAACCATCAGAGAACACGGCGCAGTTCAGTGCAGCAAAATAATTATCGCGAACAGGAACTACCGAGCCTATGTATTTTTTAATCAACTCAGGGTGTTTATGTACAGCCTCAGAAATCGGCATAAAGATCACACCGGCTTCTTCTAATTTGTCGCGGAAAGTGGTCGCAACCGACACCGAATCAAATACCGCATCCACAGCAATACCAGCCAACGCCATTTGCTCATGCAACGGGATTCCGAGTTTATCGTAAACCGCTAATAATTCAGGGTCGACTTCGTCCAAGCTTTGCGGGCCATCTTCCATACTTTTAGGTGCGGAATAGTAAGAAATTTCTTGGTAATCGATCTTAGGGAAATTGACATGGGCCCATTCAGGCGTCTCCATCTCCAACCACTGGCGGAACGCTTTTAAGCGCCACTCGGTCATCCACTCAGGCTCACCTTTCTTTGCAGAAATAAAACGCACGGTATCTTCGGTCAGGCCCGCTGCTAGAGTTTCTGACTCGATATCACTGATAAAACCAGCTTTATACTCGTTGCCTGCTATCTGCTGTTCAATTTCTGCGTTAGTGGCCATGGCTGTGTCTCTTGATCGTTAATGACGTCAATGTCATTTAAGTCGTCCGCTTCCCGGTAGACGTTGTGTATCGACGACTTTAATGGCGCTTGTTGCTGCTAAGTCGTACTGATAATTCGCTAAAACCGGGCTTGCTAATTCTGAGTATTCTACTCGGGTATTCTCTGATGTGAAAGTAAAGAATACCAACTTGGTATGCTTTATGGCAGGATTGTATCAAAGCCCGCGGGGCCTGACGAATCGACAACGATTCTCATTCGGCGGTATCAGGGATCATGCTGTTACCACCATGTAAAGTAGGTTGGCGTTAGCGCGAAGCGCGTAACCCAATAAGAAACGCCACAACAAGTGCTACAACAGGCGTCAAAAAATAAACCGAGGAAGCAAGATGCTGAAAATCAGCAAGCTAACAGACTACGGCGTGCTGGTGTTAAGCCACTTAGCAGCACAGGGCGGTACCCAGCAGTCTGTTGATGATCTTGCCGGGGCCACCGGGTTGGCAGCTACAACCATACGTAAAGTGATGAAAGCACTGGCTGACAGCGGCCTAGTTATTACCCGTCGTGGTGTCAAAGGCGGCTACCGCATTGCGCGCCCGCCATCGCAAATCAGCCTACGGGATGTAGTTGAAGCCTTTGATGGGCCGATAGCACTCACCGAATGCTCCACAGAAACCAGCGCCTGTGACATAACTGACACGTGCAACCTTTCAGACAGCTGGGGTGGGATCAACCAGCTTATCCTGCAAATGATGTCACGAATATCGTTAGAAGAAGTTCGTAATCCTAACGTTGTAGATAAGCTCTATCGGCAAATGGTGCAGCAGTCGCCAATGATTCAGCTGGTGAACTTGTAAAAATCAAACCGTTGGCTTTTCTAATTCTTGAATCAAATAACCCAGTTCATCGGCTATTTTATGAAAATAGCGTCTGTGCATCGGATAAGCCTTGGTAATACAAATTAGGCCCAAGTCCTTAATCGAATTAGCCCAAGTCGAAGTAAGCACCAGCTACTTGGATATTTCCTCGAAGTGCATGAGCGTTTTGTTCGTTTTTGATACAATCAACCCAATCTTAAGAACTCAGTATCAAAAGCCCCATGACCTCACCTGATAACTCTAACGTTACTGTGCCTGATCCTGCTATCGCTACAGACCCAGATATCACCACAAAAGCAGCAACCATGTCCCCATCCTACCTCGACCGCTTCGGTGGTATTGGCCGTTTGTATGGTGCTGTTGGTCTGCAACGCTTACACGATGCCCATGTGTGTGTGATAGGCATTGGTGGCGTGGGCAGTTGGGCGGCAGAGGCATTGGCGCGTTCGGGTGTGGGTAAGATCACTCTGATCGATATGGATGATATTTGTGTCACCAACACTAATCGTCAGATTCATGCCATGACGAGTTCAGTAGGCAAGTTGAAGTGCGAAGCCGTGGCGGAGCGTTTGAGAGACATCAACCCTGAAATTGAGGTTGAAGCGCGTATGGCGTTTGTGACGGCATCCAATTTGGAAGAGCAGATCACGCCGGACATGAGTTACGTGGTCGATTGCATAGATAGCGTGAAGAATAAAGCCGCGCTGATCTCATTTTGTAATCGTCGCAAGATTCGCATTATCACTACCGGTGCTGCTGGTGGACAAACGGACCCAACCAAAATTCAGATTGGTGACTTGAATAAAACGTTTAATGATCCGTTGGCGCGTAAGGTGAGGTCATTATTACGACGTGATTACAACTTCTCGCGTAACCAAACGCGCACGTATTCAATTCCATGCGTATTTTCTACTGAGCAGCTTTCATACCCTAAAAGTGATGGTACTGTGTGTTACACCAAGGCGTTCGATGGCGATAGTACTCAGCTTGATTGTGATAGCGGCTTTGGTTCAGCCACTATGGTGACGGGCACGTTTGGGTTCGTGGCCGCCAGTCGCGTGATTAAGCGCATTGCTGAAGCGGCGGGAAAGAAGCCTTAAGCCTGATGTTATTTATTCGAGACTAAGTTCAACATCTGCTCGTATGGTACTTGCTCAAGTGTAATTCATAGTTCACGGGCAAACAGGCAACTTAGAAACGCTATTGTTGGGTTAGCGCGTAACCTAACGCAATTGAGAGCTATGACGTTAGCCTTAACACGGTTTCGTACGGTACGTGCTCTAAACTCCCGTAATTCGCTATTTTCTTCGCTTTGACTTTGGTTAGCCACGGGCTGGCCATGCCACATAAAAATCGTGTTTGTGTTTCCGGTTCTGGTAATTGATTGAACAGCCCCTGATACGCGTTATTAAATTCTCCCAGCATTGTTTTAATCTGCGTAATGGCTGGTGCGGCTGTTAGGCTGTTACTTGGCCACGCCTGCCATTTCTCCATGCATACCGAGCAATGCCCGCAATCTTGGGTCATGTTTTGGTCGTTAAAATACACGGCCAATTGTCGGCTTAAACATTGTTGCGATTGAAATAGATCTACCATGTTGTGCAAACGTTGAATGTCACTGTTTTGGTGCGCAATGAAGGTATCGTACAAGCGCTGCGCCATCTCAGGTTGTTGTTCAATTGGCCACGTATTGACCTGGTAGACCTCGGTCATTTGTTTGATTTCGAGCGTTAGCCAGTTCTTCTCGAAACAATATTCCAACGCTTTAACGGCACGTAAACGTGCGTCTGGCCCGGCGGCTTGTTCGAGTGCGGGTACATCTAAGCTGTACCAAGTTCGGCCTTTTTTACTGCATTGAAAGACGGTTTGTAAAAAGGCCTGAGGCTCCCCTGTGAATTGCGACAACAAGGCGCTTTCGCTATCTACTTTATAGAGGTACTCAGCGTAGTAGCTGTAAAGCGGGGTTATTTGGCCAGCCATTTCTAAATGCACGAGTAAGGTTTTGAGCGGCAGTGGGCGTATGTCGGTTTGATTCGATAGAGGCAACATCATGGTTTCCCATTTGCCTTGCCCGTTAAATCCAGCTGCGGTATCTGTGCTAATCACGTCGAGTAATCGCGTAATGGCGGCGAGTGTGGGCGTGTCGCCGTAGGTGTAGTTTTCTAATACCGTCAGGCCGCTTAAATCGGCTAATAATACGCAGTCGGATGGCTTACCATCACGTCCCGCACGGCCAATTTCTTGGCTGTAGTTTTCGATGGACTTAGGTAAATCGTAGTGCAGCACTTGGCGAATATTGCTTTTGTCTATGCCCATGCCAAAGGCAATGGTGGCAACAATACAGGGTGTGGTGCCGTCCATAAATCGTTGTTGAATGGCTTGGCGAGTTTCACTGGGCATGCCGGCGTGATAAGCCTCCACCGGAACACTCACGCGTTGGTTTAAAGCACGCGCTACTTCGTCTGCGGTGTTTTGCTGAGTGACATAAATGATCGAGCCAAAGTCTTCACCTTTGTTTATTCGGTGTTCAAGCCATTGGGCGCATTTATTTAGGCGCTCTGAAATAGGAGTGGGCTGAACTAATAAACGTAAGTTAGGGCGGTAAAAACCAGTGCTGATGACATCGTTGTGAGCGATATCAAAATGTTTTCGCATGTCTTCAACGACGGGCTTGGTGGCGGTGGCAGTGAGCAGCAATGATTGCGGAATATTAAAATCACGACGCCATTGTGGCAGCTTTAAATAATCCGGACGGAAATTGTGGCCCCATTCGGAGATACAGTGGGCTTCGTCAACGACTAATAACGAGATGGAAATATGCCGAATAAATTCTCGAAATCGTTCGTTTTTTAGGCGCTCTACCGAAATAAACAGAATCTTAATTTGGCCGCTGCGTACATCTTGTTGTACTTGCTGAAGTTCTTCACGGGAAAGAGTGGAATCCAAGCTCGCCGCTTGTACCCCTTTGCTGCGTAAAAAGCTCACCTGGTCTTGCATTAGTGCCAGTAATGGCGACACCACTAAGGTTAAGTTTGGCATTAATAGCGCGGGTAGCTGGTAGCACAAGGATTTGCCTGATCCGGTGGGGAATATCGCCGCCGCAGAACGGCCAGCTAATAAAGCATCCACTACGGGCTCTTGGCCTTCGCGCAGTGCATTAAAACCAAAGGTCGATTGAAGCGGGCCAAGCCAGATAGGTGGTGTCATAGTGCATCCTTGCATCCGTTGAAAAATGAATAATTATTTAGGTGTCAATATTGTCGATTAACGGATGCCTTGGTAATTCTACAGAATTATCAGACACGACAGGCCATTAATTATTGGCGTAAGTGGCTCTGTCTTATTGCCATGCTTAGACGTTACCTTTACCCAATAGATTCAGGAACTCTAGCAAGCCGAGCGGTTCGTAGACAATCGGCTCGTATTATTTAAGCTCTGCTTCGTGATTCGTTTGAAAAGGACAATACCAATGCAATTTTTCTCTTATTTCTCAAAAAACACATTCAAAGTAATTTCATTGGGGCTATTTGGTATTGCAGTTGGTCTACTTGCGAGTTGTGGTGCTGATGACACTAAAAAAGCTGACTCTGTTGAGGTCGTTGAGATTGTCGAAGCGCCTGAGCTAGATGCTTCCGAACCAGATATTCCAACAGATATCCCTGAAATAGATACCCCTGAAACAGACACCTCAGATGTTTTAGCTGCAGCGGCATTACCAGAGATTAATACGGCTTTAGCCACCGCAACACCAGCCGGTGTTTGGATGATTTTGGCCGATGAAGCATCGACACTGCCTAATTCTGAGGATTCCATGAATCCGTTTATTTTCGAAAAACACAATCGCGAGTTGGTGGTGATCGCTGATAACGGTGACGGTATTTTTACTATGAGTCGTTGCGATACTACTTGGCGTGATGATTACTCTCTGAGGGCCACCGACACAGGGTATACCGCGACTTCGTCTGAAACGTCAGTGACAGATGGCTCTGGTGTTACTTACACCACAGCAACCAATGTCGAGGTGGTTTACGGCAGTGATAACCAAACACTGACGGCAACTGGCAGCAAAGTAACTACACCAGTCGGTGAGGATTTAACGCTCACGGTGGAAGGCGTTAAACTCAGCGACAGTACTGATTTTTCATCGGTGTCTGGGTTTATGACCCAAGCCACTCTTAAGTATATCAATTTAGGGAATGGCGATGCCGACCCTGCTGGATCATCACAAACGACCGATGAACTGGTGGTTGAGTGCCTTGGTATTTCGAATGGTATAAAAACAACCGAATCAACCGACGACGTATGGCAGCTAGACCAAGCCTATTACACTGCGTTTATTGATGATGGAAATGCCGATACCACGGATCAAATTCAATACTACCGTTTAAATCAAAACACCAATGGTGAGGTGACTCGTTCACTAGGTGCTGTCATTGATGCAGATGGAGTATTTACTATGTACGTTCATGCGTGCAATGAGACGAATACAGACTGTTTAGCCGGAGCTGAGTGGACGGAAACCATCACCAGCAGTGAAACCGGCGTCGGCTTTGATATCAATTTTAAGGTTATCGAAAACACCTATGTGGTGAATCCCTTGGCGTTGACGCCCTTTACAGCCTTCTTGTGGCCACATGATGGGGACTATATGAACGCAGAAATTTCGGTACTGAAAAACTGATGATGCTCGCTTTAGTCGACAGCACTCAAGGTGCTCGTGGGTACAGTTTGTTCTATGAGGGAGTGATAAAACTTACAGATCTAAATGATAATTAGTTGCAATTAAGAATGATTCCATAAATAATGCCGCCTATCGCAGTAGAGGTGGCTTATGTTTTTACGCAAACAAAAAAAACAATTCCGTTTATCTTCTAAGCAGGCTTTTGCACTTCAATTTGGTGCATTGAGTGGTTTGTTTGTTTTTTTGTTGTATTTCCCGCAAGTAGTTAAGGCGGCTGAATCTTCAGCGGAGCTTTTATCTAAACATTCCCAAACGTCAGAGTTCGACAACTCCCCGCTTTTTCTTGATGCCATGGTGATCACCGGCAGTAGGACATTAAAACCATTGGCAGATACGCCAGTGCGAACCTTAGTGATGGATTCTGACAGCATCCAAAAATTACACAGCCGAGATATTCGTGATGCGTTACGAATGTTGCCGGGTGTTCAGCTGCGTGAAATCCATGGCAAAACTGGTGAAGAGGTCATGCTGCAAGGCTTTGATGGCAATCGAGTATTGATTTTGGTGGACGGCTTACCAGTCTCTGCAACTACGGCCTCCACCGTTGATACTTCACAATTATCAGCACTGGATATTGAACAAATTGAAGTGATTCCCGGCGCGGGTTCTGCATTGTATGGCAGTGCCGCGATGGGGGGCGTAATTAACATCGTCACCAAAAAGACGCCTAACCAGGCGGGTGGCCGAGTCTCTTTTCAGGCAGGTACGTTTGGTAGTGATCGTGAAATCAGTGACGATTTTTTACCGCAACGTCATCTATTAGCGGCAGGCCATGTAAACGCAGGGGCAGTGAAATTAAGCGCCAGTGTTGATCGTCGGGAATCCTCTGAATTTGATCTCGATTTTAATTCATATGCCACCAATGGCTATGACGGCACAAAAACGCAGTGGAAGCTGGGTGTTGAATCCGCCGATGACCACTCATTAATTGAAGGTGTTCAACGCCATACTTGGCAGTTGGATACCGAGTTGTATCAAGAAGATCTCGTTAATCGTCGTATTACCACGGCAGGCTACGCGGGAAAGAAAGAAGAAGACTTAAATAGGCATCGTTTTTCGTTCACCGGACAGTTAGGAATAAATACCACGTCATGGTCTTACGCTTTATTGCACGAAGGACAAGAAGACGACACCGCACAATTAAATGACGACGCCAGTATCTTAGTAGGCAACCTATGGCGTGAAACAGATTACGCGCAACAAAAGGCTATGTTGCAAGCGAATCAGCCGTTGTACAAACAAGGGCAATACAATGTGGAGCTTACATCAGGTCTTGAGTTGTTCCACGAAGAAATTCAGCAAAATAAACGTGAAATAAAACTATCGAATGATGGTGCTGAATCAACTACAGCTACAGAACTTCCCTCCGGCGTTTTTCAAATCGACAACGGTGAATTATCGGACGCATCGCGATACAGCACCGAGGTATTTACACAGTTATTAGCATCAAAAACGAATAGCAATGGCATCGCATTTGAATTATCTCCCGGTGCACGTTTGCAAGTGGACAGTGATTTTGGCTCATACCTCGCACCAGCGTTAGCCAGTCGACAGCGTTGGCCTTTGACCTTGGATGGTTGGGAGATTCAAACACGCCAGTCCATTTCTGCGGGTTATCGCGTTCCGAATTTAAAAGATCGTTATTACTTATTCGATCACAGCGTGAACGGCTATAAAGTGGAAGGCAACCCTGATCTTACGCCAGAAGCATCACGCAGTACGCAACTATCCATCGCCTTCACAAATAATAATGATTGGCATATTGAAGCCTCGTTATTTCATAACCGCATTTCTGATCTTATTGAAGCTGCCCACACGGGTGAATATGAAGATAACGGACGCGTTGCAATTTATCGTTACACCAACATCAGTAATGCCCTAACGCGTGGCTACGAGCTCTCTTTGCAAAACGAACTGTTTACCGGGCTACGGCAGCGTGTGTCGTACAGCTACTTAGACGCTCGTAATCTCGATACTAATAAGCCATTAGAAAAACGCGCTGGTCAGCATATTAAAGGCTTTTGGACGTGGCAAGTGACCGATCTTTGGGACATTACCTTAACCGGTGAATTTCAAGCGGACTACGTAACCAATGTAGATGAAACCGGAAATGATCATAAAGAGTCACCGGATTTTGCCCGCTGGGATTTAAAAAGTGGCTATCAAATTACATCAGACGTTCTTGTGTTTGGTGGAATCAATAACCTGACAGACACCGTACGTGACCCGTCAGACAGTAACGATGGACGACCGAGCGAAGGGCGATTCCCCTACGTTGGTATGGATATTCGATTTTAATTAAGTGGAGAAAGACAATGGCAACAACGAATAAACTGAATAAAATTACGCGTTTGAGTTTACTGGCATTCACTAGTATTGGCTTAGTCGCTTGTGGCGGCGATGACAATAACGACTCAACGGAGACGGTAGCTGACGATATTATCGATACTAATCCCGTTTCTAATGTGGAAGAGACAACGTATCAAACACTGCAAGTTAATGCCGCAGATTATGACGAGTGGAAGTACATTAGTTTAGTTAATGGCTCTATTCTGGAATTAACCGACGAGGCTGCTTCAGCTTCAACGGACTGGCATCTTGCTTTACGACGTACCGCCGTAAAATTAAATGGTGGCGTGTCGGGGCCGGGCGCTGTTGCTGCTGCGGTAGCCGATGCGCAAACTGAATTTTATGACAGTGAGGGGGTTGCCAACACATCTGTATTTACTAACGCCGATGCGGATATTGAAGCAGAAGCATTGGATATTGATTACGACACTACAGTATTAACATTTATCTCAGAAAGCTACGAACCGGCAATGACAGACTGGTACGCTTACGATTTTACGACACATCAAATTTCAGCCGACACCAGCGTGGGCTATTTAATTCGTCATGCGGACAACGCAACCTACAGTAAGTTATTTATTGATGCCGTAAGTTATACCGACATTACTGTGCGTTACACCACTCAAGCCGCTGATACCACCCAGTTTGCTGACAGCGAAAATACCTTCTCTGCGAGCTTTGCTGAAGAGTCGACAGAGTTATGTCTTGATCTTGATGCCGGTGAATCAACAGCTTGCACAAATGATACGGTTTGGGATTTGCGTTACGAAGTTAACCTCAGCGCACGTGCTATTAATATCTGGACCAATGGTGGTGTTTACGGAGCAGGTAATGGCGCGGTGTTTGGGCCGACTGACATTGAGACTGTAGAGGGCTACACCAGCGCCACTATTATAAATAATTACGATATTTCAACTCATTACACCGCAGATAGCAGCCTAGGTTTGTTTGCCGATAGTTCATGGTACGCCTACAACTTGTTGGGTGAGCATAAGCTGTGGCCCAACTTTCGTACTTACATTATCGATTTGGACAGCAACGACGACGCATCAACAAAAATTGCATTTCAAGTCAGCAATTATTACAGCTTAGGTGCTTCAGGCAGCCCTGAAATTCGTTTCCAAGAACTCAACGCTGAATAAGGAGATTGACATGAATCAAGCATATAAAGATTTATCAGAGCGCTGGGCGAGTTTGTTAAAAGAAAACCCAACATTGCGCATTCGAAATGCCGCCGAGATTCTAGGTGTCAGCGAAGCAGAGTTAGTGACTTTAAATCAGGTAGAAGGCAAACGTGTTATTCGTTTAAATTCAAATTTTAAAGCCTTACTTCCCGCCATTGAAGGCTTAGGCCCAGTCATGGCACTGACGCGAAATAATGCCATGGTGCATGAAAAAACCGGGCAGTATAAAGGGGTATCTGTTCATGGAAATATGGGCTTGGCGTTAGGTGTTATTGATTTACGAGTATTCTTTACCCGTTTTGAAACGGGGTTTGCAGTGACTGAAGAAACCGCACATGGCGTGCGCAATAGTTTGCAGTTTTTTGATGAATTCGGTGAGGCAGTGCATAAAATTTATGCGGTCGCCGATACGAATATGGACGCTTTTACCGCGCTTGTTGAAGAGTACAGAGCGGATGCGCAAATTGCGCCAGTCAGTGTGTCTCCAAAGCTGGAAAAAGATTTACTGTCTATCCCGGAAGATTTAGATATTGATGGATTTGAGCAGGGCTGGAGTGAATTAAAAGACGTACATCACTTTCAAACATTAATGAAGAAGCACTTACTTACCCGAGTGCCTGCGTATCGTGCGGTTAAAGACGAATATGCTCAAGCGATTGATTGCTCTGCATTTGAAGTGGCACTCGAAGCCGCTCGCCGCAGTGAATTATCTATCATGTTATTTGTTGGTAGCCCTGGCGTTATTCAAATACATACAGGGCAGATACATAATTTAAAACGTACAGGCCCTTGGTTTAATGTGCTAGATAAAGGCTTTAACTTACACGCCGACACCACACAAATTGCCCATGCTTGGGTTGTAAGAAAACCAACCTCTGACGGCATCGTCACCTCGTTAGAAGTCTTTGACAAAAATGGCGAGCAGTTGGCTTTAATGTTTGGTGAGCGTCACAACGGCGAAACAGAGCAAGCGGCTTGGCGTGCATTAATTGCTGACCTAGAGGAGAAATACGCACTCGAAGAGGAAGCGGTGGTATGACCTTTATTCTTCGCTCTCTATTTAGCTCGCTTATTGTGTTATGTCTGCTCGTTAGTAAAAGCACAGTCGCGGAAATTGACGAAACTTCTCCGTCGGAACACGGCGGCATCATTAGTATTGATGGTGCCCTTACCGAGATTGTTTATGCCTTAGGGGCGCAAGATCGTTTATTGGCGGTGGATACCACCAGTCGTTATCCGCAGGCGGCTACTGAATTACCGCAAGTAGGGTACATGCGTCAGCTTTCAGCAGAAGGCATTTTGTCTTTGCATCCTGAGCTGGTCATTGCAAGTAAAGAAGCAGGCCCTGAAATGGTCTTCGAGCAATTAATGGCCGCAGGAATTAAAGTGGTGCGCATTGATGCACCCAGTAGCCTTGAAGGTGTTTTGCTTAAAGTGAAGCAGGTAGCAGAAGTATTAGGCCTGGAAAATAATGGTGCGATTTTGACTGAAAAAATTCAGTCGGAAACGGAGGCGATACTCAGTGATATTGCTGGTGAAAAGTCTCCTAGCACTTTGTTCCTATTGGGGGCCTCTGGCCGAGGTTTGATGGCTGCAGGTCAAGATACCAAAGCGCAAGCGCTGATGGATATGTTGAATATTCAAAATGCTTTTGCTCACCAAGGCTATAAACCGGTCAGTGCTGAAGGTACGTTACTCGCCGCGCCTGAGGTGGTGCTGGTGGGACATACCGGGCCGGCTGATACGGTGAGCGTGAAGCAAACGTTGGCGATGACTCCTGCGAGTAATAACAATCAAATACATGCAATTGATGTCGGTTTGGCTCTGGGTTTTGGTCCGCGAATCGCGGAAGCGTTAGCCATGCTAAAACCTTTGGTATATCCCGAGCAAGATATGTCTCAGGTCGCGGTAGAATAAATCATGATGCCAGCGATGCAGACATCCCATACTCACAGTAATGATTCAGAAACCGTAGAGCGTGGCGAACCATCTTTTGTGAGGCTAACCAGTGCTCTTGTCGGATTGTTGATCGTGACGTTTGCTTTGGCGTTACTAACCGGCCCGATGTCTATCACTATCGGTGATGTTGTCACAGGCATAAGCCGCACACTTCAAGGGTTGGGGGTGGATGGCTCTGCTGATTGGGTTGTACAGGAATTACGATTGCCACGAGCTATATTAGCCGCCTTGGTTGGTGCTGGTCTAGCAGTGGCAGGGGCGGTTACTCAAGGAGTATTTCGCAACCCATTAGCAGACCCAGGCTTGATTGGTGTCGCCAGTGGCGCTGCGTTAGCGGCAGTGGCAGTGATTGTATTAAGTGCGAGTGTGTTGTCGGGTTGGAAAGCTCTAACCGGCCCATTTGCCTTACCGATTGCTGCTTTTTTTGGCGGTTTGCTTGTGACTTTGGTGATTTATCGTCTGGGAACGATTGGCGGTAAAACACAAGTCGCCATTCTTTTACTTGCAGGCGTTGCAATTAATGTGTTGGCCGGCGCTGCAACGGGTGTACTCACTTACCTTGCGGACGATCAACAGTTACGGGACATGACCTTTTGGTCTATGGGTAGCCTTGCACATGGTCGTTGGCCTGAAATTACGGCGCTTTGCGTGTTTATTCTTCCTCCTCTGATTTTTATGCTGCGCTCGGCAAGAGTGCTTAATGCGTTACTTATGGGAGAACAAGTGGCGATGCACCTCGGTTTTAATGTGCAGTCATCCAAGCGGTGGTTATTAATTGGCGCGGCATTAATTGTTGGATCGAGTGTGGCCGTCACCGGCATGATTGGTTTTATTGGCTTGGTAGTACCGCATTTATTACGTTTGGTGGTGGGGGCAGATCATCGACAGCTATTGCCATTATCGGCACTGGCGGGAGCGAGTTTATTACTGGTCGCGGATACTTTAGCTCGTACTGTGATTGCCCCTGCGGATTTACCCGTAGGCTTAGTCATGGCATTAATTGGTGGGCCAGTTTTTTTGACCTTGTTGTTGCAACAAACAAAGAGGTGGCAGTGATGCTAAGAGCCAATAATTTAGTGGTTAGAGCAGGAAGAAAAACTTTACTTCACCCCACGTCTATTGCGCTTAAGGCGGGCGAATGCGTTGCCATATTGGGGCCAAACGGCGCGGGTAAATCAACCTTGTTAAGTTGCCTCTCGGGTGAAAGAGGATCAGAGGTTGGTCGTGTCTTTCTTGATGATGTGGCATTAGATGAATGGCGGGGGAGCGAGCGAGCACAACGTATTGCAGTTATGCCACAAAGCGTTGTTCTCGCGTTTCCCATGACGGTTTGGCAAGTGGTGGCACTGGGGCGAAGCCCGTTAGGTGATGAAACTCAAACAAGGCATTGGCAAAAAGAGGCAATGCAAAAAACTGGGGTGTGGGCATTACGAGATCGACTGTATCCTAGCTTATCAGGCGGCGAACAACAGCGAGTTCAGCTGGCGCGAGTTTTAGTGCAAATATGGGAAGTGCTTACACATAGTGTTAACGATTCCGCGCCACGTTATTTATTGCTGGATGAGTGTACATCTGCTCTCGACCCAGCCCATCAACACGCCATTATGGGCGTTGTTAGAGACTTTGCTCAGCAGGGGGTTGGTGTGTGTGCCGTGTTGCATGATATTAGCTTGGCGGCCTCATGGGCCGATCGTGTCGTAATAATGAAAGATGGTGCAATTTCAGCGCAAGGCTCTAGCAACATTTTACGAGATGCGAGTGCCTTAGAAACGGCTTATGACCTGCCAACGCCGTTAGCGCGAGCTTATGCCGAGCAGAACAAAGTGTGGTAGCACACTCTATGAGCGCCGATGACGTTAGTGGTGGCGTATATTGTCTTGTTGTGTGGGGCCAATAAGGCCATTGTTGTGCTTAAACGATAATAGACAGGCGTTTATCATGTAGAGTGATGGTCAGAAGATATGCAAATAACAATACGGAGATTCCCATGTCAGATCTAATAAAACGTTGCCTGACTACTGGCGCAGCGGTTGCTCTTACGGTTCCACTCACTGGTTGTTTTCCTCAAGGGTTTAATGGCCTGCCATTTGTGAATAGCAGCTTAGACGAGACATCTCCGGAAGGTATTTGGATGTTGGTCACCACTGAAAACACCACAGAGCCCAATGAAAGCGACAGCATGAACCCATTCGTTTACGAAGCTCAAAGTCGTGAAATGGTCGCAATCACCGCAAACGAAGAAGGTGTGTATGAAGTTACCCGTTGTGATTCGTCATGGAGAAACGATTATGTCATCGTCCCTACGGCCAATGGTTATGAGGCAACGTTAACAGAAGTCGGAAGCACAGACGAAACAGGCGTAACGCCGCAAACCCTGACTGATTTGACGGTGACTTACTCTAGTGATTTCCAATCTTTAGATGCAGTGGCAAGCCGTGTGACTACACCGGTTGGTGAGTCAACCACACTGACTATTGAAGGTGTAAAAGTCAGTGATAGCGCAGACTTTAATAATTCTGACGAAGTGACATTCGGCTTTAACTTGGACTTCATCAACTTGGGGACGGCGGGTGTACAAGCGGAAGCGATCGCCGAATGTGTATCGATCGCACGTGGTGTTCAAACTACCGAACAAGAAGATGACGTTTGGGAATTTACCCAAGACGTTTACACCTTCTTTGATGATCAAAATCGTCAGGTTCAGTACTACCGTTTCAATCAGAATATCGACAATGTTGTTACCAATAGCCTAGGCGCAACCATTAGTACTGACGCTACTTTCACCTTATATGTGAACAGTTGTACTGATACAGAAGTTGCTTGTAATGATGCTGCACAGTGGATTGAAAGCAGTTCTAACTCAATTGCCGGTGTGAGCTTTGATATTGATTATCAAGTGGTTGATAACACCTACGTGATTAATCCATTGGCATTGACGCCTTGGACTGCGTTCTTGTGGCCACACGATGGTGATTTCATGCACGCGAATGTTTCAGCAACGATTGATCAGTATCAGCAGTTTGAAGATTGAGTTTAGAATAAGAGTAAGTACCTCTTAAGAGAAAAGCCCAGCAGATAGCTGGGCTTTTTTGTTTAATTGCCTATGAATCGTGAATTGTTGGGTTACGCGCTACGCGCTAACCGCAACCTACGAAGTCACCAATGGAGTCACTAGGGAGAAGACTCCCCCAATAAAGTAGACGTCTATCAAGCAATCAAACATTCATAAAAAGTAGGTTGGTGTTAGCGCGCTGCGCGTAACCCAACAAACCAATCTCGATGTTTATTCGTCGTCTTTTTTTCCGGTCAATTGCTTTAGCAGACTTTCCGGAATTTTGCGAATCAATAACGATTTATCTTGTTTATTGAATTCGATATCACCGCCCATTAAATTTGCCGAGAAACTTAAGCTTAAATCTTTGTTTTTTCCGCTGTAGCGGATAAAGCCTTTGAGTTTCTTACGGTCAGGAATCAACTCCGCTTTGACGGCTTCGGCAACGGCCTGCACGGGTGCGCCTTGTTCAATCATTTGCTCGGGGGATAGCCCACTGTGGTCACGTTGCTGTTGGCGGCGTTCTTTTTTCTTCTCCACGACATAATGCGAAAAAGCTTCCGCCGGTTGCGATTTTGTTTCTGAGGTGAGGTGATTTTCGAGGTCATCAAAGACCACTGGCTCACCACGCATATCTTGTTCAATACAGTAGTCGACGACTTTAGACTTATAAGCAAAAGCATCATCGCTCGATAAGGTGCGGCTAAACTCTTCAACAATTTCCAAAAACTCTTCGGTTTCTGCAGATGTATTCAGAGTATCGGTAAAGCCGATAGCTTCTAACATCTGGTTTTGCAGAGGGCGATCGCCACGACCAAACGAGAAGGTGATGTATTTGCTGTCGTTGTCTTGTTGCCAATCGGTGAGGTTAATGCAGACACCAAAGCCGGTATTCGAGAAATCAAGATATCGGGTTTCTGATAAATTTAAGTTGTTATCAACGGTCACGCTGTCTTTGTAGCGCAGGTGGAAAATATATAGTTTGTCGTGATCAGCAAGTTCTTCATGAAAAAAAGCAAGGTAGCCTGTCATCTCAAGGTCAGTACTGTCGAGTACACCGGATAAGTGCTGT
Source organism: Oceanobacter sp. (assembly GCA_002733645.1). Taxonomy (GTDB): domain Bacteria; phylum Pseudomonadota; class Gammaproteobacteria; order Pseudomonadales; family Oceanobacteraceae; genus Thalassolituus. Next base: position 20,782 of record NVWL01000002.1, read on the forward strand.
GCTGTGCGTTGTGTCCAGCTGCTGAAACTCATGCCATCGCGTAGCCAATCTTTAAGTAAGCCCTGAAATGCAGTGGACTCATGGTTGAATACACCATAGCGCTTACCACTACGCTGCATCAGTATGCCCTTTAATTGCGAGCCACAGCGTTGATAATAGCCAGATAGGGTGTCTTCACCCACCTTGCCGTCAATGTCGCTGCACACCAGCTTTGCGCCGGGGTCTTTTTCCAGTTTTGAGATGCTGTGGGTAATAAAGTGTTTCAGTGCCATGAGGTGATCGCTACAAAAGATAGACGGCCATGATACACGTAGATTTACGTGGCTCCCACCGTGAGCTGACGGTACACTGGATCCAATATTTAAATTTCTATTGGGTCCGGAGTTTTTAGCATGTCGTACGAGCTTTCTAGCAAAAATCGAGCAGGTTCACTGGCGCTGTCAGATAACAAACGTTACGAACTTTTCATCAGTAAAGTGGCAGAATTCGGAGAGATCTGGAGTCTGGCAAACGATGAAGGCTGGGTGACGGTCGTTACTGAAGAGGAAGAAAACTGTTTACCCGTATGGCCACATGCTGATTACGCTAAAGAGTGGGCAAACGGTGATTGGTCTGATTGTGAGCCTAAGATGATCACATTAGACGTGTGGTTGGAGCGCTGGACACAGGGCCTTGATCAAGATGAAACCTTGTTGGTCGTGCTGCCAAACCTGAAAGAGCAAGCGGCGTTAGTGGATCCTTGGCAGCTAGATGAAGATCTACGTGCCGCCTTGGAACTTAAGCATTAAATCTAGTGAGTATACGTATGAAACGGACATTATCTGTATTAATGATGGGTCTTCTATCGATAGGCTTTTTGCCCATCGGCACAATGGCAGCTGAAGACGTTATTGCGACACAAGAAGTTTCCGAAAAAGAGATCGTTAAGCCGACTGAAGCAGTGTATCCCGCTAGTTGTCCTGCGATATTCCATCACACGATGAAGCAACTACATAGCAAGAAGATGCTCAACTTGTGCGACGTAACGGCTGGCAATCCTGTTGTACTGGTTAATACCGCTAGCCATTGTGGTTTCACTGATCAGTTTGGTGATCTTCAAAAACTGTATGATAAATACAAAGATCGTGGTTTGGTGGTATTAGGTGTGTCGTCTGATTCTTTTAATCAAGAAGCGGCAGACGAAGCTAAAGCCGCGGATGTGTGTTTCAAAAACTTTGGTGTGACCTTTACCATGTTGGCAACGGTGCCAGTGAAAGGCGACGATGCCCATCCATTGTTTAAAGAAGTGGCTCGCCAAGATCAGTTCCCGCGATGGAACTTCTATAAATATTTGATTAACCGTGATGGTAAGGTCGTTTCGTCTAACTCGAGTTTTAAACTGCCGAGCGATAATAACATTGAGGCATTACTTGCTGAGACTAAAAGCCCTAGTCGGTAGGTGTTAGTTTAAATTCCTATTTATGTATTTATCAGCCCCGTAGGGAATGGATTGCCACTCTGCGGGGCTAATATGTAGTAACTAATATCACGATTCACACTATGATGACGTACTTTTATTTCATCATGTTTGGTTTTCGTCAACTTTGACCTGCTGTTCACTAACCCCATCTTTGGTTGAACTATTCTCATTATTTAAACTCACATAATGGTGTTATCGTTTTGTAGCATGTGAGTGCTAACGTGATTTTTATGCAGAATCTCAAAGGAGAAACATAATGGATCTTATTCGAATTCTATTGTCTGTGCTTTTACCGCCACTGGGTGTTTTCTTACAAGTCGGCATCGGTGGAGCATTTTGGTTGAATATTTTATTGACCTTGCTGGGCTACATTCCCGGAATTGTTCACGCTGTTTGGATTATTGCGCGTCGTTAAATCGTCGAGTAGAAACAAAAAAAGCCCCTGAGTAATGCACATTACTCAGGGGCTTTTTTATTGCGCCGCAGCCATAACTGCATTAATTAGAGGTGCCCTAACGGTTTTCTAAACGGTTGTAATCAAGAATACCAAAGTACAAAGGGTCATGTTTTTTGAACCACTTGTGGATTTGATCACTGTGTGTCCAGAAGTTAGGGTCTGTTCTGCGCACGGCAAACTTCTTCGCGAAGTTGGCGTAATCATTTTCACTGTTTAGTGATGATATGGCATCCGTAAATTCGCTCAGCTGAAAGCTTGAAAGGCGATAGAGTGCCGAGGGATGCGTTCCCATTACTCCCGGAACTAACGTCAGGTAATCTTCTTCTGGTAAGCGATTGTCCTCTTCATAAAGTAGCCCTGTAATATTGGCGTGCGCACTGGCACGAAGTAACGAATAGGTTGATTGCTGGCCATTCATGTTTTCAATAGTTACGTATGAAATTTCAGGCATTAAGGTCGCCGCGCGCCCGGTTACGTCGTTTAACTTAGTTAGATACGCCAGTGTATGTGGTGGAACGGCTTGTGCTAAATTGTACTTTTGGCTAACTGCAGGGCCGATGCGTTGGGCAAGCAGGTTATAGAGTTCCAATTTTTTGTTGTCGGTCTGATAGTTGATTGATGGATCGCTGAGTACATGCCTTTCGTAATTTATTAGGTACTCTTCAACTTCATCGGATGCGTTTCGATACCAATAATGAGCCAGTTTAACTCGTTCCTCCTGTGGAAGAAGCTGTAAGAAATTTTGCTCACCTTCCATACGTAAAAAATCCATATAGAGACGAGTCATTAATTGATGGCCAACGTTGCCATACACATCAAACTCGGCGACCAATAAATAATGAATTCGCTCCAGTAGAGTGTAGTCGACCACCCATGCGGTTTTTGTGGGTTGTCCAACCAATCCTTTCACCACGGTTGAGCTGTCGAAGTGGCGAGTAATGGTTAATGCTGCATTCGGGTTGTGGCCATCACCATCCCAAATTAAATCTGTATTGAGATTATTGCCCGTCGGAAATAGCGTTGAGATTCTTTCATTTTTTGCGTCAAGGTATTTACCGTGGAGCTTGGAGTAACGTAGCCAGTTTGTTAATACGCCACTATTACTCTCAGCTTCTCCGGGGAGGCGCAGATTATTGCTTTGCTCTTTTAGAAACTCACCTAAGCTGTCTGAATCCATAACGTCAGGGTCTACAAAAAAAGCCCAAAAATGATCCTCAATGACATTAAGCGCGACTTGCCCTCGGCATACTGGGCCTTTAATAAAACCTCGGATAATAAATTCGGCTTCTTCAAGCATAAAACGGTAGCGCGAGACTGAGGGGATCGCTTCAAAAGCAACGAATGCATTCGCAGCAACCTTTGGGTCGTAACTAGGCAAACTGGTGACTTCGTAGTCTGGTTCATTAAAGAGGCTTTGCATCCACGCTAGTCGCTCCTGATTTAAGCGATATGGGATATGAGTTTTTGCGACAATGGTTTCAGTAACCGGCTTTATTCGGTAGTAGATTCGATCAGTTTTTGGGTCTCCATAGGGTCTACGGGTAGGCACGATTTTAATGGGTAATCCGGGCGGCGTGTATGAGCGCACCATTTTGAAGTAGAATTTGGGCGGTGACGTCGGGGTAATATTTTTGAACAAGGCTTCCGGCGAAAAGTATAAGTTTGCCAAAAATAAGTGCTCAAAAATATACCGGCTGGCAAGCTGTTGTTTCAAACTATCGTCGTTTAAATAATTTTCCCATTCGGATATTTGTGCGTGTAGGTCGCCCGGTATTTGATCCGGTTGACTCATCGTGGCCCCATTACTGATCCATTCAGTCAGCAATGTATATTCATCTTCACTAAGCGCTGGTAAACCGTAAGGCATTCCCCATTGAGGGTGATCTTCCGCGTATTGCGCGAAGTTCTCGCTGGTGGGGCAGCTCTGCTCGCGATTCAGTGATACGTCAATGTCGTCGCTTAGTAGTGGCGAGTTTGTAGCGGGGGCATTTTGTTTTAGCGCAATCATCTGGTAAAGCAGCGAGTTTGCTAAGTTAACGTCGCTGGTGCGGTTGCGTTCATTAACAACCGGATGAAAGCCTTTTTCTCGCCACCCTTCGGTTGTGGTGGCATCAATGTCCAGCCGCGTTGGCTCTGCCGCAAATAAGCGAGTTCCATCATAAACACGACTGTTGATTGCACCGCGCATAATGCCGTTAGGCGACGTGAGTTTGAGCTGGCAGGGCGCGTCATAGCAGGCATGGCACACAACGCAACGCTGTTCAATAACGGGTTCAATATCCTCGCGGTAGTGTTGCGCTACGTCGCTATTCAGATTAGCTCGTCGGTCAGTGATTACGGTCTTACCAAAGAGCGCTTCGATATCGAGGTCCGATAAACCAATCGAGGCGCAGCCACTTAATATGACAATTAATACCACCCAAATACGAGTGCCTAGTTGCCAAATTCTCATGCAAACGTCCTCTTTTGGTTTATTTTTTAGTCGTTGTTCAGGCGTAGTCGTATGGACCACCTTTTTTGAGCGCAGCTTTGTAGGTATCCGTTGCGTGCACTTGTTCAACAAATTTTTGAATAGCAGGAAGTTGTTTGGCTGCTTCAGAGCGATTCAGAGCCGCTTCTAATGGGAATATCATTTGGAAGTCTGCGGCGGTCATCTTATCACCAGCAAACCACGTGTTGCGGCTTAGGTGATCATTAATGAAGGACATTGAGCTAACAACGTTGGGGGTCACGAAGCTTTTTAGCACTTGGTCAGCAATGGCTTTGGCGATTGGACGCACAAAGAAAGGCATAGGTGATGTTTTGATTTTATTGAACACTAACGTCATAACTAAGTATGGCATCAAAGAACCTTCAGCAAAGTGCAGCCAGTAATCGGCTTGATCTTCTGCTTTGCTTCTTGCGTCTGGAATTAATCCTGAGTCTTTGCCATAGGTGCGAATAAGGTAACTAATGATGACTGCGGATTCAGCAATGGTTTTACCGCCATCAGTTATAAGTGGCGACTTGCCCAGTGGATGAATTGCTTTGAGGCTGTCTGGCGCAAGGTTCGTTTTTGGGTCGCGCTCGTAGCGCTTAATTTCGTATTCGACGCCGAGTTCTTCTAGCAACCAAAGGATACGCTGTGAACGAGAGTTTTCTAAGTGGTGTAGGGTAATCATAGATCTTTTATCCTGTGAGATAGACGTCAGATGAAGCATGAGGACGTTATAAACCACAGGGAGAGCTATTGAAAGCTCTGGTTGCCAGCAGCGGGGGTATAAATTCAGTGTTTCGAGAGTGGATCAAACCGGAACTGCTGTAGATGTTGGCGAATGTCACTTGAGATGTGTTCTAAACCAAGGCTGCTGTCTTGGATGCCTTGGGTTGAATGCAGTATCTGTTTTGATAGGTCGCGCACATGACCCACATTGGTATTGATCTCTTGGCTACAAGAACTTTGTTGCTCTGCGGCACTGGCGATCTGATAGTTCATGGCTTCCAGTTCGTCGATCATCTCTGATACTTCGTTCATACACGTTGCGGTCGTTTCAACTTTATCCAAGGACTCATGGGTACAGCTTTCAGAGTCAGAGATAGCTTTTCGTGCGTTTTCTACTTGCGATTGCAGTGATTGAATCTTATTTCGGATTTCTTCTGTGCTTTGTGCCGTGCGACTGGCTAAGGTTCTTACCTCATCAGCAACGACAGCGAATCCACGTCCTTGTTCGCCAGCTCTAGCCGCTTCAATGGCTGCGTTGAGTGCCAACAGGTTGGTTTGCTCGGCAATGGTTTGTATGACGTCCAGCACCGCGCCAATTCCATCGCTCTCTGTTTTCAAAGTTTCCATGGACGCCATTGAACGTTGCATATTACTTTGCAGCGAGTGAATGGATGTTCGGGCTTCGCTTGAGTTGGTGTGGCTGGTACGAACATGATCACGAGTTTTACGAACATAGACAGACGTTTTTTCAGCTTGGCTGGCAACTTCGGCGACAGAGTTACTGACTTGATTTGCTGTGACAGCGACAGCACTGGCTTCATCGTTCTGCTGTGATATCTGTTGCGTCGTGCTGTCAGCCGCGGCTTTAAGCTCGTCTGCACGCTTAATCAAATGTTCTGATGTGGTTGTCATCCCCATCATAAACTGTTGCAACTGGTCGGTTTGATCATTCAGAGCGCTAGCCAGATTTTTGAAGTCAGTGGCTCCAGTGTTTGGGTAGCGTACCGATAAGTCTCGATTTTTTGCGCTCTGAGCAATGGTCTTAATGAACCCTTCGAGTGGTGCCGATACTCGTCTTCCCATATACACAGCGACCAAGAGCCCTAAGCCAGCGGATAAAAGCGTAATGATAGCGGCATAGATGATCATCTCTGTTCGTGCTTGCGCTATTGGCACATAAACCTCGGCACTGTCAATTTCACTAATGAGTACCCAAGGAATATCGAAAATACGAATGGATGTGTAAGCACTGAGCACGGGTTGACCACTCAGCCCTGTGGTTTCTATGTATCCAGTGTTACCGTTTTGAGCTTGACTGACGGGCTGTGTCGGTATGCTTAGTACGCCCACACCGCTTCCGCGCTGGGTCATTTCTGTGAGTTCGTTCGGAGAGTGATTTATTGCTGTAAGTTCAGATACAAAGCCATCCATATCCTCAATTGAGCGTCGCAAGTTAGAGCGGAGTTTACTGTCTGCGCCCACGAGGTAGCTATCACCTGTTTCTCCCATGCCTGATTGCTGCCATTGATCATGATTGCTCATGATTGCAGTAATGCCATCTACGGGGACTTGTACAACTAAAACGCCAATCTTCTTACCATTTTGCATAACTGGAGTGGCTAGAAAAGCGGCTGGTGCATCATACGATGGAAGGTAAGTGTCAAAGTCAATTAAGGTGACATCGCCTTCCTTCATCTTTGATCCTTGATCAAAGGCTTTTGCTAAGCCAGTATTTTTATAGGGGCCTTCGGTGAGAGAGGTGGCAAAATCGAGCTCTTTAAACACCGTATAGACGACGTCGCCTGTCATTGAGATTAAGAAAATGTCGTAAAAACTAAACGTTTCTAGGTAGTCACGTAAAAAAGGATGAACCTTTTCGTGTTCACCGTCGTACTGTGTGTAGTTGGGGGCGCGGTTAAGCTGTTCCTTTGAACCCAAAGGATGCGGATTGTCGGCTATATACGCTGTTTGTAAAGCCACCGCATTACTGCTGAGTCCTGCCATGAGTGCGCTAAAATCTACGTTACGTTCGTTGATTACTTGGTAGCGTTGACCAAACTCATTGCGGTAATAATTGGTTAGGGAGCCTCTTGGTTGCTGTTCAACCTCGCTGACGTACTGTGTGAAAGTGCCAGTGAGCCCTGAGAGTGAGTCTCGAATCAGTGGGTTGCTCGCGAGTATGTGAATTTGCTTTTCAATATTGTGAAAATACTCTTCAATATGCGCTTTTTTCTGCTCTCTTAGGGCTGTTAGAGACTGACCAATCAAGGTTTGAGTGTTGTTTGTTGCAGAAGAAATACTGGTAGATATGGATGCCCCCGCGGTGATAATCACGGCAATGAAAATGGCCAATGTCATCGTAAATGTAATTTGAGAACGGATGGTCATATTTTTTCCAGTTGGGTGGATAGCTTAATAAGCATAGAATAGGGGCATTCAAACTGGCGGTTGTGCAAATTTTCACCACCTGTCATTGCTACCTTTATCAATTAAAACGAGAAATTTTTTATGGAACGTACAGAACGCGACTTTTATGCCCGCGATAAAGATGATCAAGAAGCGTTCTTAACGCAAACTTGGTGTAACGAGTGCATGGCTGTCGACTTAGGGATGAAAGAGCCGACCGAGTATGAGCAAAATGGTGTGGTTTATATCGAAGGTAAGTGCGTTAAGTGTGATAGCCAGGTCACCACTGAGATCGCGGATGATGACACCGATGGTGAATGGGAAGACGACGCCGAGTAAGGCTTGCTGAGTTAAATACCAGTCTTATAAAAACGCCGGATAGTCTCCGGCGTTTTTTTGTCTGCATTTTATGATGTCATTGTTAAGTGCAACGAAAATCTAGCTGGCTTGCATGTCGTTCTCTTTGCTCTTCTCGTCCGCTTTCTGCCAGCGCGTAAATAACATGCTGCTCATGAAGAGTATAAAAATAACCGACGCCTGCGCCCATAACCAATAGCCGCTACTGAACGAAATAATGATCACAAAGTACAGCATACTGGCGTAAGACAACCAAGCCGCCGCGTAATGAGAGCGTTTAATGAGGCCGGGTATAAACAATAATAGTGGCAGTGATTTTAGTCCCCAGAAGAACAACCCCCCTTGCAATAATTCACGTTGACCTTCAATCGCTTCAGGCGCGTTGATAAAAGTGCTAGCTAACATTAATGCCAGTAGACTAACGTAGCTCAGCACCATCATGCGCCATGCGTTGCTGGCATTCATCATGACGACTGACCAATATGTGCATCAGTGAGTTGTGCTGCCAGTTTGGCGATACGTGCCCCTTGTGCCTGGCATAGAGCGATTTCTTCTTTGCTTAGCTCGTTATCCCCATTAGGTCCACTATGATGGCTAGCGCCATAAGGTGTGCCACCGCTGGTTGTGGTCGTTAGGCCTGCTTCGCTGTATGGCAGCCCTGCTAACACCATGCCGTGGTGCATGAGTGGGATCATCATGCTCATTAACGTCATTTCTTGCCCTCCGTGTAGGGAGGCCGTTGAGGTGAACACGCCAGCAGGCTTGTTGATCAAGGCACCGGTTAACCAAAGGTTACTGGTACCATCAAGGAAGTACTTCAGTGCCCCAGCCATATTGCCGAAACGAGTAGGGCTGCCCATCACCAGACCAGAGCATTGCTTGAGGTCGTCTACAGTGCAGTAAACCGCTCCTTCGCTAGGAACGTCAGGTGTGCTTTGTTCGTTATTTGGGCTCACCTCAGGCACGGTACGAATACGCGCTTCCATGCCGGTAGATTCAACACCACGAGCGATAAGTTGTGCCATCTCTGCTGTTTTACCGTGGCGGCTGTAATACAGAACCAAAACATAAGGGGTCGGCATATTAAAGAATCTCCAGTACCTGCTCTGGCGGGCGGCCAATTCGGGCGTCGTTGCCATTGATCACAATCGGGCGTTCAATCAGTTTCGGAAAACTAATCATGGCGTTAATGATATCGTCATCGCTGAGGCTGTCATTTTTCAGATCTTGCTCTTTGTAGTCAGCTTCTTTGGTTCTTAGTAGTGCGCGAGGTAAGATCCCTAGCTTGCTTATCACGGCTTTAAGCTCGGAAGCGCTTGGGGTCTCTTTTAAGTATTCAACGACGGTTGGTTCAATGCCTTTATCCTGCAATAACGATAACGTCTGGCGAGACTTGGAACAGCGGGGATTGTGATAAATGATAATTTCGCTCATGTTTTTTCCAATTCCTAGCGATCTAAGTTAATTTCCGCATTGTAACTTTTTATGTTAATGCTTGATCATAATTTTTCAGTTTGATTGTGTATTTTAACAAGGACATCTATGAAGCCCAGTTTTATTCCTGATCTTTCTCACGTAGCGCGAGTACTTTGGCAAACATTGAAGCGCTTTGAAAACATGCAACGGCGTAAAGAAGCGGCGGCGATGACATACACCACTCTGTTTGCTTTGGTGCCAGTGATCACGGTGAGTTATGCCATTTTAAGCGCCATACCGGAGTTACGAGAGTGGGGCCAAGATGCCAATCAAGAGCTGCTGGGTTATGTGTTACCTCAAGGCAGTGAGGTGATTAGTGGCTATCTGCATCAATTTAGTCAGCAAGCTCAAAAGTTAACATGGGTCGGAATCGGCGCATTATTTGTGACCTGTATTTTACTGCTGCAAACCATCGAGCAGCAGTTCAACCGCATTTGGAATGTCGAAAGTACACGTTCAAAAATTCAGATGTTCTTTCGTTATTGGGCCGTGCTCAGCTTGGGGCCTTTGATGTTTGGTGCCGCGGTGGCGACGTCCTCTGTTTTGGCGTCAATGCCTTTATGGGCAGACACTCCGAACCTCGGAATCATCTCACTGGCTCGTCTTGTTCCTTGGTTGTTGACGACGGCTGGAATTACGGTGCTATATGTCATGGTGCCAAACTGTAAAGTGCCTGCGGCACACGCCTTAACAGCAGCCGTTATTGTCTCGTTAGCGTTTGAATTGGGTAAATTTCTGTTCAGTAGTGCGTTAGGATTATTTCCAACGTACAAGCTTATTTACGGTGCATTCGCAGCGGTGCCTTTATTTCTATTATGGATTTATGTGTCTTGGATGTTGCTCTTACTGGGAGCCGAGTTGAGCTATGGCCTGAGCCACTACCGTCACCCGGATAGTGGGCGGTATCCGCTCAATGACCGACTACGCTTGGCCTCCATCTTGGTTGATGTCCAGAGTGGTAAAGCATTTTTAAGCGAAGCAAAAATTCGACGCCGTTTGAGAGATGTGGATGCCGGAAAGCTGACTTCATTATTGAATGAATTCCGTAAAAACGGCTGGATTCTTTTATCTGAAGAAGGTCATTGGGCATGGGTACGTGATCCATCGTCTCTGACCATTGGTGAGTTCTTTGCCGGGCAGACGCTGGCTGAAGTGGTTCAGGCCAATGCGAATGAGCGTAAGGAACTGTTGAAATTGAAACAATGGCAAACCAGTTATCGCGAGCTAACCAGTGATGCATTAAAAGCACCGCTTAGCTCCATCATCGTGGCACCTTAACGATAGCGTTTTGATGGTTTTGTTCGGCATTTTTCAGTGTCCATGGTATGTATGGCGCTAGATATTAAATTCAGGAAAATTTATGAAACACGCAATTCAGGATGCAGCAGTGGATGCTGGTAGCCCGGAAATTAGTGCTCCAACAGTATCATTACGTGTCCATCCACTGCGTTCTTCGCTGTATGAAGAATTGCATAATCGTCCGTCACCGGTGATTGAAGGGGCCTGTCAGGTATCACATTTCACCGTCATGCTGAATGACAATCGCGAAGCCATGTTGGAGCACGTGTTGGATTTGTGCCGTCGTTATAGCGTGCCTGGCCCAGGGTCTGACTCCAGTTGTTTGTATCAAGACTTTGGCGGTTTCGAGTTGCGCTGGGAGCGTCACTTGGAATTCGCGAATTTCACCTTTATAAGTAAAGGCGCAGCCCCATTTTCGGACGATGCGTTAGCGTTTATACCAAAAGATTGGCTGGCGTCCATGCCCGGTGAACTGGTGGTTGCGGTGAATTTGGTCATGGTCGATGACGAGCCTACAGATACTGATTTAAAGCGTTGGTTTGAAGGGCAGCGTTACTCCGGATCGAATGTTGCCGAAGACAAAGCGCAAACGTGGACGGCGTTTAAGCTTCATAGCGATGGCTTTGGTCGCATCGTCACTTGGAATCGCAACTTGAGCGGATACCAAACAGGGCGAATGGTTCAGCGTTTATGCGAGCTAGAGACGTATCGCCTGATGTCATTATTAGCGTTACCGGTGGCTCGTTCTATGGGCGCTGAATTAACACGCATTGAAACCTCACTGGCGGCGTTAAACCAAAGCATCTCTGAAATTGATAAAGACAAGGACGAGCGCGAGTTACTGCAAGAGTTGTCACACCTCGCAGCGGAAGTGGAACGTCACCGCTCGGATACCAACTTTCGTTTTGCCGCGGCTGTGGCCTATCACGATTTAGTGCGTGATCGCTTACGTCAATTACGTGAAAGCCCGATTGAGGGCGTACAAAGTATGCAGGAATTTCTTGAACGCCGTTTAACGCCGGGGATTAAGACCTGTAACTCGGTGCGCGATCGCCTTGAAGATCTGTCTCGTCGTATTCACCGCACAACCAGCTTGTTGCGTACCCGGGTGGATCTATCCATTCAAGAACAGAACCAGCATTTGTTGTCATCAATGAATCGTCGAAGTCAGCTGCAACTGCGCTTGCAGCAAACGGTTGAAGGGTTGTCGGTAGTGGCGATTGGTTATTATCTATTGTCATTGATGGAAATAGGTTTCCTCGGGCTGAAATCAGCAGGTGTACCGATGGATGTATATTTAGCCAAAGGCATTGCATTGCCGATAGTGTTGCTGGTGGTGTGGATGGGTGTACGTGGTGTTCGCAAGCATGTCACACGTCGGAGCTACAGTAAGAAAGATGAGAAAAAGCGGCAAGAATCTGACGGCTAACGGCCATTTTTAACCGCTCGAAACTTTAAAGCCCTGATAAATCAGGGCTTTTTTGTTATTGGCTTGCATATTGCTCCTGTCCTTACATCGGCATCGTGAGTAGAGAAGTAATATGCAATCTTGGCAAAAAATATGTACTGAAACGCTTACTCCCCTGCAACTACAGTCTTTTGCAGAGTTAGAGTTAAAACAAAAGTCAAAATCTGAGTTTGATTCGACATCTAACAGAAGCCCAGCGCAATCTAAAGCGATAGTCCCTCATACTCAGCCTCCGTTGTCAGCTGTTCGTCGGGCGGTGGATTACTTGCAGTTATGTATTCGTGATCAGGCAGCCTTAGGCGATAGAACCGGAGCGCTGGCGTTGGCAGGCGTACTGGAAGTGCTACACGGCATAGGTCGAGCCAGTGATCTTTTGATTCGTCGTGCTGAAGGTGACGCGTATGACTATATTGCCAACTACACTGAATTAGTAGAAGAGGCCGGTGCAGGAGTTCACACTCTTCAAGGCCTTTGGTTAGTGGCCGATGTTTTAGCCGCCACCGACTTTGCCCGTAAAGAAGAAATGCACACAGGGCAGCTTTGTAGCTACGCAAGAGTGGAAGAGATATATGGGATGTATTATGCGCCAAACCGCAACTTTTAAATTGTTGGCCACGATGTCTAACAGCAGCTTTAAGAACAGACTCAAAAAATCAATATTCATTGGTTTAATCGCGATTGGGTCGATTTTTTCCTCCGCCGCGCAAGCGAACGGCGTGACTTGGACCAGTGATACTTTTGGTGATTTAGACAGTGGTGCGGGGAGTCGCTTTGCCAGTTCGCAAATTGCGATTACCTTACCGCTTGAGCGTCAGCAAAGTGGTGACGAAGTTTTCAATACCGATGTGCACCTGGATCTTACCGAGTTCCGCTGGTCTGATACTACGGCAGCGACCGGAGAATATTTGTGGTTGTCTGTGCCTATTTATTATCGTCAAAAGCGAACAAGTGGTGTTGAACTGCACGTCAAAGTTGAACCCGGCTTGATGACGGATCTTGATGCGATGGGAACGGAGAACCTAACGGCTAATGTTGAATTGAGCGGACGTAGCTATACCGGCCGTACGAGCTTTTGGCAGTACGGTATTGTGGTTAATCGCTACTTTGGTGATCGCAACCCAAGGCCATTAGTTGCCTATGCTACGCGGCTAACGGACTCGACTGAAATGTGGCTGGGTTTTCCGAAAACGAATATACAAACGCGTTGGAGTAAAGATTTTTCAACGTATTTTCGTATCTATCCCTCCGGTGGATTTTGGCGTGAAGAGGTTGATGACCTAGTACCAGTGAAAGTCACCGATGTGTCTTACAGCAACTGGCACATGGGGGTGGGGGGTGAATTCCGTTGGCGCGATAATATTTGGTTTAATGCCGAAATAGGTCAATTGCGCAATCGACAAATTAAAGCAACCGACGCTACCGGGATAGAAATCAGTGGTACCCCTGCGGATAATGGATATTGGCAGTTGGGTGGAAGTCTACGTTTCTGATACATTGAGCGAAGTTTCTTAGGAACATAGAACATGATTCTTCGCTCGTTGATTACACTGTCCGTTTTTTTTACTTCATTTGTCGCAATAACCACCGTTGCTGACAACTCAAATCTGCAGTTACCGCCTTTTCCGGGCAGTACCGTAAACAATGCCCTCACCATAAACAGTCAATCCTCGGGCAGCAATGTCAGTCGATATCGATTAGTTCTATCTGAACTAGACAACAAACAAGGCCAAGTGTTTGGTGAGCGGGAACGTCGCTTGAGCGGAGACTTGAATCGCCGAGTGGATGAATTACCGGCTGGCTTGCCTTTAGAGGAAGTACTCACCCATTACTTAAACCAAGTAGACGGCGAGCGTTTATTGTATCTGTGCCGTGGCATAGATTGTGGGAGCAGCCACTTTTGGGCGAATGACGTGTTTGGGATTTCTCGCCTTGTTAGCCGTGAAAAAGATCAAGCGTACTTTGCCAGCCTCTCTGCAAAAAATGGCAAAAATGTAGTGAAGATCGTCTATATATCACTGCGTGGCGGGCGTGAGCCAAAAGCGCTTATTGATACGCTAACCACGACCGATGCCGTGATGGCACAAACTGCGACCATGTCGGATGTCAGTGCTGCTTTAGCTCATACCTCGGGGTGGCTGCCAGGCCTAGTGGTGAACGCAGGGCATGTTGATATTGACAGCAGTCAACCGTTAATTACCGTTATTAATCAATTATCCGCTGGCGTGAAATCGCGCTTGCAGTTGATCATGCATTGTTATGACGGCGTGCATATTGACGATACACTCGCGTGCTCAAATACATTAGCCTCAGAGCTGCAAAGTGCTCTGCCTGGTCTTGAGGTGCGTGCTCAAGGAGCGCTGACGCCTTCCCCTGATTCTGCAGCAACTCCGGCAGTTCGTTTTGTTATTTGGCCGGGACGATAACCGGTATTTATAAGGACTCGATTAAAATGCCTGAAGGTAAAAAAACGGTCGCACTGGCATTAGGCAGTGGTGGTGCACGAGGTTACACCCATATTGGTGTGATACAGGCCTTAGAAGAGCGTGGTTATAACATTGTTAGTATTTCCGGTTGCTCAATGGGGGCAATCGTTGGCGGTTTTTACGCGGCGGGTAAACTAGAACAATATCGCGATTGGGTGTGCAGCTTAGGTTACCTAGATATTTTACGGTTGGTTGATTTCAGCTTGTTATCAAGTGGTGCGATTAAGTTAGAAAAAGTCTACGATGCTTTGACTGAGATGTTGGGAGACTGCCAAATCGAAGATTTAAGTATTCCTTATACCTCTGTGGCAACGGACATTCGGCATAAAAAAGAAATCTGGTTCCAACGTGGATCATTGGTGGATGCCATGCGCGCCTCGGCAGCGATTCCAACCATCTTATCCCCTGTGGTGACTGACGATATGATGCTGGTGGATGGGGCGGTATTAAATCCACTCCCGATTACGCCTTGTGTTTCTGCTCATGCGAATTTCATCATGGCGGTTGATATTAACGCAGATGTTCCCGTCCCTGAGAATTTGCTGCAAAGCATCACCGAAACTGAGAAGAATAAAAGCGCTTGGCTAGATAACGTAATCGATAAAGCATCCGATTGGTTAGGGCGTAAAAATAATGGCGAAAGCCGAGAAGAAGCAGGGATGAACCTTGGCAAGTTAGAAATGCTCAGCCGAATGTTTGAAGTCATGCAGTCGTCGTTGAGCCGCTTTAAGACCGCAGGCTATCCGCCTGATTTGATGATACGTATTCCCTCTGAATGCTGTGAAATGTACGAATTTTATCGTGCCGAAGAAATGATTCGCATGGGGTATCAAATTGCCAATGACGCATTGGATGCCTTTGAACATGGGCATAGCAGTCTGTACGGCGAGCGAATGAACTACTAGCCGCGTGAAGGGGAGTTGTAGCAGGATAGTGTGAGCGGGCGCTATCAGCTACAATAGCGCTTTTTTAGCAGGCTCGCCTAATGCAGGATCATTTGATCGACGACCCATGTCCGGATACTGAGTTTTCTCATCATGCTGCTGAAGCACTTGAAGAGTTACGTACTGTTCAAGACATGATCCGCTGGGCCGTAAGCCGTATGTCTCAAGAGGGCTTGTATTATGGTCATGGTACCGACAACCCTTGGGACGAAGCACTCTATCTTGTTGCGCACGCGCTAGCGTTACCTTGGAAGTTAGCTGACGAATGGCGAGATGCTCGCATTACCCGCAGTGAGCGTGGAGATATTTTAGCGCTGCTCGAACAACGTATTGTCGGCAAAGTCCCCACCCCTTACCTGACAGGCGTTAGTTGGTTTTGTGAACGTCCTTACTTTGTTGATGAGCGGGTGCTTATTCCACGTTCGCCGATTGGCGAACTGATTGAGAGTCGATTTGCACCGTGGTGGCCAAGCGATCAAGAGCCTCAGCGCATTCTTGATCTTTGTACCGGCTCAGGCTGTATTGGAATTGCGTGTGCGTATGAGTTTGAGAGTGCGCAAGTCGACTTGCTTGATATCTCATTTGACGCACTCGAAGTTGCCGAGGCAAATATTGCTGAACACGGTGTCGAGGATCGTGTTTTTGCGCTGCAATCTGATTTATTTGAGGCAGCGAGCGGGCGTTACGATTTAATTATTTCAAATCCACCGTACGTGGATGCCGATGATATGGCCTGCCTACCGGAGGAGTATCATCACGAGCCTGAATTGGCGTTAGCCGCAGGCGAGGATGGTCTTGATCTGGTTCACATTATGTTGAAGCAGGCACGAGACTACCTGACCGATAACGGCGTGTTTGTGTTGGAAGTTGGTAACAGCTACCCAGCGCTGCAAGCGGCGTATCCGCAATTGCCATTTATATGGCCAGTATTTGCCCGTGGGGGGCACGGCGTATGTGTACTGCATGCGCGCGATCTTGATATGTTAATCGGTAGCGCATAAGCGCCCGAGTATGATGCCCGAATAGGAAAGTGTATGTCTGGTAATAGCTTCGGAAAACTTTTTACAATCAGCACCTTTGGTGAAAGTCATGGCTTAGCACTGGGTGCTGTCGTGGATGGCTGCCCTCCGGGCATCCCCTTGACTGAGGAAGATCTGCAAGCGGACCTTGATCGCCGTAAGCCAGGAACTTCGCGCCATACCACACAGCGCCGTGAACCTGATCAGGTGAAAATTCTATCGGGTGTCTTTGAAGGAAAAACCACCGGTACGCCGATTGGTTTGTTGATTGAAAATACCGATCAACGTTCAAAAGACTATTCCAATATTGCCAGTACGTTTCGCCCGGCACATGCAGACTACTCATACACGCATAAATACGGGTTCCGCGATTACCGTGGTGGTGGCCGTTCATCGGCTCGTGAAACCGCGATGCGCGTTGCGGCGGGTGCGATAGCCAAAAAAGCCTTGGCTGAAAAGGGTATCCAGATTCGAGGTTACCTATCTCAGCTTGGCCCAATTAAGGCGGAAACCTTCGATTGGGACCAGGTGCATCAAAATCCATTCTTCTGCCCAGACGCCTCGAAAGTGCCTGAGATGGAAGAGTACATGGACAAGCTACGCAAGGAATGCAACTCAGTAGGAGCACGTATCAGTGTCATGGCCACCGGCTTAATGCCAGGGTTAGGCGAGCCTATTTTTGATCGCTTAGACGCTGAACTTGCTCATGCCTTAATGAGTATTAACGCCGTAAAAGGCGTTGAGATTGGTGATGGCTTTGATGTCGTTGAGCAGAAAGGCACAGAGCATCGCGATGAAATGACCCCTGAGGGATTCTTAAGCAATCACGCCGGTGGCATCGTTGGTGGTATTTCAACGGGCCAAGATATTGTGGCTCATATTGCATTGAAACCCACCTCAAGCATGGCGATTCCAGGCCGTTCTATTGATATTGATGGCAATGAAATTGAAGTCATCACCAAAGGTCGTCACGATCCTTGTGTGGGCATTCGCGCGACGCCAATCGCAGAAGCGATGATGGCGATTGTGTTGTTGGATCACCTGATGCGAAATCGTGGGCAAAATGCCGATGTGCATTGCGCAACGCCCGTGATTCCGGGTCAAGCGCCTGTTTAAATCTGCATGCATACAGCCAAGGTGTTTAAAACACACTGCTGATTAACAGCGCCGGTGATCAATTCAGTCATACTTCTATGACGGTCACCGGTGAACTCCCATTGGCGGATTATCATGCAAGCTTCCTCTAGTCACTTCGCGCTCTTTTATGCGCTGTATTTTGCACTTCTTGGCTGCATCGCTCCGTTTTGGGGGCTGTACCTACAACACTTGGAATTCTCTGCTTCAGACATCGGTTTATTAATGGGGATGTTTGGTGTTGTGCGCATCCTTGCCCCAAATATTTGGGCCGCTCAAGCGCGACATTTTAATAGCACCCTCCACATGATTCGCCTTGCCGGGCTGCTGACGGTTGTGTCGTTTACCTTAATCTTTGTTGCCCGAGACTTGGTGTGGGTGGCGGTCGTGATGGTGGCCTACGGGTTTTTCTGGGCGGCGATGCTGCCCCAGTACGAAGCGCTATGCATGGAGAGTTTAGGTAATCAATTGGATCGATATAGCCGAGTCCGGTTATGGGGGTCGTTAGGCTTTGTTATTACCGTAGGGGTTTTGGGCGCTGTATTCGATCAGTGGGGTATCGTATTGCTCCCTGTGATTATGTGGATACTTATGGTGCTTATTACGGTAAACACTTGGCTGGTCTCTCAAGATAAGCGGCCAAAAGAACAGGTGTTAGGTCAGGCCTCTTTTCTTAGTCTCTTAACGTCGAAAGCCGTCATTGGCTTTATTGTTGTAAATATATTTCTGCAAATCTCGTTTGGACCTTATTACACCTTTTTCAGTATTTTTCTTGAAAGTGCGGGATACAGCGCAAGTCTAATCGGAGTTTTTTGGGCCATTGGCGTCATTGCGGAGGTGATTCTATTTTGGCAGTTTGGTCGCATTATGCACCTGATGAGCTGGCGTACTTGGATCGCTGTGAGTTTGATTGTGACTGGCATACGCTGGGCGTTAACGGGGTACTTATTGCATTCGGTTTGGACTTTAATACTGCTACAAACCTTACACGCGTTCAGTTTTGCTGCTATGCACGCGGTGTCAATGCGCTATATTCAGAGTCTGTTCCCCGGAAGTTTGCAAGCACGTGGTCAGGCGCTCTACAGTAGCGTCAGTTTTGGTTTAGGGGGAGCCATCGGTGCGTTCGCCAGTGGCTTGCTTTGGGAATCTTTGGGTGGCACGCTGGTCTTCTTATTGGCGGGCATCGTTTCAATGCTGGCTGCAGTCATCGCCATCTACACTCTAGACAACGAAAAGACAGCGCAGTAAAAAGAGCGAATAGGTTTGAAAATTTACAAAGATCCAAGGAACACCGCATGAAAGTTAATGTCACTCTAGATATGACGCCTGAAGAATTTCGGCGATTACTGGGGCTTCCAGATGCGCAACAGTTTCAGCAAGAAGTCTTTAACCAAATGATGGAAAAGATGAAAGCTGGAGAAGAAGGTTACGATCCAATGAGCTTGTATCAGCCCTTGATGGAAAATGGCATGAATGCAATGTCAGAGTTTCAACGGGTGATGATGTCGATGATGTCGTCGGCAGGGCAAGCAAGTGAATAACAAGCGAGTGAAAAAATAGGACAGTTGAAGCCGCACCAAGGGCGGTCTAAGACAAAAACGGACATCCTTATCGCCAATGTTAGCTTTGCTCATACGGATTGATGGAAATAAGAGGAATTCTAGTCAGTCGCTGCTACTTTAATAAGCGACTGTCACGCAGGTGTAAAAAAGCCTTCGCACACTGTGAAGGCTTAACGTTCTGACCAACCATTGTAAGGAGCACGACCATGCAAGAGAATATTCTTAATGCATTCGCTGAACAGGCCAAGACGATGTATGCGCCTATGACCAAGTTCAACAGCCTTTTTGTAGAAAATATGGAGAAGCTAACTGAATATCAAATTGGCGCGGTTAAGAGCTACGCTGAGATGAGTCTGAGCCAAATGAAATCGGCGACTGAGGTTAAAGACCTTGAGTCGATGCGAACGTTTGCTTCTGCACAAACGGAAATGGCGACTGACTTCAATAAAAAAGTGATGGAAGATGTGAAGACTTTGTCTGACATGACGATGGAGTTCAAAACGCAGATGGAAGGTATCACCGAAGAAATGCGTAGCACGGTTGCCGAAACTGCCAAGGCTAAGCCAGCAGCGAAAGGCAAAGCAGCTTAATTTAGCTGCATGAAAAATTAGGCCACCTTTTAGGTGGCCTTTTTTGATGGTTCTCATATTTGTATTAAACCTCGTTAGCTCAAACCTCATTAGATGAATAGGGATGAATACAGTGTCTGATAAGTTATCCACCGCTGTAAGTGATTACTTTGATGCAGCAATACAAGCCGCAGAACAAACAGGAGCTGTTTGGGAAAAATTCCAAGCACAATCAACCTCTGCAGATGATCCAGCCGCTTGTGTACTTACTGATTTTTCTGAAGCATTAAAAGAACTGGGTGAGGCAATGATGTCGAAGCCAGAAAAAATCATGGAAGATCAAATGAGCCTGCTGTTAAAACAACAGGAGCTGTTTCAACACACTGTGCTGCGTTTTATGGGGAAAGAAGTTGAGCCGGTCATTGAGCCAGAAAAAAGCGACAAACGATTTAAAAACGTAGAGTGGGATGCTAATCCAGTATTCGACTACGTGAAACAACTTTATTTACTTCAAGGTCAGACCTTGATGAAAATGGTCGATGACACTGAAGGGTTGAGTGACCAGTCGAGAAATAAAGTTGAATACCTAATACGCCAATATGTAAATGCATTAGCGCCATCAAACTTCGCCGGTTTGAATCCTGACGTGATTAATAAAACACTGCAAACCGGTGGGCAAAATTTAGCATTAGGTATTGAACAGTTAACGGAAGATCTTGAAGCCAGTGCACAGGGGGCGCTGAATGTTTCAATGACAGATAAAGCCGCGTTTCAAGTGGGTCGTAATGTAGCGACAACACCGGGAAAGGTGGTGTATCAAAATGACTTAATGCAGCTTATTCAATATGCGCCGAGTACTCCAACTGTATTTAAACGTCCGTTGTTAGTGATCCCTCCTTTTATTAATAAATATTACATCATGGATCTGAGAGAGAATAACTCTCTATTGAAATGGTTAGTTGATCAAGGCCATACCGTATTTGTTATTTCTTGGGTGAATCCGGGACCAGCATTACGTGATAAAGGCTTCGATAATTATTTACTTGAAGGCCCTGTTGAAGCCATTGATGTGATTGAGTCCATCACGGGCGAAAAAGACATCAATGCAATTGGTTACTGCTTAGGTGGCACATTGCTTTCCGCGACTCTGTCGTACTTAAAGAAAAAGCGTAAAAACCGGATTAAATCAGCGACCTTTCTCGCGACCTTAATCGACTTTTCAATGCCGGGAGAAATTGGTGTGTTTGTGAATGAAACCACCATTGCAGGATTAGAAAAGCAAATGGATATGCTGGGTTACTACGACGGTCGCCAGATGTCATTTAGTTTTAATACCTTGCGTGAGAATGACTTGTTCTGGTCGTTTTTTGTGAACAACTATTTAAAAGGCGAACGTCCTGCGGCATTTGACTTGTTGTACTGGAATACCGATAGCACCAATCTTCCTGCAAGAATGCATTCTTACTATTTGCGAAACATGTACTTGAATAACTTGTTACGTGAAAAGGACGTTTTGGACGTCGACGGAGTGAAGATTGATTTGTCTGCAATTAAAACTCCTTCGTATTTTTTGTCGGCGTCGCAAGATCATATTGCTCTTTGGAAAGCGACGTACAAGGGCGCTAAAATACTGGGTGGAAAAAACAGATTTGTTCTTGGTGGATCTGGTCATATCGCGGGGGTGATTAATCCACCGTCAGCCGATAAATATAACTACTGGACCAACTCTGAGTTACCCGAAGACAGTGATGAGTGGTTTAAAGGTGCTGAAAGCCACCGTGGTTCATGGTGGCCAGATTGGGAGGAGTGGGTATCTACCCAAGGTGGCACCGAGCAGGTAGACGCTCGTACGCCAGGAGATGGCTTATACGCTGCTTTAGAAGACGCACCGGGAAGTTACGTGCGAATGCGCATCAGTGATGTGGTGGGTGCTTAACACTGAAGTAGTGTCTACGATATAAAGGAGCATTAGCTCACTGCTGTTCCACAGCTTGGAGTGATATATGCCACTCCAAGCTGCTTGATTTGCTATGTTATGTTCCTATGGCATCTCTTCTGCATTAATCAGAGGTGCCCTATAACCTTTTGCTTTAAAACCTGCATGCTTGATTTGAAATGCGGCTTCGCGGATTTTCCTTTAATCGGCGTGCGTGCGGCGCCAGACAACAAAGTCATTCTGCGGCCTTTAGAGCAAAACCTTGCCCCGGAGCGATACATAAATATGAATACTGTAAGAGGTCGCTCCGGGGCGGATTGTTTTGCGTGCCGCATAATGACTGCCGTTGGCTGGATGAAGCCGGATGCGCCGAGAAGAGAGGATCGTAAGGAGAAACTTCTCCTTGCATGGGGCCGGGGGCGAAGTCCCGAAAGGGAGTTGAGTTTTAAGTAAAACGACTAAATAAACTAAGGGGCATTAGTAACCCGAGTGCGTTCTTTATGTATAAGTATTTAAAATATCTAGAATAAAATAGCTTGAACTGGAACTGATCAATATGAACCCACTAGAAAATAAGTGGTTAAACAACAAATGCATCACGGAAGACGCGATTAACGTATATCGCTCGGCGCTTAAACTCCAGCACCCAAACTATACAGTCATCGACGGCTTATTTAACGACTCGATGCTCAATGCCGTAACCGATGCACTATCTAAATCAGAACACTGGCAAACCCAGCGCCATACCTATTCAGAACTTTATGTAGATGACACCAAGTGGCAACAGGCTGACGATGAAGAACGCTTTGTACAGCGCGATGTTTGGAAGCCCACGAAAAGCACACACACCACCGCTAACGAGTTTTTAACCTACTTACGCAGCGATGAGTTTATGGCCGTGTTATCACGGATATTTAACGTACACCTGACCGATATTCATGTGGGCGACCCCGACATAAACACCAACTACTTTCGCCTAAACACCAACGATCTCGTAGAGCAACACGCCGACGACTCGCCGGGCAGGGAGGTATGCATGTTGCTGTATCTCAATAAAGATTGGGCAGAGGACACAGGCGGCGAACTGGTGTTTAAAGGAGAGGGTGGTAAGCCTATTCATATTTCACCCTTATATAACCGCTGTGTATTGTTTAACCCCGCATCCAAAGGCTCAGAGCACTGGGTGGAAAGAGTAAAGGCCCAAAGCGAAAGCGTGTATCGATACAACGTCACGAGCTGGTATTGGGGAGAGTGAGGTAGAGAGTTAGGTAGAAGCTGAGAGTCGTGCTTTTACTTGAATATAGGCGCTGACAACTTCCACAAACACAGATTACTTGACCAGAATGAAGGGCTTTAAATGTAAAGAGGTACTGATAAATAAACAGCATATTTTAATAAAAGCCGAAAGCTTGGCACACTTTACAAATAGAGTTGCACGCTTTGACCGTGAGTGTTAGCTTAAAAATCAATTAAATCAGTAAGTTAAAAATCTGGCCCATAAATAAGTGTGCCATGATTCATCGAAATAGTGTGCGAGCACGCTTTCACAGAATGGATTGTTAATGTGATGGAATATGCCCCTTTAAAATCAATAGGTTATAACTTTTTTGGACTTATATTAGTTTCGGGGAAGTGTGCCGGCACACTAATATGCTGTTATAAATATTTGAAAATATGAAGTACCTTAAACAAATTCTATTCTTCGCGATTATATTGGTGTTTGGCCTATGGGGTTTTGCCTTCCTTGTTGATGCTATCAATAAGCATGCAGACTACGCCGCCACTGGGATTATTGAAGATTCGTTAGCTTCGAATGCTGCATATGACTTGGATACACTAAGTAAAATTAAGGAGTCATTAGCACACGGAGAGGTTGAAGAGGCAAATGCTATCATCGACCAGCAAGTTGAGCTTAAGATGGAAATGCTAAAAGCTTGTGTGTCGGAAGCCTGTATCAACCTCAGGGATAGTCGAAATGTGCGATGATATTTATAACAAACGGCCGTTGATGCCACTGAAAAGCGTGGCGGGACGCGTAAAAAGCACGCGCCCCAAGGCCGGACGTTATGGGGAACGATTTATGAACTACATTTTTCTATTGTTTATGATCATTCCTTTTAATGCTAATTCTTGCATAATCATGCCGGAACAGAGCGAATTATCGGAGAAATACGGATTTTCATATGAAGTTAGCCCTTCAGAGTTCGATAGTTATAGCAATGAGATAAATATTATCGCGCCTTTGGTTTACAAAGGTGAGAAATTTGATCTTGGTGTATTCTCCGTCTTTCTTGATGGGCGTCTTGTTAGTAAATCTGTGCACTCAATTATCAACGAAGGCGGTGTTCCTGAATTCTTTGGATATGTTAGTAGCGATAAGGGTTTTACATATAGGGTATCTTTTTTATACGGAGAGGGAAGGTGCAAGAAATATGAATTTTTCGCTAGAGAAAGTACTCTGCAACCATAACAAACCGCTGAAATTCGTTACGACCACAAAAAACGTGGCCTTCACTAGGACTCGCTTCGCTCGCCTTCTAGCGGGGCGTTAGGCTTCAAAAGGAACTTCGATGGAAACTGGGAAAATTGATCAGTTTATAAGATATGTTGATTCAGAGATTCTTCCTGCGACTGAAGATCTAGAGAATTTGGAAGTTGCAAGCAGAAAGCACGTGCAGAAGCTTGTGTATACAAATCTTGTTGATCGTTTTGATTCCCTCATTGATGGGCTGGTGCTTGATAACTGTCGCTGCGACTATTTAACCTCAGAAGCAACGAAGAGTATGACTCAACAAATTACGGAAGCTGAACTTATACAACTTCTTATGAGAAGCGGCGATATTCAGGAAGCAATTGATGAAAAGTTAAAAGCCTCTATTCGTAACTCCGTTCTGCGCGAGCGGCATTCGAAAAAACTTGTTAGTGCAATGACCGCGTTTGACGTCCCTAGCAACTTTAAAAGCCTGCCTCGAGTAAATATCAGCACAGGGGTTATTCTCGAAAAAATAAAACCACAGAATAATCAGGTTCCTTATTCCATAGCTGGTTATTCTGATTGGTTGTATTCACGTAGAAATGCCATCGTGCATGGAAACGGAACTAATAAGTATCTGCAAAACGACCTCACCCAGTTAAAAAAATTATATAAATGCGTCCCTCCAGCATCTTTCAGAATCAAGCTCGGAACTGTTCAAATAGCAGCTGAATTTTATCGAGGCGTGTGTAATTTACTCTTAGAGGGGGCCGATGAAGCCTAACAAGTGGCGACAATTCGCACCCTACGGGTGCCGGACGCTCGCAAGCTCACGCCGTTGCGCCAAGCGTTAAGTAATTGGCAGTTGAAAATAATTAGGGATATTGGTTTTGAGAAAATTTATTGAAAGACTTGAACACAAAATGGACGTAGCGAAAGAAGATTCGGATTTCGCCTATTTTTTTAGTCTGTTAGTTACAGGGGAAGCCATTACTAAACTAATCACGCTGATTACCGCTAGCGCTCTGATAACAGACAAAGATAGACACCAGTATCGTGTTTTACATGGTGTCGTGAGGGCAAATGGTGTAGGTGATTGGAGTAAAGCGATCGATGATTTATTTGTCGGCACTGCCTCTCAATATCTGGCTCCAGAATATCGTGAATTTCAAGCTGAGCTTACTAAAAAGACTTCTGAATATGAATGGCAGAGCCTAGCTGTTCAGGAATTGATCGATGCGTTAACTGAGTTGAATATAGATGTTGGATCGTCAAAAGGAAAAAAAGACTTAAAGAGCTGGTTTAAGCTATTTACTGAGTTAAGGAACAAAACAAGAGGGCATGGAGCACTTCTGACTTATAAAGCATCACGCGCAGCTCCACACCTTGGGAAAAGCATTTCACTAATATTAGAGAACTTGAATTTATTTAAGTTGCCTACTGCATTTCTAAAGCGTAATTTAAGTGGAAAATACAGGGTTACTGAAATCGGTATTGAATCCGATAAATTTGATAATTTTAAGAGTAACAACACCGTAAATATTGAGGATGGAATTTACATCTATTTGGGAGATTATAGAAAAATACCACTAATGTTGAGCGATCCAGATTTGACTGATTTTTATATTTCAAATGGTGGGTTTTCTGCTAATAAATATGAACTTCTTTCATATCTTACAGATGATAAAAAACATGGAGATTCATCTGAATACCTCGCACCAGTAGGAACACTCCCTTCGAGTGAATCTGAAGGTTTAGGTGAACTGCAGTGTGCAGGGAATACATTTACTAATGTCCCAGATTTGTCATATGAATATATTCAACGCCAAGAACTAGAAGATCAATTGTATTCTTTGCTTCTTGATGATAGGAGGACAGTGGTAACCCTACTTGGGCGAGGTGGAATCGGGAAAACATCATTAGCCCTTAGAGTAATTCCTAGGCTATATGAGACCACAAGATTTGATGCAATCATCTGGTTTAGCTCAAGGGATATAGACTTACAATCTAATGGTGCAAAACTTGTAACAGCGGACGTTGTATCTAGTAAAGATATATCAAAATATTATTCATCACTTATTCTTCCGGATAAAGAGTGCAAGGATAAGAGTTTTGATTCTATTAAATTTTTTCAAGAGCAACTAACCGAATCAGGCATAGGACCATGCTTGTTTGTCTTCGATAATTTCGAAACAACTGAAAATCCTATAGAGGTTTTTAAATGGATTGATACATACATAAGGAACCCTAATAAGATATTGGTTACAACTAGGCTGCGAGAGTTTTTAGGGGATTACCCCATAAATGTTCATGGAATGACAGAGCCTGAATCTGAAGAGCTCATTAGGTTGACAGCTGCTCATCTAGGTGTTGAAAGTCATCTTTCACAAAACCTGATTGAAAATATTTATAATGTATCCGCTGGACATCCATATATAATTAAAATAATGCTGGGAGAACTTTCAAAAAACAACATGAAAGGGTCGTTACCTAAGATTATTGCTGGTAGTGACGAAGTTCTAACAGCCCTTTTTGAACGGACGTACTCTGCTTTAAATCCTTGCGCGCAACGCGTATTTCTCTCTTTGGCTTCATGGAACTCTGCAGTATCAAGACTAGCACTGGAAGCTGTATTAATGATATCAATAGGCGAGCCTCTCGAAGTGGAAAAAGCAATTGATACTCTTATTCAATATTCATTGGCCGAGGAGTTTAAATCCGAGGTTGATGATCAGTACTTCATCGCACTTCCTTTCACTGCGTTGTCATTCGGTAGCAAAAAATTAAGAGTTAGCCCTCTAAAAAGCATTATTTCAGTTGATGTTAAATTATTACAGAAATTTGGACCAGAAAAAGTAGAAAACAAAAATATATCTCTTGCCCACCATATATCAGTATTTCTATCAAATCTGGATAATCCACTGAAGGACTATCCATCTCATAAAGAATTGATAGAAAGGATTAGTATTTCATATGTAGATTCACGACCGATAATTTCTCGCTGGCTTGAGGAATCTGGTGAAATACATCTTTTAGAAGAGGCTAAAAAATACTTATACTTATACTTGGAAAGCGATTCATCAGAATCGAGTAAGGTTTCTGCTTGGAATCAATTGGCTGAATTGTCTCGAAAGCTAAAACTACCGCTGGATGAGATTCATGCGCTAATCGAATCTTCTCAGTATTCACAGGTCGATTTTTCAGATCTTTCTAATGTTGTAAACAAAGTGAATCATATGCTCAATACACAGGAGCTTGTTTTAGATAGTCATGATGCAAAGTCTGAATTGCTTTCAAAAATATATGACGTTGTATGGAGAAGAAAATCAGAGGGAGATGCGGTAGATTTTTCTCGATTGGCTTGGTTGGCCTTACATTTAGATAGGTTAGACGATGCAACAATACTTGTTGAACATGGCTTACAAATCGATCCGTACAATAGATACTGTCAAAAACTTCAGCTCAAACTTGAGAAGAAAACATAGCTCAATATGCGCGTCCAGAAATATATACTTAACAAAGTAATGTTGTCGGACTCTGATCTTCCCCCGCTCAACGAACCAACAAACGTTTGACCGAATATTCTAAGGAGAGATAACTAATGCAAACTAAAGCAAAATGCCTGTGTGGCTCCGTTAATTTTGAGATTGAATTATCAACTTCCAAGCCTGAAGTTGCTGCATGCCATTGCAGTATGTGTCGAAAATGGTTAGGTGGGCCAATGTTGGCTATCGATAGTGGCAAGCTTATAAATGTATCGGGTGAGTCTTTTATTACTCGGTATTCATCGTCGGAGTGGGCAGAGCGGGGTTTCTGTAATAAGTGTGGCACGAGTCTGTTTTACTACTTATTACCTGCTGAGCAGTATCATTTTCCTGCTGGGTTATTTGGTGGCGAGTTGTCGTTCAATTTTAGTCATCAGATTTTTATTGACGAAAAGCCAGATTATTATGACTTCGCTAATGAGACTCAGAACATGACCGGTGCCGAGATATTTGCCCACTTTGAAAATGAAAACGAAAATGGCAATAACACATAGCCGCATATCCACATGGCTACATATCCACATGGCTGAGAGCTGAGAGCTGAGAGCTGAGAGCTATAAATTTTCAGCTCGCACAAGAGTGTGCAGGTAGAGACGTATACAGTAGTCTTCAATCGAACACAGGAGAAGTGTCGATGCAGCCATCTAAAAGTGAGATTGAAGCTGGTCAAGCGGTGTATACCCGAGGGACGCTGTCGGTTTACGATATTGTCGTTTTGGGTATTTCGAATAGCCTTATCTGGAAGTGTCCGTCGGTAAGAATTGAACAGCACTACAACGAGCATGTCTCAGACAATCATTTAGAGGTTGGTGTTGGTACGGGTTACTTTCCGGATCGTTGTCATTTTCCGTCTCAGCATCCACGCGTTGGTCTGATGGATATGAATCCAAATACACTAGTGTTTGCCTCTAAGCGTATTGCTAGGTATCAGCCTGAAACCTACATTCAAAATATTCTTGAGCCAATTGATCATGAAATGGAGCCGTTCGACTCTATTGGAATTAACTATTTATTCCATTGCGTGCCTGGCTCTATGCCAGAAAAGGCGGTTGTGTTTGATCACTTGGTAAAACTGATGAAGCCGGGCTGTAAGGTGTTCGGTTCTACGATTCTTCAGGGCGGGGTTGCACGTAGTTGGACGGCACGTAAATTAATGAATTTCTATAATAAGAAAGGAATTTTTTCTAATGGGAGAGATGATCTTGAAGGTCTAGAGAGTGCTCTTTCTGAGCGATTTAACAACGTAAAAATTGAGGTGGTGGGTTGTGTAGCACTATTTTCAGGTAAGCGTCCATAGCCTTCTTAGCTATGACATAATTGATTACTAAACATTCCCTGCATGTTGTATTGCAGGGTATTATTTTTTACAGGGAAGACTTATGATTTTAAACAATACTTTTAGAATATTAACATCAATCATTATTGGTCACTTGGCTGTATTTTCCTCTAAGGCCGCAGCAATTGATTTCACAATAGTGACGACGCCATTTTATGCTGAAACGACTGCTACTGGGCCTGATGGCGTCAATCCTATATCAATGGAAATGCGATATGACGGAAATAATAATTCTTCATTGACGCTTCCGTCTCCTCCAGGAGCGCAAGGTAAGTTAAGGTTGGTCGGTAATCATAAAACATCTAAATACTTTTTCTGGGTTGAAAATGATCCACGAAAAACAATTATGACAATGAATGAAAAGCAGTTTTCTGAATCTCTAGGTGTCGACCTTTCATTAGCTAAAAGTAAAGGTACAAAAAAAGGGTCACAAACAATCATTGGTGAAGCTTGTACAATGTGGCGTGTAGACGTATCGATTGTCGTTCATTCAAAGGATGCTGAAGGGTTCTTTGAAACCTGTGTCACTCATGACAATATCGAGCTTAAAGGAACGCATAACGGTAAGGTCTTGCATGAAATGACGAAATTACAACGAGGGCCTCAACCTCAGTCGATGTTTGAATTACCCTCCGGTTGGAAGATCGTTGATATGAACAAGATTATGGAACAGTTAAAGTCGCTTCAGAAGTGATAGGGCATGCTGAGCGTGCGTTTCGGTACGCTAACCTTTTAGTAATTAGTTAGGGCTGGTCAGCGACTACAGTGCCGTTTATGCCACGGCATTTTTTGTATTTGTATTTAAACCCCAGCTACATGTAAGACACCTGTATTCTATCTTTAAAATATCGGTGCATGATCAGTGGTTGATGCTTCTCGCTATTGTATTTTGTAAATTCAGGATAAATATTGTACTTATCTTGTTCCTCATGCACTCTAATATTGAGCGTATTACTTTGAACACCCAGTGGTATTCATGAAATTAAAAGGAATGAAATATGACTTCGCCAGTTTATAAGTTGATTGTCAATAACGAATCAACGACTGAAGGGGATGTTCTGATCTTCTGCCAGAAACCAGATGCCAATACCCCTGATATTCAAACTTACGCATGGCTATCAAAATTTTTATACCCAGGTGTTAAAGCTGATTTTTCTTGGCAGATGCAGTGGGCCTTTATGTGGAAACAAATTAACTCAATTAATGAGTCACAGCAGATAGTGCCAACGGATTTGCAAACGAATAACAAAATTACATTAGATTATGATTCAGGTCATCAAGCGTTCCACTTTGCTGATCAAGTACAAGGTGATTCTCCGGGTAGCTTATATATTGAGGAGTCAGCTAATGTTCCGAGTGGTATGGCTCAAGTTGGGCTTGCATTGTCGGGGCATCCTGCGTTTTTAGTGAACTGTCAGCCAAATATGAATGTGGTTATTACTCCTAAGCCTAGTTACTTTTTAATGTTTGGAATACATGAAGATAATGGGCCTATCAGTATTGACCAGTACTCAAAAGCTGTAGCGTTGAACTACCCGCCTAACATCTACTCCCTGACGGCGACTATCCACCAAGATGGTAATATCAGCGTTGAGAATTCACCGTTATTGTTTACTGATGAAAGCTGAAATTATCTTTGAAGTACGCTTACCTGAAGCGGTTATCATCTGTCCAGTGTTTAGGGATGCACTAAGCAATTATCGCATAGAATTAGGCAAGTAGTGGTTGAACCTTTCTTCTATAATGTGTCCACTAATCTGTTCCATTGTATAGAGGTGTTTATGAAAACGGTTGGTTATGCTGCGCATTCTTCTGATGCAGAGATGGTGCCTTACCATTTTGAACGTCGTGCTTTACGAGCTAACGATGTAGCGATTGAGATTCTGTTCAGTGGCATCTGCCACTCTGATTTGCATACAGTGAATGGCGATTGGGGGCCTCAGTCGTATCCCTTGGTTCCGGGGCACGAGATTGTGGGGCGTGTGCTTGAGGTTGGCTCAGAGGTTAAGCATTACAAGGCCGGTGATCAGGTTGGTGTGGGTTGTATGGTGGATAGCTGTCAGTCCTGCGATCAATGCGACCACGGTGAAGAGCAGTATTGCCGTCATGGCATGACGGCTACCTACGGTTCGCCAGACCGCGTCTCAGGTGAGGTGACACAGGGTGGTTATTCAAAGCATATTGTTGTGCGTGAAGAGTTTGTCTTGCGTATCCCTGAAGCCCTTGATCTGTCTCGTGCGGCGCCTATTTTATGCGCGGGTATTACCACCTTCTCGCCGTTGCGTACTTGGGATGTGCAAGAGGGCAGTCGTGTTGGGGTGATCGGTTTGGGTGGTTTGGGGCACATGGCGGTGAAGTTGGCTGCGGCGATGGGCGCTGAAGTAACGGTGCTCAGTCGTTCTAGTAAGAAGGAAGATGAAGCCAAAGCATTGGGTGCGAATGGGATTTTGGCTTCAACTGACAAGGCAGCAATGAAACAAGCTGCGTCCTCATTCGATTTGATCATTGATACCGTGCCGGTTAAACATGATATTGGCGTTTATGCGCCGCTGTTAGATGTGGATGGTACCTTAGTGATCGTTGGCCAGCTTGGCCCGATGAGTGAGTTTATGACTGTGCCTATGGTAAGAGGGCGTCGTCGTGTGGCGGGCTCTTTGATTGGTGGTATTAAAGAAACTCAAGAAGTACTCGATTTTTGCGCTAAGCACGACATTCACCCTACGTGTGAGGTCATTCGTCCTGATGAAATCAATCATGCGTTTGAGGTTATGGCAAAAGGTGATATAGCCCACCGTTATGTGATGGATATGTCTGGGCTGTCTGTTTAGACTCTCGCCTGCTTAGTTCTATGCCTATCTCATAGATTAATACCTCGCGATGCGGGGTATTTTTTTGTCTATCGGTAATGACGGCCTCATACACTATTGGAAGTACTGACTAAAACGTGCAGACTCGATGCTGCACTTGTGAGAGTTTGTTTGGGGGAGGTAATTTGGGGTGGGCTCGTAAGCCTCTGATGACTGCTTCGCCTGCTGTCGTAGGTTGATTGCAGGGCGGTTGCAGAATGATTGTTGGCTTGGTGTGGACTATCTTGTATCAATCGGCATTCGCTACGAGCATTTAGGCCGAATTGGCATTACAATTCGTCGATGAATGGATGGTCAGTACCTTACTGCTCACCCAGAGAGTCTTGAATCAGAAAAGACAGTACACTTACTGTCACTGTGTACCCTGTAGGATTTCAATGAAAAAGACCTTTAAGCTAGAGCACCCAAAAATCAAAGTGCCTCGTGTCGTCGATTCGATCAAACACGATATCAGAAAGTTTTTGAAAAAAGAGCGCCAAAAAGTGTTACCCGAAGGCACAAGCCATTGGGGCTTTGATTGTAAATTAGGCCAGTCTGAAGAAGTCGCAGAAGAGGTACATTTATCTGTACTAACCAAAGGCATTGATGCACTTGTGGCTGATAATATTATGACCATCTATGTTGAGATTATGCCAAGGGCGGTTGTGTCCGATGCTGGTAACGAATCGTTTGAAGAGGAGGGTTAATTATCATAAATAATGATGTTTTGCGTCGTGTTCGTTATATCTTCGATTTTAGCGATCAGCTCGTCCTGTCTATGTTTGAGCTAGGTGGCTACAAAGCCACTAAGCTGGAGTTGGTCGGATGGTTGGCTCGTGAAGAAGAACCAGATTTTGTTATGTGTTCTGACGAGATGCTTGCACGTTTTTTGAACGGATTGATTAGTCACAAGCGCGGCCCAAAAGATGACGGTGTGCCTGAGCCTGAATACGTTTTAACGAATAATATCATTCTTCGTAAGCTCAAAATTGCGCTAAACCTACAAGCCGACGACGTGCTTGCGATCTTTAAGCTTAATGACTTCACCCTAAGCTCGCATGAGTTAAGCGCATTTTTTAGACGCCCTGATCATAAGAATTACCGACAGTGCTTAGACCAGCTGCTACGTAATTTCCTTGATGGTATGGAAAAAAAATACAGAAAACGCTGATTTCTTTATTGCGGGTGGTTTAACAAGGATGTTACGAAGCTGCTAAGCAATAAAGTCGGAGCTACTACAGTTACAGCTACTACAGTTACAGCTACTACAGTTACAGCTACTACAGCTGAGCGGTGAAGTTCGGGAATGCTCCCTCAGAATTTTTTTGAATCCTTCCAAAAAACCTTTAGCAAACTTTCGACAATATTTTAGTATTATTCTGGGTTCTCATAGTGGACGTTCATACGGATCTAGACTCAGAGTTAATGTTCACCCTGTTGGGTGATGCTTACTTGGCAATAGAGTGTTAAAACCTACAGCATAAGTGTTTAAAGTTAACAATAATCAAACTCGTTAATATACAGAGGCTTTTTAGCAATGTTACGTCATATGTCATTAAAAAATACTATCTTCACAGCAACGCTACTGGGTACTGGTCTTCTTGGGTTGTCGCACTCTGTGAATGCGACGCCTTCGATTAACGAAATGCAAGGTTGTCAGGCTGTGATCGATTTCGTTGAAATAAAATCAACTGAAGCTCGCTCGGTATACAGTGAGAAAGATATCAATGTCGTTTTGAAAGGTGTGCAGGCGTATGACGTTTATATTCAAGACGAAATAATAACGCCGGGTTTACTTCAATACGTAGGTGGCGATAATGATAAGGCCGAGGCACTTCAGCAGCAGGTCGATGTTTATAAAAGCGGGTTAGTTGAAAGCTTTAAAAAACGTTTTCCTGATAATCGTTTTTACACTGATGTGGCCATTTCATTGAATGACTGCGCCAAGAAAGCTGTGCCTAGTGGTGATGCGCTCGAAGATTTAAAAGCCTCGTTAATGAAAATAATTGAGCTGGCTAAATCTCATTGATTGTAATTTATGCTAGCGCTAGCCCCTAGGGTGATCGTTAACCGTCGGGGCTTGTTTGCTGGGTGCTTAGTGCTTAACGCTTAGATAATTTTAGTATTTTCGTCATCGTCCTTGTGATGTTTATGCTTTTTTCTTTCGGGTTTATCGAACCCTTTATCAGTTAGGCAGGTTTTGAATACTTCACGATCACCATCAGCGGTATCACGGCATTCTTTCATAGCTGTTCTTAATTCGCTGTTCTCATGATGTTTGCCTTTATGTCTATCCTTCTTGCCACCGTCTCGTGATGGTTTTTCGTAACCAAGAGCTTGCATGCATTCTGCCATGGCGGCACGATCATCTGGGTTTGCATCGTGGCAGATTTCTTTGGCTTCTTTGAATGCAGCCCGCTCTTCACTGGTCATGTTTTTGTCTTTGGCGTAAGTCGTGCTGGATGTAGCAATCGAGGTTGCAAATAAGGTCAGTAGTAGTTTATTCATTAGTATTCCTTTTATAAAACTTCTTAAATTATGCGAAGCGCGCACTCACAGGTTTGGGTTGTCGAGAATGCTCAAACGCTCATGCTTAATTGAACTATTACGTTATATCCCATGGTTTTATTGTCGGTAAGCGAATTTATTCAGCTTTGCTCAGTCTGCCTTTTATCTACAATTCGTTGACAATATTGAACAATCGGCAGTGTTGCCTATGTGTGAATTAACAGAGGTTCACGTCAGTGATGTGTTTGTCTCTATTGTCACCGTGTGACGTCGTCAATTTAGGTTAAAGGGTGTCTTAACGACGAGAGATACGGAACTGAATGGAATTCGCTGAATCTATAGGTTGTGCGGCAATGTGTGGTTTAAGTGTTGTATTTTGATGGTTTGATGGTTTGATGGTTTGATGGAATGTTTGTTTGTGTTCTGGCCAATGAAATCAATACATATCTATTCATAAATGCCGTGGTTTATTACATAAGGTGGCTGATACTGTAGTTATAGGACGTTTTTGTTGTTTGTCTTAAATGTCGGAGTTGTATATGCGATTAGATGACATGTTAGAGGTGAATAGCCTTAGAGATTTTAGCAAGGCGAGTCGTTCGGTGTTGGCTATTTTGAAACAGCGCACAGGATTAGATACGTGGATGACCACGCGCGTCAGTGGCCCTGATCAAATTGTACTTAATCTGATCGATGATGCCTTTGGTGTCTGTCGTGGTGATGTTCTTAGCTGGTCAGGGTCTTTCTGTCGGCAGATGGTAGAAGGTAACGGCCCTTGCGTGGCGTTGGATATTTCAACCGAGCCTGCTTATGCGTCGGCTCCAAATGGTAAAAGCTTTCCCTTCTCTGCGTATGTCGGAGCGCCGATTAAGCTTGAGGATGGCGAATTATTTGGCACTGTGTGCGCTTATGATTCTCGTGTTCAACCTGAAGCGTTGAAGGACGAGCTACCCCTGATTTCTTTATTGGCTAACCTGCTGGGTGTACTGGCATCCTACGAGTTACGCTTACTTGAAGTTGAGCGCGACAACGAGCAGCTGAAAAAAGAATCTGAGCGTGATGAACTAACCGGGTTGTTAAATCGCAAAGGTTGGAATCATCGATCTTCGAAAGAGGCCTCAAGAGGGCGGCGCTACGGGCAGCCAATGGCGGTGTACATTTTAGATTTGGATGACTTAAAGCAGGTTAATGATTTGGAGGGGCACCAAGCGGGGGATGCGTTATTACAGCAAGCTGCTGAGGTGTTGACCTCAACCATGCGCGAGCATGATATTGTATCTCGGTTGGGTGGCGATGAGTTTGCTGTTCTGGCCCTTCGCACCAATGAGAGCGCAGCTAGAGATGTATTTGATAAGTTAATGTCGGCATTTACTCAGGCTAACATTAATATATCGATTGGCTACAACTGCCATCACTTGGGACGAGACCTTGAGGAATCTGTCGTTGCTGCCGACAAGGCGATGTATTCCATGAAGTCACAACATAAAAAAGGCAACGTTGCCTGCTGATACTTGCACGCAACATTTCCCGCTCCCTAATACTCAAAATATTTTATCTTCCCGTCGTTTTGTAATACTAAATGTCACGATGTTGTTTTTATCGTCTATCCTTTATGGATTCATGTGCCAATCACTTATGGTTGTGTGGTCATTAGTTCTAAGGTGGTGACTTATGTTGATTTTTATCCGTGATATGGCTTTGGTTGCAGCTATAGTGCTGTTGTCAGGCTATTCATTCGCTGCTGACCTTGATACTGATAGAACAATAAAAATTTACCATGATGCCGATTACTCAAATCATGAATCATCTGCATTAGCGATGATGATGGGATTGAACACTGCTTTAGATGAAGTTGGATTTCAGCTTCAAGGTTATCGCTTAGAGTTGGTGCCTAAAAACCATCGCGGCAATAGTGTTCGTAGTAAGCAACACATAAATGAGTTTATCGAAGACCCCGATGCCTTGTTCATACTCGGCGGATTACACAGCTCACCGTATATTCGCTATCGTGACTATATCAACGAGAACCAAGTGCTTCTTCTTATTCCTTGGGCGGCAGGTGGACCAATCACACGTTACGATCAGGGATTGAATTGGGTATTCCGTTTGTCTATTGATGACACAAAAGCGGGGTATCGAATGATTCAGTATGCTCACGATAAAAAATCATGCAAAACCCCTCATCTTCTATTGGAAGATACCCCTTGGGGAAAGTCCAATTTTGAGACTATGTCTAAAGCAATGAAACAATACTCGGATGTGAAGCTCTCGGTAAGCTGGTTTAACTGGAACACAAAAGTGAATTCGGCACGTATATTATTGCGCGATATTGCTAATTCAGGCTCTGATTGCATTTTGTTTGTTGGTAACTCTATTGAGGGTGTTGATATCTTCGAAGCCATAGTCTCCCTTGAGGAAAGTCAACGCCTCCCTGTTGTCAGTCACTGGGGTATCACGGGTGGAGATTTTGAGAAACACATCGACGCTCAAAAAAGGGAGAAGTTGGACTTGAGTTTTATTCAGACATGCTTTTCTTTTTTAGGTGATAAAGATAATGCAATTAAGGACTCCATATTTGATCGAGCGAAAAAGCTTTATCCTCAGGCTTTAGAATCATCAGTAGATGTTTCTTCACCGGCTGGATTTATTCATTCGTATGATTTGGGAAAGTTATTTATACAGGCAGTGAATGAAATTAAATTGACAGGTGATGTTCGTGTTGATCGTGTTGCTATTCGAAATAAACTTGAAAATATTAATACGCCTGTTGAAGGTTTACTGAAGATATACTCTGCTCCGTTTTCTGCTTGGAGTACTGATGATCAAGACGCTCATGAAGCACTGGGTTTAGATGACTTTTGTATGGCAACTTACGATAAAAATGGCCATGTTGTCGTTTACCCTAACGATTATATTAAGGAAGTTGACTGAATTATGTCACCAAGGTTTTTTTATCTCTTTGTATTAATTTGTCTAACGCTCTCCATTGTAGTAAGTGTTACTCTGGTGGGGCATCGTGCAGAGCGTTCTGTGTTTACTTTGATTGAGCAGGCGAATCTTAGTAAGGCAGATCTGACTAGTAGTAGTTTAGAGCAATACCTTAGTGCTCGAATAGCAATTCTGAATGATCTTTCAACAGTTCCTGTACTCATTAATAGTGTTTTAGGTGCCGAGTATTCTAAGGCGAATCTGGCGGATTATTTGGATGGTTATAAAATTTTAGGTGAGAAAGAGAAAATTGTTATTTATGATTTCTTAGGTGATTCTATATATTCAAATAATGATGAAATAGTTGATTCGGTAGGTTCTAAATCGTGGTTTTTAGATCTTATTGATAAAAAAGAAAAAGTTGTTATTCGAGCTGTTGAGAGTGATATCGGTAGCGAATTTGTTATTTATGTACCTATTTTTTATCGGAACAACCCTGAAGGAGTGTTGGAAGTACACTTTGGTCAGAGCTTGGAAGTGTTGATGTTATCTGACTTAGGTTTAGTGAGTGCTATTGAAGTTAATAATTCATACTTTAGTTATTCGAGCCTTCACCCTGATAAAAATTATACAAATATTCTCGATTCTTTCGTCGGTTCTACTGGGGTTAAACTTCGTTACTTTGTGGATAGTGAGGCAGTTGAAAGTGAGAAGTTTTATTTCATGTTGGATATTGGTTTGGCAATTTTAATTAGCTTGTCAATATCGTTTATTGTTCTATCTGTTCTTGGTCGGAAGTATATTTTAAATCCTTATCTTCATCTTGAGAGGTCTAGAAAACAGATCAATATAGAAAAAGAAAAAAATGACCTTCTGGCACAAGCCATTGAGGAAAGTACCGTTGGTATTTCAATATCTACTGCTGAGGATGGGTATCCTCTATCTTATGTTAATAAGGCGTTCTCACGAATAACTGGATACCCTAATGATGAAGTTGTTGGGGAAAATTGCCGTTTTTTACAGGGGGATAATACTAGCAAGGAGGAGGTTGATAATATCGCTAGTGCTATTCGTCGTCGCGATAAAATACGAGTTGAATTGATCAATTATAAAAAAGATGGTACTGAGTTTTGGAATGATTTACGTTTATCCCCAGTGTTTAACTCAGAAGGTAATTTGCTGGCTTATGTGGGGGTTCAGCAAGATATTACCGAGGAAAAAGCTAATCAAGAAATTCTTTTGAAAGCGTTAGACGATGCTCAAACAGCAGTTGTTGCTAAGAGCGAGTTTTTGGCCAATATGAGTCATGAAATACGTACACCAATGAATGGAGTTTTGGGTATGTTGGGGCTGGTACTTAATGCAGAGTTGGATCCAGCCCAAAAGCGTCGCCTTGAAATTGCACAAAACAGTGCCACATCACTTTTAACCTTAATAAACGATATTTTAGATTTCTCAAAAATTGAGGCTGATAAGCTAGATTTAGAAAAGGTTGGTTTCAATGTTCGTAGCCTGATCGGTGAAGTTGGTGAGGTTATGGCCTTAGAGGCAGAGGGGAAAAAAATTGAACTGGTATTGGACTTGATTGGAATTGACATTCCAGTCGTTATTGGTGATCCAGGGCGAATTCGCCAAGTGTTAACAAATCTTGTTGGTAATGCGATTAAATTTACTGAGTTTGGTGAAGTTGTTGTGTGTGCTTCTTTCAAGGTCTCAGCCATTGATGGCAGTGTTAAGTTGAATTGCTCAGTTAAGGATACTGGTGTTGGTATTTCAGAAGATAAAGTTGCATCGTTATTTGATGCATTTAAGCAAGTCGATGCCTCTACTACTCGTAAATACGGAGGGACTGGGCTGGGGTTGTCGATTGCCAGAAAGCTGTGTGTGATGATGGATGGCAGTATCAGTGTTAGTAGTGAACCAGATAAAGGAAGTACTTTTAGTTTTGAGGTTCCAGTTGAACTATCAGAATCTTCGAAAATTAGTGCTCCTGAAGTCGATATGACAAAACTAAGTATCCTTATTGTTGATGATAATGATGTTAATCGTGAGGTATTAAGAGGGCAGTTAGAGCATTGGGGGGCAAAAGTATTTGAGGCATCTTCTGGATACGAAGCTCTGGTACTTTGCGAAAAATACTGTGAAGAGCAGAGCGGACGTTGCTTTGATATAGGTTTTCTGGATATGAAAATGCCTGAAATGGATGGCATGGAGTTAGGAAAAAAAATCCTTGCCAATAAAGAGTTTGGTGATATTCGTTTAGTTATGATGACGTCAATGGGTTATCGCGTAGATTCAAAAAGATTTGCCGATGTAGGATTTTCTGGCTACTTTCCAAAGCCAATGACGACTTCCAACTTATTTGATGCACTTAACATTATTGTTGATGATGGTGAAGTTCTGGACGATGCAGCCCCCATTCTTACTGAACACTATTTGAAATACAGACATAACCCCGCAGCTAACAATGGCTTAGAGAACGCCAAAGTATTATTGGTGGAAGATAACAATATTAATCGTTTAGTCGTTGAGGGGATTCTACAAGATTTAGTATTGAGCCTGGATATGGCACAGAATGGTCAAGAGGCACTTGATGCAATGCTGAGTTGTGATCCGTCAGATCCCTATGCTTTGGTAATAATGGATTGCCAGATGCCAGTGATGGATGGTTATGATACAACAAGAGCGATACGCCAAGGCAAGGCTGGCTTACATTATAAAGATATTCCTGTTATCGCAATTACTGCAAATGCAATGGATGGTGATCGTGAAGCATGCATTAATGCTGGTATGAGTGACTATATCAGTAAGCCTATTGATAGCCACCAGTTGATCAATAAATTAAAACAGTGGAATAGTATTGTTGATAATGCCCCTGAAACAGCCCC
Organism: Oceanobacter sp.; assembly: GCA_002733645.1. GTDB lineage: Bacteria > Pseudomonadota > Gammaproteobacteria > Pseudomonadales > Oceanobacteraceae > Thalassolituus. The sequence goes on from NVWL01000002.1 coordinate 61,077, forward strand.
AGAGCTAACCTTACAAGAATCTGATGTCAATACTTTGATCGAACCAATCGTTACCGATGTGGATTTATTAATGACTGAATCTACTATTTGGAATTTGTCAGAGTTGTTGGATAGAGTCGGTGGAAGTGAAGATATCGCTCGCCGCTTGATTAATATTTATCTAGCCGATCACGAAGACATGTTCCACGCTATCAGTCTGGCCCTTGAATCAAATGATAATGAATCGTTAAAGACTACTGTACATCATTTAAAAGGGGTAGTCGGAAATCTTGGGGCTGTTGCATTAGTTACGGCAGTGCGCGAGTTTGAACAGGCTGCTAAAAGTGAGACTAAGGACCAGTATAAAACATTGTGGGCGAAGACGAATAAGTGCAATCAAGAACTTCTTGGGTTATTTGTCCAATATGTGAAACCTGTATAGCGCACGATAATTCGCCCTTACAAATCCCGCTGTAGTCCTTTATTCTGCTTTTAAATGTTATTTGTAGGGCTATCTCCGAATGTCAGCCATTCATCAGGCTATTTCAAATCTTTCTCAGGTTATTGTCGGTAAAGAACAGCAGATTCGTTTATCTGTGGCTTGTTTACTCGCCGATGGCCATTTGTTGATCGAAGACTTACCGGGCATGGGGAAGACGACACTGTCTCATGCTTTAGCCAAAGTGTTCGGGCTTGAGTACCGTCGTATACAGTTCACCAGTGACCTATTGCCCGCGGATGTGTTGGGCGTTAGTGTATTTGAAAAAAACCTAGAGACAGGCGAGGGAGCTTTTCGTTTTCATCCCGGCCCTGTGTTTGCCCAGGTGGTTTTGGCGGATGAAATTAACCGAGCCACGGCAAAATCGCAGAGTGCTTTACTGGAGGCCATGGAAGAGCGTCAGGTGACGGTTGAAGGTCAGACACGTTGTTTGCCCGATCCATTTTTTGTTATTGCTACTCAGAACCCTTCTTCTCAGGCGGGTACTTTCCCGCTGCCAGAATCTCAGCTAGATCGATTTTTGATGTGCTTAAGTCTTGGCTACCCTGATGAAAATTCTGAACGCGAGCTTCTGGAAGGGCGCAGTCGTCGTGAGTTGGTCGATGAATTAACAACGGTGGTTGGTAGTGCTGAGTTGATCGTCCTACGTGAGCAGGTTGCTGCGGTTAAAGCCTCTGCCTCAGTTTTAGATTATCTACAACGTTTACTGGCTTACAGCCGCCATGATGGTGGTTTCCCTTATGGGTTATCCCCTCGAGCTGGCTTGTCGCTATTACGCGCAGCAAAAGCGTGGGCATTGCTCGAAAATCGTGATTTTTTAATTCACGAAGACGTTCAGGCGGTGTTGGCGTCGGTGGTTGATCATCGTTTACAACCATTAGCGTCTCGTAAGTTGCTCGAATATGTCCCTGTGTTGGCATGATGCTGTTGTGTAATCGAGAGGTGGCATGAAGAGTATTCGCCAATGGCGTATTGATTTGTGGCAGCGCTGGTTGAATCGACGCATTCCGCCAGTCACTAAGCTCGCGCTCAATCATAAGAATATTTTTATCTTACCTTCGCGTACGGGGTTAGCCTTCGTTGCCTTGTTGATTTCGATGCTACTGACGGCCATAAATTATCAAAACGCTCTGGTGTACGCACTGACCTTTTGGCTGCTCAGTGTTGGGCACGGAACAATTTGGCTGACGTTTAGAAACTTATCTGGATTAAATCTCGCCGCAGGAAAAGGAGCGTCGGGTTATCTGGGGGACACTTTTTATTTACCTGTACGATTGTCTTCGTCCAAAGGGTGGGCTGTCGCGCTTAATTTGGGGTATCCAGGTCATGAGTTTGCGGACTGTACACTTGCGCCGAATACCTCCGAGACGTTGAACTTGGCCTTTGTACCCGAGCAGCGCGGCTACTTACCTTTGCGGCGCTTAAAAATCCAAACCTGCTATCCGTTTGGACTTTTTACCGCATGGAGCTGGGTGGCGTTGGAGTATCCAGTACTTGTTTATCCCAAGCCTGACCATACCCCTCTTCATTTAGCGCAAGGGAGTGATGGCGAAGCGGCAGCATCATTACAGCAAGCCAGAGGCAACGAAGATGTTGCTGGTATTCGTGAGTATGGTTACGGCGACAGTATGCAACAAATTGCGTGGAAGCATTCTGCCCGTACGGGTGAATTGAAAAGCTTAGAGCGAGAGCAAGATGACGGAGCCTTATGCTGGTTAGATTGGGCCTCGTTAGCGGGGGTTGATACAGAAGTGCGTTTGTCGCGTTTGACCTCCTGGGTAGATCAGGCAGAACAAGCAAACTGGCGTTATGGTTTACGAGTGCCAGGGGTGGAAATAGCGCCGGGAAATGGCGATCAACATCGTATTGCCTGTTTGGAAGCCTTAGCGTTATGGCAGCCTGATAGCTTTGCGCAGGAGGCCTTATGATGAATACGGCTTCCTCTTCTTCCGCGCCAAACGTTTTGACTAGCGTGGCGACTAAAGGTCAGGCGCAAGTATCAACACACCTTCCACGGCAGACATTGTTATTACTTGTTGGGGCTTTATTGTCTTCGCTGGTGTTGCACCTCAATTATTTACCGGTGTGGTTTTACGCTGCCGCAGTGTTTGTACTCGGTTGGCGGGCGCTGGTGTATTTCGGCTATTTATCATTCCCCGGGCGCGTAGCAAAAACGATTACGGTATTAATTGCTTCTTATGGTGTGTACGTCACGGCTGGAGGGCAAATTACCTTAGAAGGCAGCGGTGCCTTTTTGGCCTCAGCGGGTTTATTGAAGTTGCTCGAAATAGCGAATCGTCGTGATGCCGTGTTCGTCGTATTTATGGCGCTGTTTTTACAGGCGAGTGGTTTTTTGTTTGATCAAAGTATCTTTGCCGCCGCTCAAGGCATCTTCACTATGTTACTGGCGATGGCGGCCATGATCAGCGCTCAATCGGCAAACCGCAGCGGTATTCATCCTGAATTGCCGGTATTCGCGACGGCGGGGCGGCTAATGTTATTTTCGATTCCTTTTATGTTGATTGTGTACTTTTTATTTCCACGGCTTGGGCCGCTTTGGAGTGTCGCCTTAAATTCGGATTCTTCCATGACGGGATTGTCTACTCGAATGCAACCGGGGGATATTTCAAGTTTAAGCCAATCTTCAGAGGTCGCTTTTCGGGTAACGTTTGATGATGAAAAACCCGCACAACGTGATTTATATTGGCGAGTAATGACGTTAGATTTTCATGATGGAAGTGGATGGGCGCAATCAAAGTTAGATGAGACGGCAGTGATCATGCCGCAAAAAACAGATGCACATCGGTATGAATATGAAATTATTCAAGAAGCGACCGGGCAGCAATTTTTATTTTCTCTGTCTGAGTCCGTGTCTGAAACTCAAGGCGTTGAGTTTGCGATGACTCGAGTACTGTACAGCGACCGCCCAATTTACGAGCGCAAGCGCTACCGCGTAGCCTCTATTGGAACTGATCAAGTAGTATCGTCGTTAATTACTGGTACTGGAATAACGACCTTTGGAAAGACGAGCTCTGGAATAGAAGACCCTACTGTCCTCAAAGGTAGTGTTGAAACAGATGCGCTAGACACCAGTGATATAGGAAGGACAGATAAGAACAGTTCAGTGCTCAGCACCTATTCTAAATTACCAAATGACAGTAACGCCCAGACTATAGCGTGGGCAAAAACACTCCCCAAAAATACGGCTGAATTTATTCAAGCGTTTACCCAGTACATCTCACAGCAAGCGTTTTATTACACCTTGAAGCCACCAAAATATGGCGATAACGACATTGATAAATTCTTATTTGAAGGTCGCAGAGGCTTCTGTGAGCACTACGCGTCGGCTATGGCCTTTGCCGCTCGAGCGGCGGGTATCCCTTCACGTGTTGTTGCTGGCTATCAAGGTGGTGAGTGGCATACGGAAGGGCATTTAACTGTGCGTCAGTATGACGCTCATGCTTGGGTGGAGTTATGGACAGGGCAAGTTTGGCAAAGAGTAGACCCAACGGCCGCTGTGGCACCATCAAGAATAGAATATGGGTTAGAACGAGCTGTAGAGAATGAGGGGAGTTTTCTCTCACAGGAATTACTCTCCCCGCACCGGTATCGCTCAATCAACTGGATTAATAACTTGCGATTGAAAATGGATAACATTAATTATCTATGGAGTCGCTGGGTGTTGTCCTATGATGAAAAAAAGCAGTCTGACTTTTTATCACGCTGGTTTGGTTTAGATGATCTTCTTGATGGCTTGTACATACTTGCCAGTACCATTGCCGGGTTGTTTGTTTTTGGAACCGTTTGGCAATGGTGGTTACAGCGTCCGGCAAAAGAGCGACGATTAATACTTGCCTGGGCGGGTTTAATACAGCAAGCCGAAAAAGCGGGTGTGAGTGTGGACTCTGGTTTGCCACCACTTAGTTTGCTCAGTCGTCTGGCTGAATATTATCCTGAATTATCCGATGATTGTGCCGAGGCGCAACGGTTGTTTATAACAGCGCAATATGGTGAAGGCCCTGATCTACATGCCGATGCATTACTTGCTCGGCAATTGAAGGGAGTTGGTCGACGGTTAAGGGGTCTCGACCGTAAGATGCGCCGAGATGGGCGCAGGCCAAGCACAAAAACATCCGCTTCCAGCGATGTTTAAAAATGGTCCGTACGACTCACCATTTAACAGTGTCGTGATCATATTGGTGAAAAGACTGTCATCAGACAGGCTGCACAAGGCACCAAAGCCGTAGGCTCCAAAATACGCCATTTTTCCTGCTGGATTAAATACCGCAAGGGCGGGGCTGGCGGTCAGCGGAATATCATCATTCTGTTGTTGACGAATAACAGTCGCACTAGGATTTAGCTCTTGTGCTTCTTTAATTTTTTGGTCGCTGGTGGATGCAGGTGCAAGCATCACAAAGTTAAGTTGTTCGGGAGTGAATGCATCAATAATTGCATTAGTGTGACGAGCGCTGACGTTATTGCACAAACAGTCTGGGTTCCATAAGTGGATGACCGTCACTGGGTTTAAATCCGTTTGTGGTGATGGCAGCCGAGAATATAGCGTGGTGAGTTTTTCAGAGACTAAGGTTAGATTTCGCGCAGCCGGATTATCCGATGCTTCAACAAACGGTCTCACTGCTTGTTGCTGAAACCACCACAACCCAAATAACGACCCGGTTAGCCAGACAATAACTAAAGTGGTTATTAGTGTGACCTTACGAGTGCTGTGAGAGTGTTCTGGTTGATTCATGAATTTGCTCAGGTGGTTATAAGAAACAGATGATTAAACAAACAGACGGTCATGATAGCGGTTGTATCGTGCTAAGGTGCCTCAAGTAACGCGTATGCAAGAGTCTACAATTATCAATATTACCCCGGATGAATTAGACCGCCTAATTGCCGTTTCTCAAGATCCAGTGTTGGTCGATGTCTGGGGGACTCATTGTGCGCCGTGTAAGGCGCTTGAAGAGTTATTGCTGCGCCAGCAGGACCATTTGTTAAAGGGAATATCTGTGCATAAATTATGCGCCAGTGAATTTCCTGATTGGTCGGCAGAGCAGGCTATTCGGCAAGTACCTACGGTGCTCTTGTATCTCGATGGCAGGCTAGTGAAACGTGAGACTCAAATACTCAGTAGTAGCCAGTTGCGGCGCTTCGTTGCCTCCGTTCGCTGTGTTGAGGCCTATGGGGGCGAGGTTGATGGGGTCGATAATGTAGACGATCTTATCCTTGCTGGAGACTATTCCGGGGTTCGCACATTGTTGGATGCGCTGTCTGGTGAGGAGCTGCGTGCGCCGGCGTATCAGCGGGCTAGTTCTATGTTGGCAATGCATGACATGGCATTGGCTTTATCATTGATGCAGATTCGCGATGACTTTATTGCTATGGCGCTCAGTCATGGCTGGGAGCTTGCTGTAAAGGGGCTTTATAACCAAGCCCTTGCGGCCCCAAGTGATAATGAACTTCAGTCTTTGTCATTCGCCTTACTCGACTTGCTGCCGGACCGATTGCTGGCTCAGCGTTGGCGGCGGGAGTTTTATCAGCTTAAGTAATCTGTAGATTATGAGTTATACCGTTATCTGTATTGGCCTTGTATTTAAAATAAGGCCCCTTGTTACTCAGCTAGCGATGGATATTGGATTGAGCGCAGGGTGAAGGCTCGGGTGAGAGACCGGTTAGGCTCTGGTTAGACTCAGGAGAGAGTTGGTTTGAATTTCATATTTTGGCAGCCACGCTCTTCTGTTGAGGGTGTGCCACTTTGCTATTTCTAGTCATATTGAAAAAAACACATGACCTAAGGGCCTATTGGGATAAGTCTTGCTGCAGAGTGAGCGCAGCCCGCTATAGTTTTTATTAATAATATTCTCAATAAGTGTTTGGCAATGATTGCAGTTATGGGAATAACAATTAGTGAAACGTTCAGTGGAGACACAGTGTGAGTTTACGTCGACGTCTAATCATGATGATGGCAACCCTATTTATGATGGGGGTAAGTTATTTAGCTTACGATCTGGTGGTCTATAAAAATGATCTAGAAGCGCAAAAACATACTCAACTTAAAAATCTAGTCAGAGCGCAAGCTAGCCAGCTCGGTGCAATGTTGTCTTCCGGTATGAGCGAACAAGAAGCACTGACTGGTCTAAAAGAAGCTCGGTATGCCGATAATGAATACTTTTTTGTGATTGACCGTGACTTGACGATGGTGATGCATCCATTTAAAGAGTCACTAAGCGGTACCTCGGTAGCAAGCTCTAAAGATCCTGATGGTGTGTTCTTATTTCGCGAAATGAGAGCAGCCGTCAGTGCAGGTGGTAGTGGGTTTGTTAACTACAAATGGCCACGTCCTGGTAGCTCTGATCCAGTTCCTAAACTGACTGCAGTCACTAATGTGCCAGGGTCCGATCTGATTATAGGCACGGGTGTTTACATAGATGATATTTCGGCCTTAGTCGTATCTCGATCTTGGCGAGTCGCGATTTTCTCCTTACTTTGGCTGGGCATCATGGTCGTCTGCAGTCGATATTTAATTCAAGCGATCAGTGTGCCAGTAACAAAGATAGAAAAATGCATGGCCCAGTTGGCAGATGGCGACCTTTCATCGCAGTGTCCAACGTCAGGTACCTTGGAGTTTGATCGCCTATCGAGTGCTATTAACTCTATGAGAACACGTATCGGTGAGATGATTTCAAACATAGGGGCAGACAGTGAAGGGCTGATTTCTCAGTCGCATAAGTTAACTGAATCAACCCGGGAAGTCAGGGAAGGATCAAGGTGCCAGCATGGAGAATTGGATCAGTTATCTGTGGCCATGACGGAAATGGTGCAAACGATTCAGGTGATGGCGCATGTTGCACGCGATGCATCTCACAATATGACGGAAGTAACCGTCGCGGCATCAGGCGGTGAGCGTGCCATCGAATTGGTTCAGGAGCGCGTCCATAAGGTGTTGGAGCAATTAGAGAGTGCCGTTGGGTCAATCACCCAGATGAATGATTCAGCGGAGCAAATCTCGAATGTTGCTGAAGTGATTGCCAGTATTTCAGAGCAAACCAATTTACTTGCATTGAATGCAGCGATTGAAGCGGCACGGGCTGGTGAATCTGGCCGAGGCTTTGCGGTAGTGGCGGATGAGGTTCGCACTTTGGCTCAGCGAACGGGGGTTGCGACAAATGAAATTAAAGACGTGATTGAGGCGATTACTAGCGTCGCCAGTAAATCAGCTTCAACGATGAAGCAAAGTGCAGATGAAACTAGAGAGTGTGCGGTACAAGTAGAAACTACGCGCTCTCAGTTACATGATATCGCGGTAAAAATGACGGAGGTTCAAGACCTGAATGTTCAGGTTGCTACCAGTGTGACCCAGCAAGAGCAGGTGGCTACAGAAATGGATAAAAATTTAGCGACTGTCACTCATGCTGCGGATGCTCATAGTGATACTGCTGAACATCTAGAGCTTGCGAGTACTCAAGTTCATAAATTGACCACAGATGTTGCTCAACAACTTAGCGTGTTTCGTCTTTTTTAAGGTAGCTCTTATTTAACAGTATCTCTTACTTAAGGTAGATCTGATTTAGAAAATAATGCTTGTTAATTAACACAGGCGGTTGAGAGTTTGGCGGGTGCGGTTTAAATTTAGGCATGGACTATTTTTTCGTGGCCTTTAAAGAGTTTTTTAATCGTGTCTGTTATTGGTAATAGTCAGCAAGCCTTATTTGGACGATTCAGTACTGACCTTCCACCAGGGAAGGTTGAATGGATAGGTGTACGCCCGGAACGAAAAGCTCCTATGCTTCGAATGCAGGAAGCGCTCGCGGTTGAAACTCAGGGTTTGCATGGTGATCGTCGAATGGAAGGCTCGCCAGGATCGGGACGGCAAATCACCTTTATCAGTTCTGAGCATATTGAGGTTGTGGCTAAGCTTCTTAAATTCGACAAAATAGATCCCGCACGCTTGCGTCGCAACGTCGTGGTGAGTGGAATTAATCTAAATGCGCTGCGCCATCAGCAGTTCCGTATTGGTGAGGCGGTATTTTTGGCTACCGCCGCATGTCATCCGTGTTCGAAAATGGATAAAGCATTAGGGCAGGGCGGCCATGCTGCCATGCTTGGTCATGGCGGTTTGTGTGCCAAAATATTGCGCAGTGGCGTGATTCGTGTGGGGGATGCCGTCGAGTGCTTGATGGCCGAAGAGCGACTGCCGATGTAATCACCCTAACGGTAAATTGTTTCCTACATTTTCTCTATTATCGTCTCTGCTCTATTAGAAATAGACATTAATCTCGCCACCAGTGCGACGGCTGCAAAAGTAAGGCCTATGATAAGTCCAATCCAAAACCCTGCCGCGCCCATCGGTTCACTCGCTTCGTAGGCTAAATACCAGCCAGAACCAAAACCAATCAGCCAGTAAGCGACAAAGGTGATCAACATCACCGCAAAAGTGTCTTCGTAAGCGCGCAATGCCCCCGCAGCGGCTATTTGAATCGCATCAGAAATTTGAAAAAGAGCCGCAAAAAACAGCAAGGAGGTACCTATGGCTACGACCGCTGGGTCAGGGCTGTACAAGTTAGCGATAAAACCGGCAAACAGTGTAATTAGTACGGCATTTAACAGCGCTAACCCTAAGTTAAGCTTGACGCCCAACCAAGAAGATCGCTTGGCGTCTTGCGTGCCCGTTTGACCTTCCGCAGTACTGCCGAGGTGGTGGCCGACACGAACGGTCATCGCCATACCTAAGCTTAATGGCAGCATGAAGGTTACAGAGGCGACGTTAAGCGCGACCTGATGACCAGCAACAACGACAGGGCCAAGATCCGCAAGAAACAAAGCAATGGCAGTGAATAAGCTGACTTCAAAGAAAATGGCAATACCGATTGGAAGTCCCACTTTTGCGAGCGCCAATAGGTCGGAAAAACGACTTCGCAGTGCGTTAGCAAACAGCGCGTAATTTTTTTGAAGCCTGTGTTTGCGGGTGTTGGACAGCATGGCAATGCTCATGATCAGTAATACGGTGGCGCTGCCGACGCCGCAGCCAACGCCGCCAAGTTCAGGCAAACCGAACAGGCCGTAGATGAGGACGTAGTTGATCGGAATGTTGAGTGCCAACCCAATCAGCATGATACGAGTGACATGTGATGCCGCATTCAATGCTTCTGCATAGAATCGCAAGGCTAAAAAGACGCCCGATATCGGCATTCCTATGGCGATCGCGTATAAATATTGGCTGGCAACTTGGGCGGTATGGGCGTCGTCGACAAATACAGGAATAGACCAACCGATGTAGGCAACAAGAGCGCCCAAAATAAGCCCGGACGTAACGCCCAGCGCAATGGCAGTGCTGAGCAGTTTGGGTAGGTTTGCAGCATCGTTGGCGGCGTTGGCTTTGGCAACGGCAGGAGAGAGCGCGACTAGTATGCCTGCGAGAAACAACCAAACTGGAGTCCAAACAGCACTACCGATGGCAACGGCGGCTAAATCGCGGGTGCTTACATAGCCAGACATTAAGGTGTCTATGGTGCCCATGCCGACCTGAGCAAGCTGAGTTGCAAGAATTGGGGCGGTCAGTTTTAGAATGGCTCGGACTTCGCTCGAAGCAAATGACATGCGGATTAATCGCCAAATAGTATAATACGTTGAAAATTAAGCGTATTGTGCCCGTAGATAGTGAATAAGCAAATGATAAACAATGGCAACCGCAGAGACGGCTCTTGCTCCAATGCAAACCGATGAGTTAAATCGAACAGAAAATCCGCAGGCCAAGCGTGAGCTTAAGGTTGAGGATTTGATCGTCCTATTTGAAGATGCGTTTTTGGCCTCCGAAAACACACGATTAGTTGCTGGTGGCGGTGATCCCGAGTATTTACCCGCCAGCAAAAATACACCGTATCACCAGGTGATTTTTGCTCATGGGTTTTATGCATCAGCGTTACATGAAATTTCTCACTGGTGTATTGCTGGAGTAGAGCGTAGGTTGTTGCCCGATTATGGCTATTGGTATGAACCAGATGGTCGTTCGGCTGAGCGCCAGAGAGAGTTTGAGCAAGTTGAGGTCAAGCCTCAAGCCATAGAGTGGATATTGTCTGAAGCTTGCGGGCGTCGTTTTTATATTAGTACCGACAACCTCGACGGCGATCCTGTTGAAGTCGAGGCTGGAAGGCGTCAATTTACTGCTGCGGTGGTCGTTCAAGCGAATAAATACATTGAATCTGGCTTGCCTAAGCGGGCTGAGATATTAAAACAAGCGCTGTTAGATTATTATCAACGGCATCTGGAATTTGGCACGCATCTGTTTGTGCCTGAAAACATCTGATCGGAGATGGGTTTGTTAAAGAAACTGTTCAAACGGGATAACTCGAAAAAAACTGATTCACGGACGTCAAAAACGTCTAGTGGAAATCCAAAAGCAGCAAACGCTGCAGCCAAAACATCGGTCAGGGGCTCAAAAGGGAAGGTCGCTCCGACCAAAAATACTAACAATGCTAAGCCTGCTCATGGTAAAGCGGCGGCGAAAAGCACAGCACCTAAATCAGAGTCTAAAGTAGACGTTAAGCCTTGGAAGCTGGAAGAATTTAAAGTTGAGCCTGCTGAAGGCAAAACGCGTTTTCATGATTTGATGCTTCCTGAGTCAGTCATGCGTGGTATTCATGAGCTTGGCTTTGAATACTGCTCGCCGATTCAGGCTGAGAGCTTGCCTGCGGCATTACGTGGTCGCGATACAATTGGTCAAGCGCAAACGGGCACAGGTAAAACCGCCGCCTTCTTACTCACTATCTTCAATCGTATATTGAATGTGGTACCTGAAGAGCGTTTTGCTAGCGAGCCGCGTGCATTAGTCGTCGCCCCTACCCGCGAACTTGCTCTTCAGATTGGTAAAGATGCCGAAGGTTTGGCCAAATACACCGGGCTTAATGTTGTCACGGTTGTTGGTGGGATGAACTACGAATCTCAGCGCCAAATGTTAAGGGACAATGTCGTCGACGTACTAGTGGCAACGCCGGGTCGTTTGATCGACTTTATGCGTAGCCAGGATGTCTACCTTGATCAAGTTGAAGTGCTGGTGCTTGATGAAGCTGACCGTATGCTCGACATGGGCTTTATTCCCGATGTGAAGCGTATTGTTCGTGCGACGCCGACCAAAGACATTCGTCAGACCTTGCTGTACTCAGCAACGTTTAACTTTGATGTTCGAATTTTGATTGATCAATGGACAACGAATCCACATAAAGTTGTTATCGAGCCTGAGCAGATTACGACCGATCGTGTTGACCAAAAGCTCTATTTGGTGGCAGAAACTGACAAGTATTCGATTCTTGAGCGTGTATTGGCTGAAGAGAAGCCCGAGCGGTTGATCATCTTCGCAAACCGTCGCGATTTAACGCGTAATTTGTGCGATAAGTTGAATAAAAATGGCCATTCCGCCGCTTTATTGTCGGGCGAAGTTAGCCAAGAAAAACGTATTCGTACACTTGAGCGATTCCGTGAAGGGCGAGTAAATATCATGGTCGCTACAGACGTCGCGGGTCGTGGTATTCACGTTGATGGTGTCAGCCATGTGATTAACTATACCTTGCCGGAAGACCCTGAAGATTACGTACACCGTATTGGGCGTACTGGCCGTGCGGGTGCGAAAGGCGTATCGGTATGCTTAGTATCTGAAGATGATGCGTTTTGCCTACCTGACCTTGAGAAGTACCTAGGTACCAAATTAGAACTGACTCAGCCTTAAACCAGTATTCGGATTGCGGTGATATTAGGGACGTGGTGTGTTTAAAGTATTTCAAGTGACGGCTGTTTCGATAAGCTTGCTGTTGGCTGGATGTGCGAGTCAGCAGCAAGAAGGGGCTGAATCCGCAGGCTTAGAAACAAAAAGCCTAGAAACAAAAAGCCTAGAAACAAAAAGCTTAGAAATAAAAACACTTGAATCTCCCCCCCTAGAAGCAGAAAGCTATAGCGGGGCAAGCTCTGAGCCAGCTAAAGCAGGCTCTGAATCAATGGTTTCTGGTGGGCTTGCACATGATGAAGCCGTCGTTATTGATGCCTCAGGCAATGCGCCACTGCCATTTAATGCCGTGACTCCGCAATGGACCGAATCCTATCTTGAAGATACCGATTCGGCGTTATTGGGAGGTGCCGAGGACGATCACGTTAACTCGTATTATTACTTTGGTCTTCATGGCCAGCGAACGCTGATTGGTCTTGAGCGAGTGAAGGGCAGTAACTTTCAGCAGTATTTCAGTTTATTAATTTTTGATCATCAAACCCTGCTTGGCTATTACGAAAATATTCCCAATTTACCTTTTGTCGTTACTGACAGTGGCCAGTTAACCTTTCCACGTGGCTATGAGTTGGATGATGTTATTCTGATTCAGCAAGCGCGCTTTCCGCCCTTATGCTTGGCTGAATATCCATGTGTCGAGTGGGTATCTGTTGCAGATACTAAGAGCATAGATACTAAGAGCATAGATACGAAAGCCAGCCCTAAGGTAGATGCTAGCCCCAGCGCTACCGTTGAGGAGAAGACTCAAGTTGAGTAAGAATGTTCTCTTCTAACCACTCCGGATCATCTACCGGTAAATCGTGCCCAGCCGTCGGGTGAGTGAGTAATGGTTTATTCCAGCGTTTAGCAATACGACGAGTGCAGCCAGATCGTACCAGTCGGTCGTGAGTCGCGTTATAGAAAAATACATTGTCTATTGGTGCGGTAACTGGGCCTTTGTAACGACTTGCTGCGAGCAGCTGAATGAAAACATTACGCCAACGAAGAGGGTGGTTTTCTGCAAAGCTTAACCATTTATTCTGCTCTTCTAGAGAATAGGGACGGTTCATTGTCAGGCTGTAAATTGTCCGTTCAAGTTTAAGCAGAGAGCCAGCACACGCTAACAGACGAAAAAAACCTACGGCAGACATGCGCTCCCACGGTAACGATATATTCGCCAAGCTGGTGTTGATTAAGTGCATAGCTGAGATTTCTTCAGGGAACTGACGCGCCCATTCGGTTGCAATCATCCCACCCATCGAGATGGCAATGACGGTAATAGGGCCCGAGTGTTGTTCTCGCACTTGGTGTCTGATGCTATGCATCATTGTTGGAATGTCGGAAGGTGTGGTCTCGTTAAAGCGATAGCCGTTGCCCGGAAGCTCGACCTCTATAACGTTATACTGTGTTTTAAAGCGGTCAGGAAACCCCGCCCAATGATAGCGACTGCGAATTAAACCTCGCATAAACACTAACACTGGACGTTGATCGATTGACATAAATTGCGGTTACCAGATGCGGAAGTAACGATGTAAGCTAAATTGCATTGAAGTACCACCATCAAACTCTTTGCCTAAGTTCGTGCGTTCAAGGTTTAGGCGGTAATCCCAGTGGTTGTAGGTGCGAGCAACGCCGACACGGAAGTGCCAGTAATCATCGGTGCTCGTGCTGTCACCAAAATTAGTATCGTCATCGGTGTTGTCTAGACGATGGTTGGCCATGTATAGCTCAATCGAGAAGGTCTTAGTTTGAAAAATGTAGGCGGTTTCCAATGTGTGTAGATTGAAATCACTGCCGTAGTAGCCTTCCCCAATGCGATAACCCGCTGTGAAATTATTATCCCACAGTAAGCGTAGCGCCCCCTGGTTGTAAGCATCCGCACGTCGATCTTTATCACCATAAAAGGTGAAGCGGGTCAGGCTGGAGTCTATTGACCACTTGCGGTAAAGCGGTAAATGAAAACCGGCATAGCCATCCCATTCAGAATGTAGGTCATCGTTTTTACGATGATCAATACCACTTCCCCAAATGCCGCCATAAAGACCTGAGGAGTGAGTGGCTGTCGTGCCAGCCTGCCAGGTGATGTTGCCGCCAGTTTGGCTAATGCCGTCGCGAACAAATTCGGACGTTAGGCCAAGATCAGCAGTAATGTCAGCGTGAGAAAGGGTAGTTGTGGCGCAAAGCGCAAACAGCAAAGGTAAACGACGCAAGGAAACCATGAATATCAGAAAGTCCGTAGCAAAATAACGCGGACGTCAGTGTAACGGATGCGGCGGCGGCTTCACACTATTGATGTGAGTTTTCCATCGTATCCGGGGTACCAACGCCCTAATGCTGCCTCTAATGCCAACCCTTTTTCGTTAGCGGTAGCCGGTGCCCAGTCGGGCATTGTTCGCGTAGCTGCCATTAAAAAGTCAAAAAGAACCAAGTGACGGCGCAATATTCGTTGATGGCGATGGGGCAGTATGGGGTTAAATAGCCCGTGGTAGCGGAATAGGTGACGAGGATTCTTCTTTACCCACAGCCAAGACCCCATTTCTAACGTCATCGGGATAAAGCAGCCATCGGGCTGTTGAGCTTTATAATCGTCGTAAAGGTAATCCCATAGGTCACCGTTGGTGGTGTAACTGTGCGCTTGTGGTTCAAATAAGTATTGATCGTGGTGTGGAAAGCTGTGCTCGAATAACTCAGTGAGGACATGCGCCGCACCAATGTCAGGCCAAGGCGCTGTGCTTTTCGCGTAGGGGAACCACATGCGATCGCGAGTACCAAAGCCGGAGTGACAATCCAAGCTAATACAAAATTTTTGCCCTTTGAGCGCGTGATGGACGGCGTCGCTTAAGGCTTGGCTTTCGGGTTGCATTGGTTGCCCCGCGGCTCCTCGATACCAAGGAAGTGATGAGCTAATGCGTTGCCCGCCCACTAGCCAGGGTGTTTTTCCTTCAGCTTCTACTGGCGCATTGCGCATAAGATCAATGCCACTGGGATTACAGCGGCTGTTATCTAACATACCGCCGGGATTCACCAATGGAATAATTAATAAACGGATATTTTCGAGCTGATCACGTACAACGGGATCCCAGTGGAGTCGACGAATTAGGCTTTTCATAAAAGCTAATATGACTTGCGTTCCGATGCGTTCAACACCATGTACGCCACCAACAAGCGACAGTACTGGTGCATTTGGGGAGTTTGATCCCATTTCCAAGACATAAAAGGGAAGGTGCTCACCTTGATGTTGGATGTGCGCGGGCACACGAATGCGCATGTATTGCTTCCCTTCTTCAAGAAGGGATTCTAGTTCCGTTAGTTCAGGTAGCGCTGCCTTGATGCGGGAAATTCGTTGAATCACGTTGTTCAGGACCTTATGCTCTTGGCCGTAAATTGCCAGTAGCTTTTATGCTACGAGTACTAACAGAGTAAACCCTCAATGAGAAGTTTTCACGCACCACCAGCGGATATGCCCGAGAAATTGCGCATTCGACGATGGATTCAGACCTTATGGCCCTTCCTTCTAGAGTATCGAGGGCGCGTGGTTGCTGCATTCTTGTGTTTGCTTGTGGCCAAACTGGCCAGTGTGGGAATGCCCTTCCTACTTAAGTATCAGGTTGATCATTTGGACGCGACGGGCGTGTTGTCTGAGGATTGGTGGATCGGCTTTCCCCTGATGTTGTTAGTGGCTTATGGCGCTGTGCGGTTTATGACGGTATTGGCAGGTGAGCTTCGAGATTTATTGTTTGGTCGGGTGACTGAGCGGGTGATGCGCCGTATGTCTCTGACCTTGTTTCGGCATTTGCACAGCTTGAGCTTGTCTTTTCACTTAGACCGCCAAACAGGTGCGTTGCAGCGTGATATTGAACGAGGCACAAGCGGTATCAGTTTTTTGATGCGTTTTATGATTTTTAACATCCTTCCTACCTTGCTTGAATTGCTGCTCGTGATCGTGCTTTTGTTTGCGAATTACCCACCGATTTTTGCCCTAATTACCTTGGTCGCGGTGGTTCTTTATATTGGCTATTCAGTTCAGATAACGGAGTGGCGTACACGTTATGTGCGAGAAGCGAACAAGATGGATTCCACCACGCACGCACGAGCGTTGGATAGTTTGCTGAATTACGAAACCGTAAAGTATTTCACCGCTGAAGAGCGTGAGTCGGCGGTATACGATGAGTCACTAGGGCGCTGGGAAGAGGCGCGTCGGATGAATCGTTTATCTCTGTTCACTTTAAATAGTGGGCAAGCACTGATTATCTCTGTGGCTATGGCCGCGATGTTAATGTCGTCAGCCCATTATGTGCTGACGGGTGAGATGACCTTGGGTGACTTCACTTTGGTCAATGCCTTTATGTTTCAGTTGTTTTTACCGCTTAATTTTCTGGGTTTTATTTATCGTGAAATAAAAGCCTCAGTGGCGAATATCGAGCGCATGTTTGAGTTGTTGGATGTTGAATCTCAGGTGCCTGACAATGGAAAAGCAGCCTTGAGCGTGAGCCAAGGCCGAGTTGAATTTCGTGATATTCAGTTTGGGTATAACGAAGATCGACAGATATTAAAGGGGTTAAACCTAGCGCTGGAGCCGGGGCGGAGTTTGGCCTTGGTGGGTGGAAGTGGTGCCGGTAAGTCGACAATAACGCGTTTATTGTTTCGTTTTTATGATCCCCAGTCTGGGCAGGTGTTGATTGACGGCCAAGATACGGTGTCAGTGACGCAGCAGTCCTTGCGGCACACTTTAGGGATCGTGCCTCAAGATACCGTGCTGTTTAACGACACCTTGCGCAATAACTTACTTTACGCCAAGCCAGACGCTAGCGAAGAGGATCTTATCGAGGTGATTCGGATGGCGAGTTTAACTACGCTAGTAAATGATAGCCCTGATGGGTTAAATACTTTGGTTGGTGAGCGTGGTTTGAAATTATCTGGTGGTGAAAAACAACGTATTGCGATTGCGCGTATGTTGTTAAAAGAACCCGCGATAATGGTGTTCGACGAAGCCACATCATCACTTGATTCCGAAACCGAACGTACAATCATGGCTGAAATACGGAAGGTTGCAGAAGGGCATACGGCCTTGATTATTGCTCATCGATTGTCGACGGTAGTGGATGCAGATGAAATTGCCGTGATCGAAGACGGAAGCGTCGTGGAGCGCGGAACACACCAAGGCCTGCTCGCGAAGCAAGGGCGTTACTTTCAATTGTGGCTGGCACAGCAATCCACCGATTCTGGTGAGACTCAGGATCAAGGAGGCGACCAAAATGCACCTGTTGATCATTGATGCCATGAACGTTATTCGACGTGTGTATGCGGCGGTTGAAGGTAATGAACTGGCGGATGAAGCAACACGTACCCGTTCGCTGGGTATCATTATGAGTAACTTAGCGCGCTTAAAAGCAACACACCTTGTGATGGTGTTCGAGCATCACGACATTACCTGGCGGCATGAGATTTGGCCAACTTATAAAGAAGGTCGCTCGCCTATGCCACAGGCATTGGCTGATGACCTTGCTAGTATTCGCCAGTATTTAGAAATTAATGGTGTGCATTGTTATGACCAAGATGGCTGGGAGGCGGATGATATTATCGCCACCATCGCAGTAAAGGCCGCCGAACGATCGTTAGATGTCACGATCCTGTCGACAGATAAAGGGTTTTGTCAGCTTGTCTCTCCTAAAATTAAAGTCCTCAATCACTTTGAGCGCTTGATGTGGGATGAGGATCAGGTGCGAGATCGCTGGGGGTTTACTCCTACTAAGTTGACTGATTTTTGGGCTTTATGCGGGGATCAAACGAATCATCTGCCCGGTGTGACAGGCATAGGCACAAAGGGCGCAGGGCAGGTGTTGGATGCTTGTGGGTCGTTAGATCGTGCCATTGGCTGGCCTGAATCAGTACCGCAGCGCTATCAAAAACCGTTGCAAGAAGGCATCGAATTCGCAATGAAGACCCGAGTGCTGGCGACTCTACGTAGAGATGTTCCGGTGGGGATTAACCTTGCATCATTGAGAGCGAAGGCCTGATTCGCTAGAATTCGTGCCCTCATTTATCCCTTAACTGTTATTACGATCTCAGCGATTGAGTTCTAGGAGTGTTATTTGTCCGTCGATATCCGTGTTCGAGGTTACCACCTTGATGTCTATCAGCATGTAAACAACGGACGTTACATGGAGTTCTTAGAAGAAGCCCGCTGGGATTTTATGGGGAAAACAGGGTTTACCGAACAACTTGAAGCGCTAGGACGTGCCTTAGTGGTTGTTAATATTAATATCAATTACCGCCGCCCTGCATTACTTGATGACCTACTTAGAGTGACTGTTCGTTTAAGTAAAATCGGCAATAAAAGTGCTCAGTTTGAGCAGGTAGTGACTCGTATTGTTGATGGTGAAGAGCAAGACGTAGTCGCTGATGCCATGGTGACGTTTTGTGTGATGGACCCTGACGCCGAAAAGGCCGTCGTACTTGCAGGTGAGCTGCGTAGCATTCTTGAGAAGGCAATGGAGTACTAATATGAGTCTTGATGCGGTATTGAACGAGATTAATGAGTTTTTGCTGTGCCCAACGCCGCAGGCGTGGGTTGATGTGGCGCTTAAAAATCAGGAAATCATGCTGATTGACCACGCAAACTGCGAAAAGAAAGCAGCTTCTACAGCGATGACCTTGTTGTACCGCCACCTTAATCGAGAAGACTTGTTGAAAAAAATGAGTCAACTTGCCCGAGAAGAGCTGCTGCATTTTGAGCAAGTGGTGACGATTATGAAAGATCGTGGCATTCAATATAAAAATCTGACGTCTTCGCGCTATGCGGGTCGCCTTCGAGATTGTGTTCGCAAAGATGGTGTTGAAGAACTAGTCGATGTACTGATTTGTGGCGCGTTGATCGAAGCACGCTCTTGTGAACGTTTTGCTTGTTTGGCCCCCCACCTCGATCCAGTATTGGCGAAGTTTTATAAGTCGCTACTGCGCTCAGAAGGTCGCCACTATCAAGACTATCTTGGCTTGGCTAGGCAGTACGCCGGTAAGGATATCGAAGATCGGATCGACGAGTTACGTCGAGTCGAGAAGGATCTGATCGAATCTCCTGACTCGGAATTTCGTTTCCATAGCGGTGTTCCCACTCTCAATCATGGCGCTGATAATGATGGCAGCATCTCGGTAGCGTCCTGATCCTTGCCTAATTATTGGCATGCTCGAATAATTTTCTGGCAAACATCGGTTTCCGTCTCGTAAGTGTCGGTGTCTATGACGCCGGCTTTAAGATCTCTTCCAGCTTGTTTTAGACGTGCTTGCGCATCTTTTAAATCAGTAAAGCGGCGGTTTGCTTCTAGTGCGTGTAAGGTTGCTGCTGCGGTCATTTGGGATTCTCCTCTCGTTGTTTTTAATAAAACTAGACCTGTATGGGAACCTTAGCTATGCCTAAAGGTTCCGAATGCGTGCAAATGTGACAAAAATAAATCGATGATGATTACAAAATGAACAATTCGATCAATGGAAGCTTATTTATGCCCCGTTTAGAGACAACTTCCTGGAAGACTCCGGACCTTGGAGGGTTTGATTCAATCGTAGGTGGCGAACGAGTGTTTCATTTTTTACATGGCAATGGTTTTTGCGCCAGAACCTTACAGCCGTTGGCGTGCCAGTTACGAGAGCAGACGTTAGGCGCAAGTGATTTATTATTTACAGATCTACCGGGTCACGGTGTGTCACCTCAGCCTCAGCGTGTTCAGCCAGATTGGAATGAAATGGCAGCGCAGGTCGCAGACAGTATTGCTTCGAGAAGCCGAGGGCCGGTTGTTGGTATTGGTCATTCTATGGGGGGTGTCATCACATTACTGGCGGCGGCGCGTTTCCCTGAATTGTTTACTCGTATTGTTTTGCTTGACCCGGTGCTGTTTAGTTCAGAGATTATTTTATTTCAGCGAGTGATGCGTAAGACGGGTCTATGGAACAGAACCAAGCTAGTCAATTCAGTGCGTCGACGCAGGTGTGAATGGCCAAATAAACAGACCATGATAGACAGCCTCAAAACTAAACCTCTGTATAGAAAATGGGATGCTCAGGCGCTGGCGCTGTTTGCTGAATACGGCAGTCGTACTAACGACGACGGTTCTGTGCACTTGGCGTGTTCTCCTGACTGGGAAGGGTCTATTTTTGGCTCTTACCCAAGAGGTTTATGGAATGCCGTGCGTAACTTGGGGGTGCCTGTCGATATCTTTGTCGCCTCGCAGTCGTATGGGTTTATTAGTGGTTCGGTTGATCGGGCGTGTCGGGCAAATGGCAATATTCGCCGTCATGATATTGAAGGGTCGCATTGCTTTCCGATGGAAGCGCCAGAAACTGCCGCGCGGCGTATTTCTGTCATCATTGCCCCGGATAATAATTGAGGTTGCAAAAAGGCGTCTGAAAACCTTTGTCAATTGAAAGCGGCTGGGCTAAGGTAAGATTTACAATTCGTATTAAGTGGTAATGAGTAGGACCTATGAACATGGAGATTCAGGCGGCGCTAGACGTTGCTGATGAGACTGATTCATTTCTTCAGATTACAGACGTCATTTACGATAAAGAAAATGACTCTGGCTATAAAACTCTGAATGAAGCGGAGAAAACAGTATTCTGCATTGATCAACTATTGCGGGAAATGGAGAACGGAGGTTTCGTTCAATTTATTCACCATGAAGCGGGTGCTCTAACAGAAGATACGTTGGAAGCGCTAGAGCGAATTAAGGCACGTGTGTCTTACGATTTACTCGATAGCTTGATTGATCTTTTCGAAAATCGAGACGTTCCTACCGATGAGGATGATCGCATAAACGCCTTCGACCATATCGAAAGTGAACATGCCGATGAAATCGCTAGCTTAGATGATAGATTTTACGATAGCGGTGAGAATCTCGTTGAAATGACTCTTCGCTATGTTCAAAAGAATCTACGCGATTTTCATTAATCCAATTTAAATTGGGTTTGTTTCGTAGCTTTTGAATGGCTTGGTGTGAGATGTGTCGGGTTTAGAATCACTGACATTGAAAGCATCTTGCTTTTTATTGGTTGCGTTAACGCGCTAGTGCAACATACTATTTTTATCTGCTACGCGTATGGCTCGTGTTGCAGTCTTTTGCTATTAGAAAAAATTAGTCATAGTAAAATATGCCCTCTTAATGCACCTCCTCAAAAGCATATTGAGCCAGCGTATGTCAGGGATGTGGTTGTTTTTAGGTGTGTTGTTTAAGGATTTATATGATCAGATTCATTCTGAGTGTCGTATTTCTTATCACTTCGATATCAGTTGTTCATGCTGCAACGAAAATTGATGGCGTCAAACTACCAGATGACTTGTCGTTTGAGGCGTCTGAGCTTGTCTTGAATGGTGCGGGTGTTCGCAGTAAATTCTTCGTTCATGTGTATATCGCTGCTTTGTATTTGGGAGAAAAGTCTTCAGATGCAGAAACCATTATCGCGGCAGACGAACCAATGAATATAAGAGTGGTGATAACCTCCGATTTGATAACGGGGGAGCGCTTTGCTGAATCCGCAATGGATGGTTTTGTTCGCTCTACCCACGGTGACTTATCTGGCATTAAGAGTGAAGTGGATGTAATGATTGAAACGTTTCGCAGCTCTTTAGAAAATGGCGACGTGTTTGATCTCAATTACGTACCTGATGTGGGCGTTGAAATTTATCGCAATGGTGAGAAAAAAGAAGTAGTGCCCGGTTTAGCCTTTAAGCAAGCCATGTTTGGAATTTGGCTGTCAGATGACCCAGTGCAAGGGCATTTGCGTGATGACATGTTGAGTAAATAAGAGCACATGTTTTGTTTTTATTGATGGCCTTTTCTCCTCAAGTTTCTGTTGGTTCCTACGTATTAAGCTGTGGATTTTTTTCATGCAAAGGATTGCTAGAAAATGACTGAAGACCCCCTTCCAAGTACCTCCTCTGAGTTTTTGCCTGAGCGTTTCCCAGTACTTGTGGTCGATGATGACCGCTCGGTGCTGGATGTCACTCGACTCGTACTGTCTCGTTTTAAATTTGAACATCGTGGTATTGATTGTTTGGAGGCAAGCAGTGCGGAAGAAGCGAAAAAAACACTTCAAACTCGTGATGATATTGCCGTGATATTGCTGGACGTTGTGATGGAGCACGACGCGGCAGGATTAGACTTGGTTGAATACATTCGTAGTGAATTGGGTAATCGTCGCATTCGTATTATTTTGCGCACAGGGCAAGCTGGATTCGCCCCTGAATATCGAGTCGTTCAAAACTATGATATCAACGATTACTTAGCAAAAAGTGAATCTACGCAAGAGCGCCTGTTTGTGTCATTAACAACAGCCCTTCGTGGTTATCGTGATGTTGTTGCCGCTGACGTCTATGCCAGAAGAGCATTAGAGGCAGAGCAGGAGCGAGAGGTGGCCGCTCGTGCTCTTGAGTCTAAGACCCAGTTCCTTGCTCATTTAAGTCATGAAATTCGGAATCCTTTAACAGGGGTTGTGGGTATCGTTGAGCTACTTGAGTCGGAATCGCTTAGCCCTAGCCAGATTGAATTGGTGGGTGATCTTGAGTACACAGTCCAATCCTTGTTGGGGGTTGTTGACGATGTGTTGGATGTTGCCAAAATTGAAGCAGGCCGCTTACAGCTCCATCATGAAGCTTTTAACGCGCGTTTATGGCTGCAGCGTAGCTCTGCTGTGTTGGCGGCGAATATTCGGCGTAAAGGGATTAGGTTGACGTCAGAGTGTGTTGCGGGGGTGCCTGAATACTTAGTAGGTGATGCCGCTCGTATGCGTCAAATACTGGTTAATTTTTTGAGTAATGCCTGCAAGTTTACGCCAGAGGGCGGGAGGATACATGTGCAGCTCAATGCCGAGTCTAGGCGTGATAAATTAATTCTGCACTTGTCGGTTTCTGATTCCGGAGTCGGTATTGATTCCTCCAAACTAGCCGATGTCTTTCAGCCGTATGAACAAGCCAGTGGTCTTACCGCGTTGGAATACGGAGGAACAGGGTTAGGGTTGAGCTTATGTCAAAATTTAGCCGAGTTAATGAAGGGGCAGGTTGGAGTTATCAGTCAGCCGAATAGAGGTTCGATTTTTTGGTTTGATGTGCCTGTGGATGTGATGTCTGAGACCACCGAAACTATCGATACTCTGCCATCGGAATCGCTGAATATTGCCATCTGTGAAGATGACCTTACGAACCAAAGAACGTTACAGGTAATTTTGACTAAACGAGGCATGACCGTCGAAACTTTTAATAATGGTCGGGAGCTTCTCGATAGTGATGGTTGGAAAAAAATGGACGTTATTTTGATGGACTGTCATATGCCAGTTCTTAACGGGATGGATACAACTCGTCAGCTACGTAAGCAGGGGTGTACGATTCCAGTGATTGCATTGACGGCGGGCGTGTCTGATACCGAACGTCAGTTGTGTTTGGATTCCGGTATGGATGCGGTTATGGCGAAGCCTGTTGATTTTTTACTGTTGCACGAGCAGGTGCTGGCATTTGTTCGTTATGGGCGCCATCCGGTACGTACGACGCTTTAAATATTTTTGAATAATCATAAAAAAACCGCTATGGAGTGATCGATAGCGGTTTTTTTATTGCTGTGTTTATTCAGCGTTAGTCAGTTTGTTTTTCACCAAGTTTGGCGATGGCTGCTAAACGCTTAATAATTTCGCCATTAATCGTACCTTCTGGGAATTCGCCATTCTCGTTGATGATGCCCGGCTCTCGATCAAGCAATAAATGCAATGCTTCATCAACATGGCGGACACAATAGACGTTGAATTTCCCATGCTCTATAGCGGTAACTACATCTTCATGTAAAACCAAATTGCGCTGGTTGGATTGAGGTATGATGACACCTTGTTTTCCAGTTAACCCACGTGCTTCACATAGTCGGAAGAAGCCTTCAATTTTTTCATTTACGCCGCCAATGGCTTGGGCTTCACCGTATTGGTTTACTGAGCCGGTAATAGCAAAGCTTTGATCAATAGGCGAATGAATCAATGCCGAAATTAAACACACCAGTTCGGCCATGGAGGCACTATCACCATCGACGTAACCATAGGATTGTTCCATAGCGATGTGAGCCGAAATCGCTAGTGGGAATTTTTGGGCATAACGATTACCCAGAAATCCACTTAAAATCATGACGCCTTTCGAGTGTAATGCTTGGCCCAAGGACACTTCACGTTCAATGTCCACGACGCCTTTAGAGCCTGGGTACACCGTTGCTGTGATGCGCGCGGGGGAGCCAAAGCTTGTATCACCCAGTGACATTACGGTTAGCCCGTTAATTTTACCAATGGCTTTATCAGAGGTCTCAAGGAGCACTGTGCCATCGAGCATTTGCTCAAATAGTTTATCGTATACACGCCCGGTACGTTCTTTATTAGCAACCAGTGCGCGATCGATGTGGGTACGAGTAATGAGTTCATCTTGAGCCAGTTTTCGAATAAAATCGGCTTCGGCTAATAAATCGAACTGGTCGCCAATTCTTGCGCTGAGCGTGTCTTGCTGTTCCGCAAGACGAGCGCTGTGACACACCATTCTTTCAACCGCGTCACGATCTAGGTCGGCGTATTTTTGCTCTTCAATGCGGCTCTTAATTAACTGTGAGTAAGCGGTGAGGTGCTCTTCTGTTAATGGGATGTCGCTGTCGAAATCCACCACGGTTCTAAATAGTCGTTTGAAGTCTTCATCGTATTCTTGCAGAAGGTAATAAATCTGGCGTGAGCCAATTAATACCAACTTGAAATCAAGAGGAATTACGGCGGGTACCAATGACGTGGTATTAACTAAACCAATTTCAGAATAGGGCGATTCCATTTTTAATTGGTTGGATTGTAGTGCGCGTTTTAGTACGTCCCATACCATGGGCTCGGCCAGTACTTTTTCGGCGTCGAGAATTAAATAGCCGCCATTAGCTTTGTGTAGTGCACCCGGAGCAATGCGCTGATAATTAGTGACTAGTGCGCCTTGATCGCTCACGTACTCAATACGGCCAACTAAATTGGCGTAGCTTGGGTGTGGCTCATAAATGACCGGTGCGCCACTGTCGGGCTTGTGGTGCGTTGCAATGTTTGGCAATAGTGAATCTTCAAGGCTGCTGCGTTTTGCGTATTCTTCACGCAAATCCATGATGCGTTCTTCAACCAGTTCCTCTAGCACTAACGAGGGGAGGTGTTCTTCCATCTCGTTTAAGTATTCTTGAATAGGCTCGTGGTCTTTAAATGCTTCCCGAGTAGGGACTAGTAACGGCGCGACCGCATCACGAATAGTGACTTTGTTTAGGCTTCGCAGCTCATTGCTGCTTTCTCGTTTCCATTGGGGTAGCTCGGCGAGTTGTTCGCTGAGCATATGCTCGAGTTCACCAATGGTGTCGTGAAAGGTGTCGCGCTCTTCTTCGGTGAGTTGAGCAAATTCGGTTTCGTCTAATGCCTTACCTTCGCGCATTGGGGTGAAGCTAATGGCGTTTGAATCTCGGTAAACGGCTACGTTGCGTTTATGGGCTTCACGCTCAACGGTTTCGATTGCCTTGTCGTATCGACGGTTAAAAATGTAATCGATGGCCGATTTCTTTTGCTGGTATGTGGGGTGTTCCAATACCGCTGGAAAGCTGGCCAATAATTGATCAATTAACTCGTTGATTAATTTTTTAAATTCACCCGCTTCGTGAGGGTGGAGCGATACAGATCTTGGCTCTCGAGGATTGTTGAAATTATTTACATAGCACCAGATGTCGGGCGTTGATTGACGTTTTGCTTCACTTTTTAGGTAATCACGCACATAGGATGATCGGCCGGTACCTGTGTCGCCCATTACAAATATGTTGTATCCCGGACGTTCCATTGCGACACCAAATTGAATCGCGTTAACGGCGCGTTCTTGGCCAAGTACGCCATGAAACGGTTCCACGTCTTTGGTGGTTTCAAACGGGAGGGACTTTGAGTTGATTGTCTGTGTTGCGAGTGTCTTTGGAATTGGAGCTGGTTTCTGTGTCATTTCAAAACATAATCATAGGTAGTTGCCTTCACATTATTGCCATGACTCATATAAGGCAAGTAACCAAGCAGGAAAACTAGGGAATTATCGCTGTAAATACGTATTCGTTCGCTGAATGGTCGTCTTCCATATTGCTTTTAGCGATCTTGCTGGGATAATCGCGCCAGTTTTAGAGTTAGGAGTGGTGGATGTCTGTCCAGCCAGAAGACCGTACCACAATAGATATGTTCGGTACGCCGCGGCCAGGTCGACCGCGAAGTAATCCTTATGACCGTGCCAAGCAGAGTCGCCATAATAAACGCTCGCAACGTATGCGCGACAAGCACGCTGGTCTGCATCGCCTTGAGGTTAAATTACCAGCGGATATTGTCGACGCTCTTGATGATGCGGCTGACGATTTAGGCCTTAGTCGTGCCGAGGTTATTAATAAGGCGTTGGAGCAGTGGTTGCTACTTTGATGTATTTTTACATTCAATGCTCTAACTCCTTGATTTAATAATCTGTTTTGGCTAATGTAGCCGCCTCTTGAGGTTCCTCAAGACGTTATGGTGGCCCTTGCCGGTCCCCTCGCAACGATACACTGCGAACTCCGCCAGGTCCGGAAGGAAGCAACGGTAGTAGTCGACTCGTGTGCCGGGGTGTGGCTGGTAGGGGTCATCTCCAAAATATCCTGACTTTCCCCTTGCTTCCGGTTATCATGCGACCTCAGTTTTTAATTATTGGGTTAGCCTAATTTCATGAGTTATCAGGTACTTGCGCGTAAATGGCGTCCACGCTTCTTTGACGAGATGGTGGGTCAGGAGCACGTCCTGCGAGCGCTAATCAATGCTCTGAATGAAGGCCGTCTGCATCATGCCTATTTGTTTACCGGTACGCGCGGTGTGGGCAAGACCACCATTGCTCGAATTTTGGCCAAATGCCTCAACTGTGAACAGGGTGTCAGTGCACGTCCTTGTGGTGAGTGTTCATCTTGTAAAGAGATCGCTGAAGGTCGTTTTGTCGATTTGATTGAAGTGGATGCGGCGTCTCGTACTCGCGTTGAAGACACGCGCGAACTGCTTGATAACGTTCAATACGCACCGACAAGAGGCCGCTATAAGGTCTACTTGATCGATGAAGTGCATATGCTGTCTACTCACAGTTTTAATGCACTGTTAAAGACTCTCGAAGAACCCCCTGAGCATGTTAAGTTTTTATTAGCGACTACCGATCCGCAAAAGCTTCCGGTGACGGTCTTGTCGCGTTGTCTTCAGTTCAGTTTGAAGAACATGACCCCTGAGCGCATTGTGGAGTATCTGGGTAAGGTGCTTCAGGCTGAAAAAATTGGGTACGAAGAACCAGCCCTATGGTCTCTGGGCCGTGCTGCACAAGGCAGTATGCGTGACGCTTTAAGTTTAACCGACCAAGCCATTGCCTACGGTGAAGGTGATGTGAGCGAGTCGCACGTCAATGCCATGCTCGGGACTATGGATCGCGGTCGATTATTTCGCTTGGCCGGAATTATGGCCAAAGGCGATGCGGGTGAAATTCTTGCTGAAACCGCTTCTATGGCGGAGCACTCTCCCGATTACGATGAAATCATTCAAGGTTTGCTGCATATCTGGCATCGGGCCTCGTTAGCTCAGGTGGTGCCTGATGCCATTGAAAATACGGAAGGTGACCGCGAGGCAATTCTTCAGTTATCGATGGCGATGCCGGCGGAAGACTTGCAATTGTGTTATCAAATTGCGTTACAGGGCCGTAAAGATTTGGCCTTAGCACCTGATCCTCGCCAAGGTTTTGAAATGATCTTGTTGCGAATGTTGGCGTTCCGTCCTGCGCCTGATGTGGTGCCTGAATTGGATCTTGAGTCTGCCCTCGAAAAAAAAAAGTCTCTGACGCCTAGTATTGCGCCCATCGACTCTGCTCCCGAGGATGTAAACGACACCCCTGCGGGAAGTGGATCAACGACGGATGATGTCCCAGTTGTTACACCGCTTGCGGAGAACGAGACGCCTACGACACCGCAGGAAGCTGAACCGCTACCTCCTAAAAGTGCATCCAGTGAATCAGTGCCTAATGAACAACCTGCACCTGATCAACCAGCGCCGGATCAACCAGCGCCGGATCAACCAGCGCCTGATAAAATAATATCGCCTCATATAGATGAGTTGGTTCAGCCCAGTGAAGTAGGCCTGCCCGTTGAATCGATTGATGAACTCGCCCCATCTGCGCCTATCGTCACGGAAATAGCGCCGCCTTCGGGGGATTCTCTAGATACTCCTGCTTCATCTCGAACGCCTATTGCAGATATTTTAAATGCCCCGGCGCCGCTTGCGGATCATTCGGGTACAGCATCCCAGGCACCTGAACCTCCTTCAGTTGCAACGCAACCCTCTGCGACAGAAACCAGCACTCCTGTTCGTGAAGAGCATAACCCTGCGGAGGGTGTAGAAAATTTAGCCCCACTGGCTCCCCATACTTGGTATCAGTGGGTCGAATACCTCCCTCTCGCAGGTTTGCCAATGGCGATTGCCAAGAACAGTGCGTACATTGGTGAAGAAGACGGTTTGATGGTATTCGATGTGGATACGGCTCAGTCGGCTCTGTACAACGATTCTCAAAAATCACGTGTGGAATCGGCCTTGCGGCAACTTGTGCCCGGCGCAAAAATACTGATGACGTTGCGTCCTCCGCGTGGCGAGACGCCGGAGCAACGTCGTCACAGATTAAAAACAGAGGCTCTTTATGGAGCCAAGCACGCGATTGATAGTGATCCCGTGGTCAATCAAATCATCAATGATATGGGCGGGCAGGTTCTTGAAGATACTGTTCGCCCGAATACTTGAATCGTAGACAGTGAGGAATGACGAATGATTAAAGGCGGAATGGGCAACTTGATGAAGCAGGCCCAAAAAATGCAGGAAGAAATGGCCAAAGCTCAAGAGAAATTGGCTGAAGCTGAGATCACTGGCGAAGCGGGTGCAGGTCTAGTGAAAGTCACCATGACAGGTCGCCACGATGTTAAGCGTGTTGAACTTGATGATTCCATCATGGAAGAAGATAAAGAGATGGTTGAAGACTTACTAGCCGCAGCAGTGAATGATGCGGTACGTAAAATTGAACAAAACAACCAAGAGCATATGTCAAAAATGACCGCCGGGATGGGCTTGCCAGCGGGCATGAAGCTTCCATTTTAATGGCGGAGTGCGGTCCGCATTTAACCATAACGTAGGTCATCGATGAAATCGTCTGGATTCCCTAAGAGTTACCGCGACTTATGTCGTGCATTTGATACCTTACCGGGTATCGGTGAACAGGGTGCGCAGCGATTGGTGGAGTGGCTTATTTATCATGGTGACGTGCAAGCGTTTTCATCAAATATGACGGCGTTGCAAGCCTTAGAGCGGTGTCCCTTGTGTAATCGTTTGGCAGAAGCCGCTGCGAAAGGTTGCTCAAATTGTGTAGCGTTAGGCGAGGATGAAAATGACTCCGTACGGTCTAAAACTGTGATGATTCTTGAATCTGAACAAGATGTTGCGCGTGTTCAAGAGTCTGGCTACCAAGGGCGAATGTATGTTCTTCACGGGGTGTTGTCTCCCGCTCGAGGTGTTGGCCCGGATCAACTAAAAGTCCCTAGCTTATTGGCCATGCTTGAAGGGCTAGGTGAATCAAATTTGATGATGCCGCTGGCTGATAGTGTAGAAGGGCGGGCAACCGCTGAATATATTCAACGTAAAAGCGGCCTTCAAGGCAAAATACTTACCATGAAAGATTTACTGGCAGAACTGCAGGGTGCTCAAGGATGACTGAACTGAATATTCCTGCTCCGATTTGGATCAGTGATGATGAATCCTTGGTCAAAGCTTGTGATGAATGGAAGAGTAGCGCTTATATATCGCTTGATACTGAGTTTATTCGCACGACGACGTTTTATCCTCAGCCGGGCTTGTTTCAGCTGGCGACGGATAGGGCTTGTTGGTTGCTCGACCCTCTTAGCATTACAGATTGGGCACCGTTTAACGAACTCATGGTTTGCCCAGAGATCATTAAGGTATTTCACGCTTGCTTGGAAGATCTTGAAGTTTGTCGGCAGCTATTGGGTGTGTTACCGACCCCGCTGTTTGATACGCAGATGGGCTTGGCTTATATCGGAGAGGGTGGCTCTGTTGGATTTCAGCGTGCTGTCGCCGGTATTTTGGATATTGATATCCCCAAGGGAGCGACTCGCACCAATTGGCTTCAGCGCCCGTTAACCGAGCATCAGGTTGAATATGCCACAGCCGATGTATATTACCTGCATCAGCTTTATCCGAAGATATTAGCGCGACTCGAAGCGCTTGGGCGACTTTCTTGGCTGCAAGAAGACTGTGCTCGTGTTATTGAATTAGCCAGTGCTGTTAGCGATGACTACAGTCAAGCCTATCAGCGGGTGAAGCTGGGTTGGAAGCTACGACCGCAAGAGCAATATGTGCTGCAGCAGTTATCCATTTGGCGAGAAATAGAAGCGCGAGAGCGCGATGTTCCGCGCAACAAAATCGCAGATGATCCCACCCTCTGGAACATGTGCCGGTTTAAAGCTCGTAATCGGGATCAGCTTCAAAAAGCCGGGTTAAGAGCTCAGGTGTTGCGAGATCAAGGGAAAGTGATTTTAAGAATTATTGCCGATGCGCTAGATGCTCCAGCCAGTGAGTGGCCAACTCAGTTAGAGCGTCCTTTGCATATTGAAGCGGCAGACCGGCAAAAGAAAATGAAAAAACTCGTGGTTAATCATGCCGAAAAGCTGGATATTCCTCCGGAGCTTTTAGCCAATAAACGTATTCTCGATGTGTTGATTCGCAGCGAAGGAAGCGTTATTCCAGAAGCGCTATCCGGTTGGCGGATGGCGGAGATTGGTCGCCCATTGATCGACTGGCTGTCTGCAGGCGATGTGAATGAAAACCTAAGTGTTGATGTAGATGAGTAAAATGACAAAAGTATTGTGCGACGTATTTAAAACCCGCAATAAAGATGAGATGTACTTGTACGTATCCCGTGCGGATGGCGTGACTCGTGTGCCAGACGATCTCATGGATATGTTTGGTCGCCCGGAATTGGCAATGACTATTATCATCACGCCGGATAAAAAGTTGGGTCGTGCTGATGCGGCAAAAGTGTTGTCTGAGATTGAAGAAAAGGGCTACTACTTACAAATGCCCCCGCCTAAAGATCCGCAAACCCTTGATCTATTTACAAAGCGCGATGTTGATTAAATGAGTGCTCAGCCGTTCTGGGAGACAACCTCTCTTAAAGATATGACACGTAAACAGTGGGAATCTCTTTGTGATGGGTGTGCCCTGTGTTGTCTTCATAAGCTTGAAGATGAAGACACGGAAGAGGTGTATTACACCGATGTCCATTGTCGCTATATGGACACC
This sequence comes from Oceanobacter sp., assembly GCA_002733645.1. Taxonomy (GTDB): domain Bacteria; phylum Pseudomonadota; class Gammaproteobacteria; order Pseudomonadales; family Oceanobacteraceae; genus Thalassolituus. Next base: position 92,702 of record NVWL01000002.1, read on the forward strand.
GCTAACTGCAATTGCACCGTGTATTTAGAGCGGCAAGAAAAAGTGCCAAATTGCGTTTGGTTAACACCGGATCAAGCCAGTGAATTTCACTGGTTGCCTGATTCTTGTGCTTATAGAGTGCTGGCTGAAGGACGAAAGTTGGCGGACTGGCACCCACTGATTAGCGGCGACCCAAATTCTGTTCATGAGGCGGGTGTGTCGATTAAAGGCAAAGGCGTAGCGGACAATCAAGTGGCTGAGGAAGACTGGGAGGATCACATTATATGGAAAGCCTAAATGACTATTTGTTTTTCTGGGGATTGTACTTTTTTGCGGGTCTAATCGGGTTTTGGTGCTGGGGAAAAATGGCTTTTTGGGTTAAAACCAAAGGCTTATTTTATCACTTGTATAGCGCATTGGGAGCAGTCTTGATTTTCACACCTGCGCCGGTGGCTGGAGATTTGTCTATTCAGCTAGCGCCGGGTTTTATTGTCTTGATGTTTCATATTATCTCGCAAGGCATTACTGGCTTTAACGACTACCTCCTTCTATTTTCTGCATCCGCAGTGATAGCCTTTTCAGTTACCTTGATGGGCATTTTTGCTGGCCTTGCCCCTTCTGATGAGGGTGATGAAAACGCAAAAAATACCCGCAAAGAACGCACGGAACCTGTGGTAGGTAATCCATTTAGATGAACATTTTTTGGCCCAATATTGGGCCGAAAAAACTCCTTTCCGCGTATATTATCTCGTTGAATACGTTCAATTTTTGCGCATTTATTGATGCTTTTTGTGCCCCGCCTGTATTTAGGACTAAACCTGTCTTTTGGTTTGTTCGTTACTTTTCTGGCTAACCGCTGAAACTTTGCTAGTTTTAATTCAAGGCGAACTTAATTGGACGCATGAATTCACTGCCTGAGAAGTGCAGTGTTGGAATTGGTGTCAGACAGGTAATAGAAATACCAGATTACTCTGGTGTTTAAGAGGATACGGAAGATGGCTAATCACATTTTCATTCTTGCGACCGTAATGCTGCTTGCCGGTATTTTTGGTGGCCTGGTGAATTTTTATCTATACGGGGACAAAGATCCGGATTCGGCGAGTCTCCCTCGATTTTTGGTTGTTGGGGTGGGTGCCTCGTTTCTGGTACCCGTCGTGCTAGATATGGTTAATAGTGAGCTGGTGCTTGAGAGTCAGGGGGACCCATCACAACTGCTTATTTTTACAGGCTTTTGTTTGGTGTCGGCACTATTGAGTCGTTTTGTGATCGACAATATGTCGGATCGTATTTTGAATGAAGCTCACGTTGCTCGTCAGCGTTCTGAAGAAGTAGAACAAGACCTGCGCATTATACAAAATGAACTTCTTCCTCTGATTGATACAGAAACAGAAAAAGACATGAGTGGATACGATCCACAAGTGGCGAATGTGTCGGACGAATTAGACACGACATCAACTCAAGTTTTACGAGTACTTTCCAATGGTCGTTACATCTTCCGCTCGCTGGCGGGGGTGTGTCGTGAATCAAATCACGAAGAATCCACCATTTTGAAAACTTTGAATGTACTCACTACGCGTAGCTTAGCTGGCAAGGTCAGTGGAAAAAATGGTGTGCGCTGGCACATCACCGAAAAAGGCCGACGCGTATTAGAAAGCAACCTCTGAGTTAATATGCCCACGGGAGCAGGTATGCATTTATTGCGGATACTGGCTAGCGCGTTATGTATTATCGTGGTTAGTCAGTCGTCTCTTCAGGCTGAAGAGCGTAAGTCAGATGTCAGGGTTGTCATCGATATTTCTGGCAGCATGAAAGACACCGATCCAAAAAATCTGCGTCAGCCTGCTCTCAATTTATTAACCGAACTATTACCGGATGGTTCTCGTGCCGGTGTTTGGACCTTTGGTCGTTACGTCAACATGCTAGTGCCGCTAGAGGCGGTAGATTCACAGTGGCGTAATTCTGCACGCGAAGCATCGCCTAAAATTTCCTCCCTCGGGCTTAACACTAACTTGGTCGAAGCCCTTGATCGCGCCCTTTATCAGGCCACGCTTGATGGCGGATATGATCAAACCGTTATTTTATTAACCGACGGTCGTATCGATATGGATACCACTGAAGGTGACCCCACATCTAAAGCAAACGCTGCTGAACGAGCGCGTTTGATTCGCGATGTCTTACCACGCTATACCAGCAAAGGTGTTCGAATACACACGCTGGCTTTGTCTGATGGTGCTGATGCAGCGATGCTTCAACAAATCGCGATGGAAACTGACGGTCTCGCGTTAAAAGCTCACACTGCCGATGAGTTGATGCCTGCATTCTTGAAAGCGTTTGACCGTGCAGTACCCTCTGAGCAGGTTCCACTAAACGGCAATACATTCAGCATTGATGACAGCGTTAAAGAATTCACGGCCTTAATATTCAGGTCGCCATCTGCTAAGCCTACCGTGCTGGTTTCACCAACCGGGCAGCGATTTTCTCGTGAAATGGCAGCGAGTGGTGATCAGCTACGCTGGCACAATGATCTCAACTTTGACTTGATTACCATTAAGTCCCCTGAGTCTGGGGGGTGGTTGGTTGACGCCGATGTCGCACCGGACAGCCGCGTCCAGATTCTCTCGGATTTACGTCTTAATGTATCCGGATTGCCGGGCAGTTTATTTTCCGGCGTGCCTGTTGAATTAGAGATTGCGTTGGTTAATGAAGGTGATGTCGTTGATGAAGCCACTATTTTGCAGCTCACCGATGTTAGCTTGCAGGTCACAGCGCCCGATGGTCGAACCGGTAGCAAATTGCTGTCAGATCCAGAGCAGCTACCGATTGACGGTATCTTTCGTGAAACGCTCAGTCGCTTGACGCTGCCGGGTGAATATCAGTTGGAAATTAACGCTATTGGGCGGACCTTTCAGCGTCATCAGGTGTTAACCGCCACATTAGCCGAGCCAATGCGAGTTGATGTAACCGAGAATATTGACGAACAATCACTGAGTATTCGAGTGTTCTCGGAAAGCGATATGGTGGATTCTACGCTCAGCCGTGTGATTGCACGAGTATCCAGCCCAGATGGCAGCTCCGTTATTCAATCCATGGTATTTAATGACGCAACACGATCGTGGGAAATGACCCTGACGCCAGACAAAGGAGAGGGGCAGTATGAGGTGATGCTTAATATACGCGGTGTCTCTAGCAGTGGCATGACGTTTAAAAGCAAGCCTGAAACGATTGCGAAACGCTTCCCGATAGAGCGGCCTGGCATTATTCCTGAAGAGTCTAGCGTGTTGGCATCAGAATCTGTAGTGGAAGCGCCTTCTGATGCTGAGTCACCGCAGCCTGTCCCTTTCGAGGCTAACGCTAATGATGCGACGCCAGAGCCTGAAGAGTCTGAGCCGATGAATACTGTCGAGGTGGAGAAGGAAGCGCCAGAGCCGACAGTACCAGAACCGACAGTACCAGATGAGGCTGTGGCCGCTGAAGCGTCTGAGGATGATATCGAGGATGAGTCAGGGATTCCATGGTGGGTCTACGTCATTCTTGGAGTAGCAAATTTAGGCTTGATGGGTGGGCTGGCTTGGTGGTGGCTGAGTAGAAAGAAAAAATCATCAGCAGAAACCTCGGTGCCAGACAGTGACAGCAAGCCCACTAAGTTACCTGAGGGCGAATTGGATATAGGAAATCTTGATGATGCCGACTTAGAAAATGGCGACTTTGATGATTTTAATAGTGAGGCGGAAGAGGAAATTCCTGTGGCTGATGATGAAAGTCACATTCCAACCTCCATGGGCGGTGATACCGATATGGGCAGTGCCGTTGCCAAGGAAGACTTTAAGATTGACGAAGAAGCTGCGGAAAGTGAGGGGGATGATGACGAATGGGGTGAATTCGATCTACCGGACGATGAAAACCCCAAAACCTGATTTGACGTAAAGCTTGATGAATATTCTGTACATAATGCTGTTTGTGTCTGATTTATCGACACTTTTCTAAGTGTCGCCTTGCTGTCCTGTGGGTGCCTCCTTATACTCTGGCGTGTTTTGAACAGAGTGCACTGACGGACGTCGAGGTTATTATGAAATTCCAAGGTACTGGTGAGTACGTAGCAACACCTGAATTGCAGATGGCAGTGAATGCCTCAATCACACTACAGCGACCACTGTTGTTAAAAGGTGAGCCAGGAACCGGCAAAACCATGCTGGCTGAACAGTTAGCGGAATCACTCGGTACCGATCTAATTCAGTGGCACGTTAAAAGTACCACCAAAGCGCATCAAGGCTTATACGAGTACGATGCCGTATCACGCTTGCGCGATTCTCAGTTGGGCACGGATCGTGTCCACGATATTTCAAACTACATTATTAAAGGTAAGCTGTGGGAAGCATTCACCGCAGATAAACCGGTTGTTTTACTAATCGATGAAATTGATAAAGCAGACATTGAATTCCCAAATGACCTGCTGCTTGAAATCGACAAGATGGAATTCTACGTCTACGAAACTCAAGAGCGAGTTGTTGCTAAGCATCGTCCTATTATTCTGATCACCAGTAATAATGAGAAAGAACTGCCTGATGCATTCTTGCGTCGTTGTTTCTTCCACTATATCGACTTCCCAGATCGTGACACGATGAAAGCAATTGTCGATGTACACTACCCAGACATTCAAAAGCAGCTTGTTAATGAAGCGCTTGAAGTCTTTTTTGATGTACGTAAAGTGCCGGGCTTGAAGAAAAAGCCATCGACCTCTGAATTAATTGACTGGCTAAAGCTATTAATGGCTGATGAATTGGGTGTTGAACTGCTGCGTAACAGCGATAGTACAAAAGCCATACCGCCAATGGCTGGTGCGCTGGTTAAAAATGAGCAAGATGTTCACCTGCTCGAGCGCTTGGCCTTTATGAGCCGCCGCCGGGGCTAATTGATGTTAATCGATTTTTTCGACACCGTCCGTAAAGCCAAGGTACCGTGTTCTATACGTGAGTACCTAGATTTAGTCGGCGCTGTTCAGGCACATGTGGCGTTTGCAGATCTCGAAGAGTTTTACGCTTTATCGCGTCTGTGTCTCGTCAAAGATGAAAAGCATTACGATAAATTCGATAAAGCTTTTGCTGCTTATTTTGAAGGCATTGATGCCATGCCTGCATCATTTGAAGACGCCAGCATTCCTGCTGACTGGATGCGCAAAGAAGTTGAGAAGTTCTTGTCTGAAGAAGACATGGCCAAAATCCAATCGTTAGGCGGATTCGATGAGTTAATGGATACGCTCAAAAAGCGTCTTGAAGAGCAGAAAAAGCGTCATCAAGGTGGCAACAAAATGATTGGCACTGGTGGCACATCACCTTTTGGGTCTGAAGGATACAATCCAGAAGGCGTGCGTATTGATCAAGGGCGTTCACGGCATAAAAAAGCAGCCAAGGTGTGGGAACAGCGTAACTACCGTAATCTGGATGATAATGTTCAGTTAGGTATTCGTAATGTGAAGGTCGCGTTGCGTCGATTGCGTAAGTTTGCGCGTCAAGGTGCGGCAGACGAGCTAGATATGAACGACACTATCGCCTCGACTGCGCGAAATGCCGGATTTCTTGATATACGTATGGTGCCAGAGCGGCATAATGCGGTAAAAGTGCTGTTGTTTTTTGACGTGGGTGGCTCAATGGACCCACATGTTCGAGTGTGCGAAGAATTATTCTCAGCGGCACGCACCGAGTTTAAGCACATGGAAACCTTCTATTTCCACAATTGTCTGTATGAATCTGTGTGGAAAAATAATGTTCGTCGTATGAACGAGCGCACAGAAACTTGGGATATTTTGCGCAAATATGGTAACGATTACCGAGTTATATTTGTCGGTGATGCCATGATGGCGCCTTATGAAGTGACGCACTCTGGCGGCAGTGTTGAACACTGGAATGAAGAGGCCGGTGCGGTATGGATGCAGCGCATGGCAGATCACTTCGGCAAGCTGGTTTGGTTGAATCCAGCGCCAAAGGATCATTGGGGAAATGGCGGATCGCTTGGGGCTATTCGCAGCTTGGTCAACGACCAAATGTACCCAATGACACTGAATGGACTAGAAGATGCGATGAAGTTTTTAAGTAAATAGACAGTAATAGCAACAAAATAATAAAGCTCAGACGCTAAACAACTTGGAAGAACCATGGTCATTGGTGTTACACAGACAGATCGAATTACCCATAACGTTATTGGCATGACTGTCCCGACTATAGTCCCGACTATAAAAAAGATAACAGGGCGTTAAACCATGCAGCCTCGGCGCTTAATTAAAACACTACTTACACTCTCGTCGTTATTGCTGGCAATAATGACCACAAATACTGCATCGGCTGCTCAAAATTATATTGGGCTGCGCAGTGGCCCTGCGCCGGCATTTCCTATCGTATTTGAAGTGACTGAATTTCGTGAACTTCGACCTGTCAGTCGTCGTGGTAGTTGGCTACTCGTGACGGATGAACGTAATCGGGGCTGGATTCATGTCGACGATATCCACAAAATCCGAAGTTTTCCGCGGGATGAAATGTGGAAGCTTATCAATGACGCGCGCCCGGGCGATACCCGATTGGAATTTGGGCTATCAAGTGATGAGGCTTATTCCTTCAGTATCATAGGGCAGGTGTTCTCAGAAAAATTATACGCGGCGTACACACGTGGCCCAGAAGGGCGGACATCTTGGTCTAAGTTGGAGGCCGGGGTGACGCGGGAATTTGGTGAAATCCAAGATGACATACGCTTGCACTGGCGTGCTGGTCTTGGGTACGGCATGGAAGGTACAGATAGCACACACTGGCGCCTTGCCGACGATGAACCTGTCTGGTTGGGTGCGGGTGGGGTAGAAGCCGTTTGGCAAGTTGAACGTTATTTTGAAATAGGGCTGCGTGGTGATGTATCTGTCACTTTAGATGCTGATACAACTACACACACCACAGCTTCTTTGGTCTGGAGAATAAGAATATGAAAAAGGCGCTGATGGTTATCATCGCTGCGTTAGCACTTCCGACGCAAAGCTTGGCGGCAGATTCGCAACTATATCGTCCAAAAGTGCAGAATAATGGCCTTGATGAGATTAAAGGCACGGATGTTCAACGAGGTATGTTTGGCGCTGGTTATGCCAGCACACTAACCACGAGTAATGATATTCAGCCGGGTTTACTCATTTCTGGCCGCTACTTTGCTGGCGAAAAATGGTATCTGCTCGGAGAAGTTCAGCTCGGTTCCTACAGTACTACTGCAATTATTCAAGATGGTGTAGAGGTTAGAGGCGACAGCGAAGACGCTCTACGTTTTGGCGCTGGGGCTGGTTTGTCTTTGTTGCAGGGTAATGCCAGCACCTCAGGCATTACTGCCGTCCCTTGGGTGCTCGCCGCTGAACTGGCGGTGGGGGAACAGTATTCTGGCGATACCAGTGGACGCTATACGTCGCTAGGTATGTCGCTTCAGTTTCATGGCGAACGAGTGTGGACAGCATTAGGGACTCGCCAGTTTTTAATCACAGACGAGCGCCTAGAACGCCTTAATTCCGACGGAGGAATACAGTGGGATATCTCACTCGGTTTGTGGTTCTGATATTGCTGAGTAGTGTGGGCTATGCCGACACCGCCAGTCTTAGTGAATCTCAGGATGCTTCCGATCAGGCAGGCATAAAGAAAGAGGCGCAAACACTAAAGCCGGGCGACATGGTGCCTGATTTTACAATGGCTGCGACCAATGGTTTTGGCCAGCGCCTGCAAGAAGCACGTGGTTCTTTTTTGATGCTTATCTGGCTGGGTAATTGTGATGAGTGCTCTGAGCGATTAGTGCGCTATCAATTGTTGGCAGAAAGCTTATCAATGGATGGCCTAAAGGGCTGGTTTGTATGGACGCCTAAAGGCGATGACGAGCCGCCCAAAATGCGATTGCCGGTACTAAAGTTTGATTCCTACTGGCCGCAAAGTTGGGTGTTTGAAGATCAACCGGCGATCATGCTCATTAATGCAGATGGTCGTTTGGATCACCTAATTACTGGTGATCTTAATGATAATTATCGTGAAACTGAACAAGTCCTGATGCGTTGGATGGCCCGTGGCCTCGACGGTCAGATGACGGAGTAAAGAATGAAACATCTATTGATATGTGCACTGTTGGTGTCGGGTACTGTGTTCGCAGAAGATGCAGCGATACGTGAAGATGTTCGCACGGTAAAAGAATCCGTGCTTGAGCTGAATCGAGATCTGTATGAGCTTGAACGTGAACTGCTCAGCCCAGCGACCACTCGAGCAGCGTTTCATGTGACGCTTAATCATGGCGAATTTTTTGAACCGCTATCTATCGAACTCAGCGTAGATGGTGACATGGAATTGCAACACCTTTATACCGAGCGCCAAGTTAAGGCTTTACGTATGGGGGCTGTGCAACCCTTGGGTGACCTTAACCTAGCGCCGGGTAAACATGACGTCACCGTCGTTGTTCGAGGTATTAATCACTTAGGGCAAGGCCGCGAATTAAGCATTACTGAAACCGTCACCAAAACAGGAAAGCCACTAATTACCGAATTAGTCATTATTGATCGGGAAGAGCTGCAAAGCGCCCGAGTGCAGTTGAAGTACTGGTAATTAAATGCGCAGATACCTTTTTATACTTGTCCTTATTCCGCTGTTTGCATTCGGGCAAGAAACAGCCTCGGGTCTAGATGATCCGCTGGATTTTGAACTTGAAGAGCTTGGCGTTAACGACGGTGCCGAGCTTAGAGTGTTGCGTGGTAATTTTTACTACAGCTATTTAATTGGTGATTACTACCGCACGCTGTATTACTTAGAACGCTGGCAAACTTTAGCAGGTATGGAAGACACTCCTGAGCTTGAAGCTGAGGTTATGCGTGCGGCTGTTTACTTGGCGCTAGGTTTAGAAACCGAAGCGGAGCAAACCTTTTATAAAGTCTTTCAACAGGGTGGGTCCGCGTCTGGGGATGCGTGGTACTTTCTTGCTCAGCGCTTGTTTGGTGCTGGTTTATACGAGCGTGCTGAATTAAGTGCACGTAACGCATTGAGTGCGGAGCCAAAGGTTAGCTCTCAAAACGACCAAGAAACACGGTATTTGTTATCCAGCAGTATTTCCCAGCAGGATCGAATTGAAGAAGCTGAGGCTGCGCTAGATGGCATGCGTGATAAAAGTATTTGGACAGGTTATGCCCGTTATAACTTAGTACTTGCAATGACGCGGCAAAACTACAAAAGCCAAGTACTTGAGCGCGTAGTGGATGAAAGTATTTATTACCTACCAAAGACCGATGAAGGAACGGCACTTCGAGACCGTACTCTGCTGATTTCTGGTATCGCTGCGATGGAGCGTGATAAACATAAATTAGCCAATCAATATTTTCGCGAAATTACACTTGAATCTGTCTTTTCTGCACCGGCATTGCTGCACTATGGCTGGAACTTACTTGCCCAGTGGAAGTACGAAGATGCTATCCAGCCATGGCGGATTTTACAGCACACGTATGACGAATATCATCCTGCCGTTATTGAATCATTATTAGCGGTTCCGCATACCCTAGAGCTGGTTGATGCTGTTAATCAATCGGTGCTTGCGTATGAGCGAATTGAAGACACCTTGTCAGTGATGGTTGATGAGTTAAAAGCAGTTAATCAAACCGAGGGAATTAAAAGCTGGTTGGGAGAATGGCGCGCAAATAACGCCGTACAAGATTGGGGCTGGCAACGTCAGGCGCTTACCGATCTTCAAGACAGTGAAATCACTCGCTTTACTCAAGGACTATTGGATGACGATCTTTTTGTTCGTGAGCTAGAAACGCTTCATGACCTTGATCGTATTTATACTGATTTGCTCAAATTTAAACGAGATTTAGCACTCTGGGCGGATATTTTAGTACAACGCCGAGAGCGTTTAGAAGCGCTTGGCGGTGATGCCTTATTAGACTCCCTTGAGGAACGTCAAATGGACGTATTAAGGGCAACACTTGCGGTGCAGGACCGATTACTTGACGAAGAAGAAACGGTTTTCTCCTATGCTTCTCGTGCCGATAAAGTTCGCGTGGAGCGATTACGAAATGTTGTTCCGGCGGTGACCCACCTACAGAAAGTAGGGACCCCTACACGTAATTTAAATCCTTATAAAGAACGCTGGAGACGTATGCGTGGTCTGCAGTTATGGGCTATTTATGAAGCTCAGCCTCAGCGCCAATGGGATACGCAGCGTGACCATATGATTATGCGTGCTGAGACTGACAAGCTTTTTGCACAGTTAGAAAATACGCGTACTTCGTTGATATGGGCCGATAGTAGTTGGAGAGGTTTCCCTGAGCGAGTTAATGCAGCGCAGACGAATGTGGATACCGCACTTGAGCAGGTGGAAGCACTCCAGCAGCGACAAGAGACCGTATTGACGGAGATTACACAGAATTATCTGACTGAGCTTGATGAGCGACTCACACTCTATTTAGCGCAAAGTCGTTTAGCGTTAGCGCGTCTTTATGATGATTCGCTGCAAAATGAAATGAGTATCGATATGGAGGAGACTGGAGAATGACTCGTCTTTTCATGTTGATTATTGCCGTCACGTTTTTATCCGCCTGTAGTTTGTTTAAAGACAAAAATGAACCGTTGCACCTGTCTGATATCGGCTCGCTGAAAGTTAGATTGTCTTCTGATGAACCATTAGGTGTGGATCACCGAGATGTTATTCGTAGTTATCAGTCTTACCTTGAGGTAGGGTCAGATGCAGAAATGCGAGTGCGAGTTGCGCACCGAATCGCTGGCTTAAAGCTTCAGTGGGATGAAGTTCGCCTTGAACAGTTTGATGAAAATATTGATATCGTTGTTGCTGAAGATAAAGCCATGGCGGAAGCTTCGATTGGCGATTACGAAACATTAATTTCAGAATACCCAGATCGAATTGACAACGACTCTATTTACTATCAGCTTGCCAAAGCGTATTCCATTGCCGGACGTCCTAATCAAGCCATTGCGGTTTTGGAAGCGTTAACTGAATTGTATCCAGAATCCATTTACTACATCGAGTCTGAATTTCGCCTCGGTCGGATGCTGTATGCTGTGGGTGACTACCAAGGCTCAGAGCAACGATTTTCTGAAGTAGTCGCATTTGGCGCAGAGGGGAATCAGTACTACATGGATGCCCAGTATCTAGGGGCGTGGGCGATATTTAAACAAAATCGTTTAGAAGAAAGTTTGCTCGCATTTACCGCAATGGTCGACGAACATTTTCCGGATGACGAAACATTGCTCGCGGCAGAAGGATCATCCTACGAGCTGCTCAATGATACGCTGCGCATCATGGCGATCATCATTGATTACATGGGAGACTGGACCGAAATAGCTCGTTTCTATGATGAACACGGACCTCGTTACTACGAATACCGAATTTATGCGGAGCTATCTAATCAGTACTTCGAGAAAAAATACTACAAAAGCTCGGCCTCAACTTTGCGTGCATTTGTTGAACGCTATCCGAATGATGATAAAGCTCCACTTTATTACCGCCGTTTAATTACCGGGTATGAAAACGCAGGTTACCCGGAGTTGCGTCGCAAGCATAAACAGATATTTATCGAACGTTTTGGTGTGGGATCTGAGTATTGGGAAACTCATGGGGAAGACGTCCGCACGTTAATTACTGTATCTCTGGGTGACTACATTTGGGACCTTGCAACCTTTTCGCATGGATTTGGACAGCAGGCTAAGTCGACCACAGCTAAGCGCGAACGACTAGGTCAAGCAGCACACTGGTATCGCGAATATATTCGCAGTTTTCCAGATGCTCCTGATACTGTGGAAGCTCATTTTTTGTTAGCCGAAATTTCTTTTCAGCTTAAGAATTATGACGATGCTCGTAATAACTATGAAATCGTCGCTTACCAATATCCATTTTATGAAAAAGCTTCTGAAGCTGGTTACGCTGCATTGCTGGCTTATGATAAGCACAAACCAGAACAGGGGGATGAGCTTCGTTGGCGTCAGTTAACTGTAGCAAGTGCTAAGCGTTTTGTACTTGAGTTTCCGCAAGACGAACGTCGCGGCACAGTGCTAGTAAATACGGCTGAAATGTTACTTGGTGATAAATATTACGACCAAGCTTTAACCACTGCTCGATTAGCTCAACAGAGTGGTGTCGAACTCGAACCGCGCTATGCCTATGGTGCGTCGTTGGTTCAGGGACACTCCGCCTTTGAACTTGCAGAGTATGCTGAAGCTGAATCTGCACTCTTAAGTGCGTCGACGTATGAAAAACTAAGTAGAAAAGACCGTGGAGCACTACGACAAAAAGCCGCAGCGTCGATATATAAACAAGGCGAAGCTGTAAAAGATAGCAACCCTGACATCGCCGTGGAGCAATGGTTGCGCCTAGCCGAAGTTGTCCCTGAAAGTGAATTGCGAGAAAGCGCCGAATACGATGCAGCGACCCTATTAATGCACGTCGAAAATTACGAGCGTGCAGAATCAGTATTGTTGTCTTTCCGCGAAAATCACCCGAACAGTGAATTCAGTAAAGATATTCGCAGTAAATTAATTATCGCTTATGAAGGCCAAGAGCAATGGCGAAAAGCGGCATTGGAGCTGCGTGCGATTTCGGACGGTGGAACGGATGATGAAGAAAAACGTGTGGCCGCTTTTCAGTCGGCGGAATATTTTGAAAAAGCGGAAGACTACGATAATGCCATCGTGATGTATAAGCGTTACGCACATACTTATAAACGCCCATTCGATCCTGCGATTGAGGCGCACTTCAAACTTGATCAAATTTATGCAATTCAAGAAGAGGAAGAAAAACGTCGTTTCTGGTTAGATAAAATAATTACCCTACATAATCGAGCGGGTGATGATCAAACTGAGCGCTCACGTTATTTGGCTTCTAAAGCGGCGTTTGATTTGGGTGAATTTGATCGCAAACAATTCGACAGTATTGCGATCACTTTACCGTTGTCAAAAAGCATCGTAAAAAAGAACAAAGCGATGCAAGGTGCGTTAAAGCGTTATACCCAAGCGGTTGAGTTGGAGGTGCTTGAATTTACAACACCAGCGACCTTCCATATTGGCGATATGTACGCCAAATTCAGTCAAGGCTTGATGGATTCAGAAAGACCCAAAGGCCTTGATGAGGTAGAAGCTGAAGAATATGACTTCTTGCTTGAAGATCAGGCGTTTCCATTGGAGGAAGCTGCTATAGAAATTCATCAAACTAACATTAGCCGTACCTATGACGGCCTGTACGATGTTTGGGTGAAAAACAGCTTTAAATCGATGGCTGAGTTAATGCCTGGCCAATACAACAAACAAGAAAAGGCGACGAGCTATGTTGATCAGATTCGCTAGTCTTAGCTTGCTGGTATTCACTCTAGGGTTGGTGGGGTGTGCGACAAACAACCCCGCGATCTCCGATGCTGGATTGGTTGATGAAAATGGCAATGTAATAGCTGTACCGTTACCTGATGGCTTTGAGGATAACTATCGAAAAGGCCTATCTTTACTGGAAGACGGCGAGACTGATGAGGCCGTCGAGCATTGGGAAAAAATGTCCCAAAGTGATCCTGAATATTCAGGCGTATGGACAAACTATGGGTTGGCCTTGTTTCAGCAGGGTAAAGTAGAGGAAGCCTTGGTTTCTTATGAGAATGCCCAAGCGGTAGATCCTGCGTATTGTCCAGTTAATGGCTTAAAGGGTATTGCGTTACGTGACTTAGGTCGGTTTGATGAAGCCCAGAATAGTTATGAGGCTGGAATTGAGTGCGCACCAAAAGATGCTCGTAATTACTATAATTTAGGCATATTGCATGATCTGTATCGAAATGATCTTGTGGCCGCGTTAGGTAATTACCGTAAAGCGCGTCGCTTAATGCCTGACGAAGACGTGTTGAATATTTGGGTGGTAGATCTGGCACGGCGCAGTGGCGAACCGGAGGAGGATCCTGCCGAACTAGACGATTGGGAGCAGTCACTGAATGAAGTCAGTGCACCTGTTTCCGGCACTTCTGTTGAAAACGCTGTCGATTCTTCAGGTGTCGATTCTTCAGGTGTCGATTCTTCAGGTGTTGAAGTAGACGCAGATGCGCCGAACTCTGTTTCAGAAAACTCAGGCGACGTGCAAGCGCAGGACGCAGAAGTACAAAGTGAAGAAGGGCAAGGTGACGCCGAAAATACGGAAATAAATGACTCTGACGTCATCACCCGTGGCGAAGACGAGGTTGGTCAATAATGAGAGTTTTATGTGTACTTAGCCTTCTGCTGTCACTTGAGTTATTTGCGGCAGATGATGACGTAGTCAAACTGCAAGGTATGACGATTCGCGGTAATAGCGAAAACCCAAACGTCTTATATGTTAACGCGTGGCAGCCACCACCGGGAACAGGGCGTCTGTATGAGCCTGTGACTAGTTTTAATCGTCACTGGTTTCAACCGCTTACAAGAAGCAGCCTGCAGCGCGAAATGCGCTATGGCAAGCGCTATACTGAAAAAGACGATCACGTCACACGGCTGAATGAAGTCCTTGAAATTCAGTAATCTACGGTTTTTTCCGCTACCATTTAATGGTTAAATCAACGCCAGTGTTAGGTGTAAGCTTCCTGACATCAATTTTAACAAGAACAATGATTCAGATACCGGAGATAACTAATGGATGTCATCATTCGCTTCCTTCAGGAAGGTGGTGTGTTTATGTACCCGATCGCAATTATCATGATGATCGGTCTAGCAGTCGCCATTGAGCGCCTGATTGTTTTAGCTAAAGAAAAATCAGGCAACCGTCGTGCCTTTGATGAAATGTACCCCATGCTGCAAAAGCGTGATCTTCGCTCTGCACTGAACTATGCCAATAGTTCTGATACTCATATCGCCAATATCTTTGCTGCAGGCATTCAGCGTATTCCTAATGCACAGCGTCGTGAAGAAGTTGAATACGCGCTTGAAGAGTGCCTAATGGAAGCGATTCCTCAATTAGAAAAACGTACGCCTTACATTGCTACCTTGGCTAACATCGCCACCTTGATGGGGCTGCTTGGTACGATTATGGGTTTGATCGCTGCATTTACCGCGGTTGCTAATGCGGCACCTGCTGAAAAAGCGACACTGCTTTCACAGAGTATCTCTGTTGCGATGAACACCACAGCATTCGGCCTGATCGCTGCGATCCCGCTCTTGTTGTTCCATAGCTACCTGCAAACTAAAACCTCTGAGATTGTAGACAGCATCGAAATGGCCGGTGTTAAGTTCTTGAATACCATCACAGAAAAGAAAGCAGGACAAAACGGCACTCCTACTAATAACGGTTAATCGGGGAGACTGTTTCGATGAGACGCCACAAGAAGTTAAAAGAAGAGGCGGAACTCAACGTAACATCCTTCATGAACCTGATGATTGTACTGGTACCTGTATTGCTGATGAACATGGTGTTCTCTCAGCTCGCAGTACTGGATCTCAGGTTACCAGCAGGTGATCAACCTGGTGAGGTTAATCCGGAGGATGTCACGCTTGAAGTGACGATAAGAAAAAGCGGTTTTGTTGTATCTCGTACTTATCTGAACGAGACCGTAGAGCTAGCTTCATTGCCTGCTAAAGCAGACGGGCCTGATTATGATGGCTTATCTACCGCCTTGCAGGGCGTGAAGAAAAACGCAGTATTTGCTAACCGAAGTGAAATTACTTTGCTGGCTGATCCAGCAACAGATTATCAGACGTTAGTCACGGTGATGGATACGGTTCGTTTGTATCCAGCGGTGGTCGCTGCATCTTTGGTTGATGCTGTGCTGTTTCCGGATATTTCTTTAGGTGAAGCCGATGCGTTGGAGGTGACACCATGAAAATGTCACGTCGTGCGCAGCGTATGCAGCGCAACCATAAAAGAAATAAAAAAGTCAGCGCTCTTAACCTGACCTCTCTGATGGATATTTTCACCATTTTGGTGTTTTTCCTGATGGTGAACCAGTCTGAGGTTGAAGTTCAGAATACAGATACGGTGGAACTGCCGGTCTCTGTTGCTGAAAATAAGCCAGATGAACAGCTAACCGTTCTTGTTACTCAAGATGATATTTTGGTTCAAGGTCGTTCAATTGTCTCCGTTGCCAACTTAAAAGGCGTGGAAAACGATTTGATTGCACCCTTACAAACTGAGCTTGAATATCATGCGGGCAGAACCGCATTGGCTCCGGGTGAAGAAGGCCGCCCCGTAACCATTATTGGAGACAAAGCAACGGCGTATTCCGTACTTAAAAAAGTAATGAATACCTGTGCAAAAGCGGGTTTTAGCAACATCTCTCTGGCTGTCAACCAGAAACAACCGGGAGGTGCGTGATGAGCGGTATTAATCGCGCTCCTGAATTACCATGGAATGAAGGCCAAGATGGTCGTCGTTTATGGTTGATCGTCGGTATTCTGTTGCTGATTGTGTTTACCGTGGGTGTTGTTGTTCCTTTTATCGATCTGCCACAAAAAGATCGTTCTGAGCTTGAAGAATTGCCGCCACAATTGGCGAAAATGATTGAGCGTAAGAAAAAGGAATTACCAAAGCCTGTGCCTAAGCCAGAACCAAAACCTGAGCCTAAGCCCGAGCCAATACCTGAACCGAAGCCAGAACCAAAACCTGAGCCGAAGCCAGAACCAAAACCTGCGCCTAAGCCCGAGCCAAAACCTAAGCCGAAACCGAAGGTAGAAGCGACGGAAGAGAAGCGTCAGGCAGCAAAAGAAACCGCTAAGAAAGCAATCGGTGCTGATGCATTATCGGCCCTAAGTGCATTGAAAAATTCGATCCCTACGACGGCCTTAAATACGTCAAGCTCGAATCTCAGTACCAAAGGGACGAAAGCAACCAATGTGGGTTCTGTTGTTGATCGTTCTGCCGCGACCCGAGTATCTGGTGGGGTTGATGTTGCCGCGTTAACGAACGTGACGTCTGGCGAACAGTTGGGTGATCGTGAAGTGACTACCGTGGAAGTAACTGCGGAGCAAGTCGCCGCCGAAGTGCAGTCTACAAAACGTAGCCAGGAAGAAGTTCGGTTGGTGTTTGAAACGTTTAATGTTAATTACGATCGTTTGTAT
The DNA here is from genome assembly GCA_002733645.1 of Oceanobacter sp. GTDB lineage: Bacteria > Pseudomonadota > Gammaproteobacteria > Pseudomonadales > Oceanobacteraceae > Thalassolituus. Next base: position 109,729 of record NVWL01000002.1, read on the forward strand.
CGTAGTGCGTTACGCAAAGACCCAACGCTAGAAGGAACGGTGACTTTAGCTGTCACTATTCAACCGAGTGGTTCGGTATCGTCTTGTGAAGCTGCCAAGAGTGAGCTTAAGGATGCGAAGCTGATCCGCCGTATTGAATCTAAGTGTAAGCAGATGACGTTTGAAAACCGTCCGAAAGTGGATGTGATGAAGGTCGAATATCCGATCCGATTTAATCCATAATCAAGAAGCCCGGCTAGCGCCGGGCTTTTTTTTGTGTAGTTTGTGTGTGGTACTTATTGAGCGGCTATCAGTATTTGCAGTCCGTTGTTAGCACTGAATGCATTCGTATTAGTGCCCTTGCCTTATCTTTCAGAACCTTATAAGTTTTTACTCATATACCTCTCTGGCTAGCTATGCTTGTTATAGGTTAAATACAATAAAGTATTTTGCGCATAAAGGAGTCGCAATGGACATTCAGTTCTTTCAAGATAGATATCCACCGAGCATCCCTAAAACAGTTGATGTTAACCAGTACTCATCAGTTGTAGAGATATTCAACAAGTTCGTACAAAAATACGCTGAGCGGCCAGCATTCACTTGTCTGGGGCAGACCATGACATACGCTGAGCTGAATGCACAAAGCGCGGCTTTTGCTGCGTATCTGCAAAATGAAACATCTCTCGTGGCGGGAGACCGAATTGCGGTTCAACTTCCCAATGTGTTGCAGTATCCAATAGTTGTTTTTGGCGCTATGCGTGCCGGGATGATTGTCGTTAACACCAATCCGCTATACACCGAACGCGAAATGGAACACCAGTTTAATGATTCTGGGGCTAAAGCCTTAGTGGTGTTGGCGAATATGGGGGATAAAGCGGCGAATGTTGTTCCTAAAACGGGCATCAAGCACGTATTTGTCACTCAAGTAGGTGACATGCATGGGACCGTGAAGCGGTTGTTAATCAATACTGTATTGAAGCATGTTAAAAAAGAAGTCCCAGAATTTAGTATTGCAGGCGCCGTATCATTGCGGCAGGCACTAAACCACGGCACCGGTAAACAATATACGCCAGTGGCCGCGACAGCAGAGGATGTTGCCGTGTTGCAATACACCGGTGGCACCACTGGTGTTGCTAAGGGAGCGATGCTGACACACGGCAATCTGATGGCCAATATGATGCAGTCTCATGGCGTGTTTAATCACGTTATTGATGAAGCGAATGAGGTCTTGATTTGCCCATTACCCCTGTACCACATTTATGCGTTTACCGTGCATTGCATGGTGTTGTTAGAAACTGGTAACCACAACATACTTATCCCTAATCCGCGTGATATTCCCGGTTTTATTAAAACGCTGCAGAAGGTCGAATTTACTGGGTTTGTTGGCTTAAATACATTATTTGTTGCGCTATGCGCACAACAGGACTTTCGTGCCCTGAATTTTTCGAAACTGAAGTTAACCGTTTCCGGCGGTATGGCCTTAACAAAAGCGGCATTTGATGAGTGGCGGAACGTCACCGGTTGTGACGTTGCTGAAGGCTACGGGATGACCGAAACTTCCCCCGTGGTGTCGTTTAACCCGTCAGACAATATCAAACAGGGCAGTATAGGCATGCCGGTGCCTAACACTAACTGTAAAGTGATTGACGATGATGGTAATGATTTACCATTGGGAGAGGCTGGTGAGCTGTGTGTGAAAGGCCCCCAGGTGATGAAAGGTTACTGGCAGCGCCCTGAAGCGACCGCAGAAACAATCACGAAAGATGGTTGGTTAAAGACTGGTGATGTGGCTGTGATTGGTGATGATGGTTATATGAAGATCGTCGATCGTAAAAAAGACATGATCATCGTTTCTGGCTTTAATGTGTATCCCAATGAAGTGGAGGACATCATTGTCTCTCATCCGGATATTATAGAAGCGGCCGCCATTGGTATTCCGGATGTTAAAAGCTCTGAAGCTGTCAAAGTATTTGCTGTGCGAAGTGATCCCAGCCTCACGGAAAAGGATGTGATTGATTACGCTCGCCAAAACTTAACGGGTTATAAAGTGCCTAGATACATTGAGTTTCGGGATGACTTGCCAAAAACCAATGTAGGTAAAATTTTGCGTCGTGAGTTACGTGACGAAGAGTTGAAAAATCATCCGCAGTGAGCGATTAGGTGGATAGTACGAAGCTGATGCTTGGTCATGTTAAGATAAACGCCCCGTAAACCGGGGCGTTTTCGTTTCCACAGTTGGTAGATTGAATGTTTGCAGATGTAAAAAAAGCCGTTGAACATTGCCTGATTCGCGATAGGCACTCGGTTAGAGAGGCACTTAAGCGTATTCGTGAACTTCCTGAAGATCAGCAGACGGATAAGTTGGCGTCTCTCCTTGAACGAGTTAAGTCTAGTCAGGCCATTGCGGGTTTGCGCGAAACTATGCCTGCTCTTAATTATCCTGAGAATTTACCGGTCAGTGAGCGACGCGCCGAAATATTAGAGCTCATTAAAAGCAATCAAGTGGTTGTGATTGCTGGAGAAACCGGGTCGGGGAAAACGACACAGCTGCCCAAATTGTGTATGGAGGCTGGCCTAGGTATTTATGGTCGCATTGGTCATACCCAACCTCGTCGTTTGGCTGCGCGATCCGTGGCTCAACGGATCGCTGATGAGCTTCAAGTGCCATTAGGCGAAGCGGTGGGGTATCAGGTTCGATTTACCGATCAAAGCAATGATGCGTCACGTATTAAAGTAATGACTGACGGCATACTTTTAGCGCAAACCCAGCGTGATAAATTCTTAAACGAATACGACTGCATCATTATTGATGAAGCTCATGAGCGTAGTTTAAATATTGATTTTTTATTAGGGTATTTAAGGCAACTTTTACCGAAACGTCCGGGCCTTAAAATTATCATAACTTCGGCCACTATCGATGTTGAGCGCTTTTCACAGCACTTCAATAATGCCCCAATTATTGAAGTGTCAGGTCGAACCTTTCCTGTTGATGTGCATTATCGCCCCTTAGTTCGCTCCGAAGTGGATGAAGAAGATAGAACGCTATACGAAGGTGTTGCAGATGCGTTAACAGAATTTCGCACGTTCGACAAAAAAAATGGACGCCCCGGAGATGTGCTGGTTTTTCTTCCCGGTGAACGAGAAATTCGAGAGTGTGCCGAATACCTTAGACGACTATCAATTCCAGCGACCGACATCCTACCCTTGTATGCGCGTTTAAGTGGCGCAGATCAGCAGCGAATATTTAAACCTCACGGCGGACGTCGTGTAGTACTAAGTACCAACGTTGCCGAAACATCGCTCACGGTGCCGGGAATTCGTTATGTAATTGATTCGGGGGTTGCGCGCATTAGTCGATACAGCTATCGAACTAAAGTGCAGCGCTTACCCGTAGAGGCTATTTCTCAGGCCAGTGCAAATCAACGCGCGGGGCGATGTGGTCGTACCGAGCCGGGCATCTGCATCCGCCTTTATGATGAGCAAGATTTTAATAATCGATCCGAATTTACCGACCCAGAAATTCAGCGGACTAATTTAGCGTCTGTAATTTTACAAATGCTCAATTTAAATCTGGGTGATATCCGTCAATTTCCATTTGTTGATGGTCCTGATGATCGTTTTGTAAAAGACGGCTACACCTTATTAGGTGAATTACAGGCCGTTGATGAGCACAGGAAAATAACTGCTGCTGGCCGTACTATGGCTAAATTGCCGGTAGATCCACGTATTGCTCGAATGTTAATTGAATCTGGGAAACGTGGCTGTACACATGAAATGATGGTTATTGCTTCTGCACTAACCATTGCCGATCCGCGAGAGCGACCGCAAGACAAGCAACAAGCGGCCGCTGAAAAGCATAAATTGTGGGCGGACGAAGACTCGGATTTTGCGACGTTAATTAATTTATGGAATCAGTTTGAAGAAGAGCGTCAGAACCAAACTCAAAACCAATTAAGAAAATGGTGTAAAAAACACTTTCTGTCCTACCTTCGTATGAAAGAGTGGCGAGATGTTCATCGTCAATTACATTTACTGCTGCGCGAACTGAAACTCAAAGTAAATGACCAACCTGCAAGTTACGATACGCTTCATAAGTCCATTCTTGCGGGAATGCTTAGCCATATCGGATTTCGCGCGGAACACAAAGAGTTTCTAGGAGCGCGAGGTCGTCGTTTTATTATGGCACCGGGGTCGGCCAGCTATAAAAAACCGCCTAAGTGGTTGATGGCCGCAGAGCTAGTTGAAACTACGAAGCTCTATGCACGCATGATCGCTAAGATAGAACCGGAGTGGATTGAAGAGCAGGGTAAGCCACTACTTAAATATCAGTATTCAGAACCACACTGGCAACAGAAACGTGGCCAAGTGGTGGCCTCTGAGCAATCTTCACTGTATGGATTGATCGTCAATCCTAGAAAAAGTGTGGATTATTCCAAGAGTCACCCTGATGAAGCACGAGAAATTTTTATTGCTGAAGCATTAGTTGGCCAGAACCTTGAGTCAAAAGTCGATTTTTATCGGAAAAACTGTCAATTATTAACCGAAGTGACAGAGTACGAAGAGAAATCACGACGCCGAGATTTGGTAATAGATGATCAGGCACTGGTTGAGTTTTATGAGAAATACCTTCCGCCTGATATTTCTACGCGTCGCAATTTGGAGCTTTGGTTTAAACGGGTCGATCTTGCTGAAAAATCTCAGCTATATTTCACACGTGAGTTTTTGCTCTCTGATGCGGCGCGCAGCGTTTCGGCGAACGATTATCCAACGTCATTAGAATTGAATGGTATGCAGTTTCCACTTGCCTATTCTTTTGCTCCCGGCGCACAGGATGATGGAGTCACCATGACGGTACCAGCTGCAATGCTTGAACAAGTGCCTGAAAGAGTAACGGATTGGTTAGTCCCGGGCTTTATACACAACAAAATCACCGCAATGCTTAAAGGGCTGCCGAAACAAATTCGTAAGCAATTTGTTCCTGTGCCTGATACGGCGACCAAGTTTTTGAAATCAGTGTCTATTGGTCAAGGTAACTTACATGTACAGCTAGCGGAGTTTTTGAATCAAACATTGCGTCCCAAAATTACGCCGGAAGAGCTATCAGAGATTGAACTTGATCATCATTTTTTGATGAATTTCAAAGTGCAATCTGGCGATAAAATCATCGCTGAGAGTCGTGATATTCATTGGTTAAGGCAGAGCTGCCATGATGCCGAGGTCAATACTGAAACCGTCTTAATTGATGATCGCTTTAATAATAAGCCTGTTCAGCAGTGGGATTTTGGCAGAATCCCGGAAACAACGGAGGCCGAGGTCGCAGGTTTGCCTATTAGAGCTTACCCTTGTTTGTCTGTTGTAAGGAATGAGGTGGTATTAACGACAGAAAATAATAGTGACGTTGCGGAGAGTAATCATCGGCAAGGTACTCTGGCTTTGTTACGTCAACAGCTCAGTGGTTTGGATCGTGATTTACGCCAAGAAGTACAAAAGCGGATGAAGCCACATTGGTTGCTGGCAAAAGGGATGGGCACGGAGCAAGAGCTGACCCGTATGATTGCTGATGCGGTGATCACGCATGTACTCTTACCCTTGGACGAGTCGCTACCCAGGACGCAGGTAGAGTTTGATCAGCGGCTAGAACGGCGCGGCGAGCTATTCACGTTTGCCGATGAGTTGCTTGTTCAGTTGGTTGAATGGCTAAAGATTCGCCATCGTGTCCTAAAAAGCTTGCGTGGTGCTGTCTCAATGGATAAGGCGATGGCTTTCAGTGACACCAAGGCACACATGGAGCGCTTGGTTGCGCCGGGGTTCTTATCAGCAGCCCCCTGGGAGCGATTGAAATGTTATGCACGCTATCTGAAAGGTATGGAATTTCGGATTGAAAAATTACAAGGTAATTTGCCACGTGACCGGCAATCCATGTTGGAATTTGAGTCTTTGTTTAACCCTTGGATGGACGCGCTGAAGCGTGATGAACCGGAAAAGCGCGCTGTTCTTGAAGAGTTTCGCTGGCTTCTTGAAGAGTTTAGGGTGTCTTTGTTTGCTCAGCCGTTGGGTACTAAAGAGCCAGTGTCGTTGAAGCGACTTAATAAAAAATGGCAAGAAATTATACATTTTGAGTCATTAAGCTAATCCATCTGCAGACTAGCGGCGTATAGGTAGTAACCACCCTGCGTTTAGGGGGGCATTACCATAAAGATCAATTCGATCCTTATGATTAAAAACTACCCTGAAAGACTTGAAAGGAAATACTATGAAAGCTTCTAATAAAGCGATGACTGCGATTCTTGGTACTGCATTTGTGACTGCGATGTCAGTTGGATCAGTGAGCGCTGCAGAAAACCCATTTGCTTCTGCTGAGTTGGCACAAGGCTATCAACTTGCTGCTCATGGTGAAGGCAAGTGTGGTGAAGGCAAGTGTGGTGAAGGTAAGTGCGGTGCTAAATCTGAGTCAGAAGGTAAGTGCGGCGAAGGAAAATGTGGTGCAAAGTCAGAATCTGAAGGCAAGTGCGGCGAAGGTAAGTGCGGTGCAAAGTCAGAATCAAAAACCAAACACAGCGAAGGTAAATGTGGTGAAGGTAAATGTGGCGGTAAAAGCTGAGTGGTTGAATGACTAATAATACGATTCAAGGGTCAGGTCTTGGATTACGACGCGCCTTAGCGGGCGCGTTAAAATCCAGTATCGACGCTGGTGATCAGCTTCCGATTGATTTTCTGGAAATAGCTCCAGAGAACTGGATGAATGTGGGTGGACGGTTATCTAAGCAGCTTCGGTATTTTACCGAACGCTTTCCGTTTGCTTGCCATGGGCTGTCTCTATCTATAGGTAGCCCAGCACCCCTTGATGAAGAATTTGTGCGCGATGTTGGGCGCTTTTTAGATGAACACGGGATTGGCGTATACAGTGAGCATTTGAGCTATTGCTCCGATGTTGGCCACATGTACGATCTTATGCCGCTGCCCTTTACTGAAGAAGCCGTCAATTATGTCGCTGAGCGTATTCAGCGCGTACAAGATATTCTTGGTCGCCGCTTGATTGTGGAAAACGTATCAGCGTACGTTGAGCCGGGAAAACAAATGTCCGAGCCTGAATTTGTGCAAGCGGTGTTGCAAAAGGCCGATTGTGACTTATTGTTGGACGTTAATAATGTTTACGTTAATTCCGTGAATCATGGCTACAACCCACACGACTACATTACTCAAATGCCCACCGATCGCATTCGTTATTATCATATAGCGGGTCACTACACTGAAAATGATTCATTGCTGGTAGATACCCACGGTGCTGATGTGATTGATCCTGTGTGGGCGCTACTTCAACACGCTTATGAAACGCATGGCCAGAAAGCCACCTTGCTTGAACGCGATTTTAATTTCCCTGAACTCTCTGAACTTAGTTCGGAGCTGGAACGTATTCGTTCCTATCAAGAAGATATGTCTGATGTAGGGCCATCCCATCTAACTTCAGTGCGGGGGATTTAAATGTCTGAGCTAGCAATAATGCAGGCTGCATTTGCCCGAGATTTACGCACAAGCGGTCATGAACAGTTCTCAGATGCTCCTGGGATGTCCATTTATCGTGAGTTGTTTTTCAATAATATTTGCGGCTTTATTGATGGCGCTTTTCCTGTATGCGCAGATGTTGTGGGAGAAGAAGGCTGGAGGTCTCTCTGTAGAGATTTCTTTTCGAGCTACTCGTGCGATACGCCTTTATTTTTGAAGATATCTGAAGAGTTTTTAGCATACCTTCAAGCTCGCCCTGAGCTTTACCAAGACTTTCCTTATCTTGCTGAATTAGCCCATTACGAATGGTTGGAGCTGGCTGTTGATGTGATGGAGGATGTTGATACGCCAGAGATTGATGGTGGGGATGTCGTTAATGGAATTCCTGTCGTTACTCCCGCGTTAATGACGGCTTGTTATCATTATCCTGTGCATCGAATCAGTGTAGAGACTTTAGTGACGGCTGGAGGGGGAGTCGGAGGGATAGTTGAGGAGATTTCCGGGTTTATTGTTTATCGTAATTCGGATGATTTAGTAAAGTTTGTTGCGTGTAACCCTATGACTCTCGCGATTATGGAGCACCTTTTGGCGGGGGAGCAATTAACAGGCAAAGACGCTGTGTTGGCTGTGCTTAGTATGATGGGACTTGCAGATAATGACGTTGCCATTAATGGTGGTATCGAAATACTGAACACATGGTTCTCTCAGGGGATCTTATTGGGTGCTGCAAAGCACTGATGATTCTGAGATGATGCTTTTCAAATGACGTTAAGACTCACGAATAGCGAGAAAGATTGGTGATCCCATCCTTAGTTAAGAGCGCACCTTCAATAATAGCCACCACTGCTGTTATAGCGTTTACCGTGCCAGTTAATGCGGCTGAAGATTACGATCCGTTTGAAAAAACCAATCGTAAAATCTTTGCGTTTAATGATTACCTTGATCGTAATCTCCTTGTGCCAGTGGCCAAGGGGTACAATGCAATTACGCCAAGAGTCGTAAATAACGGCATTTCGAATGCCTACTCCAACGCATTAGAGCCGTTGACGACCGTTAACGATGTGGCTCAGCTGAAGTTTGGTCGAGGAGTAACGGCTGTATCCCGGTTTGTTGTTAATAGCACGGTAGGATTTTTTGGTGTGTTTGATGTGGCGAGTAAAATTGGTTTGCCAGCGCATAAAGAAGACTTCGGGCAGACCCTAGGGTATTGGGGAGTAGGGAATGGGCCTTATTTGGTGCTTCCTTTATTTGGTCCTCGAACTCTTCGGCATACGGTAGGCCACGTCGGGGATTACTACACAGGAATGTCGTACACTTATTTCGGTGATAATTTAGGCGAAGACGCACTAATGTTCGGGTTGAAAGGTTTGGATCTTAGGGCTAGCTTGCTCGGTTCTGAAGAGTTCATTACTGGGGATCGTTACTTATTTATTCGTAGTGCTTATCTTCAGAATCAGGAATATCAGGTTAATGATGGTGTTGATGAGAACGAATTTGAAGATGAGTTCGGTCTTTTTGATGAGTAGGTATTTCTATCTATCACTGTGTTTCTTTAAAAACAGATAAAAAAGGCCTCTAAATAGAGGCCTTTTTTATGTTTGTCATTTAATTACTTGCGGCGAGTAGGGAGTACGCTTTTTAGCTTCTCATGCATTTTGCGAATTGCGTCTTCAGTTTCTTCCCAGCCGATGCAGCCGTCAGTTACTGATAAGCCGTATTCAAGATCATCCAGGTTCGCCGGAATATTTTGGCGGCCATGTTTGATGTTGGATTCAATCATTAAACCAACGATGGACTTGTTGCCTTCCAGAATTTGGTTGGTAACGTTATCCATTACTAGTGGCTGCAATGCCGGGTTTTTGTTCGAGTTTTCATGGCTGCAATCAATCATGATATTGGCTGCTAGGTCTGACTTTTCTAACGCTTCCTCAGCAATTTTAACGTTGACTGAGTCGTAGTTTGGCTTGCCACCGCCGCCGCGCAATACTACGTGAGCGTATGGGTTGCCCTTGGTCGATACGATAGATACTTGGCCGGATTGATCAATACCCAAGAAGCGGTGCGGGTTAGCTGCCGACTTCAGTGCGTTGGTGGCCACGGTAAGGCTACCGTCGGTGCCATTTTTAAAGCCTACCGCTGATGATAACCCAGAGGCCATTTCGCGGTGGGTTTGTGATTCAGTCGTTCGGGCGCCAATGGCTGACCATGCAATCAAATCTTGAACATACTGAGGCGAGATTGGATCAAGCGCTTCTGTTGATAGAGGTAAGCCCAGCTCAGAAAGATCCAATAACAGACGGCGGGCAATGTGCAGGCCGTCCTGAATCTTAAAGGTGTCGTTCATGTAGGGGTCGTTGATTAAGCCTTTCCAGCCAACCGTGGTACGTGGTTTTTCAAAGTACACTCGCATAACTAGGTAGATGGTGTCGCTGACTTCTTCAGCGAGATCGCGTAAGCGTTCGGCGTATTCTTTGGCGGCATCGACATCATGAATTGAACACGGGCCGACCACAGCGAAGATGCGGTGATCGCTGCCATCGAGAATGTTGCGAATGACTTCACGCCCTTTTGTTACGCTAGTTACCGCAGATTCTGAAATAGGCATTTCTTTTTTCAGTTGTTGCGGTGTGATTAGTGGCGCTATGGATTCAATGTTTAAGTCTTCTACGCGATTGTCAGTCATGGTTTTACTACCTGTATTTTCTGCAATTGGCTTTGCCAGTTTGTTATTGGCTTTAAAATTGTCTGTGGATTCGTGTTGAGAAGACGCTGCTTTGAGCGCTCCTTTGGTGATGTTCTCAATTTGATTTTGACGCCCCAGAGGTGGAGAGTTGCCCCACTGAGAGACTGCTGCCGCAGTTAAAGGCCAGCCGTCTTCCGAGCAGGCCTTCGCGATTGCACTTTTGGTTTTAAAGTAGGATACAACGTCGGCTGTCTTCATAGTCTCAGATTAAGTTATCTTAGTATGAAGTCAGGATATGAACTTAACTTTATTAAGTAAAGTTAATTTTTAGCGAAGTTTGGCTTGGATCTCTTTGAATTTCTCAACGTTAGGGCGTTCGAATAACATAGGTTGTGCTTTTCCGGTGCTGTCGAGCAAGCCTTCTTTGGCGTATCGCTTGACGGTGACAGGTTTGATTTCAAGGAATGTGGCAACTTCTTCGATGGTCATTAGTTGTTCTGACATGGCTTGGCCTCTCTTTGGGTCTGTCTTCTGATCTGTTTTTGGTGGTGTGTTGTGGCAATGAGAGAAGTCTAGTTGGTCGTATTAAAGATGCGAGAAGGTAGGTTTGATGTTTTGATTGTGGCGCCTGACTAGACTGACATCCGTGTCGGTCTGTAATTAGAAGATCATGTAGCGAATGCCCATGCCCAGTAAGAGGGTCGCGAGGGCGGTGCGGAGTATGGCATCGGGAACCTTCCTGCTCAGTAGGCTACCTAAATGGATGGCTGGTATTGAGCCAACCAGTAGCGCTCCTAGCAGCATGAAGTCCACATTGCCCATGGCCATGTGGATAGCGCCTGCGGCCAGTGTTAGGGGGACGGCGTGCGCAATGTCGGTGCCTACAATGTGAGTGCCGCGTAAGGCAGGGTAAAGAATCATTAAGATGGCGGTGCCAATTGCTCCCGCTCCTACGGATGATAAGGTGACAAAAACACCCAGAAGCACACCCATAACGATGGTTGCGTGGGGGCGCAAATGTGCCAGTCGTCCGGCAGACCTGGCAGTAGCGAAATCTTGTATTTTTTTACGCATCAAAATAACGATGGCAGTTAGCGTGAGCATAATGCCAAGCGCATTTTTAAGCAGGTGGCCGTAATCCTCTGCTCCGGTGAAAAAAGTACTTAGCAAATAGCCGGTGATAAGTGCCGAAGGGAGGCTGCCTATTGCTAGAAGCTTTACTAGTCCCCATTTGATGTGACGTTGCTGATGGTGGCTGTAAGCACCGCTTGCTTTTGTTAATCCGGCATAGAGTAAATCGGTCCCAACAGCAGTGTGCGCGGGAAAGCCAAAGGATAGGAGAAGTGGGGTCATGAGTGCGCCACCACCAATTCCTGTTACGCCAACAACTAAGCCGACGGCAGCTCCGGCGGCGATATATAACAAAATATCCATTAATTCGACTACATTAATACTGTGAGACTATATAGAAGGCGACAATGTAGTCGCTGTCATCTATTCTGGAAAGGAATATTTGTTTATATTTTTATAACTAATTATTCAGTTTTGATTCTGCTTGGGGCATGGTTGCTTCGCAGTGTTGGAGTGTTAGCGGCACGTTGTTAAGAAGTTTGCTGCGCTGGTGAGTCATTTAATGTGATCTATTTCAGGCGGAGAGAGTATGAAGTTACAGCAGTTGAGGTATATCTGGGAGGTCGCTCATCACGACCTGAACGTGTCGGCCACCGCTCAGGCCTTGTACACCTCTCAACCTGGTATTAGTAAGCAAATACGACTTCTTGAGGACGAGCTTGGTGTCGAGATTTTTGCCCGAAGCGGTAAGCACCTAACGCGAGTCACTCCAGCCGGTGAGGCTATCCTCAAGATTGCTGGCGAGATTCTCAGGAAGACAGAAAGCATCAAGCAGGTGGCGCAAGAGTTCAGTGATGAACGTCGTGGCAGCTTGTCTGTTGCGACTACGCATACGCAGGCGCGCTATGCGTTGCCAAAAGTTATTGAGTCTTTTATGAAGACGTACCCTGATGTGTCGCTTCATATGCATCAAGGTACACCTATGCAAATTGCTGAGATGGCAGCCAATGGCACCACAGATTTTGCGATTGCGACCGAGGCAATGGAGCACTTTGGTGATTTGATAATGATGCCTTGTTATCGATGGAATCGAAGCATCTTAGTACCCAAAGGGCATCCGCTAACTCGAATTACCAGGCCTAACCTAGAGCAAGTAGCTGCTTATCCTTTAGTTACTTATGTCTTTGGTTTTACCGGTCGCTCCAAATTGGATGAGGCGTTTCAGGGACAGGGGTTGACGCCTAAGGTCGCGTTTACTGCGGCGGATTCAGACGTAATTAAAACGTATGTTCGTCTGGGGGTCGGGATTGGCATTGTGGCCAGTATGGCTGTTGATCCTGATGTCGATGACGATTTAGTTGCGATTGATGCAAGTCATTTGTTTGCTTCAAGTGTGACCAGTATTGGTTTCCGGAAGGGGACTTTTTTGCGTGGTTATATGTTTGATTTTATATCTGCTTTTGCACCGCACTTGTCGCCAGACTTGGTTGAGCGTGCTTCGCAATGCAGTAACCGCCAAGATATGGCGGCACTGTTTGCGGGTATTTCTTTACCGGTGCATTAATTTTTTTGTATTAACCTTTCGAGATGATATTACCTGCATGAAGTCCGCACTCTTTGTGCGTGGCTTCTTCCCACCACCATCGGCCTTCGCGTTCGTGTTGGTTTGGTAGGACTGGGCGAGTACACGGCTCGCAGCCGATGCTTGTAAAGCCTTGCTCATGTAGCTTATTAAAAGGCACATCAAACAATCGAATGTATTCCCACACTTGAGATGACGTCCAGTTCGCCAGTGGGTTGTACTTCGTTAAGTTGCCACTTAGTCCCTTGAATGTGGTATCTGCTTCGACAATGTTGACGTCGGAGCGGGTGGGGCTTTGGTCTTTACGCTGACCCGTTATCCAAGCATCAAGCGTGGAGAGTTTTTGGCGAAGCGGAGTGATTTTACGGATGCCGCAACATTCTTGGTGGCCATCTTCAAAGAAGCTGTATAGCCCTTTTTCTTTAACGAAAGATTGAAGGCTGGCTTGCTCTGGTGTGCGTACATCTATACGAATACCGTAATGTTTGCTGACTTCCTCAATAAAACGATAGGTTTCAGGGTGGAGGCGACCGGTGTCTAGTGTAAATATATCGGCATTGGGGTTCAGCTTGACGGCCATGTCAACAAGGATAACGTCTTCAGCGCCACTGAAAGAGACACCTATAGTGCTGTGTTGCTCAAAAGCGTGACGAATAATATCTTTAGGTCTGCTCTCGGCGAAGCCAGTGTTTAATGCTTCAAAGTCGGTAGGGGCCATGCTGAGTTTCCTAAGTGTTTGATAAAAAATTATTTTATCATGGGCTTGATAGGTCAAATAAGACTAAAAACGAATATTCTTAGTCTGTGAAGTGATTTTGGGCAACATTGGTTGTTTTTGAAAAAGCTTCTGGCTAGAGTACCGGCTTTTATATTGTCCTGAATCGTTGGAGTATCCATGGAAATCGCATGTTTAGATCTAGAGGGTGTACTGGTTCCTGAAATTTGGATCGAGTTTGCTAATAAAACTGGCATTGAAGAATTGAAAGCGACCACGCGCGATATTCCAGATTACGACGTGTTAATGAAGCAGCGTTTGGCGCTACTGGATCAGCACGGTTTTAAGTTGCAGGATATTCAGGATGTTATTGCCACGCTTTCGCCATTAGAAGGCGCTGCTGAATTTGTTAACTGGTTACGTGAGCGTTTCCAGGTAATTATTCTGTCTGATACGTTTTATGAATTTTCTCAGCCGCTAATGCGTCAGTTGGGCTTTCCTACGTTATTTTGTCACCGTCTCGTGACGAATGATGAAGGTCGGGTTGTGGATTATAAATTACGTCAGGCTGATCCTAAGCGCCAGTCTATCCGTGCTTTGCAGACAATTTATTATCGTACAATTGCGGCTGGTGATTCTTATAACGATACTACTATGTTGGCTGAAGCCGATGCGGGCATTTTGTTTCATGCGCCGCAAAACGTGATAGAAGAATTTCCGCAATTCCCAGCTGTGCATACATTTGAAGAACTCAAGAAAGAGTTTATCAAAGCGAGTAATCGCGACTTAACACTTTAAACCCAATCTTCAGCACGCATCCAATTTATATGGTTGGCTTGAGTGTATGGGGTTGTGTTGCGAAGTGGTGTTGTGAGGTGGTGTTGTGAGGTGAGTAGCGGAGTAATGTGGCGGGGTGCCTAAAAAGGCACCCTGTTAACCCTCTAGCTTTACTTATAAGGGGGTGTCTAATATTTGCTGAACCTTGTTGAATATTTCTTGATATTCGCTCTCTAGCTCACTGTCGATAACTATGCCGCCACCACCCCAGCATACGGCCCCTTCTTTTTTGGCTTCGATGGTTCTGATTAAAATATTGAAGTCGCAGATTCCTCTGTCATCTATATAGCCAAACGATCCGCAATAGGCGCCACGAGGTTGCGCTTCTAATTCTTTGATTATCTCCATAGCGCGTTTTTTCGGCGCTCCCGTAATTGACCCACCTGGAAATATATCCCTGATCGCGTCGATCAGTATGGTGTCGGGTTTAAGTTTTGCGCTTATCGTTGAGACGAGGTGGTGTACGTTGTGATGAGATTCAAGCTCGTAGAGTTTTTCAACCTTTACGCTATGCGGTAGGGCATGAATGCTTAAGTCGTTGCGTAGTAGGTCAACGATCATGAGATTTTCCGCTTGGTTTTTAATGCTTGCTGTTAAATCTGCGGCATTTTGTCTATCTATCGATAAGTTATTACTTCGTGGTGCTGTACCTTTAATTGGGCTGGTCGTTAATTCTTGGCCGTTGATGCGTATTAACCTTTCTGGTGACACGCTAAATATAGTTCTGTCGTTTCTTTTTATATAGCACGCGTGTCGCCCATTAAACTTAGTTAATAGTGGGTAAGGAGAGGCGTTGGTTAAATTGTCGTTACATATAAAAGGCATTGCGAGATTGATTTGATAGGTATCCCCGCTGGCAAGATAGTTTTTAACGCGGTTGAAGGCCTTGTTGTATTGAGTTTTGCCCCATCTATGTGCCCATGTTCTTGTTTTGGTTGCTTGAGTTGTGTTGCTTGAAAGTTTGATAGCGCTATTGAGCTCGTCCTTAATGGATGAGAGCTCGCTTGGATTTAGATCATAGAGAGACTGGGCTGTGCAGGTGTCGCTTTCTGTGTCTATTAATATGCTGAAGTTGAAATACGAAAAACTCTTGTTGATCGCGGGCTGATCGTTAGGGTAGTCAATGACACCAAGCCAGCCTGAAATGAACCCTCCGCTACTGTGAGTTTCTGTGCTTACACGGGTATTTGTTAGAGTGTTGAATCCAGTGTCTGGTGAAAGTGTGAGTGTGTAAGCTGAGCCTGAGCCTGAGGCTTTTGGCTCAGTAGGATCACTGCTTAATGTCAGTGAATTGTAATGCTGATGTGCTGTGGTAGTCGGGAATAGGGCACATTGCGTTAAAAAATGCACAGATTTCAATAAGTTAGCTGCTGAGATGTTTAGATTGTAGGTGAACATTTTAAGCCATTTTGAATTGCAGGATGAAATCTAACTGATTGATTTTAAAAGATTTTACATTATTTCTTTACCGTGATTATACATGGGGTGGGGTTAAAGAAGCTATTCTCCGTAACTTCTTGTAAAAAAATGGTAGACAAGTGGAAAACAACATAATAGATTGGTTGCAAGTCTCGTGTAGCGGGGCTTAATTGAAACACCTTAGGGTGTAAATCAATGTTTGATGTATGAGTGACTCAATGATGAGAATCTTGTATATTAAGCGAACGGGTAAATGACCCGCTGTACTACACAAAAAAAATAATCGGAGTGTGCACATAATGAAATTCCTCAAGAAAGCTTCTCTTGCTGCGTCAATCGCTGCTGTATCTTTCGCTGCAAATGCTGAATTGGTAGCAATGGACGAAATGTCTATGGCTGCTGCAACTGGTCAGGCTGGTATCGATCTAGATATTTCTTTGACTGGTACTGATGCAATTACTATCGGTGAAATTTTATACACTGATACAGCTGATAATGATGGTGATGGCGGTCAGTTAGCTATTACTGGTGTTCAGGTTGGTGTTGCTAATGCAGCTAATGGCGATGCTCAGACAATTACGTTGCTTAACAAGATTGACATCAAAGAAGATGGTTCAATTGTGATCGATGGCTCTGCAACTAATGTGTCTGGTCTTCAATTTAGTGTTGCTAATGTTGAAACGCGTACTGCTGCTGGTGTCTCTGCTGCAAACTTGGCATCAAACGTAAATCTAACTATGAACGTTATTGGTTCTACAACTACTATTGCTCAGGATGGTTCTGATACTACAATTACCATGTCTGGTGGTAGCGTAGATATCACTGATGGTTCTGCTACTCTTTTGAATGGCGCTATTGGTATTTCTGGTCTTCAAGCATACAACATGGTTGATGATGGTTCTGGTACGGGCACTTTGGTTCGTACTGGTTTAAGTACTGATGCTACTCTTACTTTTAATGGTAATGGTATTGGTATTTCTGACCTAGATCTTGCTGGTACGATCGATATTGCTAATGTTGAAGTTGGTGGTTCGTCAATTGGTTCATTGGCTATTTCTAATCTAGCTTTGAATAATGCTACCATTCAGATCTCTGGTCGCTAAGATCGGTTGATTGTGTTGTAAGAAAACCCGCCTCGGCGGGTTTTTTTATGTCTGAGGATTATATCCTTATTGGTTGATTTAATTACAAAAAACTTAATAAATACGTGCTAAAAGCTTGGTCGTTTCGTGTATTTTCTGTAACATGAGTTAAAGCGATACAATAAAAATTATAATAACATCTGGAGGGGCATCCGCCTTACTATCGTGCTTGTTATATTACTCGGATCAATCATAGGTTTTGCAATGGCTCATGAGTTGGCTATTGTGAACGAGCGTGAGCAGGGCGACACGGTTGTGCGCATTGCTGTCGATGAGGATTACCAAGAAGATTTGGTGGTCAACGTTGAACCTCTTGCTGTAAAAAAATTCAAAAACGTTGTGCGTCAGGAATATGATTACTCATGTGGCTCCGCAGCATTAACCACCTTGCTTGACTACTATCTTGGTAGAAACTTCCAAGAGCGTCAGGTTATGGAGGGTTTACTTCAATTTGGTGAAACTGAGCGTATTGTTCAACGTCGTGGTTTCTCTTTGTTAGACATGAAGCGTCTCGTTACAGCTCTAGGGCATCCATCAGGAGGATTCAAGGCTGAAGCATCAGACCTTGAAACGTTAGATCACCCAGCCATCGCGCCAATTAAATATGCGGGATTCAAACACTTTGTTGTTATCCGCTCGGTGTACGATGGCCGTGTCTATGTTGCTGACCCAGCGCTAGGTAATATTTCTTTTACTTTGTCTAGATTTCTAGAAGTATGGGACGATAACGTTTTGTTTATAGTGTTTCCGAACGGCCACAAGCCTGCAAGCGGGTTAGAGCTTCACGAGGAAGACATGCGTTTTGTGTCTGACTATATTATTGCGGAAAACACCTTTAAAGAATTCCCACATTTTCAAATACGTAGCGAGCACCAGTTGGCCAATGCTGTGTATAAGTCATTCAATAATGCTGAATTCTCATATGGCCTTCAGGTCGATGAAAATGGTAAGGCTGTCATCGACAGTGAAGGTAACTATGTGTTTGAGAGTACTGTTAAGGGCCGCGAAAGCGGAGGGGATCCTGACAACTTTAATGTAGTTATTCCTGTTGGCGAGTCTGTTGAAAAACATCTGCGCTATAGAAGAAAATAATAAATAGGTTGGCATAATGATGAAACGTTTAGGAATAACACTTTCAGTTACATTACTTTTGGCTGCTGTTCAGACAGTATATGCTGATGAGTCACAAGATATCGATCGTGCACGTGATGCCCTGACCAAGCAGGATAGCGATGCTGATACTGAAAAAGCACTTGAGCAGGTTTTTGAAGCAGCTGAAAAAAACTACTCGCTGCTTGAGAAAGGTGGAATGTCGTTAAACTATAACTTCGATTACACCTACTATGGTGATCAGCGAATTGATCTTGAAATTGTACCTAGTGGTACTTCTTCGGTAATTCGCAATGCAGACGTTAGTCCTGTTGCTAGCCATTCATTTACTAATAGTTTTGCGTTTGATTACGGCTTGGCGAATAACATCACTTTAGGGTTTCGCTTGCCATTAGTTGCTAAGTTTGAAACTCAAGACGAGCTTTCTGGTTATGGCATTGGTGATATTTCAAGTACGGTTCGCTTTCAGCCTTCTGAATATATTCCCGGAAAGGCGTCTCGTACTTATTTTGGTTCATTGCGTATGCCGACTGGCGTAAGTCCATACGAAATTAATGAAAATGAAAGCCTGCCAACAGGCGGTGGTACTTTCGGACTTAGTGGCGGCATAAGTACCTCGAAAGTTCTTGATCCGGTTGTACTTTTTGGCTCCTTGTCTGGTAGTTATTCCTTGCCTGCAACTGGCCTTAAGCAAGCGCGTGGGGATCAGGAGTTGCAGGAAGTGAATAACGGCGCTGGTGTTTCATTCTCGATGGGTTTTGCTTATTCACTATCTTACGACATATCCCTGAGTGCTTCTTTCCAAGGCTCCTACTCGCATGAGAGTGAGTTTGTGCTTTATCGCCCATCTACGGGGCAAGAGACTCGTCAGAAAACGTCTAGCCAGATGAGTGGCATTATGAATTTCGCCTTAGGTGTTCGTGTCTCACCTAAAACGATTGCTAACGTGAATGTTGGCTTTGGTATGACAGAGCTTTCCCCTGATATTATTTTAGGTTTGTCATTACCAATTGATATCGAGGGTGCAAAGCCGTCGGAAGGTAGCTGAGATCAGTCATGACTGATAAAAAGATAATAATTAACAGTTTATGGCGGTTTAAGATGCGGAAGATTGCGTTTTTGGCGATGATGGTTCCGGGGCTGGCGAATGCTGAGTTACTCCAGAATTTATTTATCGATAACAAGGCGATGTCCTTGGGTAATGCGGTAACTGCTGATCCGACTGGGATTATGGATATTCACTATAACCCTGCGGGTTTGACGAAGCTTGATGGTCGTCAGTTTCAGCTGCAGTTTCATAATATCATGCTTAAATCAGAGGCGAAGTTCAGCCTGCCTGATGATTATGATCCTGATAAAGATGGTCTTCTTGCCATTAGTGAAGATCCAATTCTTGATGAAGGGAAGAGTCGCGCAAATGTTGCCGCCTATTTCCCTTTTATAGGCACGGTTGGTATACCTCTTCCTATTGTTGCTTTGCCAACAGTCGGGGTGTCAATTAAACCGCCGGGTTCAAAGTTTACTTTTGCGAACGCTTTGTATGCTCCGATGGCTGCAGGTTTCTCAAAAGATAAAGACGACCCAGGTCGTTATCAGGCCCGCGAAGTAGCAATTCAGCGTCTAACTTATTTGTCCCCCTCTTTTGGTTACCAAGTTAGTGATGAATTTTCAGTCGGTGCGGGGTTGTTGTTCTCTCATCAGGCTCTTGCTTTAGAGCAAGAGTTGCGTGCTCCTAACGTATTGGTGGGTGTTCTTGAGGAGTTACAAGATGCGTTTGGTTGTTTTGATCAAGTCACTGGAGAACCAACTGGACAAGATCCGCTAGCCCCATTTATTACTTTATGTGGTGGTAATGTTGGTCCTTACGACGATATTGGTACGCTTAGTATTGATATGACGGAGTCTCTGTCACCTTCATTCAACTTGGGTATGCTATGGGAGCCTAATGGTTGGTTTAAGTGGGGGGCAGTTTACCAGAGCGAAGCCACGTCCCAGCTTAAAGGTGATTTCGAGTTAGAATATACGAAAGAGTTCTCTGACTTCTTTCGTAACTTTAACTCGTCAATTATTGGTGCCATCACAGGTGCGATTTTCTCTTTCCCTCAAGGTCAGACCTATGAGGCTGGGCATGTAAATACTGAGCTTACCTATCCTCAGCATTTTCAAACTGGTGTGAAATTTCGCTATTTCGATATTTTCCATTTGAACCTAGATTTAGGTTGGACGGATTTCGATGAGTGGGACAGCTTGTATTTGAAATTTGACCGCCCGGTAAGCTTTTTGTCTACTGCTAAGATCTTGTCTCCTGAGATTGTGACAGATACAACGTTGGATATGCCTTTGGGCTTTAGAAGCGTCTGGACATACAATGTAGGTATGGCGATGGACTTGAACTCTCGTATTCAGTTACGTGCCGGTTTTGAACCGCGTAATAGTTCAATTCCTAAAGATGCTCGCAGTCTTCAGGCCCCTATTGGTTTCGCTCGTATGTATGCGGTTGGTCTTGGTTACCAATGGGATTTGGATACTGTTATCGATCTCTCTATGAGTTTTATGAAGTCAGTTGAGCACATCAATGCTGACCCTCAGGATGCCAGCTCGAATAACGAATACCCTTCATCCAGTAACTCTTTAAACCGGAACTGTTTAACGTGTGTTGTCACCAACCCTTACCCGGGTCTGGATATCGATACCAAGCTGACGATTGGTCATGCGGGTATCAGTTTCCGTACCAAGTTCTGATTCTTTTACTGCTCGCCGTCGTAATGTATTCATCATCAGCTTTTGCGGCTGATGGTGAATATTATACGTGGGTCGATGCCCAAGGGCGTATTCACAATACTCCCGTTGAAGATAAGTCTTCAACGTCAGAATCAGCCATTAAGCAGGATGAGCCTCCTAGCACGCCTCCCGGAGATACGACTGAGTATATTACCGAGGAGCAGTTGCAGCGTAACCTTGATCAGTATGATGAAGACAACCCCGCGTTCTATGTGTGGGTTGATGCTAATGGTGTTATGCATACAGAGAGGTTTGACTCTAAAGCTGAATCTGAAGCGGTGCAGTCTGAGGCTGTTGATGATAGTGAAGCCGTCGTTGGCTGGTCGCCAATTCTAGCACCGCCTTTTCGTGTGTCTGATGAAGTTACTTCCGGAGCTTGTTGTGAAACTTTTTCGGATCAGTTTGAACCTGTATTAGAGTCTTATAAGTCTGTCCAGTTATTTGATCCTACTCGCTACCGTTCTTTTATTACTGGAATGGGAAATCGTCCAGCTTGGTATTTTCACATTGGTAATCAGCCTGACAAAAGCTCAGGCCAGCGTTTTTTGGTTCTGCGTGTTCGTGGGGCTGAGATATCTGGTACCCTGATTGCGTTGAATTCTGAGTATAAACCACTTCATCTTGAACTTGATGTTGAAATGGGTACGCAAGCGGAAACTTGGCGTAGTGTCGCTTATCAAGAAGCTAAAGTTTTAATTGAAGATCCAGAGGTCGTTGCCTTTATCTTTTACCCCGACTTAAAACCTGCAGAAGATCTTTCGCTTGAAATACGATGGGCGGATGGAACGTCGCCATTTTAATGTAACGACACTCAATGCCGAGTTGTCAGGGGTTTTGCTATCCTCTAGTAAAGCGCCTTATCGAAAAACTTCGTGTCGCCGACTGCTTCTTATTCATGGTGCTGGAGTTGCGGGTGAGTTAACGTGGGGATTTGTTGCTAATTACCTACAAGACTGGGATGAAATTCTTATTCCCGACCTGCCATCCATGGGTGGTTCTGCTTTCCACCCCCAGGTAAATGTAGGCGATTGTTTTAATCGGGGGGTGGGCTTTGAATTATATATCGACTCTCTTCATGAGTTACTTCGTTGCTTCAAATGGAACGATTTTTCTTTAGGTGGTTATTCTTTTGGTGGTTTGCTAGCTCTACATTTGAGTGAGCAGTATTCATTGCGATCACTTGCATTGATAGAACCTGCCGCCTTGTTGTCTGCACATGTTAGCGACTTAATTGATAGAGGGCGCCTTTATCATGATATGGGTAATGAAATTTCATCTTCTCCAAACTCTGAATATCTATTTCTTCAATTTCTAAATACCGTATCACCAGACAGAAGTTCTGATGAGAAAATGGACGCGTTGGCTATTAAGCGTTTAATGGCCAAGCCTCTTGGCCTGGCGCATGGTGTTTTAGCGGTAGGTGAAGCGTTGCAAGCAAATGCGGCCGATTATGCCGCTTGGGCGCCTAATATGCCCGGCTGCAGTTTTGTCGGTGGGCTTTCGGGCCAGTTGATGAACGAGCGTCATCGGTTACTCGCATCCAGGTCATTGGAATGGCAGTTCCACGAGATTCCTGAATCTGATCATGGCTTGATTTATACCCGCCCACGCCAAATAGCTCGCCTAATGGATGCGTCGTTACACGTAGGGTGGGAATAAGTTCGCTAAGTGATGCTTTTGGTCGGCCTCAGCGTTTGAGGCCGGTAGTTTGCATAATGCGTGTTGAGATTTCTTCAATCGACTTATCTGTCGTACTGATGAACGGAATGTTTTCACGTTCGTATAAAAACTCAACCTCATCAACTTCGTGATAACACTGCTTCAAAGACGCATAACGGCTATTAGCTTTTCGCTCGGTACGGATGGCGGATAAACGTTCTGGATCAATGGTGAGACCAAACAATTTTTGTTTATGCTTTAAGAGTGACTTCGGCAGGCTGAGTTCGTCCATATCCTCTTCGGTTAATGGATAATTCGCGGCTTTAATGCCGAATTGCATTGCAAGATATAAACACGTCGGAGTTTTCCCTGATCGTGAAACGCCTACTAAAATAACATCGGCATTTTCATAGTGACGAGTACGAGCACCATCGTCGTTATCGAGGGCAAAATTAATAGCGTCGATTCGGTTTAAGTAGCTGGCACTGTTGGTGGCTGAGTGGGATTTACCAACAGAGTAAGAGCTTTCAGTATTTAGTTCTTGTTCAAGAGGATTTAAAAAAGCCTCAAAAATGTCCACTTTGAACGCATTGGCCGTATCGATAATGGCTCTAATATTCTTATCAATGATAGTGTCAAAAACGATGGCAGGCATGCCGGATTCGACGGCGGCAAGGTTTATCTTTTCAACCGCGCTGTTCGCCTTTTCGATAGAATCGATGTATGGCAAGGTGTCTCTAGAGAATTCAATTTTATCAAACTGGGCTAGCAGGGCGTTGCCCAGCGTCTCGGCAGTAATGCCCGTGCCGTCAGAAATGAAATAGGCAATGCGCTTCATATGGTAATATGTCCGGCGTCCACTTAGTATTAGCAGTCGCCACTATAGGCGAATCCCCCAGTTGTTGAAAGCATCACCAAATGAAGGAGTTGTACGTTGACTGATTACGTTCTCAGGTTTGATCAGGTTTCCATTAATGACGTTGAGCTAGTAGGCGGAAAAAATGCCTCGCTTGGCGAGATGATCGGAAACCTAGCTTCTGCGGGTGTCGAAGTTCCAAATGGTTTTGCTACCACGGCAGATGCATACCGTGAATTTTTAAGTTTTGATGGATTGGATCAACGTATCGCCGAAGCGCTAGACGGTTTGGATGTGAACGATATTTCTGCGCTGACCACTACTGGCAAAAATATTCGAACCTGGATTCACGAAGCGCCGCTACCTCCGCAATTGGAAACGGCGGTACGTGAATCATTTGCTGAGCTCCAAGCGGGCAATGACACCATGGCAGTTGCTGTGCGGTCGTCTGCAACGGCTGAAGACTTGCCGGATGCATCATTTGCAGGGCAGCAAGAAACACACTTGAATATCGTTGGTGTCGATAATGTATTACATGCAATTCGCGATGTATTCGCTTCGCTATTTAATGATCGAGCCATTGCTTATCGAGAGCATCAAGGATTCGACCACCATAAGGTTGCGCTGTCCGCAGGCATCCAACGTATGGTTCGCAGTGAAACGGCCTCCAGTGGTGTAATGTTTAGCTTGGATACTGAGTCAGGCTTCAGTGATGTTGTATTTGTCACCTCCTCTTATGGGTTGGGTGAGACGGTTGTACAGGGTGCTGTAAACCCGGATGAGTTTTATGTTCACAAACGTAATCTTGAAGAAGGCCGCCCGTCTATTCTGCGCCGCAATTTAGGTGCTAAAGCCATTAAGATGATTTATGGCTCTGACGCATCGGTGGGCAAATCGGTAGAAACTCAGCGAGTCGATCGAGATTTGCGTCGTATATTCTCTATCACTGACGATGAGGTCGAAGCACTTGGTCGTCAAGCTGTGATTATTGAAAAACATTATGGCCGCCCGATGGATATCGAATGGGCCAAAGATGGCGACGACGGAAAGCTATACATAGTACAGGCTCGCCCTGAAACAGTGAAAAGCCGCAGTAGCAAGCAAGTTATGGAGCGCTACCTGCTAAAAGAAACCGGCAAGATTCTAGCGGAAGGCCGCAGTGTTGGTCACCGTATCGGCAAGGGGCGGGTGCGCGTTATTGATCACATCGACGATATGGATCAAGTTCAAGACGGTGAAATCCTTGTGGCGGACATGACCGACCCTGATTGGGAACCTGTAATGAAACGCTCGGCCGCCATCGTAACTAACCGTGGTGGGCGTACGTGCCACGCGGCGATCATTGCTCGCGAACTTGGCATTCCTGCGGTGGTAGGGTGTGACGATGCGACCGAACGTTTAGTTGATGGTCAGGAAGTGACGGTATCTTGTGCAGAAGGCGATACAGGATATGTGTACGAAGGTGCATTGGACTTTGATGTACGTACCAATAGTGTCGAATCGATGCCAGATCTTGATTTGAAATTGATGATGAACGTAGGCAACCCTGACCGTGCCTTTGACTTCCAATCCTTGCCTAATGCTGGAGTTGGCTTGGCTCGTTTAGAATTCATTATTAACCGCATGATTGGTGTACACCCTAAGGCGCTACTGAACTTTGACCAGTTACCTGATGATGTGAAAGCCACGGTTGAACGTCGAACGTCGGGTTACGCTGAGCCAGTTGATTTTTATATCGACAAGTTGGTCGAAGGCATTTCTACCTTGGCCGCCGCTTTTTGGCCAAAGAAAGTTATCGTGCGGTTGTCTGATTTTAAATCGAATGAATACGCCAATTTAATTGGCGGTCGCTTATTTGAGCCGGAAGAAGAAAACCCGATGTTAGGCTTCCGGGGTGCGTCACGCTATATCTCTAAAAAGTTCCGTGACTGTTTTGAGCTAGAATGTCGAGCCATGAAAAAGGTACGTGACGACATGGGTTTCACCAACGTAGAAATTATGGTGCCTTTTGTTCGTACCGTTGGTGAGGCCGCGCAAGTGGTAGAACTGCTCGAAGAAAATGGATTAAAGCGCGGAGAAAACGGTCTGCGTTTGATTATGATGTGTGAGCTACCAGCCAATGCTATTTTGGCTGAAAAATTCTTAGAGCACTTTGATGGATTCTCAGTGGGCTCTAATGATTTGACCCAGCTTACCCTTGGTTTGGATCGAGACTCAGGAATCATTGCCCATTTATTTGATGAGCGTAATGAAGCTATTTTAGCCCTGCTCGAAAATGCAATTAATGCCTGTAAAAAAGCAGATAAGTACATTGGAATTTGTGGCCAGGGCCCATCAGATCATCCCGACTTTGCACGTTGGTTGATGGATAAGGGAATCGACAGTATTTCTTTGAATCCAGATTCGGTTCTGGATACTTGGTTTTTTCTTGCCAACAAGCAGGACTAAGGACAACAACACTCTATGAAGAGCAGCAGTGAGCTGTTTCCAGTAACGCTTTTGCGCGCCGATATACTTGGTGGTCTGTCAGAAGATATTTATCTGGTAAAGCATAATCGCGATCCGGACCAAAGTGTTCAGGTTGCGTTGTCCCGCTTAGGGAAGGCCTATCAAGAAACCGAAAAGCGTGGAGCTCCCGTTGTGCTAGTACACGGCAGCTTTACCAATCGTGGCTTTTGGTTGTCGCAAAAAGGTCGTGGCTTGGCATCATACTTGGTAGAGCAAGGTATGGATGTGTGGATGATGGAGCACCGTGGTCATGGTCAATCCCCTAGAAATGATGACTACGAAAACAATACAGCAGAGCGTTATGCTCGGTATGATGTTCCGGCGATTCATGAGTTTATCCAGGAGCAAACGGGGAAATCCCCTGCTTGGTTAGGACATTCGTTGGGCGGTACTGTGATAGCTACGGCTGTTGCATTGCAAGCCTTCGCGACGCCACCACCTGCCTTTGTGATGATGGGAACACAAGTGGTTCGTCCTAATCTCAGTTTGCAGATTCCACTGGCAGGTCAAATCGCTCGGGGTGTCGTCCGGTTTAAAAAAGAATTGGATGGTCGGCAAATGAAAATAGGCCCAGAAAATGAACCCGCTGGAATTATTAATGAATATCTAGCCCGTCATAGTTTGCTTGGACGTTGGAAGTCTCCATCGACAGGGGAGCAGCTGCTTCCGCTTTGGAAGCAAGCAAATGTGCCCATGCTAGGCATATCTGCCGTGGCAGATACAACTGACCCAGCCAAATACTGTCAGCGGTTTTATCGCATGTATGGCGGGCCAAAAGAAGAGCTACTTCTAGGTAAGTCCTCTGGGTTTTCTAAAGATTTTGCGCATGTGGATATGGTCGTGAGCCCAGAAGCTGAGGTTGAAGTCTGGCCGAAGATCAGTCAATGGCTGAGCGCCTATGGCCATAAAGCATTATGTTGAGCAATAACAAAGAGGGTGCCCCTAAGACGGCTTTCTTAGTGGGAGCAACAGGGTTGATTGGCTCTCATTTACTCAGACTGCTGTTGCAAAGTGAGCATTATCGCTGTGTGATTGTTCAAGCACGCTCTCCGTGTCCTAGCGAATATCACGACATGCAGATTGATGGACGATTAGTGTGGCTCGATTTTGACGCTAAGTTGCCGGATGGCGTCGATGAATTTTTCTGTGCGCTGGGGACTACTCAAAAACAATCCGGAAAAGCTGGATTAGTTAAGGTAGATCGAGATCTAGTTATAAAGACAGCAACTGCAGCCGTCGCGGCGGGGGCAAGTTTGCTTTCAATTGTGAGTGCTCTTGGGGCTAATGATTCATCACTGTTTTTTTACAATCGCATCAAGGGCCAGATGGAGGCCGGTGCTGAGCGTTTAAATCCAGATACGCTTCATCTTTGGCAACCTTCATTATTGCTCGGTGAGCGATCAGAGAGTCGTTCTGGAGAAAGTCTCGCAAGTATGGTCATGACACCGAACTGGCTGGGAAACTTCAGCGCCCGAGAAGGAGCCACTGTGGCCAAGGCGATGATAAACGCCGCACAAGTAGCCAAGCCAGAGCATATTCGCTATAAGGTGCGAAGCATCGATATGTTTAGCAAGTTAACTGATTGAATATTTAAGAAAGGGGAAGCCTGATGACAAATTACGTAACACCAGACCTATGTGATGAGTACCCAGATCTAATTACTGTGGTTGAGCCGATGTTCAACAATTACGGTGGCCGAGAGTCATTCGGTGGAGAAATTATTACAGTTAAGTGTCACGAAGATAACTCTAAAGTGAAAGAGCTGGTTGATACTGACGGCACCGGCAAGGTCATGGTGGTGGATGGTGGCGGTTCTATGCGTAATGCGCTGTTGGGCGATATGCTTGCAGAAAAAGCGGCAAAGAATGGCTGGCAGGGAATTGTTATCTACGGCTGCATTCGCGACGTTGATGTGATTATGGAAACCGAGTTAGGTGTGCAGGCCTTGGCAACCAACCCATTAAAAACTGAAAAGCGCGGTTTGGGTGATGTTAATGTTGTCGTCAAATTTGGCGGGGTAGAGTTTGTACCTGGACAGTATGTGTACGCCGACAACAACGGCATCATTGTGTCGCCACAAGCGTTAAGTATGCCTGAGTGATGTCTACTTGCTCGTAGATCTCACTTAAATAATGAAGCCCAGTTTAGTCTGGGCTTTTTTGTGCCTATTTAGATTGAGAATACAGAGGATTGTATACAATGTAGTCTTTGGTGGTATTGATTCTCTGGTAATAGGGCGTAATATAGCGCCACTGTTTTAGTTTTGTAGACAATCTATGTCCGACAACCAAACCCTAGCCGAGAAAGTTTTCTCCGAATTAGCTACCGCCATTGTGCGAGGTGAGATTCGTCCGGGGGAGCGATTGTCTGAACAGGCGTTGGTCGATCGTTACGGTGGCAGTCGTGCGCCAATGCGCGAAGCCATACAAAAACTAGAAGCTCGAAATCTAGTGGTACGGGTACCACATGCTGGTGCCAGAGTCGTTTCTCTATCGCTTGAAGAATTACGAGACATCTATGAGGTACGCCTTGAGCTTGAAAGCATGGCTTGTCGCTTAGCGGCTGAGCGCATGACGGACGGTGAAGTCGCTGCACTGCAAGAATTACTCTTAGAGCACGCTCGAACTATCGAAGCCGATCAAGGCCAGAGTTACTATCAAAAGTCAGGCAATCTTGATTTTCATTTTCGTATCATCGAAGGCAGTAAGAATCGTCGTCTTCATCAGATGTTATGTGGCGATCTTTATCACATCATTCGTATGTATCGCTATCAAACCAGCACCAGCAGTAAACGCCCTCAACAGGCATTGGGTGAACATCAGCGCATCGTTGAAGCGATCGCCGCTAGGGATGCAGAGCTGGCTGAATTATTAATGCGTCGCCACATTCAGGCGTCGTTGACTAACCTTGAACAACGTATGGTTCGTGAAAGCACAGAATCAGGCATTTAAAATCCAAACAGGCACAGGAGACCTTAATCATGACCCCAGGCCAGAAATTTCGTAAGGCACTAGAAGACAATAAACCCTTGCAGGTTGTTGGTACGATCAACGCATACGCTGCCATGATGGCTGAGCGTATCGGCCATCAGGCGATATACTTGTCAGGCGGTGGTGTTGCCAACGCCTCTTACGGCCTGCCTGATTTGGGTATGACATCTCTGAATGATGTTGTAGAAGATGTACGTCGTATTACAGCGGCGTCTTCGTTGCCTTTGTTAGTAGATATCGACACAGGTTGGGGTGGCGCGTTCAACATTAAGCGTACCATTGAGCAGATGGAAAAAGCCGGTGCTGCGGCGGTACACTTGGAAGACCAAGTAGCGCAAAAGCGTTGTGGTCATCGTCCAAACAAAGAAATCGTATCTCAGCAAGAAATGGTTGATCGTATTAAAGCGGCTGTAGACGCTCGTATCGATCCAAGCTTCTTTATCATGGCTCGTACTGATGCGTTTGCTCAAGAAGGCCTAGACGCCGCCATTGAGCGTGCACAAGCGTGTATCGAAGCAGGCGCGGATGGTATTTTTGCTGAAGCCATTAAAACCGAAGAAGACTACCGTAAATTTGCAGCAGCTATTGATGTCCCGCTGTTGGCGAACATTACGGAGTTTGGTCAGACTGAACTGTGGAATCGTGAGCAGTTAGGCGAGTGGGGTGCTGCAATGGTGCTTTACCCATTGAGTGCTTTCCGAGCAATGAACAAAGCGGCCGAAACTGTTTACAAAAGCATCTTGGAAGAAGGCGATCAGCGCAAGGTTGTCGATATTATGCAGACTCGTATGGAGCTGTACGACTACTTGAACTACCACGATTTTGAACAAAAGCTAGATGCACTTTTTGCAGAAGGTAAAAATAAGTAATTGAATAAAATCAAATACTTGGCGATTACTTTTAAATAATTTATTAACTTTGAGTTAGGGGTGAGTTGAGACGTACAGTTGCTAACTGATGTCTCCTTCAACCCCAGGAGCGAATAAGAATGGCAAAAGAACTAAGCGGCGCAGGCCTTCGTGGCCAAGTGGCAGGTAAAACGGCCCTTTCAACGGTTGGTCAAACTGGATCGGGTCTTACTTACCGTGGTTACGATGTAAAAGATTTGGCAGCCAACTGTGTGTTTGAAGAAGTGGCTTACCTGATATTAAAAGGTGAGCTGCCGACTCAAACTCAATTGGACGAATACAAAGCCAGCTTGAAGTCGATGCGTGCATTGCCAGAAGCGCTAAAAACCGTACTCGAGCAAATTCCAGCCACTGCCCACCCGATGGACGTGATGCGCACCGGTTGCTCGATGTTGGGTAATCTTGAAACTGAAGAAAGCTTCGACGCGCAGCAGCAAGTGACTGATCGTATGCTGGCGGTCTTCCCGGGCATGATTAACTACTGGTACAACTTCAGCCACAACAGTAAGCGTGTGAATGTTGAAACCGATGCCGATTCAATCGCTGAACAGTTCCTATGGACACTGCACGACGAGAAGCCATCAGAGCTTCACGTTCAGGTCATGCAGGCGTCACTTATTTTATACGCTGAGCACGAATTCAACGCGTCTACTTTTACCGCACGCGTTTGTGCCTCAACGCTGAGCGACATGCACTCCTGTGTGACTGGTGCGATTGGTTCACTTCGCGGCCCGCTACACGGTGGTGCGAACGAAGCGGCGATGGAGTTGATCGAAAACATGACCAGCCCAGAGCAAGCCGAAGAGCAAATCATGGGCATGCTGGCACGCAAAGATAAAATCATGGGTTTTGGCCACGCCATCTACCGTGAGTCTGATCCGCGTAATGCCGTGATTAAAGAATGGTCTGAGAAGCTCGCGCAGAAAAACGGCGATACTAACTTGTACGATGTATCGGTACGTTGTGAGGCGGTCATGTGGCGTGAGAAGAAATTATTCTGTAACGCTGACTTCTTCCACGCATCTGCGTACAACTACATGGGCATCCCAACGAAGTTGTTCACGCCGATCTTCGTATGTAGCCGCCTAACTGGCTGGGCTGCACACGTCATGGAACAACGTGCTGACAACCGCATTATTCGCCCAAGTGCAGATTACGTCGGTGTTGAACCGCGTGAAGTTGGTCCGATCAGCGCACGCTAACATTAAAGAATAACAGGCTGCTTCATTTTTAATGGAGCGGCCTTTTGCCGTTTACGCGATAAGAATCTGAGAGATCTTAATGAATACTAATTTCCGTAAAAATCTTCCGGGCACTAGCCTAGATTATTTCGATACACGCGCCGCGATTGATGCGATCAAGCCGGGTGCCTACGATGGCTTGCCATACACCTCACGTATTTTGGCTGAGCAGCTGGTTCGCCGCTGCGAGCCGAGTGAGCTTAACGATGCACTGAGCCAGTTTATTGAGCGCAAACGTGATCTTGATTTTCCTTGGTATCCAGCGCGTGTCGTAACTCACGACATTCTTGGTCAGACTGCATTAGTCGACCTTGCTGGTTTGCGTGATGCGATTGCTGCGCAAGGCGGCGACCCATCCAAAGTAAACCCGGTGGTTCAAACCCAGCTGATTGTTGACCACTCTCTGGCGGTTGAATGCGGTGGTTTTGATCCGGATGCTTTCCAGAAAAACCGCGACATTGAAGAGCGCCGTAACGAAGACCGTTTCCACTTTATCGAATGGACAAAAACCGCTTTCGACAACGTGGATGTGATTCCAGCCGGAAACGGCATCATGCACCAAATTAACCTAGAGAAAATGTCTCCGGTGGTTCAGGTGCGTGAAGGTGTTGCTTTCCCAGATACCTGTGTTGGTACCGATTCACACACGCCGCACGTTGATGCACTCGGTGTAATCTCGGTCGGTGTTGGCGGGCTTGAAGCCGAAACCGTGATGCTGGGTCATCCATCTATGATGCGCCTTCCTGATATCGTTGGTGTAGAGCTGACTGGCAAACGCCAGCCGGGCATTACTGCCACCGATATCGTATTGGCGTTAACGGAATTCTTGCGCAAAGAACGTGTGGTAGGTGCCTACCTAGAGTTCTTTGGTGAAGGCGCATCAAGCCTAACCATCGGCGACCGGGCAACGATTTCCAACATGACCCCAGAATACGGCGCGACAGCGGCTATGTTCTACATTGACGAACAAACCATTGAGTACTTAACACTGACGGGCCGTGAAGCGCCTCAGGTTGAGTTGGTTGAGCAGTTCGCCAAAGAAACAGGCCTATGGGCAGACACTCTGAAAGATGCAGAATACGAACGCGTATTAAGCTTCGATCTATCAAGTGTTGGTCGTAACATGGCTGGCCCATCAAACCCGCATGCACGCGTTTCAACGGCGGATCTTGCGGCCAAAGGCATCGCCAAAAACTTAGCCGCGGCTAAAGCCGAAGAAGAACAGGGCTTGATGCCAGATGGTGCAGTGATTATTGCAGCAATCACTTCTTGTACCAACACCTCGAATCCGCGCAACGTCGTAGCGGCAGGTTTAGTAGCGAAAAAAGCCAACGAGCTAGGCCTAGTGCGCAAACCTTGGGTGAAGTCGTCGTTTGCGCCGGGTTCAAAAGTTGCTGAGCTGTATTTGAAAGAAGCAGGCCTGCTGCCTGAGCTTGAAAAGCTAGGTTTCGGTATCGTCGCGTTTGCTTGTACTACCTGTAATGGTATGTCTGGCGCGCTTGATCCTGTGATTCAGCAAGAAATCATTGACCGTGATTTATACGCTACCGCTGTCCTCTCTGGTAACCGTAACTTTGATGGTCGTATTCACCCATACGCCAAGCAAGCCTTCCTAGCGTCGCCGCCACTTGTGGTTGCCTACGCGATTGCGGGCACCATGCGTTTTGACATTGAACAAGATGTCTTGGCTGTAGTCGATGGCAAAGAAATTCGCTTAAAAGACATCTGGCCTTCGGATGAAGAAATCGACGCCATCGTAAAAGAGAGTGTGAAGCCTGAACAGTTCCGCGAGATCTACATTCCTATGTTTGATCTTGGCGAAGCAACAAAAGCGGAAAGCCCTCTATACGACTGGCGTCCAATGAGTACCTATATTCGTCGTCCGCCGTATTGGGAAGGTGCCCTTGCTGGTGAGCGTAGTCTGAAAGGCATGCGTCCGTTAGCCGTATTGCCAGATAACATCACGACCGATCACCTGTCACCATCAAACGCAATTTTGATGAGCAGCGCGGCGGGTGAGTACCTGCACAAAATGGGCGTACCTGAAGAAGACTTCAACTCCTATGCCACTCACCGTGGTGATCACCTCACGGCACAGCGTGCGACCTTCGCCAATCCGAAACTGTTGAATGAAATGGTGTTGGACGATAATGGCGAAGTGAAACAAGGTTCACTGGCGCGTATCGAACCCGAAGGCAAAGTAACTCGCATGTGGGAAGCGATTGAAACCTACATGGAACGCAAGCAGCCGCTGATTATTGTTGCTGGTGCTGACTACGGTCAGGGCTCATCGCGTGACTGGGCTGCTAAGGGTGTTCGCTTGGCCGGTGTAGAAGTCATCGTGGCCGAAGGCTTTGAGCGTATTCACCGCACTAACTTGATCGGTATGGGCGTACTGCCTGTACAGTTTAAAGAAGGCACCACACGTAAAACACTTAGCCTAGACGGCACGGAGACCTATGACGTGGTCGGTGAGCGTTCAGCACGTTGTGATCTAACGCTTGTCATCACGCGCAAAAACGGCGATGTTGTTGAAGTACCAGTGACTTGTCGTTTGGATACCGCGGACGAAGTTATCACCTACAATGCCGGCGGCGTATTGCAGAAGTTTGCTCAGGACTTCCTGAAAAAAGCCTAATGTAGACGTTAGTTAAGTTCTAAGAAAGCCTGCTTTCGGTAACGAGAGTGGGCTTTTTTTGTGGTTTGATGTCAAAGGTTGAGTGTTTCAATCTGCTAGGATGTACTTAATCAAAACAGCAGACTTTCAAGGGGCATATTTCAGGGGCATATTTAAGGGTCAGGTTCGTTGATTTCGAGGTGATCATTGATTTTAGGTGTAATTCTAAAAAATTATCATTAGGCTAATTATTCATATCCTAACTTTGAAATTAACGGAGTGACTCATGTTTTCTTTTTTCAAAAGTGATCCAATCAAAAAGCTTAAAAAACAACACTTGGCGTTACTTGAACAAGCTATGCAGTATCAGAGAAATGGTGATATCAAAACATACTCTAAACTGATGTCTGAAGCTGATGAACTAGACAAAAAAATACAAGAAATTGAGAGCTCAAATTCTTGATAGCTACTGTGTATATGTTGAAATATGCTTGGTTGGTTTGAGGGATGCGGTAGAGTCAGTGGTAGAAAGATTGAAATTAATTTAGTCGACCCTTTCGGTACTCTATTTTTTCTACCTTAGTGGTAGTGCTTATTGTTATGGCGTATCCAGACGTTGGCTAATTCATTTTCTGTCGAGGTTCAATGATCAGCGATAAATGTCGTCCAAGTGCTTTCTTGTGCGACGTAAAGTGGCTGTAATCTCTACCTCATCATCAATATGGCCTGACTCTGTCGGGCCATGTTCGGTATACTTTCGCTCAAGTATAGTTGTCCAACTATTTTAATTTCACTCTGTTATCACATGGAAATCAATCAATCATGAGTCACGCACCGCAAATTAAAATTCCTGCCACTTACATGCGAGGCGGCACCTCTAAAGGTGTGTTTCTGAGCCTTAACGACTTGCCGAAAGCTTGCCAAGTGCCAGGCCCTGCACGCGATGCTATGTTACTTCGTATTATTGGCAGTCCTGATCCATACGGCCAGCAGATTGATGGCATGGGTGGGGCGACATCAAGCACCTCTAAAACTGTGATTTTGGCAAAAAGTGAGCAGGGCGATCATGACGTTGACTACCTTTTTGGCCAAGTTGCCATCAATAAGGCGTTTGTTGATTGGTCAGGTAATTGTGGCAACTTAACCGCCGCTGTTGGTGCATTTGCCATCAGCAAGGGCTTGGTCGATGTAGATCGTATACCTGAGAATGGTATTTGTGTGGTTCGTATCTGGCAGAAAAACATCAGTAAAACCATTATTGCGCATGTGCCAATTACGAATGGTGAAGTGCAAGAAACCGGCGACTTTGAGCTTGATGGTGTCACCTTCCCAGCGGCAGAAGTGGTTGTAGAATTTATGGACCCAGCCGATGGCGAAGGATCAATGTTCCCAACAGGAAATTTGGTCGATGATCTTGAAGTACCCGGAATCGGAACCTTTAAGGCAACCATGATTAACGCCGGCATTCCGACTATTTTCGTTAATGCGGCGGATATTGGTTATAAGGGCACTGAACTGCAAAAAGACATTAACTCAGACGCCGATGCACTTGCGCGATTCGAAACCATGCGGGCTTATGGCGCGGTCAAAATGGGATTGATCTCAAATATTTCTGAAGCCGTAGCTCGTCAGCATACGCCTAAGATTGCATTCGTTGCACCAGCAACGGCTTATGACTCTTCAAGTGGTAAAGCAATTTCTGATTCTGATATTGATGTGTGCGTCCGTGCGCTGTCTATGGGTAAGCTGCACCACGCTATGATGGGCACTGCTTCGGTGGCCATTGCGACCGCTGCGGCAGTACCGGGGACGTTAGTAAACCTTGCCGCTGGCGGTGTGGATCGTGACTCAGTCACATTTGGGCATCCATCAGGTACGCTACGCGTTGGTGCGGCGGCTGAGCAAGTTAATGGTGAATGGACTGCAAAAAAAGCGGTGATGAGCCGCAGTGCGCGAGTGATTATGGAAGGGTGGGCGCGTATTCCGGGCGATACCTTTTGATATCTCATTGAAGTCTGGTTGATGCAGTATCAGTTAGGGTGTTGCATCAAATCGCACGCAACAAAAAGCCCGCAATTGCGGGCTTTTTGTTGACTAGAGAGTCTGAATATTAATCTTCAGACTTCTCCGTCTTCGCTTCATTGCTATTGTCGTTATTGCGCGGATCATTCGGTGCCCGACCAGAAGAAGGAGTGCGACGGCGACGGCGAGGTTTACTCACAGTTTCCGTGCTTCCTTCAGCTTTAGGCGCTTCAGTCTTAGGCGCTTCCGGTTTAGGTGTTTCCTCTGCCTTAGGGCTTTCTGCTTTTGCCGGAGCAGCTTCTGGTTTAGGTGCCTCGGCCTTTGGTTTTGCAGGCTTGCGAGGTCTAGACCTAGGAGCTGGCGCATCAGTCTTTGGCATTTCTGGCTTAGGAGCTTCAGCATTAGAGACTTCTGAGCTAGCAGTTTCATCCTGTACCGTTTCTGCCTTAAGGGGCTCTGATTTAGTTGCCTCTGATTTCTGAGTCTCTGGTTTTGGCGCATCTGGCTTAGAAACTGCAGCTTTAGGCGTTTCAGTATTGGCTGATTCAGCTTCAACTTTAGGCGTTTCAGGCTGTGGAGTTTTAACCGGTGCTGCTTCTGATTTAGGAGCTTCGCTGGGCGCTTCAGCTGGAGCAGCTTCGACCTTAACTGATTCCACCTTAGGGCTTTCAGCTTTTGGCGTTTCTGGTTTAGGTGATTCTACTTTAGGTGCCTCTACTTTAGGCGCCTCTGCCTGTGGGTCTTTAGCTGCTGTCGCATCCGCCTGAGTATTTGCTTCCGGAGTTGCATTTTCAGCCTTATCACCACGTGGTCCACGGGTACGGCGACGGCCACCACGGCGACGATTGCTTGTGCTTTCGGCATTCGCTTCAGTTGCAGTGTTTGGTTTAGCTGCCTGAGGTGCTTGCTGAGCATTGCTTTGATCGCTTGCCGTCTCAATGGCAACGTTACCATTTACGGCATCGTTGTCGGTTGAGTCGCTAAGGGCCTGTTTTGCCGCAGGCGGACGAGGTTCATTCCCTTTGCTGCGATCACGGCGAGGTGCGCGCTTGGCGTTGGGGTTCTCGTTTGCGCTGTCTGTAGGCTTTCTGCTCTGGCGTTTCGCATTGCCGTTGCTGTCTTCAGACTTTTCTGCACGCTTGTCATTGCGAGAATCATTGCGTGTGTCGTTACGAGGTTCGTTGCGACGATTGCGACCATTTTTGCGTTGGTTATCATCGCTGCCGTTAGCATCTTTACGATTGCGGCCGTTGTCAGAATTACGACCTGAATCAGCACGATTGCGGTCTTGGCGATTGTTGTTGCGCTTGTCGCCATCTGATTTGCGCGAGCTGTCAGATTTACGATCGTTGTTACGACTCGAAGTCTTCTTGCGCGGCTCCGGTTTAACTTTAACTTCGCGGCGAGTTGATGGCGTAGGCGTCGCTTTAGTGTCGTTTTCGCTATCAAACAATGTGCTGATAGCTTGACCTATACGGCCCCATAGACCACCACTGCTGCTTGGTGCTGCTGCGGTCGTTTTAGTTGGTGTTGTAGGCGCAACCGGGCGAGAAACTGTGCTGACAGCCGCTTCTTGTTGCGGTGCTACCTCTACATTCATTGCTTCTGAAAGATGCTCTGGCTCTTCTTCGTCAAAGCGGTGCTCGAAACTCACTTCACCAACGAGAGTATCGTCTGGACGTAAACGCTGAACTTCGTAATGCGGCGTTTCCATATTTGGATTAGGAAGGATCATCACCAAACACTTATGACGCTGCTCAACGCCAGCAATCAAGGCGCGTTTTTCATTCAATAGGAATGACGCCACTGAGACAGGAACAATAGCGCGAACCTGTGCAGTATTGTCTTTTGCAGCTTCTTCTTCAATTAAACGAAGAATCGACAAGCTTGCAGATTTAGTGTCGCGTACAACGCCGGTACCACTACAGCGAGGGCATACGTGTGATGCGGTTTCGTCCAAAGATGGGCGTAAACGTTGGCGTGACATTTCCATTAAGCCAAAGCGTGAAATACGACCCACCTGTACGCGTGCGCGGTCAATTTCTAGTGCGCGCTTTAGGCGAGTTTCAACTTCACGCTGGTTTTTGTTGGCCATCATGTCAATGAAGTCGATAACAACCAAACCACCCATGTCGCGCAGGCGCAATTGACGTGCAATTTCATCCGCCGCTTCTAGGTTGGTGTTTACAGCTGTCTCTTCGATGTCAGCGCCTTTGGTAGCGCGGGCTGAGTTGATGTCGATAGAAACCAATGCTTCGGTTGGGTCAATAACAATAGAACCACCAGAAGGAAGTTTAACTTCACGCTGGAAGGCGCTCTCGATTTGACTCTCAATCTGGTAGCGATTGAATAGCGGAACCGGATCGTTATAGCGCTTGAATTTGTTTTGGTACTGAGGCATTACCTGTTCAACAAAAGCCAGAGCTTCGTTGTGAGCTTCTTTGGTATCTATCAGTACTTCGCCGATGTCATGGCGTAGGTAGTCACGAATCGCACGAATGATGACGTTGCTTTCTTGAAGTAACAGGGCAGGTGCGCTGCGCTCTTCTGAGGCACGAGTGATGGCTTCCCATAGATGTACTAGGTAATCCAAATCGTTTTGCAGTTCTTCGCTTGAGCGACCAATACCTGCCGTACGAACGATAACGCCCATTTTGTCAGGTACGGTAACGCCTTTCATGGCATCACGCAGCTGTGTGCGTTCGTCGCCTTCAATGCGGCGAGATATGCCGCCAGCTCGAGCGTTGTTTGGCATCAATACAAGATAGCGACCGGCAAGGCTTGCTTGAGTGGTCAGGGCAGCGCCCTTGTTGCCACGTTCTTCTTTATCAACCTGAACGATTACTTCTTGGCCTTCGCGTAGGACTTCTTTAATGCTGATACGGCCGGGGCCTGGATCTTTGCAGAAGTATTCGCGAGAGATTTCTTTTAGCGGTAGGAAGCCGTGGCGCTCAGCGCCGAAGTCAACAAAGGCCGCTTCGAGGCTAGGCTCGATACGTGTGATTTTACCTTTGTAAACGTTGGATTTTTTTTGCTCACGAGAGCCGGATTCGATGTCCAAGTCATATAATTTCTGACCATCGACCAAAGCAACACGCAACTCTTCTGGTTGGGTTGCGTTTATTAGCATTCTTTTCATGCTGGTACGTTTTACTCATTAGGGCAACGTACCCACTGGCAACGCAGGCTTTTCTGCTGTGTCTGTTCAGCAGCGAAGGGATCGAGTCTAACTTATCGGTCTAAGCAGTTGGCTTTAAACCTCGCTGGTCGTAATGGTTAACGCCCAGTTATATATACGGATCGCTTTCGCAGTGTTCATCACGGCCTACTGGGCCGGTTATTACCAAAATATTTATGGGTGCTCTGCCTGCGGGGCCGTCTTACTTGTTGCGTCCCGATGAGCATGGGTGCCTGTTATTCAGGGTCACCGACACTGTCCATAATTTGATAATGCGAGATTGCCTGCAGGTAGCTGCTGGTTTATCTCACCGGGCAGAGCGTCATTAAGAGCTCCGCCGAATCAATTTGAGGAAGCGTTTTTACCGTCTCGCTTCTTCCTTTATACTTGGCCGCTTATCGGCCTGTCGGGGAGCGGACTCTGAATATCATCAGATTCGCTTCTTGTAGCTCTGTTAACACCCGAACGGGCTGAATATAGCAACAATGTACAGTGGCAGCAAACACCTGTGCGAATTAATCCCTTTTAAACACGGATACCTGATGTCCAGACCTCAGATCGATGCTTCAAAAGTCTCCATGGTTACTGTTGATGATGGTAATGACGGGCAGCGAGTCGACAACTTTTTGATCTATTTGCTCAAAGGCGCCCCTAAAACTTTGGTGTATCGCATCATTCGTAAGGGTGAGGTGCGAGTAAATAAAGGCCGGGTAAAGGCCGATACTCGCATTAAGACTGGAGATATTGTGCGTGTGCCTCCGGTGCGGCTGCCTGATGCGGCTGAAGTGCCGGATGTGTCGCCTGCACTGCAGGGTATCCTTGATAACTCTATTCTCTATGAAGACGACGGCCTAATTGCGGTGAATAAACCGCACGGGTTGGCGGTACATGGTGGTAGCGGGGTGTCGTTAGGATTGATCGAGGCATTGCGCAAGCTGCGCCCGAATCATGAGTTTTTGGAGTTGGTGCATCGTCTCGATAGGGATACGTCTGGCGTCATCCTCGTCGCGAAAAAGCGTAAAGTGCTAACAGTGCTGCAAAAAATGTTGGTTGATAAAAAAGGCATTCGCAAACGCTACTTGGCTTTAGTGCATGGTCGTTGGGATAAAACAACGACGGACATACGCCTTCCTTTATTACGTACCGAGCGCAAATCTGGCGAGCGAATTGTCGTGGTCAGTGAAGAGGGCAAATCTTGCCATACCAAAACTCGCCTTTTGGCGGCGGCGGGGCGCTACTCCTTGATCGAAGCTGAGCCGGTGACAGGGCGAACACATCAAATTCGCGTACATACCTTATCTCAAGGTCACATTATCGCGGGTGACGAAAAGTACAGCGATCGCATTGAAGCGCTTGCCGATAAAGAATCGGGTATTCGCCGCTTGTGTTTGCATGCTTGGCGGCTGTCTTTTACCAACCCTTTAAATGGTGAAAAACTTCACTTAGAAGCGACTCCGGATAAAGAGCTTCGCAATATATTTCGTAATGCCGGGTGTGAGGTTGATTTGTCTTCTAAGTACCT
The DNA here is from genome assembly GCA_002733645.1 of Oceanobacter sp. Taxonomy (GTDB): domain Bacteria; phylum Pseudomonadota; class Gammaproteobacteria; order Pseudomonadales; family Oceanobacteraceae; genus Thalassolituus. The sequence continues at coordinate 150,052 of NVWL01000002.1, forward strand.
GACTGAGTCGCCAAGCAAAGAGATCACTAAATGAAATACGATTTAATTATTTTCGACTGGGATGGAACACTAGCAGATTCAACTGGGCGCATTGTGGATAGCATGCAGCGTGCGGCTAAAGAATGTGGCCTCCCAGAAGTGCCTGACGCTAACGTGCAAAATATAATTGGTCTAGGTCTGCCTGAGGCCATACGTACCGTTTGGCCTGATGTCGCTACTGAGCAGATGGCGCCTATGCGCAACGCTTATGCCCGCTATTTTGTTAGTGATAGTCAGATTGATATGAGCTTATTTGAAGGTGCTGAAGTCATGCTGTCGCGTCTTAGAGTGAAAAGAAAAACGGCTGTCGCAACAGGTAAAAGCCGAAAAGGACTAGATCGCATACTTGCTGACCTAAAACTTGAATCGCAATTTGATATTACTCGCTGCGCAGATGAGACCTTATCAAAGCCAGACCCACTAATGCTCAATGAAATATTATCGGTATTAAACATCCCATCAACTAGGGCACTAATGATTGGCGATACCTCTTATGACTTAGATATGGCAGCGGCAGCAGGAATTGATTCCGTGGCAATGAGTCATGGCGCGCATGAAGAAGATGTATTGCAGGCTTGTGGGCCACTGGCTATATGTCATAGCATCTCAGAACTTGAAACGTGGATACAGATAAATGGATAACCAGAATACCAGTCGTCCGACGGATGACAGTAAAGAGTGGAAGTTAATTGAAAAGGCGCTCATGGCGTCGCAAAAAGAACAGCGCACGTCACGTCGCTGGGGAATATTCTTCAAGCTCCTGACCTTTTCTTACTTGTTCATTATTATGGCGGTTGTATATACCGCTAATGATAAAGCGGGCGATAAAGGTGGTTTTGTGTCCGGCCCTCATGCTGCCATTATTGAAGTAAATGGTGTGATTGCTGCCGACCAAGAAGCCAGTGCGGATAACATTATTGGCTCTTTGCGCGATGCCTTTGATGCAGACGAAGCGTTAGGTGTTATTCTTCGCATTAATAGTCCAGGCGGAAGCCCGGTTCAGTCGGGTTATATTTTTGATGAGATTCGTCGCCTGAAAGAAACCCGCCCTGATTTTCCTGTGTATGCAGTGATTATGGATTTGGGTGCCTCTGGTGCTTATTACATCGCGGCGGCGGCGGATGAAATATATGCCGATAAAGCGAGCTTGGTCGGTTCTATTGGTGTGATTGGTTCGGGATTCGGTTTTGTCGACACTATGGAAAAGCTGGGTGTTGAGCGTCGCCTGTATACCTCGGGCGAGCATAAAGCTTTTCTTGATCCTTTCTCACCTCAAAACGAAGAAGAGAAAGAATTTTGGCAAGGTGTGCTCAAGGTAACGCACAAGCAGTTTATTTCGCAGGTGAAGCTTGGACGTGGTGAGCGCCTGAATGAAACCCCGGATATGTTTAGCGGTTTGGTTTGGACAGGTGAGCAGGCGGTTGATATGGGGCTTGTAGATGGACTTAGTTCATCAAGTCAGATCGCTCGCGATGTGCTTGGAACTGACGAGCTGGTGAGCTACACCTATCGTCCAGATCCGTTCGCTAAGTTTGTTGAGAAGTTCGGCATGAGCTTTGGTCAAGGTGTTGCCACCTTTTTTCAGCAGCAAACCATGGTATTACGCTAGGGCAAAGTGTTAAATAGTTTTGACATAGAGGGGCGACATACCTATGATGTCGCGCACTATGACAGACGCACCGATTCCAAGGCGTGTCGATGGCAAGAAGTTAGTTGATATTAATCAGCAACTTACGGGAATCATCGATAGCGCTAAATTAACCCGACTGGCTGCTGCTACAACGCATGTTTATACGCCTGTACAGTGTCATGTTGAGTTTTTCCGTGATCCAGAGCGTTTCTTGATTCTTTCAGGAGATTGTTCGGTCAAAGTGGGGATGGAGTGTCAGCGTTGTCTGAATGAAGTTCAGGCAGATATACGCAGCGAATTCGAGCTTGGTCTCGTGCTTAATGATGAGCAAGCTAAGAAATTGCCTCGTCGCTTAGAGCCAATTGAGCTAAGTGAAGAAGGTCGTTTAGAACTTTGGGAAGCAATTGAGGACGAAATTTTACTTTGTCTTCCAGACTTTCCAATGCATGGAGACGGCGAATGCACAGCATTCAATGCCAATCCTGAAAAAGATAACAGTGCTGAGGAGCTAAAGCGGCCTAATCCGTTTGAAGTTCTTGCGCAGCTCAAACAGAAATAGCGTTTAACTAGGAGCCAAATCCCATGGCGGTTCAAAAAAGTAAAGTAACACGTTCACGTCGCGGCATGCGTCGTTCACACGATGCAGTTGATACTGGTGCAATCGCACTATCTTCTGATTCAACGACTGGTGAAGTTCACCGTCGTCACCACGTGACTCCAGATGGTTTCTACCGTGGTAAGAAAGTCGTGGAGACTGGCAGCAACTAATCACTATGCTTAACATAGCGATTGATGCCATGGGCGGGGACTTAGGTCCCCGCGTTGCGTTCCGGGCGTGCAAAGCGTACCTAAAGAACGAGTCGAGCGTTCGTCTTATTCTTCCTCTTGAAGATGAATATCACCCCCTAGCTAAAAAGAAATTAGCCCGCTTCGCTGACCGCGTTGAAATCATTGGCTGTACAAGTCACGTCAAAATGCACGACTCCTTGCGTACTGCATTACGAGAGCATTCTGACTCGTCAATGATGACGGCCTTGCAACTGCACAAGTCAGGCGACGCGAATGGCGTACTGTCTATTGGTAATACCGCCGCCTTGCTTATGATGTCGAAGCGAGTTTTAGGCACACTAAACGGTATTGAAAGACCTTCTTTAGCAACGCAACTCCCCACCAAAGATAAGCCACTGCTTATGATGGATCTTGGGGCCAATATTTGCGTTAACTCCGAACAGCTCTTGCAGCTCGCCTACTTGGCGGTCGCTTGGTATAGAGCGGGTGGTGTCGAAAATCCAGCGCTCTCTTTGCTTAATATTGGGTCTGAGCCAGGCAAAGGTCCGGACACGATAAAGGCCGCTGGCGAGTTGTTGACGCACCGTCTCGAAGGGCTCTATGCTGGGTTTGTTGAGGGGGATCGTTTATTTGATGGTCATTTGGATGCAGTTATTTGCGACGGCTACTCTGGCAATATTGCGTTAAAAACTACAGAGGGATTGATTGAGTGGCTGCTCGATATGATGAGTGCAGAGCTTCGTCACTCAAAAGCCCTGTGGTGGTTTTTGCCATTTTGGAAAGCTACGATGCGCCGTATTGATCGGCAAATGTCTCCGGCTCGTCATGGCGGTGCTATGCTACTCGGTGTGTCTGGCCATGTAGCGAAAACGCACGGCAAGTCTGATGAACGAACCTTTCGTTATGCACTTGAGTATTTGGTGCGGCAGGTCAGAGAGCGCGATTATCGTGAATTAGAAAGTGAATATAATCGTCTGACGGCTGATTTTACCGACGAACTCTAGCTCTCCTTGTTTGCATTTGTAATTTTGCGGTGCATCCTGCCTAAATAATTGTCACAATACGCACCCTTGATATTCCCTGTATTCAGCAACATCTTTTCTGTATTGGACTGAATTACAAAACTAAAAATAACGATAAGGCACTGGAATGACTGATGTAATTGCATTCTTCCCTGGTCAGGGCGCTCAGCAGGTCGGTATGCTCGCCGATATCGCCGCTGAATACGCAGAAGTACAAAACACATTCAATGAAGCCTCTGAAGCCCTTGGCTTTGATTTGTGGGCTTTGGTTCAAGATGGGCCGGACGATCTTCTCAATCAAACCGTGAATACTCAGCCGGCATTGCTCGCCGCAAGCACCGCATTGTGGCGTATTGTCAAAAAAGAAGCGCCTGCGTTGAATGTGACCGCGGCGGCGGGTCACTCTTTGGGCGAATACTCTGCACTGGTTGCGGCTGATGCCATTGATTTTTCAGATGCAATTCGACTGGTTCGCCGTCGTGGCGAGCTAATGGAAGCCGCTGTGCCAGAAGGTCAAGGCGGGATGGCAGCGGTTCTTGGGCTTGATGACACAGCTATTCGCCAAGTGTGTGAAGACGCGTCCGCCACGGGCGTGGTTGAGCCTGCTAATTTCAATGCACCTGGGCAGGTTGTTATTGCAGGGAGCCAAGCAGGCATCGCTAAGGCAATTGAACTTGCCAAAGAAGCGGGTGCAAAGCGTGCATTGCCACTGGCAGTGAGCGGTCCATTCCATTCAAGTTTAATGAAGGCGGCAGCTGAATCGTTTGCTGATGATTTGAACGCGGTGAAATGGCGTGCTCCTGCATTTCCTGTTTATCATAACGTCAGCAATTCAACTTCGACGCTGGCTGAAATTCCTCAGCAATTGCTAGCTCAGTTGTTTAGTCCGGTCAATTGGACTGGAGCTGTGCCTGCTGTGCGCTCCCATGCTGAGCTTGCCGTTGAGTTTGGCCCGGGTAAGGTCATTGCCGGATTGAATAAACGAATTGACCGTGGTTTAGCCATGCTCGCAACCGGCGACGCACCCAGCTTAAAGGCGACCATCGACAAAATTCAGGGAGTTGAGTGATGTCCGATAAAAAATTAGCGTTAGTGACTGGTGCGTCTCGTGGTATTGGTTTTGCTATTGCGCAGCGTTTAATTGCAGATGGTTATCGTGTGATAGGCACGGCCACCAGTGAGTCTGGTGTTGATAAGCTACGCGCTTCACTGCAAGAGTCTGGACTTGAACATGACGCGCTTGTCTTGAATATTGGCGACAGCGAGCAAACAACCGAGGCTTTGGCTAAATTACAGTCTGACTTTGGTGTGCCTTTTGTTGTTGTTAATAATGCAGGCATTACGCGCGATAACTTATTCTTACGTCTTAATGAAGACGACTGGAACAATGTCATCAACACCAACCTTACCGGCGTCTTTCGTGTATGTAAGGCACTATCCAAGCCCATGCTTAAGCAAAAGGCTGGAAGCATCATTAATATTAGCTCTATCATTGGCACTACAGGCAATGCAGGGCAAGCGAATTATGCGGCGGCCAAGGCCGGACTAGAGGGTTTTACTCGCTCTTTAGCGCAAGAAATTGCCAGCCGAAACATCACAGTTAACTGTGTTGCTCCGGGTTTTATTCAAACTGACATGACAGATGTCTTGCCTGAAACGCAAAAAGAGGCCATTCTAGCGACCATTCCGGGTAAGCGTTTCGGTCATGTTGAAGATATTGCCGGTGCAGTCGCCTTTTTGGCGGGTGAAGACGCTAGGTACATTACAGGTCAGACCATTCACGTGAATGGCGGCATGAATATGGGCTGAGGTCGGCGTTGACCTTCAGGAACTTTTAATTGGTTAGGAAATTATCATGAGCAATATCGAAGAACGCGTTAAAAAAATCGTATGTGAACAGCTAGGTGTAAAAGAAGACGAAGTTAAATCAACGTCATCTTTTGTTGATGACTTGGGTGCTGATTCACTAGACACCGTAGAGCTAGTAATGGCTCTAGAAGAAGAATTTGAAACAGAAATTCCGGACGAGCAAGCTGAGAAGCTTACTAACGTTCAGGAAGCGATTGATTACATCGTGTCGAACACCTAATCCAGCGTTATCAATACAGCGTTAGATTCAAAAAAAGCCGTGCCATCTTATGTCGCGGCTTTTTTGTATCCAGATAGACCTCGTTAACACCCAAAGATTTCATACTTTCTAGAGTTTAGGACGGTTAATGCCACACATATATACTTGGGATGTCGACCGCTGGACCCAACCCTCTGGAGTGACCGGCCTAAATGCAGGAGCGGGGCTGGGAATGGGGCTAGCAATGGGGCAGGGATTGGACCGAGGGTTGCAGTTTGGCGACGGCCTATTTGAAACCATGAGGCTAAATGCCAAAGGTGAATCACCGCTGATGCCATTACATCAAGGCCGGCTAAAAAAAGGCTTGGCCGTGCTTGGCTTTTCACCCGATGCGATAACGACCGTAGAGCGTGCTATGAGCAAGCTCTCGGACATAACCTTAGCTCATCTCTCTACGCATACATCTTCACCTATTACACCTACATCGGCTCACAACCAACCTCAGGCTGTGGATTGTCGCCCTGATGATGGCGGCGTTTGCTCTGGGGTGAAGATAATCGTGACTCGTGGAAACAGCACTCAAGGTTATGGTGCCATCGAAGGTATTCGCCCAAATATATATGCAGTGACCTTTGAGGCCCCCGAATTAAATCCAGCACCTGCGCTAATCAATGTGGGGGTGAATCCTGTCACGCTTGGTGAACAACCCTTGTTGGCAGGTTTAAAACACCTGAACAGGATCGAGCAAGTGCTGGCTAGGCAGAAATTTCAGCCCGAATGGAGCGAATCCATCATGCTCAACCAGAAAAGCCAGATTGTAGAAGGGTGTATGAGTAACATTTTTGTTAATATCGACAATCAGTGGTTAACCCCCCCAATGGATAACGCCGGAGTAGACGGCGTTGTTCGGCAGTGGTTGTTGTCTATGGTTGATAAGATCAGTGTGGAAGTCATACCTCTCAAGGAGCTGGCAAGTGCTCAGGCAATTTGCTTTAGCAATAGCTTATCTGGCTTTCGGGAAGTTCAGGCGCTTGATGGTCAATCCTTATTGATGAATACCGACGTTACCGACTGGCAAATGCACTACAAGAGTTTGTTTGATGAGTGTTAAGCGTTTTTTTATCGTTCTGATTTTGTTTTTCGCCTTAATTGGCATCACCGCGTGCGCCGCAGGTTTTTGGTGGGTGAATCAACCCAATCTCAATGACACCGAAACAGTAATTGATATCCCCAAGGGGGCGACACTAAGTGGACTAGCTCAGCAGTGGCAAGCTGATGGCTGGTTGCGCTCGGTATTGGCTTTGAAAGTTGCGGCGCGATTAAGTGTTAATGGCAACAATATTCGTCCGGGGGAGTTCGTGCTTCCTGAAGGCATATCTAACTTCGAGCTCTTAAACTTCTTAGCCAGCGCAAAAGCCAAAACGTATCGCCTTACCCTCATTGAAGGACGCCCAATAAGCGAAGCGGTACAAATCCTTGCGGAGGCTGAACACTTAGAGCAAGACCTAGGCGAGCTGACCTTAGACAAAATCTCAGAATTTTTGAAACTGCCGGGTAATCCTGAAGCCCAACTTTACCCGGATACCTATGTGTATCATCGTAATGAGCCTGTATCGGCATTGATTCGCCAAGCGCATGATCGATTAAACAATGTACTCGCTGACGAGTGGGCGAGCAGAGCGACGAGCTTTTCAGGAAAATCATTGCCGTACAAAGATTCTTACCAAGCTCTCACCATGGCATCCATTGTTGAAAAAGAAACCGCCGTTGCCAGTGAACGCCCTGTGATTGCTGGTGTGTTTGTGCGTCGATTGCATAAAAATATGCGTTTAGAAACAGACCCGACAGTGATCTACGGCCTAGGTGATAGCTATGAGGGCAACTTAAAACGTAGCCACTTGCGCGATCGCTCTAACAAATACAACACTTATCGGCACAAAGGACTACCTCCGGGGCCGATTGCTTTAGCAGGGCGCGAAGCAATTCATGCAGCACTGCATCCTGCCAGTGGGACTGAACTTTATTTCGTGGCTAAAGGTGATGGCAGTCATTACTTTTCATCCACGCTGGCCGAGCACAACAGCGCTGTGCGCCGTTATCAGTTAAAACGACGCTCAGATTATCGATCATCACCAGCACCAGTATCGACGTCAAATACCGACAATACACCAACCTCAGAGGGCACGAAATGAGTTCGCCACAAACCAATTCAAGATTCAAAGGTCGCTTCATCACCTTTGAAGGTGGCGAAGGTGTCGGTAAATCCACCAATATTGGGTTTGCCAAAGATTGGCTCGAAGCACATGGCAAGACGGTCGTCGTTACTCGTGAGCCAGGCGGTACGCCTATTGCCGAAAAAATTCGCAATGATCTACTGAAGGCCCATCACGAAGAACCTATGGCCGATCTCACCGAGTTACTTTTGGTGTTTGCAGCTCGCGCGCAGCATATTGAATCGGTTATTCGTCCGGCGCTAGAGCGCGGTGACTGGGTGTTATGTGATCGTTTCACTGACTCCACCATTGCGTATCAGGGGTATGGTAGAGGGTTGCCGCTAGAGCAGATCGACGCCCTACGTAAATTAGTACAGCAACATGTATCACCAGATTGCACCTTGTTGCTTGATGCGCCGTTAACGGTGGGCATGGGTAGGGCATCGCGCCGTGCTGCAGAGAACAACGAACAGACAGACCGCTTTGAAAGTGAAGATTTGGCCTTTTTTGAGAAAGTCCGAGAGGGATTCTTGGCGCTTGCTGCCTGTGAACCACGTTTCACCCTAATTGATGCCTCACAGCCTCTTGAGGTCGTTCAGCAGGCTGTGGAGCAACAGCTGAGAGAAATGATTGGGGTGCAGTCCTAATGGATATGTATTTGTATCCTTGGCAGCATGACCTTTGGATGAATATTGTTCGTCGTCATCGCAAAAGTGGTTTGCCACACGCATTATTAGTCAGCGGCCCTGCGGGGATAGGTAAGCACAATCTAAGCCTGAATATTGCGCGCTGGTTGTTATGCCAAAGCCCTGCAAAAAACGATCATAACGAAGACGCCTGCGGGCAGTGCCACAGTTGCCAGCTCTGGGCGGCGGGCAGCCATCCCGACTTTATGTTATGCCAGCCAGAGGAAGGCAGTCGTCAGATTCGTATTGATAATGTGCGCAAAGTAAACAGCATGATTTTTCAAACGCCGCAGATCAGTCAGTGCCAAGTTGTGATTATCAAACCGATTGATGTGATGAACACCAATGCGGCTAACGCCTTGCTAAAAACCCTCGAAGAGCCACCGGGCGAGAGTTTCTTACTGCTCGAAACCGAACGTTTCGGCTCAGTATTGCCCACCATACGCAGTCGTTGTCAGCGGATATCGTTATCGATCCCTGCGTATGAAGAATCCTTAGCTTGGTTTATAGGCACTGGTGTGGCAGAGCAAGATGCTCGTCGAGCGCTTCAGCGTAACGGCAACGCACCAGCGCGCGCGCAGCAATGGTTGTCTTCTGGTATTGGCGAAGTACAAGAGCAGTGGGTTGCTCAACTGATGGGGTGGACTAAACGCCAAGCGCAATTAGGCAAGGTCGCTGATGCTTGGCTAAAATTAGAATTCAGTGATGTAATTACCTGGTTTTACAACGTGAGCTGCGACATGATGAAAATGGCATCCAGTGGTGATGCAGGTTGTGCGGCAGAACACCTAACCTTTGCCGAACCTGTCACAGAAATCAGCGGCTACGTTGCCGTAGACAAGACAAAGCTGATAACCTTTCAGCAAAAGTTGCAGCGCATACTTGGGCAGATACTGTCTGGCGCTGCACATCATAATAAAAGTTTGACCATTGAAGTGCTTCTGCTGGAATGGCAGGAGCTAGCAATCGTCCGTTCGGGAGTTAGTTCATGAGTCTTGCTGGCCGCAGTGGCATATTGTCGCTCACCATTAAAGATAAGTCTGTGCTGTACGCGGCCTACATGCCGTTCATCAAAAATGGCGGGCTATTCATACCGACGAGCAAAAATTATCAGCTTGGGGATGAAGTCTTCATGTTGCTAAAACTCATGGACGAACCAGAAAAAATTCCCGTGGCGGGGACTGTCGTCTGGCTCACCCCCAAAGGCGCGCAAGGTAATAAAGTCGCTGGTGTTGGCGTGCAGTTCAGTGGTGAAGATGACCACGCTCGCAACAAGATAGAAACCTACCTAGCGGGCGCCGTGAAGTCCGACCGTATGACGCATACGATGTAATTTAATCTATACCTGTTTTTGTTGAGGTCATCGCCGCAGAACCATGACGTTCTGTAGTGTGAAATAGAGAAATTAAGTAGGGAGTGGTATGTCGATGAATAGACTGGTCATCTCAATTATTTTTGTTTGTCTTTCGGCAGGGTGCTCAACAAACAGGTATATGGTCACTGAGGGGACATACAGTGCCTGGAAAGGTGAGCAGATGTACCTTCGAAAGAAGACTATATTAGTTGATACAAAAACAGGGGACACATGGAGTCTTGCTTTCGATAAGGACAACAAAGAATACACGCGTGACGGATATGGCTGGGAGAGAATGCCGATTACTGACAGAAGTCCTATTAAATCCCCCTGATTTTAAATGAATCTAACATTACTCAAGACTTAGAGATTGGTTAATTCGTTCTATTATGACTCACTTTGAAAAAGCAGTGGATTAACTAAAGCTAGCCCCGAACTAACCCCGAACTAATAGCGAACTAATGAACTAATAGCAGGAACTAATAGGACACCCACGCTAATACTTTATCCTGATTGAATGTTGAACGAGGGCCTGATTTTGGTCCGGAATTAAGATGGGTGTCCAATTAGTACTGTACTAATTGATTCTAATCTGAAGTGGTTGTGGCTGTAATAAAAACGTCTCTGAGATGAAGTAAGTTGAAATATAAGCTTCTGTGGTCCACTACCGCGGGGCATATTGTCGAGTGAGATTTTTAATATTAGCAACGGGCTTTCACACCCTCTATCGCAAGGATTTCGCCTCCTACTCGCGGGCGCATGGATTATTATGAAATTCAGACTTCTTCAGATTTTTCTACTGGCGGTATCATTTCAGTCGTTGGCGGAAAGTGCTTTCGATTATGACTATCTTTATGGTGGATTAGGCTATACCAAAGTCTATTCACCTTTATCCAAGGATGAGATAAATACGAGACTATCATCCTTTGGAATCAGCCTTGAGCCAGGTGCTCAATTTATTCTGTAGACAGGATTTGCTTTTCAAACGATCAAGGATAGCAGCATAGACCCGACGAATGGTTCGAAAATAGAATTAACCAGTGACTATAGAAGCTTTTACGCCGGAGTTGCTCGGTACTTTGTCGTCAGTGATATTCTGAATATTTCCTTCTGGATTAATACTTGGCAAATTTACAGGAATTCGGAACTAGACTCCTCTGCTCAATATGGTTCACGACTATTACTCTTGCAGGATACTGAGATGTCTAGCCGGACCTCAGCCTCCGTATCTGTAGAAGTGAAACCATCGGTCAATAGCCCGGTAGAGTTTCGATCTGAAATTTATCATGATATCGAGAGTAACGACGATTCGTTGTCCGTGAGTCTGGAGATAGGTGCAAAAATATCGAAAAGCCTACTGGGACGCGTGACGTATTCTAAATCAATTGAGGCTCCGCATCCGAGCTACACCTTTGGTCTGCGCTATTTTTATTAAGCTGGGCGAAGTGCTAACAGGGCATCCAATTAATAATTTTTATGGAACCTGGGAGCTCAAATCATAATAATCACGAAAACCGACAAAGCATATTGTTTAACCAGTGAATGGTTTGGTCGGTTTTTCTGCTTGCAGGGTGTGAAAAGCATTACACACCACAGCGGCTGACGTGTTCAATCTGCAGAAAAAACAGCCACAGCCCAATTAACGGTATTTAAAACATAAACGTATCTGAAAATGACTGACCCATTATTGCTCCCTATGTTTGCACACATCGCGCTGACTGCATTTCTGTATGTGGCACTCACCGTGGTGAGGGCCCCAAAAGTCTGGGGGATTGGTGCTCGTGCAGACGAAATCAATTCCTTGGCTGGTTTAGAGTCAAAAATTAGTGCAAACCTCTCCAACCAATTTGAATGGCCGCTCTTCTTTTACGCTATTTGCGTATTGCTCATTTCGTCAGATTTTACTTATCACCCAGCGTATTTATGGTTAGCTTGGATTTTTGTGGGTGGTCGACTTATTCACAGTTGTGTTCAGGTATTCACTTCAAACATCAGGCTTAGGGGAATCGTGTTTACGATTAACTTTTTAGCTGTACTGGGTATGTGGGGGCTTTTGGTCTTTGGCTATCTCTTCGGTTAACAGAGTTCCAGTTGATGTGTCTGCTGTTTAACAATCCCCTTCAACCCGATACAATCGCCCCTCATTTTTACTCACTCAATTTGGTTGAGATAGGTAGCGCAAGCATGTTGGTCAAAGCATTAAGAAACGGTCTGGGTTATATCATTGTATTTATCAGCTGGCTGACAAAGCCGAAGCAGGTTAAGCGTAGTGAGGCTGATCAGGCGGCGGTGCAGGCGAAGGCCAATAGCTTGTCTTTGTATCAGTTAACAGCTTGTCCGTTTTGTGTGAAAACTCGCCGTGCGATTCATCGTTTAAATGTTGATCTTGAATTGCGTGATATTAAACACGATCAAAATCGCAAAACACTTGAAGCTGAAGGTGGCCGAGTGAAGGTGCCTTGCTTGCGAATCGAAGAGGGCGGTAGCGTTAAGTGGTTGTATGAATCGAATGACATTATCAGCTATTTAGATAAGCAGCTTGCGGCTTAAGCTAAACCTCCGTTAGTCCTCGAATCTCACCATCTGCACAGCTTCGCCACTTTCTCTACCGCGGTATCCAGCGCCGCTTGCGGCGTGTGGTAGTGCGGTGAGAATCGTATGCCGCCACCTCGGTGCATACAGATTACGCTGTCTTTCATTAGCGACTGCCAAATTTCGATTGGGTTATGTCCGTTGGTATCGAATGTGATGATGCCGGAGCAACCAAGGCTGTGCTTAGGGGTAATAAGTGTGGCACCTTGGTTGGTTAAGGCTCTTGCCAAATAAGTCACACGCTCACAGATCGCTGTTTCGATATTGCTCATACCTATATCAAGTAGAAGGTCGGTACTGGCTTTAAGTGCGTGTGCCGCCAATAAGTTAGGGCTGCCGCATTCAAAGCGACGCGCGGTGCTGGCAACCTCCCAATCTGTTCGGCTGTAGTCGCCCATATTCTCAATCATATGCCAGCCATATTCATTTAGGCTGAGTTGATCCATCACCTCTGGGCGCACATAAAAAAGACCTAAACCTTCTGGGCCAAGCATCCATTTGTGGCCGTCGGCCATGGCGAAATCACATTGACACTCGTTAACGTCAAATTGAACTGCACCAATGGCTTGAATAGCATCTACGCAAAACAATACGTCGTTGTCACGACAAGTCTGACCAAGCTTGGTTAAGTTCATGCGTGTGCCGCTGGCGTATTGAATCGCGGAAATAGAAAGTAGGCGAGCGCCTTGTTCTATTGCGTTGAGTATGTGCTGCTCTGGGGTTTCGCCTTTTAGGCTAACCGCTTTAACGACCACACCTTTGCAGGCGAGTGATTCCCATACGATGCGATTGGAAGGAAATTCCTCGTCCGAAATAATCACAACGTCGCCAGGTTGCCAGTCGATGCCGTAAGCGACAAAGGACAGCGCTTCGGACGTATTTTTTACGAAGGCGATGGAATCTTTGTGCGCGCCTATTAAGCGGGCTAGGTTGTATCTTAACTCTGCCTCAACATTCAGCCACTGCATATAGTTGGATGAACCTGTGGCTGTATTGTCTTGCGCAAACTGCACAACGGCTTTGCGGGCACTCTCTGGCCAAGGCGCTACCGCGGCATGGTTGAGGTATTGGCATTGTTCATTAACGGGAAACTCTGCGTTTAAGCCAAATTCAGACAAAGAAGCTAGGGTATTCATTTCAAGGCATCCATTACCAATGTTAAGATCAGGGCTAAGTTAAGATTCAGGTCTAAGTCTAAAGGATAATGCTCACGTCATGTCAGACAAAACGCAAAACCACGCCGCTTTTCGCCACATCTCTTCGACCCCTGTCGATTCTTTAAATATTGTTATTGATCATTACGAGCATATTAAAACCGGGGCGGTGCATTACCATATTTGCAGTGATCACGATGAGAAAGCATTTTTAGTGGCGCTGCGTACTATGCCACATGACTCCACAGGTGTGGCTCACATCTTAGAGCACACCGCTTTATGCGGCAGTGAAAAATACCAAGTGCGTGATCCGTTTTTTATGATGACGCGTCGCTCGCTGAATACCTTTATGAACGCAATGACCAGCAGCGACTGGACGGCGTACCCGTTTGCTTCGCAAAACGACAAAGACTTTAACAATCTTCTTGATGTGTACCTTGATGCAGTGTTTTTTGCTCGTCTAGATGAATTAGATTTTGCCCAAGAAGGCCACCGAGTTGAGTTTGAAGATGCCTCTAATGCAGATTCAGAGCTGGTATACAAAGGTGTTGTGTTTAATGAGATGAAAGGCGCGATGTCGTCTGCAGTATCTCAATTGTGGCAGGGCATCAGCAGCGTACTTTTCCCGACAACAACTTATCACTACAACAGTGGCGGCGAGCCTGAGAATATTGTTGATCTTAGCTACGCCGAGCTGAAAGAGTTTTACACCACGCACTACCATCCAACGAACGCCATCTTCATGACCTTCGGTGATCTGGATGTGGCTGATCTTCAGGGCAAAATGAACGACCAAGCACTTGAGCGCTTTGAACGCCAAGAAAAACAGTGGCGCGTAAACCCAGAGCAGCGTTTTACCGAGCCACAAATTGCCGAAGCCAGTTATGGCGTCGATAGTGACGACCTTTCCGGGAAAACACACCATGTCATTGGTTGGTTGCTGGGCGATTCAATAGATCTTGATGCTCAGCTTGAAGCTAACCTAGTGAGCCAGGTACTGCTCGACAACTCAGCATCACCTTTGCGTCGCGCTCTAGAAGAAACCGACCTTGGCACCTCGCCGTCTCCTATGTGTGGTTTGGAAGATTCCAATCGTGAAATGAGTTTCATGTGTGGCATCGAGGGCAGTGAGCCTGAACACGCGGAAGCCATTGAAAAGATTGTTTTGGATACATTGAAAAGTGTGGCCCGTGATGGTGTTGAGCAGTCGCATATTGATGCGGCGGTTCATCAGCTTGAGTTACACCAGCGCGAAATTGGCGGGGATTCTTACCCTTACGGCTTGCAGTTGATATTGAATTCATTGCCCGCCGCAACGCATTACGGTGATCCTGTTGCCTTGTTGAATCTTGACCCAGCATTAGTACGTTTAAAAGAGCGTGCAGCGAAGGGTGACTTTATGCAGCAAGCCGTAAAGCGTCTATTGCTCGATAATCCACATCGTGTACGTTACACATTAAAGCCTGACGCGGAATTAAATGCTGAGAAGGTCGCCACTGAAAAGGCGCGCCTTGCGGACATGCACGCGGCGATGTCGCCAGAAGATCTTGAAGCTGTAAAACAAAAAGCGATTGCACTGGAAGAGCGTCAAGCGGCGGAAGATGATCCTGAGCTGCTGCCAAAAGTTACTCTTGCGGACGTTGCTCCTGAGCTGGCTTATGTCGCCCCAACCAATGTGACGAACAATGAGAGCAAAGGCTTACCAGTCGCTGAATACATAACTGGCACAAACGGCATTGTCTATCAGCAGCTATTGGCTGATTTGCCACCCATGACGCCAGAGCAATTGACCTGGTTGCCGTTCTTTACCCAAACCTGGACGGAAATTGGTGCTGGCGGTCACGACTATTTAACTCAACAGCAGCGTCAAACGGCCACAGTAGGCTCGTTGTCTTCTTATGCCTCAGTCAAGAGCAATGTGAATGATTGCAATGCTATGACTGGCTACCTCGTGATGTCAGGTAAAGCCCTTGGTAGTAACGCTGAAGAGTTTAGCTCCATTATTAAAGAAACTTGGCAAGCTGCTGATTTTACTGAAGAAAAACGACTTAAAGACTTGCTTGGTCAAGCGCGTGCGCGCAAGGAGCAAGGCATTACTGGTGGCGGACACTCACTGGCCATGTCACTGGCTTCAGCACCGTTAAACCCAGCCGCACACTTTATGAATGAGCTAGGGGGCTTACCCCAAGCGAAGCGACTCAAGGCTCGTACCGAGCAGGTGAAAGCTGAGGGGGCATCGTGCCTAGTTAAGGCCATGCAAGATATCTATGCCACCATAGATAAAACCCCAGACAGTGCGCTAATGGTTCACGACGACGTATATGGAAAGGCGCACATGGCTTCTCTGTCGTCTCGCTGGGATCATGCTGGTAAGCAGCAATCTGGCAACATTGTGTGGACACCTGACACAGCACCTACGTACTGGATGGTCGATTCACAAGTGAACTTCTGTGCTTGGGCGCTGCCTACCGTCACACTTACGCACGCTGATTCAGCAGCACTGGCTGTTCTTGGAGGCATCTTGCGCAATGGTCATTTGCATACCGCCATTCGTGAAAAAGGCGGCGCATACGGCGCTGGCGCGACTCAAGATTCATCCATGGCTGTATTTAAGTTTTATACCTACCGTGATCCTCGCGTGGAAGGCAGTTTCAACGACTTCGAAGCCTCCATTGATTGGGTGCTTAACATGAAGTCTGGGGATGATTTAGTTGAGCAAGCCGTCCTTGGTATTATCGGTAGCCTAGATCGTCCGGGGTCACCGGCGGGCGAGGCTAAGCAAGCATTCCATATGGATAAGGGCGGAAGAACTCAAGCTATTCGTCAGCAGTTCCGTGACCGCCTACTGGCTGTTAACTGGGCAGACGTACAACGAGTGGCTGATACCTACTTGCGCGGACAGCAGGGCAGTCGTGCAGTGGTTGCCCCTCGCGGCACAGAAAGCATGGGGGAAAAGCTTGGATTGATTGTACAGGACTACTAAGTACTCATTATTCAATCCCGTTATGGCGCGGCTTAAGGCAAGCCGTGCCAATGGAGAAACGCCTAGATAGCAAAACGTTTGAATGGCAAAACGTTTGAATGGCTAAACCGTGAACTGCTAAAGAGGAAGGCATGATTATTAAATGGCGACAGGCATGTGCCGTAAGCTTGTTACTCGCTCAGGCAGCATCCGTTGATGTACTGGCGAACCAAACATTTGATGCCGCAGGCAATGTGATTGGTCAGGCAGACCGTGATGGGGCCAAAAGCCAGCAACGAATCAACAAACTTGATGACAACACTCGCGCCTTGCTTGATGAAACCCGTAAGGTTTTAGCTAAAGCCGAGCAGCTAGCTCTCTATAACGCTCAAATGGCGACCATCATTGCCAACCAAGAAGCTGAACTAGAAAGTATCCAAGCGCAGATTTCAACCATCGACGAGTCAGAAGAAGGCGTTCTGCCGCTAATGCAGCTTATGGTCGAGCAGCTTACGGCGGATATTAACGCTGGCGCGCCCTTTTTAAGTAACGAACGTAAGACGCGAGTCGCTATTCTTACCGATATGTTAGGGCGGGCCGATGTGTCTGTGTCTGAGAAATTTCGTCGTGTACTTGAGGCGCTGCAGATTGAGGTCGACTACGGTCGTACCATTGAAGCTTACTCCCAGAAAGAAAACACCGATAACGCTCCAAACATGGCTACGGCGTATAACTTTCTACGCATTGGCCGCATCGCTCTCTATCGCCAAACATTAGATGGTAACCAAGCATGGTTATGGTTCAATGACGGATGGCAGCCTTTAGGGAACGTATCTGGTTCAGCAAACAATCAAATCAGCTTGGCCCGTCGCGTTGCCGAGCAAACGGTTGCGCCGCAATTGATTACGCTTCCTTTGGCCACCCCAACCACTGCACATACGACAAAAACACTGAACTCAAAGGAGGGCGGCCAATGAAACGCCTTCTTTTAAGCTTAGTAACGTTTAGCTTGCTGAGCGTAAGCGGGGTTTCAAACGCCGAAGAACTTATCGCGTCAGCAAAAGAGTTTCGACAGTATGAGTCGCAAATCAATGCGGCTCGCGAAGCAGCATTCAGTGCTGATCTGGAAGAACAGCAAGCAGCCCTAGCAGAAGCTAAGCGACTTTTAAAAGATGAACAAACCAAGGCTGACAAGCTTAAAGCACAGTTTGCGAGTAACGAAGAACAACTAACCAAAGGCAGCGAAGCACTTCGCCTGCGTACAGGCAGTCTAGGTGAGATGTTCGGTGTGGTTCGTCAGGTAGCTAACGACTTGAAAAGTACCACTAGTGACAGCATTCTTCGCACAGGTACGGGGAATATTCATACCCAAATGCCCGCTGACCTTGATGCACTGGCGAGCTCCAAAAAACTCCCTGAGCTTTCCGATTTAAAAGCCTTGTGGCAAACCCTTCGCCAAGAAGCAAAGTTAAGCTCAGAAGTTATTGAGTTTAATGCGTCTATTATGCAAGCAGACGGGACGACTCGCACTGAAGCATTGGTACGCATTGGTTCATTCAATGTGGTTAGTAATCAGGGGTATTGGCTTTGGGATGAGCAACTCGATGCGTTCCGTTCTCTTGTACGCCAACCAAATGAAGCAGGCTTAATTGCTAACTACCTGTCGTCGAATGGAGGCATCGGCACTATTACGATCGACCCTAGCCGAGGTGCATTGTTAAGCATTAATTCTGTTACCCCTGCCTGGAGCGAACGCATCCAACAAGGCGGCACCGTAGGCTATATCATCATCGCCCTTGGCTTAATTGGTATATGTTTAGCCTTATGGCGTTTAGTTGCACTGGCCGTTATCGAGAAGGGCGTACGTAAGCAGCTTGTGACTACTCACGCCCCAGATAACAATAACCCGCTTGGCCGTATTTTAAATGCCGGTAGCGCAGACATTGGCACCACCAATGCTGAGTTACTTGAAGCTCGATTAGATGAAGCTGTGCTTAAAGAATTGCCAGCCATAGAGCGCGGCCAAGGTATTATCAAATTGCTCGCCGGAGTTGCTCCTTTGCTTGGCTTGCTGGGTACAGTAACTGGCATGATCGCGACGTTCCAAGCAATTACCGCCTTTGGTTCTGGTGATGCCAAATTGATGGCTTCTGGGATTTCTCAAGCCTTGATTACCACCGTGCTTGGCTTAGTAGCGGCGATACCACTACTGCTAATGCATAGCTGGGTGGCAAGTCGTAGCCGAACCTTGGTTCAAATTCTCGATGAGCAATCAGCGGGGTTGATTGCGCAATCGTTAGAGGAAGCCAACCCTAATAATAGTGGTAAGCCTTCGTGAGTTTGTTTCTTAGCTTCTTCGACCAAGGCGGCCCGGTACTTTATGCCGTATTTGTTGCTGCTGCACTGCTGTGGGGAATTATTGCCGAGCGCCTTTGGTTTTTTTATCGCGCGCGTCATGCAATGGCTTCTGAATTAGCTGAACGCTGGGTCGCTCGACAAGACACTGTCAGTGCTGGGGCACGACAAATTCGTAAAGCTTGGCTTAGTCAGTTCAAAACCAAAACAGATCATTCTCTGATATTGCTAGGCACCCTGATTGGCATTTGTCCTTTATTGGGGTTGCTTGGAACTGTGACTGGAATGATTGAAGTGTTTGATGTGCTCTCCGCCACTGGCACCGGGAATGCTCGTGCTATGGCGGGCGGTATTGCGCAGGCGACATTACCAACAATGGCTGGGTTGGTTGTTGCCTTGTCGGGCTTATATTTTCGCAGCCGCTTTCAGCGTTTAAGTCAGCGTGCGGTACAGTCTTTATCTGAACAAATGCCGCTGGCTCGCGCTCATTCCAACGCCTCATTAAATGCTCGCTCCGGAGGTGTGCATGGCTAGACGTCACGTCAATCCGGACGGACAAGAAAACGATATCGATATTACTCCTATGCTTGATATCGTTTTTATCATGCTGATCTTCTTTATCGTTACTACCTCATTTGTAAAAGAAAGCGGCATTACCGTCAGCCGTCCTTCTGCCAGCACCGCTGAAGCCAAGCAGGGCAGTAATATCTTGATTGCCATCCGTGCTAACGGTGAAATCTGGGTGGATAAGCGCGCCGTCGATGTACGAGCCGTGCGCGCCAACGTTGAACGCATGAAGGCCGAGGCACCAGAAGGCGCTGTGGTTATTCAGGCAGACGAGTTTGCGCCCACGGGGTTGTTGGTTAAAGTAATGGACCAAGTACGTATGGCTGGCGTGCTGGATATATCCATTGCTGCCAGCACAGACGGTTAATCTCGACATGAAGATGCTACTCAGCTTACTGCCGGGATTGATTGTTGCATCGGTTCTTTTCATTGCCATGAGCGCAATGGTAGAACCGCCAGATGGTTTTGATCGCCCGGCCGCGGCAACTACCGCCATCGATTTTGTGCAGCGCCGCAAAGATTCAGATACGGAAATACGAAGTCGTGCACTGCCTGAGCCGCCTCAGATTCCGCAAATTCCCACACCTTCGGCTACGAGCGTGGACACAGCCGCGCCTGCGCCCGCCATGATGACTATGCCGCCTATGACACCTGACTTGTCGTTAGCGAGTAATGCCATGATGGGAGACCTACTTTCAGGTATAGGTAAAGGCGACACCGAAGTAATGCCTCTGGTGCGTCAGCCTGCGATATACCCACAAAGGGCAAAAGCCAGAAAAATTGAAGGTTTTGTTACTGCACGCCTGACCATATCCAAGGATGGTTCCGTGACGGATGTTGACGTTGTAAAAGCGGAGCCTCCAGGCATATTTGATCGTGAAGCTGTCCGAGCCATGTATCGCTATCGGTTTGATCCTAAAGTGGTGAATGGTCAAGCGGTTGAGCAAACGGCTATGCAGACGGTGGAGTTTAAACTGAGATGAAACGACTCTTCATAGGCGCTCTTGTGTGTTTAAGTGTATGCTCATCGTTTGTTTTTGCCGCGCAACCAACCTTATCTGAACGCCAATATCGGGTTATTGAATCGTTGCAAAGTGACTTAGCTGATGAGCAATTCAAACAGGTTATTCAAGATTCAACCGAGGCGTCGGAGGCTTGGGATGACGGCCTTGGGTTAGTGCTATTGCTTCAAATACGCGGGCAAGCATTTCAGTTATTGGAAGACGACGAAGCCGCAATCAAGGCGCTTGCTCGAGCTTACTCGTTGCAGCAGTTAAACAGTACTCGCCAAACCCAGCTAGCGATGCAATTAGGTCAGCTATATTTAAGTACAGATCAGTGGTCGCAAACACGAGAGCTTTTATCCAGTGCGTTAGAGCAGCCTTTGCCCCCAGATGAAAATCACCCCGCAACGGCTTATGTAATGCTTGCACTCGCGTGGCAGCTCGATGAAAAACAAACGATGCGTTGGAGTGAATCCATCCCACTGCTTGAAAAGGCGCTATTGCTGTCGGCTGACGCACCGGAGTCGTGGCTCACTTTATTAGCTTCCGCACAGTATCAAGTGAAGGATTACGCAGGCGCTGAATTAACCTTAAAAGCGTTAATTGACCGGTCCTCAGAAACCACCATCACTCAGTCCGTCAGTCACAAAAACTACTGGCTGCAACTGGCTTCAATACAGCAGCTTCAAGGAAAAACCAAGGCGCAACTAGCGACGCTGGAGCTTGCAGATAAACTTGGCATTCTTGATAGCAAAGACGAAGTGCTTCTACTTTCTCAGCTGCAAATAATGGAAGGCATTCCGGAGCGTGCTGCACGACGTTTGAGGAAAGGGCTTAAATCGGAGCAGCTAGAAAATAGCGTTGAAAAACAGCGTCGTATTGCCATCGCCTTACAGCAGAGCCGTGATTACCAAGGCGCTTCCGATGTATTACTGGAAACAGCAAAGTCATCCGGCGATGTCAGTTACGCAGTGACGGCACTGCAATTACTTTTGGCTGATGGGCGTTGTGAGAGTGCCTTGGGTGTCTCAGATTGGCTGATAGTCAATGCGAGTAATAAAGACAGCGCCAATGCAATGATCTCTGCTGGGCAATGCGCATTAGAGCTAAAGCAAATGGATAGGGCGCGAGTGTATTTTCAAAGGGCGTTAAAGTTACCGCAAACAACCAATGCCGCGCGACAATGGTTGGATTATTTGCAGGTGCTTACTGAACTGGAGTAATGCTGAAATTTCGCACGACTCCCGAGTTGCTGCTACTGACAATCCCGCTGAAAACATATCGTAGGGTGAATGGATTCCCGCTTCGGCTTTGGTATCCTGCGTCGCTCTATTTCCTGCATCCATGCAGTCGTTCGCGGGAATGATGAATGGTGCGAGAGTGGTGAACTTAGAATTGTATTCTCCGCTTATAGATGGATTCCCGCCTTCGCGGGAATGACGGATTATGCGCAGAAATGACACTTGGAACGAGTGAATAGCGGATACTTTAAGAGACGCAGCTATTACCTCGGACCTCGTTACACGATGAGTTGTCGTTCCCGCGAAGGCGGGAATCCATTGATATTGGCAATAAAAATTCTGACAACCGAATACACGAATAGACAAACACATTAAAGGAATTTATATGGAAAGGAATCCATGTGTATACATCCTCGCTAGTCGCCCGCAAGGCACTTTATACATTGGCGTTACCAGCAATTTAATTCAACGTGTGTGGCAGCATAAAAATAATACGGCCGATGGCTTCTCCGCTAAATACGACGTTCATGATCTGGTTTATTTTGAGCTAACTCAAGATATGAACGCGGCAATACTGCGTGAAAAACAGATAAAGAAGTGGCGGCGAGATTGGAAAATCAACTTAATTGAAATGGACAACCCTTATTGGATGGATTTGTATCCTGCGCTTATTGATGGATTCCCGCCTTCGCGGGAATGACGTTGCTTACTAGAATGACGTTGCTTACGGGAATGACGTTGCTTACGAGAATGCGCCATTTACAAAAGAAGCCATCTTTGAAATGCCGACGTTCATCGATTACCCGTCATTCCCGCGAAGGCGGGAATCCATGTAAAAACTACCACCTAGCCTGCCTTATTCAAACTCCGACCAAATCGGGGCATGATCGGATGGTTTTTCCATGCCACGAATGTCGTAGCTCACACCCGCTGCGGTACAGCGTTCAAGCAACCCGGGCGTAACCAGTATGTGGTCAATACGCAGGCCGCGCTTTGGCTCGTCATCAAAGCCCTTTGAGCGGTAATCAAACCAGCTAAATGTGTCGTTACTTGCAGGGTAGTGTTTGCGATACGAATCCTGCAAGCCCCAGCCGAGTAGCTTGTCATACCATTCACGTTCTTCCGGCTGAAAGCTGCACTTGCCTGTCTTCAGCCAGCGTTTGCGGTTCGGTTCACCAATGCCAATATCAGTGTCTTCAGGTGAAATGTTCATGTCACCCATCACGATGACGTTGTCGTCAGGTGTGAAGTTTTCCGATAGGTAGCGCATTAAATCTGCATAGTAAGCGCGCTTAGCCGGAAATTTGATCTCGTGGTCGATGCTTTCGCCTTGCGGGAAATAGCCATTCAGAATGTGCCAGTGCTCGCCATTGATGTTGTATTCGGCATGTATTAATCGACGTTGAGCATCTTCTTCAGCCCAAGGCCAACCTTTTTGCACATTCACAGGTGGCTTTTTACTGAGAAGTGCCACGCCGTAGTGACTCTTTTGACCAAAGAATTCTGCGTGAAAGCCCATCGCCTCAATATCGGCGAGCGGAAACACTTCGTCGTGGGCTTTGGTTTCCTGAAGCCCAATAACGTCGGCATCAAGCAAATCTCGAATGGCTTCAATTTGATGCGGGCGAGCACGAACGCCATTGATATTAAAACTAACGATTTTAGTCATGTTAGGCTTCCTGCGTATGGGTGGTGTCTTTAAGTTCAGGCGATTGCTTATCTATCACAAGACGGCGCTCATCCGGCTCAATAAATACGCCGTAACCTTGAGTGGATTCGCTCATGGCATTTAGGTGGTGTGCATGAATTCGGCTCATGGTGCCTTTTTCGCAGTAAAGCAGATGGCGTACGTCGTTGCTAAGTTCGCTAAAGCGCGATTCAAGTTCGTAAAACGGGATTGTTTTCACTGAATTGTTCGCCAAGGTTAATGGATTATCTGCCGCTTCCATTGGGTGGCGAATATCAATGATCACATCGGCGAGTGCTGGAGTAGTGACTACGGGCACATCTTCCATGCCTGATTCAGCGTCTTTTATAACGTCATCAATGCGCTGCGTCATAGACGCACGCAATGCTCTATCAAGTACGGTGAAATCGAAGTTTTCTTCTGCCGCATCAACGCGTTTAGGATCACCGAGGATGCTTGGGTTTACTGATATAACACCACAATACTCAGGCATACGGGCCGCAAAAGCTTCAGCACCGATGCGGCGAGCGATATTAATGATGTCTTGTTTGTCCATGGCGGCAAGTGGACGCAACACCATATGGTCAGTAACACGATCAATGACCGCTAAGTTGGTGATGGTTTGTGATGACACCTGGGCAACAGCTTCGCCAGTAACGAGTGCTGAGATATGTAGGTTGTCGGCAACACGAGACGCGGCACGTAACATCATGCGCTTAAGTACAACCCCCATTTGGCTGCTCTCTACGTTAGTCAGAATTTCAGTAACCACTTCTTCGAACGGTACGGTGACGAACTTTACTCGGTGTGATTCGCCGTACTTACTCCATAAGTAATGCGCCACTTGCTTAACCCCAATTTCATGGGCACTGCCACCAAGGTTAAAGAAACAGAAGTGGGTTTTAAGACCGCGGCGGCTCATTAAGTAACTGGACACCGTGGAGTCGAACCCACCAGAAATTAAAGATAGAACCTGTCCTTGGCTTCCTAGTGGGTAACCACCAAGCCCCTTGATTTGCTGGCGAACCACTTGAACTCGGTCGTTGCGAATTTCAGCATGAACGATTACTTCAGGAGATTTAAGAGACACGGCCTTGGCATCGGTCTCTTTGAGTATGCCACCCCCCATGTACTTTTCTGCATCGTGCGAGGTGAAGTCATGATGCCCTGTGCGCTTTACGCGAACACAAAATGTCTTGCCTGCCACGCGCTCACGGTACTCATCGCGCACACGTCCATAGGCATCATGCAGCGTTTCGAATGGATATTCATCGATTTCGAGGGAGAAACCAATGCCCGGAGTATGGCTTAGTATTTCAATGGTTTTGCGTCTTGATACATCATCGTCGTGATTCAATATGACGACAAGGTTATCCCAGCGATCCTGTACGTCGGCCGACAGTAGGTGGCTACGAAAAATAGTCTGCAGATTCTGGCGCAGGATCTTCGTCATCTGTTTACGTACAGACTTCGATTTTATGGTGATTTCTGGGAACAACTTAACGACAAACTTCATTGGGCGTTAGACCATCTGGTATGAAAGTCGCGCATTATATCTGAGGGAAGTCGTGAGTCCCAGTGCGCTTAAAATGCAGGGGTTGGACATTTTAGAACCTGACGACTGTTCAGTGGCAACATTGCGCAACCGAGTCGACACATTTTGTAACAAATTCAGCCATAGTACTTCTCATTTGAGCGCCTTACCAACTACCTTCTTAGAGACCTTTTAAAACGTCGATTTGATCCATAATTTTTCACGACAGGCAGTACTGCTGAAGGAGTAAGAAATGACCAAACGTGTAGCATTGGTAACGGGTGGCACAGGTGGAATAGGGACTTCCATATGCAAGCAGTTGGCAGACGATGGCTATCAGGTGATTGCGGGGTATTACTCAGGAGGCAATCATGAAAAGGCGCAAAAATGGCAGGAGACTATGGCCGCAGAAGGTTATGACATTCCAGTGGCTTTTGGGAATATCACTGAATGGGAATCTTGTGAATCTTGTATTGAAGGCATTCGGCGAGATTTCGGAAGCATCGACATCCTAGTAAATAATGGCGGCATCACGCGCGATTCCACTCTACGAAAAATGAACAAAGACCAGTGGGTTGATGTAATTAATACGGATTTAACCTCTGTGTTCTATATGACCCGCATGGTCGTTAACGACATGCTGACAAAAGGCTTTGGTCGTATTATCAATATCAGCTCGGTTAATGGTGAAAAAGGGCAGTTTGGCCAGGCTAACTATTCCGCTGCAAAGGCCGGTATGCACGGCTTTACTAAAGCGGTCGCTCAAGAGGTCGCAAGCAAAGGGGTGACAGTTAATACGATTTCGCCGGGCTATATTGCTACCGCAATGATCATGGAGGTGCCAGAAGAAATCCGCGATACGATTCGCAAGGGGATTCCAGTAGGACGCTTCGGCAAGCCTGAAGATATTGCTCGTGTGGTGAGTTTCTTGGCGCATGAAGATTCAAGTTTCATTACAGGTGCAAATATTTCGGCCAATGGTGGTCAACACATGCACTAAACATTCACGAGTGATTTGCGTGAATTCAAGGCCGGTTCGATTTAGCCCATGTTTGGGTTAGTCGGACCAGCGGGGGCATTTGAACGAAAACCTACGGTTTTGAATCCTGTGGCACCCTCGTAACCGTAGGTTTTCGTTTGATAGCCGTTAATCCCTGTATTT
>NVWL01000037.1 GCA_002733645.1 Oceanobacter sp.
TTGCCGTCTTAGTTCCCCATCCTCCATCCGTGAGTGGTGGCTGTGCTACCGCCAGCTGCGCGTTCTGTTGTGTCGGCACAGCGCCCTTCGCCGTTGTCCTCGGTTCCATCTGGGGGTGCGGTGTTGCTCGTTGTGCAGTCGGCGCCAGTTCGGTTGTCCTGGGGGCCTCAACCTCCCTCCGTGGTGGAATGACAGTCGCCGCGTACGGGTTGTGGCACCCTTGCCTAAGCTGCTCCCTTCGAGTGCCGTCGAGCATCGCACCCACAGCAGCGACGAACCTTTGGGGACTCTCTACGTTCTCCAGGGCTGCCCGTCGCACGGACGGGCGTGGCTCCAATGTACGCTCCGTTATGGGCCGGCCAGCGGCTAGTGAGAGCAAGAAGAAGGTTGCGTAAATCCCACACTCATTGCTCCCCCGCAGTTGCTGCGGGCAGGTGACAAAGGAGGGTTCCGGCCACCCCATTTCCCGAGCTAGTTTATGCAAGTCCTTCCGGACCGCCAGCGATGTCGCCGAGTCATAGACTGCTAAGTGCGCCGTCGTAGTCGGTGATGGTGCTTGTTGTAGTTCCGCGCACACCCAGTGATGCCGCATCCAAATGATGAGCCGCAAGACCGTTGTTCGGTTCTTGGCCAATCGCTGTTGGATCTGGGCGGCCGAGATGCCGCCATTCCGCCACTTCCAAAAAGTGTCAGCAGGCAGCGCCGCAGCGTTGCCGACGAGGCGGTCGATCTCCGCCGCAGACCAGCAGTCTGTGAGATCACCCCCCGTTGCGTTTGTCGTCGTTGTCGTCTTCGTTGCCGTCATATCCCCCGCGGGTTGCGGTGTCGACGTCGTCGTCTTCCTTGCAATCTCTGAGTGTGGCTGTCCTGCCGTTCGTGCCCGTGCGGGGGCGTCCCGGTGATGTGCCACACTATTCTTTTTAACGTGTCCGGTGTGGCGGTCACTATCTAAAAATCCGCCGGGGGTGATGCATCGTCTGAGGGTTCCCCTCCCTTGGCGTTGGGCTGTTGCTGCCCATGTTGTCGTTGCGTGCCCGCGCGCTTCAAGGACCGCTGTGCCGTCGAGATCGCCTCCCTTAGGTTTGAGAACGCCAGTTGAAGTGCGGAGGCGTCGGTCTTGCGCCCGAGGGCTGCGATTTGGTCCGAGACCACTCGTTGGGCCTTGAAAATGGGGTCGAACGCGCGTTCCACCGCACGGTTGGTCGGTGGGTTTGTGGTTACTTGGTTCTTCTTTGTCGACTCCAGAATCATCGCCAGCGCTGCCTCCAAGTCAGTCGAGTCGACCGCTGAGCCATTCTGCGTCGCGACAATTGGCATTACGCCACCTCCTGTCGGTGCTGGTTCGCCGAGTGGTGTGCCATGGCGGTACAGTGCCTTGTTGCTCCTCCCCCCGCCCCCCGTTGCTTGCGCCACGCCGTTGATGAGGGCCTCGTTGAGCGTAGCCAGATCAGTGCAGTGGGGGAAGAGTGGGTGTTCGAGGGCCTCGATCTGCTCTCCATACGTTGTCACCTCAACCGGTGCCCATTCTTGGACGACGTTCCAATTGTGGAGGGCGACT
Source organism: Oceanobacter sp. (assembly GCA_002733645.1). Classification (GTDB taxonomy): domain Bacteria; phylum Pseudomonadota; class Gammaproteobacteria; order Pseudomonadales; family Oceanobacteraceae; genus Thalassolituus. The sequence goes on from NVWL01000037.1 coordinate 1,559, forward strand.
CGGTCCTTGTCCTGTACGTGTAGGCAAAGGTACATGATGAAGAAACGGCCGAATTCTGGGTCTGTGGAGAACAGGAGCCACTGCCCCAGCAGTACTTCGAGTGGCGTGAGGGTGTGGGCCTTCGCTTTGTTGCGGTAGGCCGCCCGGAGGCCGTCGAGTCCTTCGGCGCCCTGCTGGGCGTCGTGCACGTGCTTGATGATGCTCTCCGCCCATTCCTGGCGGATACGCCATTTCTCACGTGCACGGATTTCCTTCCGGCGTAGGTGGTCTGCTAGGACCGAGGCTCCATCGTCTGAGCTCGCTGCGTTCTGGGCAAGTGCGATCTCCACCGCTGCCCTCTCCGATACCGTCATGGGCTCTAGCGCGAGCTCCAAAGTCTTCTTGCTAACCTTGGGGATCTGCTCGACTGCACATCCCAGGATCCCGGCAAGCTTCTGCATCGCTGACATGTTGTCAAAAAATTTTCAACTCTTTGGCAAAACGCTTGGTACCTTCGTTTCAATACAAGAGGGGGAAAGGGGAATGGAACAGAGATTAGAGGAAGGTCTACACCTGTCCAAGTGACACGCAATGACCTCACAGCAAAGCTTTGTCACTCTACTGAAAGTCAGCAAGTCAAGAGGAGCAACCATCATTACATGTCCAGCTGTCAAGGCAGAATGGGACAGTCACAACGGTTGGCGTTTTACTTCTCTCCCTATGGCACTCGAGCCCCGTAGTAGTTTTCTTTGTTCCTACTCCGAGGACCCTCGTGTTTCGGGGTTCTCGTTGTCCCTTGGCTCCCACGCATTGTGTTAGCCTCTAGACCCCAAAGTAGTTATGATTCATTGAAGTGATGCCCGCGCAGTTTGGCATCTTAGCCATGCACCCCAATGGCGTTTGTTTGCGCGTCTGTGTTTGGTTATTATCTCATCCAGCTTGGCCGCTCCCTTGCCAATTCGATTATCGGGCAATACGTCTCGATGAGCCTCGGGAGCGCAACATCCGCGCGTGTCTCTACGATTTCGCCACCCTCAAAGGTGAAATTCCGCGAGATGTAGTCCGACGGGTTCTTGTGACCCGCTATGTAGAAGAACAGGATATCGTGTTCGTTCGTGGCTCTAAATAGTGAGTTTAGCGCGTATCCTTTCCCGACTCCCCCATAGCCGTTTTCGCGCGCCTGCGCTTGTACGATCGCGAAGTGGTCCGTGACCACTGCTACCCTTCTGCCCAGTCTGCCCTTGCGCTCTAGGTGCTCGACAAGTTCCCGCACACCCGTAGGTTCGGCGTGTGCTGAGAACTTAGCGTAGAAATGTCGTCCAACATCGCCCGGCTTCAGGGCGATGTTGGACAGTTGTTGCTGCCACTTCCGCTGGTAGATGAACGCTTGCGCGTCCACCTTACCATGGCGGTGGATCGCCCCCCAGCCAGTAACCGATGCATCGATGAATATGATATCATCGAATGCGCCATCGTCGTACGTGAAGAGGCGCCGCTCTGGTATCACCACTGGCTGGTTGGCCACGAGAATGTCTGTTACCTTCGCGATTTCTTCGCGCGCCGCGGTCGCCACGAAGGGAATCTCGTCGTCCCAATCGTGGTTGTCCTTCGCCAGGCTCTGGGCGATCCCACGGTAGGCCTTGAATAAGCCAAAGAATCGTGCTGCGTTGATCGAAACTGTATGCATCGCGTACAGGATGAGCCCAAGGAGGCCCATAAAGCTCCGGAAGGTAAATTTTTCGGCGCGGGTCGCCACAATCAGTTTCGCAATCGTTTTGGTGCTGTTCGATACCAAACGGGTCTTTGTTTCATCATCCCAAGCGTAGTGTTCGCCTAGGAATGTCTGCTCTTGGCGTGCCAACTCTAAAATTTCATCATCGCTCATGCGGAGTATGGTCCCCGCAGGAGGGGAAGTTTGGAGATTGGCACGCTGGAGGCGCCGACATAACCGTCGGACTGCGTCGACGAATTCGCTTTCCTGCCCCTCTTCTGCGCCCAGAAGGATGTTGTCGATCATTGTCCAGATCGTAATCTGGTGGTCGAAATCGACCACGACCCAAGTAATCCCCTGGCCCACGCATACGCTCCATCGTGCTCCCGTTGGGAGCGTGAGCAGTTCGTACCAGCCATCCATCCCCTTGAAGACATACAGTCGCCGGGCAGGCTTCTGTATGGGGATGGAGTCGTAGTAAGCGTCCATGTCAAGCTGTAGCATGTAACGACATGCTTTCAGCCCCTGGCGCCTCTCCAGGCGAGAGGGGTATCGCGTGCGAGGCATGCTGTCCTTGCGCACGGCCACGTTGAGGAGCGGCTCCGTAATCTTCCGGCGACGGTGTTTCGTCTCCTTCAGCGTCCACACGTTGACGCCGTGGAACCCGGGCGGAAGCGGCTCGGGTAAATCTTCGATCCTCTTGAATTTACCATGCTTCGTGCACAGTGCGAGGTCTTCGCTTGACATGCGCGATTTCTTGATTGTACGTGACGTTTCCATGTCAACGAACATCTCCGCGCCCAAGTACTCTTGACTCTGCCGAAAGAACTCCTTGCACTCCTCGTGCACAAGTGTCAGTCGGTCAATCGCGTGTAAGTTTGCCAACGTGGTATCCTTAATGTGTAGGGGCCACGTGTCACTGTTGTCGTCCGGTGGAGGGGGCTTGCCCTCCAGCCTGCAGATTTCTCGCAGGACTTCCTGAGGGTTTATCCCGAGCTCTGCGGTACTCGGGGCCTTGAAGGAGATGTGGTGGATGTCAGGGCGTCCCCCGATGCGCCGTCCGCGGTTGCATCTCCCGCCCCCTGGGGGCCAGATCGGGGTTCTTCGGTGCCCTGCGGTTTTTGCAGCACCCGCGTGTTCTTCTGGGCCACCTTGGCCTCTTTCGTCAGGATTTCGGCATACCCGAGGTAGCCCCTGAACGTATCGCCTCTCGTGTGGCCGGTTAGGCGCATCACTTGGTCTTCCTCCACCCCCGCCTCGATCATGTGCCGCGCTGCGCCCTTCCGAATTGATGGCAGCGACAGAAGTGGGTTCACCTTCTTCATTGCTGCGCGCACAGTTGATCGGAGTCCCGCAAGGTTGAAGAATAGGCGTTCGCCTTTCCTGCGGCTGGCGAGTAGCTCCTGTACTCTTACAAACAGGTCCCGCTCTAGCGTCGACGCCGCTGGGTACGGGCCGCGGAACTTCGCACCCTTTCCTCGTCGGATCGTCACCGCCAGGTTGTCTGGTTCGCTGAGGTTCACGTCCTCTGCGTTCATGCCCGCGATGTCGGAGGCCCGGGCCGCTAGACTCCACATCAGCATCAAGAACAGCTCCTCGTGGGGCTTCCCGGTGAGTCCCTGTCTTATCTTGTGCAGTTCCGCGAACAGCAATGGAGCTGGCGGGTTCTTGGGCGTCTCGCGCTCCATTCGCTTCGCCATGCGGCCTGCCGCTGCCCATTCGGAGTCCTTGCTGAGGTCGATGGCCTCGCTCTCCGTTGTGTAGATCGGGAGCTGCAGCAGTGCCGCCTTGATGTTGGCCATGGCCCGGCTGATCGTCCCCCACCGCCAATTCCGACTGGTGGCCATTCTTCGCGTTAGCTCGAGGGCCGCCTTTGGCAGCGGGAGTCCCACCAGGTCCGCTGGCATGCTGCGTAGTTCTCTCAGCCACCGAATGTGGCTTGCTCGCACGGCCGCCGACGTTGCTGCCCACGCCAGTGGCGAGATGTGCGGCGGTCTCTCCGGGTGGATGTACCATGTTCGGCAACGCTGTGTCCACCTGCACAGGTCGCCGCTCATGTTTTTTCTCCCCGGTGGGTCCAGCAAGGGTCCCCTTGGTGCATCGCACTCCCTTGGGGTCGCCTTTGTCGGAGCACTGCTCTGCCCTTTGCTCGCCTGCGGGATGTAGCGTGTGTGAATGTACATAATCTTTGGGTCGGGGAGTACCGCCTCAGGGAAGGCACGGACTCGTGGATGCTTCAATCCTGGTAGTCCTGCATCCCATTTTACCTCGCAGCACTTGAAGCGGTGGTCGTACTTCTTTATGACCGTGCCCGTCCATTCGTGTTGCGCCCCGTCTCCCTCGCGGAGTCGCCACGTCATCGCAATCCGTTGGTTCAGCTGCGCCCCTTTAACTAACGTCATCAGTTCCTCTTCAGGGTCTAGGTCGTCAGAGTCCTCCGAGTCTCCGTCGTCATAAAGGTCCTCCTCGTTGGTATCGTCCGAAAGGGTGTCAGGTACGTCAGCGTTGTCTGAGTCATCTGAGTCCTCCACCACCGTAAAGGAGATCGCGCGTTCCTTATGCGGGGGGTGGCCTGTAGGGGGCGCACGTCCCAAGATGTTCGGGATTGTCCGTCGTTCGCTTCGGGGTTTTATCATGCGTTTTGCTGCTGGTGCGATGTGATCCATCCATGTGAGGTCACGAAGTGTGTCCAGCAGGCGGTCTGGAATCAATTGGTAAACTGCAATGGCTGCTCGTTCTGGTTCGTCTGTAAGTGTGAAGTGCCCTGCCACACCGTCCAGTCGTCCCGCGTATTGTGCTCCGACTAGAAAGGTTGCTTGGCGTCGTGTCGTGCGCGCGTCGGGCGAATCACTGTCCTTGGCACTGAAGCTCAGTGTCTTGCGCAGCTTCTCACGACCCGTGTTCGTTCTGACAAAGAACGTGTTTGTATCATCGTTGGGGTAGATGTCATCGCCGACTTCACCCGGACCCTCTCCCTCCTCCGTCGGGGCGAAAGGGTACACCGGGATGTCAAGTCGTTCCAGCACTTCAGAGGGGTCGCGTTGTTCTTGCCGCTTTCCCTGCCACAGTTTGAGCCTCTTCGCCTCCTTGGTGAGGGTCTGTGCCGTATGCTTCGTTGCGCTCCCGCGGTACACGTCCAACAGCGATAGAGCGGCCAGCATGTAGCAGTTATTGTCGCATGCGGCCTTGGCTTCGAGTCGCTTCGCTTGGGCCATAGTTGCGCCTATTAGCTCTCGCATCTTGGAGCTCGCGGTGGGATGTGCTCCTGGGCTCTTATCTGACGCCCGTGGTTGTTCCAGTGCCGGTCTTTGTGCCCGAGGGTACGGGATTTCTTTCCCCTTGCTCGACTCGTCTGTTCTTGTCCCGCCCTTGGCGTGCGCTCCGCCTACTGGGCCGTCTCGCGTAAGTATCGTATACTTTGCCGTCTTAGTTCCCCATCCTCCATCCGTGAGTGGTGGCTGTGCTACCGCCAGCTGCGCGTTCTGTTGTGTCGGCGCAGCGCC
>NVWL01000038.1 GCA_002733645.1 Oceanobacter sp.
CTCAAGGCGCCCGCCGATGTACGACGTGCAGCTGCCGAAACGTGTGTACGCAAGCTTGATGGTTGGCAGTGGCACCAAGTCGTGGAGCTGGGTCACCAACACCTACGCCGCGTCTGGCAGTTCTGAGTTGTGGCAGGCATTCCGTCGGCATGTCATTGCGGTTACGGGCGCGGAGGACCGCATCCGAAGCAAGCTGCATCCTACCGATGCAGAGGTTGCCGATGCTGGGTCCTCGCCCTCTGCAGAGGATGGTGGCAAAGCACGCCCGATTCGTGTGAGCATCTGCCACAAGAAGGACAAGAGGGGTGTCGTCAACTACGAAGAAACGGTGGGCATGTTGGATAGGGCGTTTCCGAACAGGCGAAAGATAGAGTTTGTGCTGGAGGGCGCCGTCGGTAAGAGTGCCAAGGAACAGGTCCAGATGATGGTCGACGCTGACGTCTACATGTGCAACGAGGGAACCTTGGCCACTGCATTTATGTTTATGCCACCGGGTGCGTTGTTTTTGTCCCTCCCACTGGTGTACCACTCCCCACACCTGCACCAGCGAAAAATGCCCGACGCCCGCACGTGGTGGCGGCTGCCCGACATGCTCCGGCCCGACCCCCGCAAGAACACAGGGGGTAACATTGATTGGTTCCCGCCCAGCATCCGATGGGTGTACACCATGTGGTACCACACCATTCCGTTGAACGAAACGCAGATTCAGTACCCCCTTGCGCACCTCCGTAACTACATGCCGGACATGAACATTGTCATCCAAGAAGACCGAGTGACACGGCTGATGCGGCGTGCCATTCGGTTCTTAGAGGGGAAGGACCAGAACGCATGGCAGGTAGGCCCTCAGAGTGGCGAGATTGAGATCCTTGACCCGACCTCCCCGCTGCTAGAGGACGATGATGGTGGGAGGCGTCCGCACGGCTACAGCATCAACGCAGACATTTGCCGCCAAATGCTCCAGCGAGACCCAAACATGACCACGGCCTTCAATTCAGCTCGCTGCTTCTACGGGATGAGTTGGCTATGCGAGTTGTGGAGCAACACCAAACTGCGTTGGCGCATGCTTCATGAGAAATGGAACCTCAGTAAAGGTCGATGTGGTGGTCGCAGCACAGCGCTGGAGCACGTTCCGCAAATTGTCGACCCTCGCGTCACAGCGCGGCGTCTGTCTGAGTACTTGTTCTACTCCAAGGAGGAGCTTCATCACTCGTACCAAACCCTTGATCTCGGCAACTTCACTGTGACTGATGAGGACACGAAAGAAGTGTTCCCACTGGCGTAGGCGTGGCACGAGTATCTTGACTCAACGAAGGAGTACGAAGCCCGGCCGCTGGGACATGCATGCTCCGTGTTCACCCAACTGCACAGCAAGGGCCTAGTGGGATATCCCCCACACAAAGCCTACCATGTTCGCAGCTGCTTTTCCGTCCACTCTACCCTACACACATTGCAGCATTCCTCTCCATTGTGTCTCAATGATACTGTACCCTGCACCCAAACGCATTCNCTCTGTTGCTGCCCTTGCTCTGGCCGCTGCCACCCTGCAACGTGCCCCACACAAAGAGTAGACCGCTGCACGACCTGTCGCTTTCGAGCACACGCATACGCAACCCCTATTTCTATTAACCCCTATTTCTAACCACCACCCCAACAAGACGATGGCCGCCGAGACGTTTGCGTTCCAGGCTGAGATCAACCAGCTGATGTCGCTGATCATCAACACGTTCTACAGCAACAAGGAGATCTTCCTGCGCGAGCTGATCAGCAACTCGTCCGATGCGTGCGACAAGATCCGCTACCAGAGCCTGACGAACAAGGACGTGCTGGGCGCGGACTCGCGTCTGTGCATCCGCGTGATCCCGGACAAGGCGAACAAGACGCTGACGCTGTGGGACTCGGGTATCGGAATGACCAAGGCCGACATGGTCAACAACCTTGGCACGATTGCCCGCTCCGGCACGAAGGCGTTCATGGAGGCGATTGAGTCTGGTGGCGACATTAGCATGATTGGGCAGTTCGGTGTTGGCTTCTACTCTGCGTACCTCGTCGCGGACCGCGTGACGGTTGTGTCGAAGCACAACGACGACGACGCGTACATCTGGGAGTCGTCTGCGGGCGGCACGTTCACGGTGACGCCGTACGCTGGGACGGACATGACGCGCGGCACGCGCATCATCCTGCACCTCAAGGAGGACCAGCAGGAGTACCTCGAGGAGCGCCGCCTCAAGGACCTGATCAAGAAGCACTCTGAGTTCATTGGGTACGACATTGAGCTGCAGGTGGAGAAGACGTCGGAGAAGGAGGTGACGGACGAGGACGAGGAGGAGAAGAAGGAGGAGGACGAGGAGCCGAAGGTGGAGGAGGTCAAGGACGACAAGAAGAAGACCAAGAAGGTCAAGGAGGTGACCAAGGAGTTCGAGATCCAGAACAAGAACAAGCCGGTGTGGACGCGCGACCCGAAGGACGTGACCAAGGAGGAGTACGGCGCGTTCTACAAGGCGGTGTCGAACGACTGGGAGGAGCCCCTGGCGTACAAGCACTTCTCGGTGGAGGGCCAGCTGGAGTTCCGGTCGATCCTGTTTGCGCCGAAGCGCGCGCCGATGGACATGTTCGAGCCGAACAAGAAGCGCAACAACATCAAGCTGTACGTGCGCCGCGTGTTCATCATGGACAACTGCGAGGACCTGTGCCCGGAGTGGCTCGGCTTCCTCAAGGGCGTTGTGGACAGCGAGGACCTGCCGCTGAACATCTCTCGCGAGAACCTGCAGCAGAACAAGATCCTCAAGGTGATCAAGAAGAACATCGTCAAGAAGGCGCTGGAGCTGTTCGAGGAGATTGCGGAGAACAAGGAGGACTACCAGAAGTTCTACGAGGCGTTCGGCAAGAACCTGAAGCTCGGCATCCACGAGGACTCTGCGAACCGCAAGAAGCTGTGCGACCTGCTGCGGTACAACAGCACGCAGGCGCTGGAGGAGCCGACGACGCTGAAGGACTACGTGACGCGCATGAAGCCGGAGCAGAAGTCGATCTACTACATCACGGGCGACAGCAAGAAGAAGCTGGAGAACTCGCCGTTCATCGAGGAGGCGAAGCGCAAGGGCGTGGAGGTGCTGTTCATGGTGGACCCGATCGACGAGTACGTGATGCAGCAGGTGAAGGACTTCGACGACAAGAAGTTTGTGTGCCTGACGAAGGAGGGCGTGAAGTTCGAGGAGTCGGAGGAGGAGAAGAAGCAGAAGGAGGAGGAGAAGGCAAGCTTCGAGAAGCTGTGCAAGGCGATGAAGGAGATCCTCGGGGACAAGGTCGAGAAGGTTGTGCTGACGGAGCGCCTGTCGACGTCGCCGTGCATCCTGGTGACGTCTGAGTTCGGGTGGAGCGCGCACATGGAGCAGATCATGCGCCACCAGGCGCTGCGCGACTCGAGCATGTCGTCGTACATGATGTCCAAGAAGACGATGGAGATCAACCCGAAGCACGGCATCGTGAAGGAGCTGCGCCGCCGCGTGGACGTGGAGCAGAACGACAAGGCGGTCAAGGACCTCGTGTACCTGCTGTTCGACACCTCGCTGCTGACGTCCGGCTTCCAGCTGGAGGACCCGTCGACGTACGCCGAGCGCATCCACCGCATGATCAAGCTTGGCCTGTCGCTGGACGAGGACGAGGAGGTGGAGGCCGCGCCGGCCGCCGCCGTCCCCGCCGCGACGACGGGCGCGTCGAGCATGGAGTCCGTCGACTAAGACCGCCACCGGAGGTAACAACTGTGGATGCCGAGCCGGTGTGCGCGCCGCGCGAGGCACGGAGCGACGATGAATTTCCCTGCCCTCTCTACTAGTCGGGTGCCCGAGGGAATGGCGATGTGCGGGCACGCCGGTGAGTAGTCTGTTCGCTGTGTGGTGTGCATGCATCGAAGCGCTGGTGGTGTGAACGTCTGTTGCCGTGCTGCTGAGGGTGTTGTGTGCTTGCGCTGCCCCCTAACGTTTGTGGTTGTATGCTGTGTCGTCTYCNCTCTGTTGCTGCCCTTGCTCTGGCCGCTGCCACCCTGCAACGTGNCCCACACAAAGAGTARACCGCTGCACGACCTGTCGCTTTCGAGCACACGCACACGCATTGCCTAGAGGCTTCCTGTTACGCTTGGGCCAAGCGTTTTAGCAGGTCTGTAGGCCAGGGGCGCTTAAACTGATGACACTCGGGGCCTGTGGTGCAAAGAAAGGTCTCAATGAAGAACAATGGATCAAGACACTACAGGATGTCTGACGGCTGTATGTCAGAAACGATAACCGATAAGTTTGCACCATGTGAACGACGCTACCCATCACACTCAAACTGTTTGTCGTCATCAATGCACGAATGTTGGTGGTGCAAAGATACTGAGAACCGCGAAGATACATTGTTCCCGAACCGCGGTGATATTCAGAACCGCGGTGGACAATATTTGATGTCGGGGGATTGCACCCGCTGGCGGTTGATGAGCTTGAACGTACCCTGTAGCCTGTGTGGTTCTGGTTGTGTCGGTTGACGTCAGTCTCGTATGTGATTGCGGATGCTATTGTTCTTGTTGTTGTTTGCAACACAGTACTGCTCAAGGCTTGGTTGCGACACTGCACCCATGACGAGATCCGACCTGCGGAATGAAGCTGCGTTCACAAGAGGCCCCATTGAGAAGTTCCTGCACAACCGTCGAATACCGTACAAACTGATTGCGAATGTGTTGATGGTCGTGCTCCTTGCGTGCCTCACTGAGGTGTATGTTGTCCCGATCCGTTCTGCGCTGGGGAACGAACGGCATGCCATGACGGAGACGCTGTTGTCACTTGGGCGAGGGGAGGACGTCACTGCGTCGTATGAGTCCAAATGGCACGGTGACTACGTCGAGATGCCCCGCATCATGGTCGCTTCTTTGGATGCACTACAGCGCCACGTGCAATGGCGATCGCAACACGTCGCGCCCACCAAGTGGAACTCGTCGTAGTGTCGTTGCGGAGGCGACGTTCATCGAAGCAGCGGCACAGGTGCCAACGAACGATCCAATGGCCCGCCTGCTAGGGAACACGTTTGTGTGGGGCACAAAACCGAGCAGCTACGGACGCCGTAGTGCCGCCAGCGTGTCCGGAAGTGGGAGTGGCTGCAACGACGAGGGCTTGCTTGATGTTGGACTTGTGCTGGTGCACGTGCTGAGGGAGAGCCAACAGGCAGACATTGTGCGATGCCTCAATGCATCCGATGCCCCCCGCACGTGCTCCGACCCTGTGCCACCTGCTGCCCGGTGCAGCGCTGGCGGTGGCGTTTCGATGGCGTGCGCACCCTGCGCACCGCTTCGTTGGCAAGCATTGTTCGACGGCGTGACGAGTTGCAGGGCAGCAGCCATCGACGTGTGGGGCATGCACCGGATGCTGCAACTGATGTCGTCGCTGCACGTGCACGCCTCGTGGTCCGAGTCTGCAACGACGTGGAAGGTTGCCAACAACGGGGTGGCTGTGGCCGATGATGTGGAGGGCGACGCATCGCTGACGCGGTCATGGCACGTTGATGTGTGGTGGTTGTGGGAGCCGACGGCTCGGACGCTCATCTCAGCCACCGTAAACGTCCGGTGCGACACACGACGAAACGGATTCTTCTCCAGCGACAACGAACTCAGCCCCGACGACGGAGTGCTCGTGGTGGTGCTCTTGTTTGTTGTGGTGTGCATGTCTATTGCCGATGCGCTGTTGCGCCTGCGTGCCCTCCGCGCCATTGCCCGGTCGCACTACAGCGACGCCTTGGGAACGCGGTCAGTCTCCGTCAACGATGACAGCGACACCGAAGCAACGACGCGTTGGGCTGCAGGTCCTGCTGTCACGGCTACGACGCGTGATGCCGAAGGCCGCCCTGCGACCAGTGACGACGCCGAGGTAGACGATGATGAATGCAATTCAGATGCTGAAGAGGGGTCCACGATGCTTCGAGAGAGGACCCCCCGCGGCACAGGCATCGTGTCCCCGTCGTCGTCGCGAAGTGCCGTTGACAACCATGCATCTGCATGGACGTCCTTTTTGCTGAAGGGCAAGGGCCGACGGTGGCATCTTGGCGCGCTGCTCTCAGATGGGCTTGCACTGCTATTTGGCCTCATTGGGTTCGTAGAACGCAGCGGTCAGGTTACCATGACCCATGCCTGGTGGACAGCCCTTCAGTTTGCGTTGGCCTCAGCCGTGTTTGGGCACTGCATTGGGCTTGTTGGTTTTCTTCGTTTCACGCCTCGAGCGTACATGCTTGTGCGCGCCACCCGCCGTGCGATGGGACGGCTGATGCTCCTCATCGGCGGCGTGTTGCCGCTGTACTGCGGCTTTGCGATGCTCCTGTACGTTGCGTTTGGGGCCAACAGTGCTGGGGAGTTTGATTCGTTTGGCAGCGCCTGCTTGGCTCTGGTGTTTATGATGTTCGGTGACAATTTGTTGCCAGCGTTTCGCAAAATCGACGGGTCGAGGCATTGGTGGATGCGAGCGGCAGCTGACACGATTGGTTGCTTGTACGTTGCCCTCTTTATGAGTGTTGTGCTCAACGTCGCCATTGCAACCGTTGTCGACACGTACAAGGACGTTTCGC
>NVWL01000039.1 GCA_002733645.1 Oceanobacter sp.
TTGCCATGTCCATCGCGTGCCCGTGTCTTAGCGAATGGAAGGACCAGATGCGTTTTGTGTCCCAATTCTGCTTTTTCGCCACTTGTGCGATGTATTCATTCGCCGCATCCCTTGACCAATTGGTGCATAAGATCTCGCTCCCCTCACGGTTCGCGATCCACGGCTTGATACCACGGCCAACCCCCGGACAACGCGTCACAAATACTTGCGCCGCCTTCCCGTCCTTTTCCTTGCATCCCTTAGGTCCGATCACTGTTACCACAGCGTCTTTGCCTGAGATTGCAACGTCGCACACCCTCAAGTTTACCAACTCTGAGTGTCGCAACAAGGCTTTGTACCCGAGTAGCAATCCTAACTTCATTGTGTTCGGGGCGTCGTTCACTAAAATCGCCAGTTTCTCCTCTGTGATACCCCCCCGACATACCGCCGCTTTACAGAGGCTCAAAGCCCCACTGAACCGCTTACGAAACCCTTTGGTTTGCGTGAACTGATCCTGTGGCGGCAATTGATCACACTGGTAGTGTGCCAGTGCACAGCGAAACTTTTCCAGTCTTGAGGCTGAGTACCCCAGGTCCGCCAGTGTGATGGCGATCTCGAAAAACGGTTGTTCCTCAATCGCATCAACACCTTCCACGCCGCACCACGTGCATAGTTGTGCTATGTCTCGCATGTAATCCTGTCTGGTTCGTGGCCGCAAGGCTAGCAATGCTAGTTCGCTCGCCTCTATGGTTTGCTTCCCATCTTTGAGCCTTTGCGCAACTTCTCGTTGTCTCTTCATTGTACGTGACTGTGTGTGTGTGAGTGTATGTATGCTGACGTATTCCTGATCTTTATCTTGGCAATACTGGCAATACAAACCATTCTTCTGCTTCGCTACCGCGCTTTGCTCTGAGTTGGTTGAGTGGAGTTGCCTCCTTTCGCTAGACTTCAGTCAACCAGAACATTACCATGTCCTTGTCACTTACTCTTACCATGAGTGCTTGTCTGTGAAGTCATATCATTACCATGATTACTCCCCTCTCCTCCACTTACTTTTTCTTCTTGAACTGCGCGAAGGAGTTCCTCTTCATCATCTTCTGGATGTGCTCAGGCAATTTCGTTGCACTTGTGCAGTCTTTGGCCAAATGTGTCTTCTCTCCACATCGAAAACAACACTTGTTTCCTTGCGCTGCTTCCGGGGACTCTGACCTGTTTCGTTTGATAGGCGTCACTTTCGCACTACCGTGCGTTGTGCCACCGCCCGAAACCTGAGACACTTGCTTCTCAAAGCGAGACATACTTCGTAGCATGACCAGCGCCTCGTTGTTGTCCTCGTCACCCTGCTTCTTGAGTGTCGCGTGTAATGTCGCCCACTCCGCCTTGTCACCTGTCAACTGCAAGAGCTCATCCGCGATGATACCCGTCGCGATGTCGACCAGGATGCTCCAGATGAGTTCACGACCCACATGCCCTACCGAGCCTGGTTCGTCTGACACCTCTAGCACCTGCCCTTCTGGGAGTGACCTCCAGCGCGTATCGGGAGGGCGCGCGGAAAAAGCAGTGGAAGGCGGGAGCTGTCGGGGAGGCGCAGTGATTCCGGGGCAATAGAGAGGCGCAGCGTCGGCCGGCGAGATGCCACCGCTTGAACGTCAAGGAGGCGGAGACGCAGTGGGCATCGGGCACACCTACGCAGAATGCGCTCGCATAGCAGGCAAGCGCGACGAGCGGCGAGGAAAGCCATAGGGGCGAGTCCGGCTTCTGCGAGCACTGCCGATGTGGGGGCGGAGGCCACGGCTTCCGTGATCAAACGGGCGCAAGCCGCCACGAAACGTTCCAAGAGTTGGCGGGGGCGCGAGGCAAGGAGGGAGCCGAACGCGGCCACTGCATAGACGACGGGCGCCAGTGCTGCGCCAACTACCAACTCCCGAGCCGTTGCGGGGCTGAGGAAGCGGCGAATCGCTGCGATGTAAGCCAAGGCGGCGTGGCCGCGCGCGACGACTGTGTCCACGTGACCCCCCATGGTGAGCTCTCTGTCAAAGAACACGCCAAGCACGCGTTCGGCATCTGTTCCTACCGGGATCCTGATGGGGCCGCAGGTCACCGTAAGAGGGTGTGCTACAGGGGGACCAAACAGAGTGGCCGAGCTCTTGTGCGAGAGAGCGATGCCTTCCTCAGTGCAGAACTTGTAGACAATTTCCAGGGCATCATCTGCCCCCCGGACCAGAGCCGAGAGATCCTCCCCGGACAGCCATATGACGCCGTCGTCGGCGTAGTACAGTGAGCCACACCATTTCGTGGAAGTGTGGCGAAGCACGCGACCCGGGCGGCAGCCCACTCCCGGGACCACGGCCAGGTGTTGCTCCAGCGCGGTGACAAGACGGTCGGCGACTACAGCCCAAAGGAAAGGACCGAGCACGCTTCCCTGTGGAGCACCGCATGAGACAGTGCGGGAAGAGGAAAGGCGACTCCCGACGCGAACACGGAAACTCCTCTCCGACATAAAGTCCAGCAGGAAAGGTAGGTATTCTAGGGGGAAACCGAGACGAAGGTATTCCCGCTCGAAAGATGCACGTCTGACCCTGCAAAAAGCGTCGGTCATGTCTACGGCCGCAACGAGTGTGTGGACGGTGGGAGCGATGCGAGCATCGGCAAGGCAGAGCGCGACGTAACTCACCGCGTCCTCCGTGGATGAGCCAGGGCGGAAGCCGAACTGCGACTGTGCGAGGCGCCACTGCCCCGCCAGGAGGCGGCGGAGGACAACCCGTTCCAGCAGGCGACAGAGAATCGAGGTGAGGGCCACGGGCCTATAGCTGGTAGCAGCAGCACTGTCCTTCCCGGGCTTGGGGACAGGCACCACAACCGCTGACTTCCACCGGCGCGGGAGGCTCGTGCGGAGCGTGAGGTCGAAGGCAGTGCATAACCACTGAAGGGCGGAAACCGGAAGTAGTTTGAGCGTCTCCGCGTCTAGGCCATCAGGGTCGGCGGCTTTCCCGGCTGCAAACTGATGCACCGCCATCCGAGCCTCGGCAAGGGTGACCGGTGGTGGTGGTTCCGGTGGCGGTAGCACGGGTGACGGTGTGGCGGCGCCGTCTGCGTGCTTTGCAGCGAAAAGGTCCACGAAACCCTCGGCGGCGGCCCTTTCCGTCGTCCAGGTGCCGATGACTGAGGGGATTGGCGAGTGCGGGGATGCAACTGCCTTGTAGAGCCGCCAAGCTGCGACCGATGAGAAAGAAGCGCGCTGAGCAGTCGATGCCGTAGCCGAGGCGATAGCCAGCTCCAGCTGCTGCGTGCAGCGTGTCGCGTATGCGACCAGCTCGTCGTCCGGCAGGGATTGCTGCCGTGCAGTCGCGACATATGCCCAGGCGCGGTCCGCCGTGCGCAGTGCTGCCAAGACTGTGGGCGCGCAGGCACGATGGACGCCTGGGATGATGCGGGGGAGCCCTGCACTACATCGGTGTACAACTCCGGTGAAGTACGCCATTGCGGCATCGGAGGTGCCGGGCAGGCCCCGACGAAGAAGGCACGACGCAATGTCCGCGCCGACCCGATCGCGATCCGCCTGTGATACCTTGTGCCAAGCGACGCGCAGGAAGGAACCGTGGGGGACGACGAAGGCTCCGGGGGAAATGCCAGCAGACGAGACGGAGAAGGGGACGAGCAGGTGGTCGCTTCCTGTCGCCAAGGGGGGTTCCACTACCGCCGCACAGTCCGAGCCAGTCAGCGCAAGGTCGAGGATGCTGCCTTGTGTGCTTCGCACGCACGTCGCCGTCTGCGGTGCGACGATCCGAAGGGAGTGGCGCGCGGCCAGGGTCGACAGGTGTGCCCCGCGCTGCGAAGCATAGCAGGGGGAGGTTGGCATGTGGACGTCCCAGCTCCTGTGGCGCGCATTGAAGTCGCCGAGCGACAGGTCTGGGCGCCACTGCGTCACCAGCTCGCCAAGTGCCGCAGCGAACGCCGCCGGGTGCATGGGTCGGGCGTCGCTGTGCGGGGCCGCGTAGACTGATGCGAGGCGCAAGGTCGCCGAGCCGTGGGCCGTGCGCAACTCCACGACGAGGGCCTCTACGCCAGTGGTGCTGGCAGCAAGCACGGTGGGGGTAAGGAAACGACCGCAACGAACCAAAAACCCGGTGCCTCCCGACGGCCGTTCCACCCCGGTGCGGAGCGACCATAGGCAGTCAAAGCCAGCCGCGGCGAATGTCGCCACGCTGGCTGCACAGGGGCGGCCAATTTCCTGTAGTGCAATGCAATCGAGCGCTAGTGCGTGAGCCGACGTGCATAAATGGGCAGCTTTTTGCGGCGTCAGCAGGCCACAGTTCCAGGTGCCCACCCGCCACCGCCCGGGCAGCAGGCGTGATGGCGGCGCTGCGGGGGCGACGATGTTGTCGTGCCACTGACTGATGGCCAGTGGGGCGGAGGGCACCGAGAGAAGGAGAGAGGAGGACAACGTGGTGCGCGGTTGTCCCCCCGCTAGTTTTCCTGCGTTTCGGCCGATAGGGCTGGCGGCGCAGGTGGCGGAGCGCGAGAAGAGGAGGAGCGCGAGCCGGCCGAGGACGAGCGTTCACTGGGGCGGCCCTTGCGTGGGCGGTCCGCCGGTGAGTCTGTCAGGATCGTGACGTTCCCGGGTGACGGTCCGTCCTGGACTACCACTGTGGGCTCCGCAGCAAGGAGCCTAAGGCGCTTGAAGCGCTCGGTCCTGTCGGACCACTCCTTGGTGAGGCGCGCCACCTCACGGGCAGCAAGCTGCTTCTGCGCTTCGTGCGTGTGGCGCTCGAGCGCCATGTTCGCCTCGTAGGCGTCGAGGCGTTCGCGGTCGAGGCGGCGGTCTTCCTCCAGGGCGGCGACGGAAGATTGCGCGGCGGCCACTGCCCTATCCCGCTCCTTCGCCGAGGAGTACTGCGCCTGTTCGGCTGCCAGTACCGTGTCCCGCGCCGCGCTGAGGGAGGCGTCGGAGTCCCCCAGGCGCTCCATCAAGACCGAGATGCGTGACTGCAGTTGCTGCGTGTCCTGTTGATGCGTTGCCTCCGCCCGTGCAGCACGTTGCTGGACGTCCTGCAGCTGCTGTTGAGCGGCGGCAGATTGGGCAAGGGCGTGTTCGAGCGCGGCGGACTTCTCAGTCGCCCGCAGTCCCTGCGAATGCGCACTCCGCGTTGCCGCTGCGAGCTCCTGTCGTGCGCCATGCACCTCGGCGAGCAGTCGGCGGTGCTCGGCCTCGGCTGCTGCCAGTTGCGCCGCCGCCGCCACTTCCTTGCTGCGGAAATTCTGTTGCCACATTGCGCACTGCTGAGATATCTTGTCCCGCTCTGCGCGGAGGAGGGCGTTTTGCTCCAGCAGCGCACTTACATCCGGGCCCTCCTGAGGCACTGGGACCGCAGCGGAACGGTAGCGCGCCTCCAGGGACTTGGCTAGCGCACGGTGCCTGTCGTGGAGGTGCTTGTCAGCGGCGGCCTCACTCGCGAAGCACTTTGCGCAGCCAGCAGCTACGCATGCCCAGACTGCCTCTCGTGGGTGTGCCTTGCGGAACTCCTCAAATCCGTCCACCAGGCGTTGGGCGGCGGCGAGGTGCGCAAGGACGACGCGGGCCATGCCCTCGCAGGCGCGGGCCAGGAGCGCTTGCATGACATGCATATGCGCCTCTGCCTCCATCTCCCTCCGCCGGAGGTCCCACGACGTCCAGTCGTCAGTGGTGGGGGTGGCCGGCTGCGCAGACTCGTCTTCATGGAGCTGAGTGGCCTGCGGCGTCGCGTCGGCGGGAACAACGAAACTGCCTGCGGCCACCGCGGCGTACGAGACGCTTGGGTGAATTGCGACGCGGGCGGGCGCCCCAGCTGAGGTGCTGTTGTTGTTACGGGTGCCGCTGTTGTTGCGTGCACCGTTGCCTTGGTGGGTGCCGCTGTTGTTGCGTGCACCGTTGCCTTGGTTGTTGTTGCCTTGGTTGTTGTTGTTTTGGTTGTTGTTTTCTGCACGTCCGTTGTTATTAGTGCGGTTATTGTTACTTCCATTCTTCTTGTTGTGGTTGACGTTGTTGTTGTTGCCGTTGCTTCGGCCACCGTCGGGGGTCCGCTTCAGGAGCCGCTTCATCTCCGCCAGCTCCGCTCGGAGGGACGAGATGTCGCTGTCATACCCACTACCGCTGTCGGAGCGGTTGCGGGCGCGGCGTCGTTGCTTCGCGCCGCGCCCAGGGCCGGGGTTACGCTCGATCCCGCCCAAAAGGAGCAGGAGCCGCACCACCGAAGACAGGGCGAAAGAGTTCCCACTTCGTACCCCAGGTTGGGGGTCCAGGTCGTGCCGCGGGGAGGCGGGGAACAGGAAAGACTCCGACATGGTCGGCCTTGGTACTAATTTAATAGTAGTGGTGTTTTGTGTGTTTGTAGCTTCGTTGTTTAACGTAAACCTCTCGTTTTTCTTCGTTTGTCGTCACCTAAAAAGGGTCGGACAAAGACGAAGGCGAAGCGGACGAGCGAAGCGAGCA
>NVWL01000022.1 GCA_002733645.1 Oceanobacter sp.
GCCAAAGCTTAATAGTCTAAAGCGTTACAGGACTCACGCGCACGACTGCATGGATGCAGGAGGTAGGGCGACGCAGGAAGCCAAAGCCGAGCACTACTGCATAATAAGAGGTGCAAAATATAGTTTCACTTACTCATTAAACGTTAAACGCCGATTCTTTCATGGCTTGCTCGGCCCGAGTGATCCCTAACCGCTTAGCAACTTCTTGCCATTGCTTCACCGCATTTAATACTTCATCGTATATTTGCGTGGCTTGAGTTTGAGAAAGTCGGAAGAAGTCTTTCACGTCAAAGGCTAATTGGTAGTCTAAAGCGTTGTCTGCATCCGTAATATTCAAGTGTAGGCCATGCTTACCCACTATCGGGTTTAAGTCATAAGCCGGTGATAACTTCCAACCATTCTTAGTGAGTAAAAAACCATGATTACGCAGGTGATCATCCGTATTGGACACCGCAATATTAAACACGATACGTCGCCATAACTGGGCTAAATCGGCTTCTGTTTGTGCACCTTGTGTGGAAAGAAATTCGGCAATTTCTAAATAACTGGCACCCTGAGATTGCTCGCCATCATAATATTGAAGCTGCGTCATGGCTGATGAAAAATGCAGCCGCTTTTCACCGTCGCGGTCAAACCGTTTGGTTAAAAAGGTATGATACCCAGAGGAAAACTGCCTAACCTCACTTGGAAACATGTCAACACCCGCCGCCAAAGCCAACTCATAACAGACCATCTCCCACGCCCCCACGTCATGGGTGTCGTTTAAATTAGGAAACTTGGCAATCCACAAATGGCCTTGTTCATCTGTCACACAAGCCTTAGGCCTTGCGCCGCCTAATGATGAGCCTGGAGAAATCAGCATTTTCAACCAGCGGTAATACTCTTCACTGTCGATGTTATCGTCTTTTTCAATCTGCATTGCAGCGTGCTCTAACTCTCGTAGAGACGCCATTGGCGGCGCAGCAAATTCAGTATTGTTGTCTAAAAAAGGGCTGTCCAAGAGGGCATCCGAGCCTGCTCGCTTAAATCGAATACCACCCATACGGTAAGAATCATGTACGCCCAGCAGGTAATCCAACTCGTTTAATCGACTGGTTGCGCGAATGCCTTTGCGTGCTTCTATAGCCGCACGGCGTTGCATTAAAATACGCCCCCATCTATCAGGGGATGAATCGAGAAATGCACGGAAGTTTTTATCGGCTTCATCGTTGTAGAGCTCACCTGGGTGAAGCGTCAGCATTGGATCTATTTGCAAGCGATAGTCTGAGGTTAGAAACGCTTTATCGTAGGCAAAACTAAACACGCCACCCCGGCTTGAGTCGCTGTAAACAAGCTGTCCTATTAACAGTGGCGCTTCAATTGGCTGCCAGTCGGCAAAGACTTCGACGATTTCACGGTTCATCTTGAACCTTCCAGCAATTTTATGTTTTGCAGCTTGATACCCACTTCGTCGTGAGCAGCCATTTCTGCAAAATTACCCTCCATGCCAAGTACAGCCATGATCTTTAAGTAAGTGCCTATGGCAACGCCCGGATCACCTGCAAAGACTTTGTTCACGGTTTTATGATCAAAGCCAGTTCGTTCGCACAGTATCTTTTTTGTAAAACCACGTCGTTTCATCGCCAACAACAAGTCCTCACCAAAATGAGTCAAGATTTTGCGCTGCTTTGGAAACAGTACATTGTGTAAATCACGCCTAGCCATAGCACCAACCCAAAGGGACTGTATTCCCACTATTTAATAATTAATGGGAATATAGTCCAACATAGGTATTTAAACAACTTCAAGGTAAATAAAGTAGGACTGAATTCCCTATTTTAGAGATAAAATAGGATTAATATCCCACTTTCAGGTTTTCTTGTGCGTTATCTAAGGCGATGACACGAAGCCCTGAATGCCAAAAACCACCAAATTACACTTTTATGCGCATAAAAATGTAAAATTCTGCACTTTTCTGCGCGTAAAAAGTGAGATGCAAATTGAGTGCTCGCCCATGCGTTGTTGCTGGTCTGAGGAAGCCAGCGGCCAGAAGTCTACACAAAGCTACTTTATGTGTAACAACCTGTAGACCTGTTAAGCCTGAGTAACCATAGCTGCATGTTAAACCGAAAATTGAAAGGTTTGTTTTAATAAAGGTTGTACCTGAACTATTCTGGCGACAGGTTCTCCGTTTAAATAACGTCTTGGATCTATCGTCAAAAACCCCCAAAACTGTAAAAATCGCTCAATAAACCGTGATTCAATTAACATGCTTAAATTTCTTTCTGGCGAGAAGTATTCGTCCGTAAAAAAGGCCTGTAGTAAATCAGGAAAAGCCTTCGTCACCTCGTCAATAAGTTGCTCAAAACTGTTATGGCTTTGTATTCGCCACAACATAAACAGCCAAAAGATGCGTAAATCGACATCTTCTTCAAAACGATCTAAGTAACCCCAGTGATATTTTTCTATTGTGGCTTTTAACATAGGTTTAAAAAATGCGTGTATACCTTGAGCCTGATACAGTTTTTGAGCGGATTCTTTAACATGATAACGACCGCTGCGACGATAAATAATATCGGCAATCTCGGCCAGCACTCGGGTGTAGTGCAACGCATTGAATTTATCTTCATTACTGCCTGCAAACTCGCTGATACTGATATTTATTGGGAACTGAGAAACGGCAAACTCAGGCAATAATTCACTGGCCTGTTTCACCAATTTAGTTGGCAAATTGCCTTTACTAGTGGCTTTAAATGAGCCGTTATTCTCCATGGCTTCATCAAGAATGAGAGCTAAATAGCGCATTACAGGACTTGTAGAAAGATCCTCTGGCGTACAGATCTTCACCCACTCTAATTCATCAAACGGTGCATAGAGCCAGTTGGCCATTTGCGTCGGAGACACACCACAAAAATCTGAATTCGGCTGGTTATTGCGATCCTGCACTTTGTATTGTAAAGCTGCATTGAGTTCATCGAGGGTCAAATCTGGGTTCATTGCCAGCATGGCTTCAACTTCATCAGATACTTGAGCATGTTGCTTAGATACGCTGTCCATACAACACCGCTTATATTTTTTTCCACTACCACAATGGCAAGGATCATTACGACCAAGTTTCATTGTTTACTTCCCATATTTATTTTAGGAAAAGCGCTGCGTTTTCCTGCTTGCGAGCGTTTTCGCTTCTAAGCCCAAGGTCACTAAATCAATCCCGGCTCTCAGTTGATAACTCAGACGCAGGCTAAGAAGAGCACCCCATACCTTTAATGTCTATAAAAGCCAATCTATCTATGACAGTTAATTAAGTGGAAAAATGTCCGTCATGATTCAGTAAAAGCCAAGAGCAAGTGGTGTTGAGGTTATTAGCGTCTAGGGCAATGAGTCACTTCAGGTCAAACAAGGAAATTTCAGCAACACCATAGTGCCCTCACCCGGTTGGCTGGCAATCTTAAGTTCGCCGCCCAAGTGCATCATGATGTTGTACGCAACCGTTAAGCCTAAGCCGGTGCCATCGCCCACTTCTTTGCGGGTAAAGAAGGGATTAATTGCGCTCGCAACGTCTTCTGGTTCCATACCAACGCCAGTATCTTTAATCACAAGCTCTACGGCGCTGTCTGTTAACTCGGCGGCGACTTCAATAACTCCGCCTTCAGGCATGGCTTCACGCGCATTTTGCAAAATTTTCTCGAGCACCATCTTTACCTGAGGGCGCACACTTCTGACCATCGGCAGCTCGCCCATAACCGCAATCACATGAATGTTCTCTAAGCTATTTAAACCACTATCGGAGATCACTTCGTCCATAACTTCCGCAAGATTTAGATCTTCTTTTGGCAGCTTATCGGCATCGGAAAACGTACGTAACTCATTCACTATATTACGAACACGCTCAAGACTATGTTTGGATGCCGCTATCAGTTCTGGAGCGTCATCTCGGACAAACTGTAAATCCAATTCGTTGCGCATTCCCTCTAATGCATTACGCACCGCTACATCACTGATGCTCGCTTCGGCGTGTTGATACTCTTCAGCTAATTGAATCAGCTCACTCATATACTCACCCAAGGTGGCAATATTGCTGTACACAACCGCCACGGGGTTATTTATTTCATGAGCAATGCCAGCGGCTAACTGGCCCATCGAGGCCATTCGTTGGGCTTGTAAAAGCAGGTCTTGCATCTGTTTTAGCTGATCTAAGCTGGTTTGAAGATCTTGGTTGGTTTGATTTAGCTCATGAGTACGCAACCGAACTTTTTCTTCAAGTTCTTCATTTAAGTTTTTGGCCTTCGATTCCGCTACGATGCGCTGTTCCATCTCTGAACGCATGGCCACAAGCAAGGCGTTCATTTTACTGCAAAGATCATCCAGTTCAGTGCCTTCCAAGCTTTCTTCAACCTGTAAAGGAACATGGCCTGGCTGTTGAATGTCGACATCGAGCAAGTTGTTGGTCATGCGCTTGATTGGGCCTGTCAGGCGAGCCCGAAAGACTAAAACAAGCACAATCGCGAGGGCGATGTTTCGCGTAAGGTCGATAACTAAAGTGAATAATGCACGTCGTTCTTGCGCAACAGTAATTTCTCGTTTGTCGGCATAAACAGATAAACGCCCAATAACACGCGGTATATCGGTGTAGCGATCAGGCTCTAGGAGGTCAATATCAAAAATTAGATACACCTCTGGTGACTGCTCAAGCTCGTTTATTCCAAGGCCTTTGTGAACATGATAGTCGGTTGTATTTTCAGCAACATTCGCCGCAACAATCGCTCGATAAGGCAGTAGACTCGCTAACTCAGCCACCAAGGTTTCAGTGTCATAATTGTAAAGTGCTAAGGCGGTCGTGGCCTGACGACCTACGAGTAAGTCTTCGACATCTTGAACAAACTCGGCGGTTTCAGAACGGTAATCGGTAATCACTTGGGCACCGCTGAACAACAGTCCGATTAATAGACTCCAGACGATGACTTGTAACGTCAGTTTTTTATCAATCGACGATGAATACTGCGTCACTCGCGACTCCAACCAATAAGCGTTCCATTAGTATAGTCGGCTTAGTGTAAACAGCATCAGGGGATAGCAATGGCGGTTCGATCCACCACTTTGCGCATAACAAAGGACGAGGTCACACCGCTCACACCTTCTATGCGCGTCAATCGACCTAAAAGGAACTGCTGATAGGCATCCATATCTTCCACCAAGACTTTCAGTACGTAATCTGCAGACTGACCAGTAATCAAGTAGCACTCCAAAACTTCGGGGCAGGCTTCAACCTGTGCCTCAAAATTGTTAAACCGCTCTGGCGTGTGGCGATCCATACTGATGTTAATTAAAGCCAATAGGTCTAAGCCCAAACGCTTAGAATCAAGCAAGGCCCGGTAGCCTGTTATCAAGCCACTGTCTTCCAGTGCTTTTACACGGCGTGAGCACGGCGAAGGAGATAAGCCGACCTTATCGGCAAGCTCCAAGTTACTTAAACTGCCGTCTTTTTGGAGTAGCTCTAATATATGACGATCAGTGCGATCTAACTGTACCGGAGTGATTTTTGCCACCAGAAATACCCACCTAGCAATTTTAATTCAATAATCGTCATAATATAGACTAATTATTGCCAATTAAATCAATAATTGTGGCATATTTGCAATCTTTATTGGCAAAACTCTCTCTATAATAATCACATACTGTTGAGGCAGCCGGGGAGTTATCCACACTCCGGTGGCAGAAAGCTCATAAGGCAGACTGGATAAACTCCTACTGAAGGAGAGACTCACAAGGTCGACACACCCGCCAGACACTAAACAGTTTTTTATCCATATTTAACTTACTGGAACACGAGAGCCACCATGACACAGCCTGTAAACCCAGAATTCAATCACAGCAAATACCGCGCTTTTCCCAAGGTGCAACTGACTGATCGCACTTGGCCAGACCAAGCGCTAACAGCCGCGCCACTGTGGTGCTCTGTGGATTTACGTGATGGTAATCAGGCGCTCATCGATCCAATGACGGTTGAGCAAAAAAAGCAGATGTGGGCCTTGTTGGTACGCATGGGCTTCAAAGAGATTGAAATTGGTTTTCCATCAGCATCACAGCCCGATTTCGATTTTGCCCGTTGGTTGATTGAAGCGCGTCAAATACCCAGTGATGTCACCGTACAGGTATTGGTTCAGGCTCGTGACGAGTTGATTGAGCGAACCTATGAGGCGCTTCGTGGTGCTCGCCGTGCTGTGGTTCATGTCTACAACTCAACCTCACCAGTACAACGTGAAAAAGTATTCGGCGTTGATAAACAAGGCATCATTAATATTGCCCGTCATGGCGCGGGAAAAGTCATGACAGAAGCAAAAAAATACCCGGATACCGAGTGGGTATTTCAGTATTCACCTGAAAGTTTCTCAAGTACGGAAGTCGAATTTGCTACTGAGGTGTGCAGCGCGGTCATTGATGTGTGGCAGCCGACACCAGACAACAAAGCGATCATTAATTTACCCGCAACGGTAGAGTCGGCTATGCCGAATATTTTTGCCGATCAAATTGAGTGGTTTTGTCGCCATGTGAATCGCCGCGACAGTATTACCGTTAGTATTCATACTCATAATGATCGTGGTTGCGGGGTGGCCGCCGCAGAGCTGGCCTTGCTTGCTGGGGCTGACCGAATTGAAGGCACCCTGTTAGGTAATGGCGAACGCACTGGTAATATGGATATCGTCACCATGGCCATGAATTTGTATAGCCAAGGTATCGACCCTGAGTTAGACATCAGTATCGCTGACGATATTATTGCCACAGTAGAGTCATGTACCAACATTAAGACTCACCCGCGTCATCCGTGGTTAGGCGAATTGGTTTACACCGCGTTTTCAGGTAGCCATCAAGATGCTATCCGTAAATGTTTGGCGGTACAAAAGGACGAAGATTTCTGGGATGTAGCGTATCTGCCGATTGATCCACAAGACATAGGCCGCACCTATCAATCTGTGATTCGTGTGAATAGCCAATCGGGTAAAGGAGGCGCGAGTTATATCGTCGAACAGGCGTTAGGTGTGACACTGCCCCGCTGGATGCAAATTGAGCTAGCACAGCACATTCAAAATGCCGCCGAATCTCAGGCGCGCGAACTGAATAGCGATGAAATTGTTGAAATTTTCACGCAAAGCTTTATGCCGCGTACCGGGCATTACGCATTGGATAGCTACCAAACTGAGCACGATAGTCAGCACCATAGCATTCAGGCATCTCTGCTTAGCGCGACCTCAACGATCAGCTTGCATGGTCAAGGCACTGGTAGTTTGAGTGCATTCACCGATGCTTTACATAAAGCGACAGGGATTGATATTCAGGTGGTCCAGTTTGAAGAGCAAGCTCTGTCTGAAGGCTCAGATGCACAGGCAATTTCGTTTGTGCAGATCAGCATGCAAGGACAACGTTTTACCGCCGCAGGGCGAGATAACGACACGTTAGCTGCAAGTCTTCAGTCCATTATTAACGCGGTTAATATTGCAATTAATAATGGCGTTAAAGCCGCTTAAAAGCTACGTAGTTAAAAGGCAGGAGGATGACAGCCTGCCCACTGCTGTCCCATAGCTTTTAAGCAGTACTGCATCTGATAGCAAACAGTGTTTGTTAATATCTAGGGCACCTCTGAATAGGAACTTATCTCCTTACTGGCGGGTATTATCAGTTTCTGCGGCAGCCCCAGAGGCGCTAAATCATGGTCGCTGCTATAACGCTTTTCATATCAAAGATCTGATTTTTTATTTTATGTCCCTAGAACCCTTTTGCTTTAAAATCAGCACCGTTTGATTTGAAATACGGCTTCTCGGCTTTTCCTTTAATCGGCATGCGTGCGGCGCCAGCCAACGGCAGTGACAGCCTGCTCTTTCATTACTCTGCTAAGCCGTACTGCTCTCTTGTTTGATACGACGAAGCAACTCGGTCATTCGAGACTGCACTCAGGTTATCAATATTAGGGACTCGGACAAGGCGCGTAAAAGAGGCTCAAGTTTGTAACAATTCAATCACTGAACCAAACCACATTTTACGCTAATGGTTTTTCCAACTCTTGCAGTGAGTAATACACCTCATCTGTCTTTTCCGAAAATATCGTTTGTGCATCGGATAGGCCCTGATTATAAAAACTAGGGCCAATCTCTTTGGCAAAGAATTCAATCAAAAATTCAGCTTCAAAGCCGCCGATCTCTTGATCGAGTTCAGTATTAAAGTACGTTTTGATTTTTGCCACTAAACGATCCGTGTCTTCTCGTGATAGCGATGTTTTACTCATGCTTCCCCTTAATCTTTAACAAACAATGTTAGCCCGCCTGCTGTATCCAATTTGCTACGCCTAGCGCTTCCATAACAAACTCAACCGAGAGCGCAGCTAACACCATGCCCATAAGACGCACCAATATCGAAGCACCGCCCGTCCCGATAACTCTCAATATATGCCCAGACAGCAGCATCATCACTAGAGTAATGGCCAGCACAACCAACATGATGAGTGCCGTTGTCACCTGCTCAACAACCGGATGTGTGTAGTTATCGGTGAGTAGTATCACTGCCAATATCGCGCCCGGAGTCGCGGTGGAAGGTATGGCCAGAGGAAAAACCGCGATGTCATGCTTACTACCCTCGCTGCCTTCATCGTGATCATTGCCGGTAGAAAATATCATCTGCAAACCAAACAAAAATAAGATAATCCCGCCTGCCAACTGGAAAGAAAGCAAACTAATCCCCATTGCGCTTAACAGCACTTGCCCAATCACAATAGAGCCTAAAAGAACTGCCGATGCATAAGCGATGGTTTTGAATGCTGTTTTTCTGCGAGCTTCAGCGGACAACTTAGCGGTCAGACCCGCAAACAATGCCATTGTGCCAATTGGATCTATTGTTGCCCAAATTATTAAAAAATCATGAAGCAGCTTCTCAATCATTAGCGTCCATTTGCCTTAACTTAGTTTGTCTTAATTAGTGAGTGCTCACACGAGAAACTCAAAATTGAGCTGCCCGCACGGGAGTATCGTCGAGAGGTGACATTAAGAGCAATCGAGATTACTCCAGCCAAACAAATTCTGACAATTTTGTTGGCGGATGAGCATATTCGACCTAGGGAGTAAATTCAGCCTAATCTTTTAGATGAATACCAAAAATCTTCCTCTCTACCCACATCATACTGGCCATTATTAACCGATGATAAGTTCAGCAAGATCAAGGGTGCTCAAGTAAATCCGCTCTAAAAAGTGGCCTAAGCGCATCCTTAGCTTGGCTCAAATAGACCTAATAATTACCTTTCCCCACGCATTGCAGCGTCTCCTTTAGATACACACCTGTCTATTTAATCCGTTGACGATAACGATGAATGCACGATAGGATGGGAAAATATGGCCCATAAAGCTACATAAAATTTAAATAAAGCTTTCAATATTATGCAATTAAACTGGCTCAATTCGTACATTTTGAAACAAACACATTACGAATCTCACACATAGGCTAGGCGAGAATTGAGCTAACTTAAATTACAACCATTGGCCTTTATTGAAAGCTAATTCTGAGGTTAACGTGCGATACAAACTGCTCCCAGTTATTACAGCAGGCTTATTAAGTTATGTCACATTGTGTGTACATAGCCTTGAGGCCATTAGTGACCGCGAAATGGCTGAAGTATCAGGCCAAGCATTTATCACTATTGATGACAGCTCTTATAATTCTGGCTCAGGCGACTGGGCCGGTAACTATGAGTTCACTAAAGTAAATCTTGGACTCAAAGCCGAGACACTGGTCAATATTGCAGAAGTTAAGCTGGGTAAATTCGATCGTACTGCCTATGAAGATGGCACTGTCCCTATGACCGATGAAAATCGGAATATTGTTTACGAGAACGGCCAACCTGCGGTCTACGATTCAGACCTTCACCTCAACAACTTTGCTCTTGGCCGTGTGGATAACTACATGGACGGTGCACTCGCTGAATTTGTTCCTTTTGTTGTCAGCAACCCATACCTAGAGCTTGCCTACAAAATTGAAGGCAGTGAACGCCGTGTGGCAGGTTTCCGTCTGGGTTTTGAAAATGCCCAAGGTGATTTATCCGCCGATATTATTTCTTACACAGGCTTCTTAGAGGGTGAAGTACGAGGCAGTGCTAGGACCGCTTATGACAAAACCTACCCTAACGGGTGTGGCTTCCTCGACGTCAACTGCTATGCACTGGCAGCAGCAACAGACACTGAAATCTACTCAAACATTGAGCCTCTCGATGGTAACACCGGTAATGGCGCACCCAATCTAGGCGTTCAATACCTGAAACGAGCCTCATGGTTTGGTGTCCGTAACGGGAACAACTTCCAGTCTGACGAGTCGGGGCTTATTGCTGCGTTAATTCCCGCACTGACCAGTTCTGACGACTGTATAATTCTTGGAAATGTAGATTCATGTTTCCCATCAACGATTTATCAGTCTATTTATATCGGTGATAAAGATACTGATTTTGAAACGGGTTCAGCCTCAGGCCTGTTTGTGTCTATACAAACAGAATCCGTACCATGGGAAGACTTATCTGGCGTACCAGGGTCAGACCGTGTCCTGACTGAGCGTGGTGCTTTTTTGAATATTGCACGTTACCAAAGCGGTAACGAGACTAAATTCCCTCTCTATTTAGACCTAGATGAAGCTGTTTACGGTACTCCGCGCGTTGCCACTTGTGTTGGCCGAATTAAGGGATGCTAATCATGAGAATAATAGATTTTACAGGCATCACAGCATTACTCGTTTTTAGCGCTATTTCATACGCTGATTTAGCCCGTATGGATGACAAGCAGCTTGGCGACTCTACAGCGGCTGGTCTTGGATTTGCACTCGATGACTTTATGTTAAACAGCGACAGCGCTGTTTTAAAAGTCACAGGGATTAATGACTCTACCGGCACAGAAATCGAGGTTGACTGGTCTGAGCTATACATAATGGGTGAAGGCAGTGAGAGCGGAACAAACCCAACAACGGTCGATATTGGCAGTTATTTACACCCTTGGACAATCAATACTGTCCGAGGCGGTGCCGATTGGGATGGCGACCCGAGCACACACCACTCTGGTGAATATGCTGCAATTGGCGATGACATTGCTCTCATTGAAATTAATATGGAGCGCTACACTTCGGCCGCGCAAAATACTAAAAATTATGTCGATACCTGTTTGCTATCGAGTGATCCTTCTTGCGCATCCATGGCGGCCATTCGTCGCGGCGGTATAGACATAGGTTCAAAATTTGAATTTGTTTTGCCCAATGGCTCTGATTTCCTCGATATAGATATTCGTGGTGCCTACATGGATGGCACCTCCATGCGTCTTTGGTCTCGAGATAATGTTGACGGCGATAGCGTGTTGTATGCTGACCTTGATATTCTCTTTTACGCCAAAGAGATTGATATAGGCGTGTGTGACTCGGGCTGTAATCCAGCGACGTCATCATTAAACATCGATAATTTTTATTTAGATATTAACTTTGGTTATGGCGAGATTCAGCCATTTATCATTGATGTAACATCTGATGGTCATTTTGAGTTTGAATTGGCTAAGCCAGACCCTGGACCGCAAGGGGTCAATCCAAATGACTCTGATGCCATGATTGCCTTTTACGATGACTTCTACGCTAATACTCCTAAAAGCAACGTTTATATAGGTAATATCCAAGTAGGAAACAATACTGCTGGAGAGGCCATTTTTCGCGATATGAGTATCCAGTATCTGAAAGTGACGAGCCAAGATCTGAATTAGAGCACTATCCATTAATAGTGCTGATTAAAAATAATAAACCGTACGCTTAAAGTATATCCCTCAAGAACTCAAGCGAGTACCCGAGAGATATGGAGCGTCGGCCAAAAACTGGCCAGCATACTGGGGCTAATGATCGCGTCTTATTAGTAAGCTGGCACTCAATGATTAGTCTTTCGAATCATGCGGGTGATGATGGTGATGATGTACCGGAAAGGTTCGCCCATAAGCGATCATCTCACCCAGTAATAATCCGCCAAAGAAACCCGTTAACGCAGCTTCGAGAGACACTCCGCCCAAGCTTCCAATAACGACACCAAACGCTGCACCGATAACACCACCATAAATCATTGATTTACGACGATACGTTGCGATTTTACCTTTTCTCATGTGCATATCCTCCAATTGTTCATATGAACTAGGCCATGCGGAATATTCAGCAATCTGCCGGTCTGCTATGTAGATGGTGGCGAGTCACTACATAAACAATACTGGTATAAAAATATCACAGAATGCATACCGGTCAATCTGACGCATGAGTAGATAACTAGTTCCGTATGCATAGCAGACATTTTCTGACATTTTTTTGGAGCTAATTGCTGAATTCTGGTGCGAAAAAATGGCGTTTAATTAAGCACGCACCGGCTAAGCGCATTTAAGAATATAACAATAACGGTGGCATGGGCCTTACAGCGAATTTCGATCACTTTGTCACCTTTGGAATGTGATCACCCACAAAAAAGCCGATGTCTCAGGAGAGGCATCGGCTTTATCTTACATCAGCGATTTTGAGTTCAATGATGCATCACTGAACTCAGAAAAAAGATCAGTGCTGGTGACCGCCTTCGCCATGTACGTGACCATGAGCCAGTTCTTCTTCGCTCGCATCACGGATGCTGTCTACCTTTACAGAGAAAGCCAGAGACTTACCTGACAGCGGGTGGTTGGCATCCACAGTCACTTCGGCTTCATCTACTTCAGTCACAATTAAGTTAACTGGACCATGTTCAGTTTGCGCGGTAAATGCCATGCCCGGCTCAACGCTTTCAACGCCTTCAAATGCAGCGTGAGGTACTTTTTGAATACGCTCATCGCTGTATTCGCCGTATGCGTCTTCAGGTGCCACAGTCACTTCGAATTCGTCGCCAGTCTGCTTGCCTTCCAGAGCTGCTTCTAGGCCTGGAATGATGTTCTGTGCGCCGTGCAGATACGTCATTGGTGCGCCGCCTTCAGAAGAGTCGATAACCTCACCGCTTGCCACGTCTGTGACTTTATAGTGAATAGTTACAACTTTTTGCTGTGCAATGGTCATAGTATGTCCCGTTAAGTGTGATGCCCTGCCGGGCAGAATTTGCATAACGCAAAGGCGACGTGCAGAAAGGAGATACTTCCCAGACAGGTGCCGATCTCTACGAAAGGCACCAGTATAACAAGCCAGACGCTGAGTAAAACCCCTGAGGCTGGGCATTGCTCATTAATTGATACCCGCCGGCAACAATGAACTAAGGGGGCTTACAAGAAGCGAATCATATCTATTGCTACCTTACGAGCGAGTTTTCTTACCTTACGCTCACCATCAAAGCGGACTTTTAAATATTCCTCATCTTCCGCAATCAAAGTGCCCGAGCCTAACGTCTCGTGATGCAGGCGCTGCTCTTGTTCAAACTTACGATCAATGATTCCACCCGGCTCTGCCACCGTTTGAACATTCAAGCTGGGCGCTTGTGCAGCCATGGTGAGCTTTAGGTTTTCGGCGCCTAAGTGTCTTAGATACTGAGGGAGCCATGTGCCAATAGCGCCTTCTTTCATCGACATTTCCACACTGCTAGCTCCGCCTTCAACGGCTTTAACAATCGCCTCCGCACGCTCCACCGCCAGCTCACGTTCAAAGCTGCTTGGAAGCTCTCGGTCGGTGCAATCACGTAGCGGCTTGTCCGGTGTTTTAGGCGTCATAATATGCAGCTGTTTACGTGCACGAGTCATACTGACGTACAACAAGCGACGTTCACTTTCGATACTGGCTGGCGTAATAAATTCGCCTTCTGGACTGTACGGGAAGTACTGCGCATTTACTCCAGGGATAAGTACAATCTCCCACTCACGACCTTTGCTTTTATGCGCACTCGTTAATACAACCCCTTTAGGCGGCTGACGACGCAGTTCTTTCACTTGGCGTAATAACTGTCGCCAATGATCCAACATCTCGATGGCCGTTAAATCGGTTTCTTTTACATAACGTAAAAATGCCCGAATGGTCTGCAAGCGATCATCGATTTGCTGAGCTGAGAATGCATTATCACGAACGCCCTCTTCCAAATCCGTTAGGTCGACATAGTCTTTTAATAATCGCCATGCTTTTGGATTTTTTAATTCGGCGTCTGAAATAATCTGCGCTCGAACTTCCAGCTGTTGTTTTTGCCATTGGCTTAAACTGCTTGGAATCACTTTAATCAAAGCATCCGCCAGATTATCGTTGACGAGTGCCAACGATTTAGCCATTTGTTCTAATTCAGCACGACGCACCTTAGGAAACGGCGTGGTTAAAATATGCAGCCAGCTTTCTTCACGCGAGCGCTGGTCACGCTCGGCAAACTTACCCGCCGATATCTCAAGCAACAACCAAAAAATTCGTAACTGCCACGCTTCAAGTACAGACTGGCTATGATCTAACTGATACGGAATAGCCGCTTGTAATAAGGCTAACTCCAACGGCGCTGAGAGTGACCACAGTCGATGAATCACGGCTATTTGCTCAGGTGGATGATTAGCCATTTCATCCTTGATGATACGAACACATAACGCCGCTTCGTTGCCCGCTTTATGTAAGCGCACCTGAGTTGCTGGTGTGCTTTGGTGAGATAAACCCACTACATTTTCGCGCTCGCTATTGTGATGAATCAACTGGTTTGCCACCAAACTCAAGCGATGCCCATAACGAAACGTATGCGGTAACTGGTAGGTCGTGGTGTCACCAAACTCTTTGGCAAACCGCTCAACAATAAACTCAGGGCGTGAACCGCGAAACTCATAGATCGTTTGATCCGAATCACCAATCACCATCACAGAGCCACGACCACCCCAGAGTGTATAAAGGAGCGACTGCTGCACTTCGTTGATGTCTTGGTACTCATCCACCAGCAACCATTGCATATGCCCACCAAAGCGGTCTGCTAGTTCAGGGTGTGCACGAAAGCACATCACCGGATCGTAAAGCATATCAGCGTAGCTGATACGTTGCTGCTGCTTGCGCCAGTCTTCGTATTGATAAAATAGCTCAGTAAAAATTCGACATTCGGGCGGGTAATCTAGTTCTTCAAGCACATCTGCGGCAGGCGCTAAACCGGATTTCACTAAATCAATAAAACTCAGCGCAGGCTCTACCCATTTACGCCGCTGGGACAAAATATCTTGGCGTGTATCGTCGTCGGCGATCTGTTGCAGTAAGCGCCAAATCACGCCCTCGATTTCACCATCGCTAAGAATTTTTCCCTGCCACGCAGGTAAAGCCCCTTGCTCCACTAAGGATTGATAAATTTTAAGTCCGAGGGAATGGAACGTTCGTATTTGCGGTAAATCACCGGCGCGACCTTGTGCCAATGTGCTTAAACGTTGTTCAAAGTCTTGCTGTGCGGCTTTGTTGTACATAAGCACCAGCATGCGTTTTGCTGGTAGGCCTTCCTGTAAACGTGCGAGCAAAAAATGCGTTAGGGTCGATGTTTTTCCAGCCCCCGCAACCGCAATCACACGCGCATGGCCACGCTGATGTTGAACAACGGCTTGTTGTTCAGGTGTGAGTTGGGTCGTCACTAGGCGTGCTCGCTGATAAAACAAACTTGAATGCTAAGGGCCAGCACGATGGGATGCAATTAAAAAAAGCCGGTAGGTTTCCCATACCGGCTTATGATACAACTCAAAACTAAAACATTAAACGTGCTTCATTAGAGCTGGTATTCCACTTTTTTGATTAGCTTCAGCCGCGAGTTTTTTCTCTTCTTCACTGGCATATTTTTCATCCCACTCTAATACTTTTGGCGTCATCAGCTTGTGCCAAAGCGGCGGAATCAGTGTGACAATCATAGTAGTTAGATAACCATTAATCATCATCGGTGCTTCCGGATACGGGCGCAAATCTTGATAAGGCACATCGCCATGGGCGTGGTGGTGCGAATGACGAGTAAGATTAAACATTGTCCACGAGCTAAAGCGCTTATTTGTATTCCAAGAGTGGCGAGGCTGTACTGGAGTAGTATCAGGGTTACGTACCATTCCGTAGTGCTCCATGTAGTTTACGATTTCGAGTAATGACTTACCGAATATACCCGCTACGATAAACAGGAGCATGGTCTCTAGACCTCCAGCTAAAAATGCTAATGCAACAATAAATGCACTCATTAAATAGCCACGAAGTACTGAATTATAAATTGAAATAACGCTATGTCCTGTTTTACGTAAACGTTCAGCTTCAAGTTCTAATGCACTGATATTGCCCATCAAAGTAGAGCTAAGAACATGAAAGTACACATTACGACCGCGCGGTGCTGTTGCAGGATCATTAGTAGTACTAACGTAACGGTGGTGTCCATATACATGTTCAACGGCAAAGGCTACATCAAAACTAAAAGAAAGTAACCAACGGCCAATAATCATAGACACAGGGTCCCATGTACGGTGTGTTAATTCATGCCCTGTAATAGTGCCTATTAAGCCGATCATCAGACCAGTCATTAACACAGCACATAGTGTCGACCAAATACTACTTTCTGCTTTAGCTGCAAGTACGTCATAGCCAGTCAATGACGTTAAAAATTCACCAATGCCCATTATATCACCTGGGCTTACTTGCCATAAGAACGAAAACACGATCAAAGAAAGCAGAGGCAGAGCCATCCACAGTTGTACCGTCAAGATCGCTGGATGCTTGAATTCCGGGATGGTGGTGTCGTCACCCAAAATCGCATCTAGCACGACATAAGTGCTTAAAATACCGACCAAACCATAGATAAGCCAATCGCTGCCAAGGTACATAGCCACAACGGCTAATAACCCCATAATGTGGAACAAGAAGTACTTCAGATAATGAAACATAATGAAATCCTATACTTTTATATTTTATGCTTTTCAGCTTTAGTGTGTTATCTAGCGAGATTTAAATAATTGAAGATCGATCCAAAAATCGATCACAAAAAATCCCATCTGGACTTAAATTAAGTTCGTTCAAAACTGCTTCAGCCGCATCCAACATAGGCGGTGGCCCACACATGTAGGTTTGCGTCGAGTTTGCGGCCATCTCCGGAATTAACTCAGTAACAAAACCTCGCTGCCCCTGCCACTCGCTGCCATCTGGTTCTTCAGACAACACAGGAATAAAACGGAAAGTACCAGACCAGTTTTGCTCAATTTGTTTAATCTGATCCAAGGCGCATAAATCAGCCTGGGTACGTGCGCCAAATAAGAAGATCACGTTGCGGCTAGTTTTAAACTGCAAGGCATCTTCTAGCATGGCGAGAATTGGTGCGATGCCACTACCACCAGCAATCATTAGAATATCTCCCTCGCCCTGACGCAAATAAAAATCGCCATGCGGGCCATCGATCGTGACGGCATCACCAATAGTTGCACTCTCGTTAGCCCAGCCCGACATTTCGCCACCCGGCACATGACGAATAAAGAAGCTCACTTTATTGTCCTTCATAGGAGTCGCGTATGAATAACTGCGAGGGCCTGAGGTAATCGCAGGGGTCGCGACTAATGCGTATTGTCCCGGCAGATAATCCGTGGGGGCGCTGAGTTCGATCGTGAGTTTAGTGATGTCGTGGGTCATGCTTTCTTTAGCGACAATCTTGCCATCCAGCAATTTAGCAGCGCGTTCACTGTCGGACAGTGAATCAACACGAATAACAGCATCAGATTTCAATTGTGACTGACAGCCTAAGACATACCCTTGTTGCAGATCTTCGGCACTCAGAATAAATGCCGCGGCGGTAAGTTCTTTCACCTTGCCGTCTTTCAGCTGGCATTTACAGGTCGCACATCCACCCACTTTGCAACTGTGTGGGAAACGAACCCCTTGGCGCAATGCCGCAGTAAGAATCGTTTCTTTTGGATTTACGACAAATTCGCCAACGCCTTCAATAGTCAACATATGCGGTTTGGCAGGTTTAAAGAGACCGAACATTCTTCTTCTCACGTCAAAGTGTTTGATTGTAGGGCAATCCTACAATGATAAAATGGCATGAGAAGGTTATATTCGGACATAAGTCGTCCGGATGCCCAAAACGAATAGGGCATCTTGGTGTATAAACTGCTTTTTCGAGAGACCTGTCGTCAATCGCAAAGTGACGACAGCGGGTGAAGATTCAAAAAATCGCTGAAAACATTGAGTTAGCGATACTTCGCAAGGGGAGGAGTGATAGAAGTATAAGAAATGTGCTGAAACGCCACGCTAAATATTAGCGTGGCGTTTAATGCAGGGGACCTTGATTCAAGGCAAGTTACAACTTATTAGCCGTCGAGAGTCACTCACGACATCCCGTTAGGATACTCTTTTAAACCGGCGGTTAACGCCGCTCGCTTAGGTGCCAGCACCTCAGTATAGATCTTTAAATGGTCAACCGCGTAAGCAGCACGTTGATCTAAATACTGATCCGATTCCGAATTATTGCCCTGCCAAAGATTGCTCGCATCACGCAAAATCAAATGCTCAGGCAACCACAATAAACGCGAATTTTTGTAGCTACTGCTTCGTAGCTCCGCTACTACAAAAGCGCCACCAACAGAACCAGACACTGCCACCATCAAAGCTGGCTTGTGCGCGAACAGTGGGAAGTTACACCACAAAAATAGATTTTTCACACCCGCTGGTGCCATGCCGTGCCACTCAGGAACAACAAAAACAAATCCATCCGCCGCAGCCAACGTGTCTTGCATGGCTTTGATCTCATCTGTTACGGGGTGTTCACCATTCCATACGGGTAAATCCAACGCATACAAATCTACGATCTCAGCCTTTGAGTCAAAGTAGCGTGCATTCAATTCATCTGACAGGCGACGACTTTGTGAATCCGCGCGGTGACTGGCGCTTACAATTACAAACTTACTCATATCCACTACTCCGAAGATTGATACTTGATTACTTTACTCAGGTTTAAACACAGTGTGCACTTAAAAATATCGTTAAAAAACTAGGGGAATCGCAACGAACTATTGCAGTAAAGACTACCAATCCATATTGATTAATGATGATTAAACGCAAAAACCACCAATAATGAGCACTATTGGCGCAACCAACAAGCAGCGTTTTTAATATCTAGACCCAATTTATCCCAAGGGGAGTTATCCCCTTACAGACTAGGACCAAACATATTATCGGTTACTTAGGCGACTCCAGAGGCACTAAACCCTGATCGCGGCTATACCGCTTTTCAGATCAAATCCCTGATTTGAGATTTCATGCCCTTAAATCCTATTGCTTTAAAATTAGCACCGTTTGCTTTGAAATGCGGATGTTCGGGTTTTCCTTTCATCAGCGTGCGTGCGGAACTAAGCAATTAAGTGATTCCGAGGCCTTTAGAGCAAAGCCACTCCTTACATGGGGCCGGAGGTAGAGCCCCTACAGGGACTTGAGTTTGAGAACTGAATTTAAGAGCTGAGCTTTAAATAAATTAAGCAGCTAGGAATCACGCATTGTCACTTTAAACTATGGGCAGCCGTGTTTGTAAAAGTCCTTTGTTATCGGTGTTGTTTATGGCTTATAACGACTTAGCCAAGCTTGTGGGCAGGCTCCAACTTTATCCTCATTACTGCTGCCCTCTTTGGTGCCCGGGCGGACGGCCCCCCCCCTGCTTCGCGCTTTTCTGGGCCGAACGTCCGATATTTACTGGTATCAGTTCATAACCTTATGCAGCGTAAGAAGGACGCTGTTTCATGGCCGCATGCCAACGTTGAATATTCGGATACTCATCCCCAACTCGCACTTTAAGAACACGAGCAAAATCAATGGCACATACCGCAGTGATATCGGCGATGGTAAACTCGTCACCGGCTATCCATTCATTGTTGCTAAGTTGAGCTTCAAGTACTGGCAATGTCGCATGGAAGTTCTTGATGCATTCAAGCCCCCACGCTTCAACCGGTGTCATACGATCTTTAAAGAAGCCACTGGTATGCTGAAACCCCATCGCCGCGTAAATCATCAGTCCCAATTCCATGCGGTGATCCCACATATCAATTTTGGCACGCTCTTTCACACCGGAACCGTACAACAACGGCTGCGGGTAAGATTCATCAAGAAAGCGACAAATCGCCCCGGTTTCAGCAAGGCACAAACCATCGTCCAGCTCCAAAACAGGTACTTTGGCGGTTGGGTTTTTACTGCAAAAATCCGTTGTTAGGTTATCACCTGCGCCTAAGTCTAGAATTTCACGCTCATATTCAATCGCTTTTTCTGCAAGTACCATACGAACACGGCGAGGGTTTGGAGCGTGAGCATTATCATAGAGTTTCATAAAGCGACCTATCACTGTATTGGAGGAAGTATTTTAGTTGCTCAGCCGTTTCAGAACGGCTATTCTGAAATAACTTATCCGAGGTAAGCCAACGGGGCAAGCTTTTTTAATCGTGGCATTTACTGAAAGGAATACAGAGATGGTTCGCACCAGACAATTTGATCCTGATAAAACACTGCATAAAGCCATGATGTTATTCTGGGCTAATGGCTTTATTAATTTATCGATGGAGCAAGTAGTAAAAGGCACTGGAGTTAATCGTTACAGTTTGTATGAAGAATTTGGCAACAAAGAAGCCATCTTCAATCAAACATTAGAACGTTACACTGAGTTGGTATTCCGCCATATGCTAGAGCCGCTCAGAGTGGGGAATGGTAAGCCTGCGCTCATTGCTTACTTCGCGCAGTTTAAAGACAAGCTGAAAGATCCAAGGGCGAAAAACGGCTGCCTAATTTTTAATAGCTTAGAATCAGACTCCCCAATTCGCCCAGAAACAATGCAAATAATTAAAGAGGCGCTTGAAGAACAAAAATTATTGATAGCTAACCGCTTAAACGAAGGCATTAACAGTGGCGACATTACAGCGCACGATAACCCGGATACCTTAAGTTATTTTGTAGCTGCGCAGTTGCGACTAATATTGGCAATTCGTAAAAATCAAGGCCCTGAAAAAATGGCAACATTCTGTGATGTGTTATTGCAAGATATTAAGGCATGGTAACAACATTATATCGTCGACAAATACCCTAAACTCACAGCGGCAGCCGCGGTTCTATTCTCAACACTCAGCTTACGAAACACTTGCTCTAAATGTTTATTCACCGTACGTGGGCTCATTGACAAGATTTGCCCTATTTCTTGGTTGGTTTTTCCTCGCGACAACCACAACAAGACTTCTGCTTCCCTTTCGGTTAACAAAAATTGCTGGCGCAG
The DNA here is from genome assembly GCA_002733645.1 of Oceanobacter sp. Lineage (GTDB taxonomy): Bacteria > Pseudomonadota > Gammaproteobacteria > Pseudomonadales > Oceanobacteraceae > Thalassolituus. Next base: position 21,176 of record NVWL01000022.1, read on the forward strand.
CGCATGTCTTAATGACAGTTCATCATCATCCACTAAGCGTAATAAAAATTCGTCCGGGGCTGGTCGCCCTAAAAAACGTACCTGCATGAGTCGTTGACCTAGACTCAAGCGTGTTTGCGCATGGCGTTCTGGGCTCCGTGCCAACCAATCATTTAATTGCGTTGGTAATGCCATTTGCAATTGCTCTTCACTGCTGCCCGCTTGAAGCAATAAAGAGCGCGCGCATTCGGTCGTCCAAAGCAGTACACCATTAATATTGCACGCAAACGCAGGTTGCCCCATTTCATTCAATGCACTGCGAGCACTTTGTGCTTTTCGAGCATTATTCAAATGCACATGTACTCGCGCCAACAACTCATATAAGTTCACGGGTTTGGTTAAGTAATCCACCCCACCACACTCTAGACCACGAACCACGTCATCACTCTCGCTTAGCCCTGTCATGAAAATCACTGGGATATCTTCAAGTTCTGGATCTTTCTTTAATGCTTTACACGTTTCAAATCCGTCTAAATTCGGCATGATGGCATCCAGTAGAATTAAATCTGGTGTCATTCGTGAAGCGATGTTTAGTGCTTGCTGACCATCCATCGCCACCAGTACCGTATAGCCCGCCCCTGCCAAGGCTTCATTCAACATACTTAGACTTTCAGCCGTATCGTCTGCAATTAAAATCACACCACCGCTGGATGGTTTGTGCTCAGGATTGTTCATAACTGAGTACCTTTTTACTGATGGCTATTATGTGATTGAACTGATAATTTTTGAGGTGCTGATTTAATAAACTAACCATTGACGAATCTGCTCCACGCTGTGTCATACGCTGTAAGACGTGCTCAACCCCGGCAACATACCCAAGTTCTGACAAGGAAATCATCTCTCGCGCTTCACTCGCTTTAATGTCGGGATTTTTTTGTCCATGACTATGCTCAACAGAAAAACCAGAAACGTGATTAACGGCATATAGCCAAGTTAACCCCAATGCTTTTCCAAGCTTGTCGAGTAAGGCAGTATCACGAATTGGCTTAATTAAATAATCATCATTTAAGCGCTCTTCTGCTTCTTTTATTCCTCCTTGAGTCGCCGCCGATTGTCGGTCTTCTGCATCCGCTGACACCATAATTACTGGGGCAATAATGCCCTGATTACGCAAGCGCTTTAATAGTTCCCAGCCGGTCATCTCTGGCATGGAAATATCGAGTAAAAAAGCATCCACCTGTGTATCTGCTAATGATTCTAAACAGTCAAACCCATCTGTCGCTTCTAACACAATAAAGCCTAACGGCACCAGAATTTCACTCACTAACCCTCGATGGGAGGGGTTATCATCAACCACCATCACAGTACAGGGGTCACCTTGATAAGCGACCGGCTGGCGCACTGGAGCTGGCACATACTGCTTTCCAGTCACGCTAGATAACATTAAAGCTAATCGAAATTGGCTACCTTTCTGAGGTTGGCTTTTGAGCGTAATGTCGCCGCCCATGATGTCCGCCAGTAGTTGACTGATGGTTAGACCAAGCCCAGTACCGGGCATTTGCGGAATCCCGGGTTTACGAATACGTTCAAACGGCTGGAAAATTCGAGTTTTTTCATTCTCAGTTATACCAGGTCCAGTATCATCAATATAAAATTCAGCCACTTGGCTACGATATCGAACCGACAATGACACGCTGCCGTCACTCGTGAACTTCACCGCGTTAGAAAGTAGGTTGATTAAAATTTGGCGCAAGTGCTTTTCATCCGTCGCAACCACTTCAGGCATGTATGAGCAAGGATGATAGTGAAATTGAATGCCTTTGCTTTCTGCTTGCAGCCGGAACATTTCCACTAACTCTTGCAACAAAACGCTTATCAACACTTGGTCACGTCGAATCTCTAAGCGCCCGGCTTCGATGCGAGATATATCCAGTAGGCCTTCAATTAAGTCCGCGAGGTGATCACCACTGCGGCGAACTAATCCCACTTTATTCAACTGAGTAGCACTTAAGTCTTTATCTTTTTCCAGCAGTTGCGCATACCCCAAAATCGAATTTAATGGGCTTCTAAGTTCATGGCTGATGCCTCCAAGATAGCGACTTTTGGCTTGGTTAGCGGCCTCTGCTAATTCCTTGGCTTGCTGTAATTCGTTATCAGTTTTTTCATGAGCGGCAATTTCTTGAATTAGCAAATCAGTCTGACGAGTCGCTTCATCAAGCGCAATTTGGCGGCTTTCATTGGCGAGTACAAACAGCCAAATTAACACTCCCACAATGATTAATAACAGTACGTACACTTGAACAAGAGTAGCCCCTAAAAGAACACGGCCTGCATCTGCCTCTGGGACTTGTAAATACACCAGCCAAAATACAACCCCGACTAAGGCTCCCATCATGGCGAGCAGCCCAGAAAACTGCATAAATCTAGGGTTCATTTGCTCGGTTAACCACGAGGGCAATACCGCTTCAAGTAGGGTTTGCATTTGCTCACTAAGGCGCGATTTTTCTTTGCACTTATCATGGCAGCGGGATTCAAGGGTGCAACACAAAGAGCAAATATGACCGCCATACGCCGGGCAAGAAGCAATGTCTTCCCGATCAAAGGTGTTTTCACACACCACACATGTCAGTTCAGCGCTGGCTGGAACAAGTGGAATTACCTCTCGAGCAAGGTAATATTTTCCGCGTGTAATTAAGGCAATGATAGGCGCTGCCACAAACGCGGTCATTAATGCAATATACGGCGACAGCGCTTTAAATAGTTCTCCCCACATGCCGACATAAGCCAAAATTCCAATCAGTGAGGCCAGCAGCATAGAGCCAAAACCTACCGGGTTTATATCGTATAAATAAGCGCGTTTAAATTCGATATGACGTGGGCTTAACCCTAACGGTTTATTCACGACCAAGTCGGCAACAAGTGCTCCAACCCATGCCACGGCCACGTTCGAATAAATACCCAATATATGTTCTAACGATTCATAGACACCTAAGGCCATCAGCAGCAAAGCAATACCGACATTGAAAAATAACCACACCACCCTACCCGGGTGGCTATGGGTTAAGCGGGAGAAGAAGTTCGACCACGCAATAGAGCCGGCATAAGCATTCGTGACGTTAATTTTGGTTTGGCACAGCACCACAAAAAGCCCCGTGAGGGCCAACACAGCCAGCGGCGAGTCGGTTAAATACCCAAAAGCAACAATGTACATTTGTGTCGGATCGCTGGCTTCCATAGCACTCAAGCCATGATTTAACGCCAAGACAGCTAAAAATGAACCTGCTAGAATTTTTAAAGCACCAACAATAATCCACCCTGGCCCTGCCCCGAGCAATGCCAGCCACCAGCGTAATTTTTGGTTCTTTTTTGGCTCCGGTAAAAATCGCAAAAAATCGACCTGCTCGCCAATTTGTGCAATTAATGAGAAAACAACGGCAGAGGCCGCACCAAAAAAGATCAAGTTGAAACTTTCTGCCTCACCCATGCCACCTTCTAGGTCAGTCGTCGGTACGCCCTCAGTCGGGTAGTAAGCAAGCCACTCCTGTAACGACGACCACTCATGCCAGAGTATAAAAATAAAGGGGAGTACCTGAAGGAGTAACCAAAATGGCTGAGTCCACAATTGAAATCGACTAATCGCAGTGATTCCATGTGTCACTAGAGGGATAACCATGAGTGCGCTAATGAGATAGCCAAGCCACACCGGGATATCAAACAGGATCTTCATCGCTGATGCCATAATCGCGGCTTCTAAGGCGAAAAAGATGAACGTGAAGGACGCATAAATAAGTGAAGTTATGGTCGAGCCGATATAACCAAACCCTGCCCCACGGCTGAGTAGATCAATGTCTAAACCGTACCGAGCGGCGTAATAGCTGATTGGTATGGCCGTCAGGAAAATAATCGCTGACACCACCATCACAGCAGCTATTGCAGCATCAAAACCATACATGAGCGTGATGGCTGCACCAATCGCTTCCAACGCTAAAAAGGAAATTGCCCCCAGCGCGGTATTGGACACTTTCGCCGCTGACCAACGTCTTGCGCTTTTTGCGGTAAAGCGCAGCGCAAAATCTTCCAGCGTTTGGTTTGCCACCCACCGATTGTAACTTCGGCGACTGGTCATTTCAGGTTCGGACATGTTTTAACATTCCCTAAGGCCAGTACCTTGCAGGGATACTTAGCAGAATATTCATTAGGGCTTCCAGCCTGCAAGCGCAGACTGATCCATGTCCAGCATTTATAAGATCAAAAGACACTAATCACATCTCATGCCAAATCATATGCGTCAAATGACGTAGTCAGGTATGGCATACGACGAATGTTCGTCAGTCTTCCAATGACGCAATCTAGCCAAGGTAAGAATTAACCACTCAAGAGGCTCGATTATGCGTTCAACTCCAACTTCAAACCGTAAGGCGGAAGGACTGCTGAGAAGCAATCGCCGCTCTTTACTCAAAGGCTTACTCGCTATTCCGGCGGCTATTGCCCTCGCACACACTAGCTTGCCTGCATATGCAGCAGATGGCGTGAATACTACCGGCTTAGCGGTAACCGACGATACTGTCACCGTCGGGATTCTGCATTCCGTTACCGGCACAATGGCCATCAGTGAAACAGGCTCGGTTCAGGCAGAAAAGCTGGCTATTGAGCAAATCAACGCCATGGGCGGTGTCTTGGGTCGTCAGATCGAATACATTCAGGAAGATGGTGCCAGTGACTGGCCAACGTTTGCGGAAAAAGCAAAAAAACTGCTCGTCAGTGACAATGTCGCCGCCATTATGGGCTGCTGGACATCAGCATCTCGTAAAGCGGTATTGCCTGTTATGGAACAATACAATGGCATGTTGTTCTACCCAACATTTTATGAAGGCTTAGAGCAGTCTCCAAACGTTGTGTATACCGGCCAAGAAGCCACTCAGCAAATCCTCGAAGGTATTGACTGGGCCTCGAAAACCAAAGGGGCTAAATCTTTCTTTTTACTTGGTTCAGATTACATTTGGCCACGTACCTCAAACAAAATTGCGCGCAAGCACATTGAGAAGCTAGGTCTTAAAACCGTGGGCGAAGAGTACTACCCACTGGGTCACACTCAATTCAACTCTGTAATCAATAAAATCAAACTGAAAAAACCGGATGTGGTCTTTATCTCGGTAGTGGGTGGCTCCAACGTTGCTTTCTACAAACAGCTGAAAGCCGCCGGGATTGATATGGGGAAAGAAAAGCCTTTATTCCTAACCATCTCAGTAACAGAAGATGAAATCTTAGGTATTGGTGGTGAAAACATTGAAGGCATTTACGCATCAATGAAGTACTTCCAAAGCCTGCCTAACGAAAACAACCAAGCTTTTGTTAAAGCATTTAAAGAGCGCTGGGGTGATGACATTGTTATCGGTGATGTTACTCAGGCCGCTTACTTGGGCCCTTGGATCTGGAAAGCCGCCGTTGAGAAAGCAGGTTCCTTCGATATCGACAAACTGAAAGAAACCTTACCCGGTATTGAAATCACAGCCGCACCAGAAGGTTATGTGAAAGTGCATGAGAATCATCACTTGTGGTCTAAGACACGTGTTGGTCATGCGCAGCTAGATGGTCAATACAAGGTTGTTTACGAAAGTCCTGAACTGATCGAACCTAACCCATTCCCAGCCGGTTACCAGTAAGACCGGACGCGGCTCTGGCACTCAAGGCAAATCATTAGCCAACGAGCAAATGCCAGAGCTGCAACCTCTTTTATTTTTTTCACTGGGAGAACAATCATGTTCGCTGAATATACCGCCTCCGAGCTGACCTCTATTTTTGCAATGCAAGGGTTTGCTGGTCTCATTTTATTTTCTGTTTTCGTTCTTATGGCACTAGGCCTCGCCATTATTTTTGGCCAGATGGGCGTGATTAATATGGCCCACGGCGAATTTATGATTCTTGGTGCCTACGTTACTTATCTGGTTTCGCATTTGTTTGCGGATTACATGCCCGAAAGCCTCTATAACAGTTACTTTTTAATTGCGATGGTGCTCGCCTTCTTTGTCGCAGGGGCCTTAGGGGCTTTTGTCGAATGGGCGATGATTCGCCACCTTTATAAACGCCCTCTGGATACTTTATTAGCCACGTGGGGCTTAAGCTTAATTATGCAGCAAACCTACCGTACCGTATTTGGTGCGCGTGAAGTGGGTGTTGTATTACCTGACTGGTTAATGGGATCAGTGCAATTAACTGACATGATTGAAATTCCGATTAACGGTATTTTTGTGATGATTTTGACCGTCGTCATTACCATCGGTGTCGCGATAATGATGCAACGCTCTCGCTTAGGTAAACAAACCCGCGCTGTTGTACAAAATCGACCGATGGCCGCCGCCGTAGGCATTAACACTGAAAAAGTCGACCGGCTCACCTTTGCTCTAGGCTGTGGTATCGCCGGTATCGCAGGATCAGCCTTCACTATGATTGGCTCGACCGGCCCAACATCAGGCCAGCTTTATATCGTTGATACCTTCCTTGTTGTTGTATTTGGTGGTGCAGCCAGCCTACTCGGCACCGTGGCATCCGCATTTACCATTTCTCAAGCGCAATCGACCATGGAATTTTTCTTAAGTGGCTCGATGGCAAAAGTACTTACCTTGCTCACGGTAGTTGGCATTCTAATGCTACGTCCTGAGGGCCTCTTCACTCTGAAAATTCGTCGCTAGGAGGCTATTTAAATGAATAATATTACTGAATTTATCGCACGTAACCGATACAGCCATATGATTATTTTGGCTCTATTGTTAGCAGTAGTCTTGCCACTATCAATGGATATTTTTCGACTCAACTTAGTAGGAAAATACCTTACCTACGCATTTGTTGCGTTGGGTTTAGTACTTTGCTGGGGCTATGGTGGCATCTTAAGTTTGGGCCAAGGTGTGTTTTTTGGTTTAGGTGGTTACTGCATGGCGATGTTCCTAAAATTAGAAGCATCGTCACCTGAAAATACTCAAATTCAATCGACGCCCGGTATTCCAGACTTTATGGATTGGAACCAAATCACCGAACTGCCATGGTTTTGGGAACCTTTCCACAGCTTTGGTTTTACCTTGGTTGCCGTTCTTGTTGTACCTGCACTCTTCGCCTTTATCATTGCCGTTGCTATGTTTAAACGCCGTGTGGGTGGTGTTTACTTCGCCATTATTACTCAAGCCATCGCCGCAATTCTGACCATCTTAATTATTGGCCAGCAAGGGTATACCGGTGGTGTGAATGGTATTACCGATTTACGGACATTAAATGGCTGGGACATTCGTACGGACAGTGCCAAATATGTACTGTATTACGTTAATGTCGTTCTGCTGTTTGCTTGTATTTTCATTGCTGGGTTTGTGGTGAAAAGTAAGCTTGGACGTTTACTGGTGGCGATGCGAGAACGTGAAGATCGTGTTCGCTTCTCGGGTTACGACGTATCCAACTTCAAGATTTTTGTCTTTTGTTTAGCTGCGATGATTTCGGCTATTGGTGGCGCCATGTTCACCTTACAAGTCGGTTTCATGTCGCCTTCCTTTGTTGGCATCGTGCCATCCATCGAAATGGTGATCTTCTGCGCTTTAGGTGGCCGCCTTTCTATTCTGGGCGCGGTGTACGGCACCTTATTAGTTAATTTCGCGAAAACCAGTTTCTCTGAATCCTTCCCTGAACTGTGGTTATTTGCCATGGGCGCCTTATTTATTGGTGTGGTTATGGCCTTCCCGAATGGCTTAGCAGGTATTTACCAAACCTATATAGAGCCGCGTCTGATCTCTAAAAAGAAAGGCTACGAAAAAGAAGACCCAAAGAAAAAAGACGACAACCCCGCGCTCGCTAATCCTGAAGAGGAAAAGACTCATGCTTGAGACGACTAAAAATATAGGCAAAGACTTCGTATTAAGTGTTGAAGGTTTGACCGTATCTTTTGATGGTTTTAAAGCGGTCAACGATCTTTCTTTCTATGTCGAAGAAAATGAAATCCGCGTGATTATCGGGCCTAACGGTGCAGGAAAAACAACGGTTCTAGACTTGATTTGCGGTCGCACGGCAGCGACCGAAGGTTCGATTAAGTTTAAAGGCAAAGAACTCACAAAAATGAAAGAACACCAAATCGTTCATACCGGTGTCGGGCGTAAATTTCAAAACCCTTCTATCTATGAAGATTTAACGGTGTTTGAAAATTTGGAGCTGTCTTTCCCGCGTGGCCACAGTGTGTTTGGCGCCCTTTTCTTCAAGCGAGACAAAGAAGTCATCGAAAAAATCAGTGAAATTGCCGCCATGATTTTCCTTGGCGACAAGTTAGGTATGTCCGCTGATCTCCTATCTCACGGGCAAAAACAGTGGTTAGAAATTGGCATGTTGCTGATTCAAGACCCAGAACTTCTGATGCTTGATGAACCCGTCGCTGGTATGTCGGTGTCAGAGCGTAAACAAACCGCCGACCTGCTGCATCGCATCACCAAAGATCGCTCCGTATTGGTGATTGAGCACGATATGCAATTTGTGGCTGAAATCGCTGACCGCGTGACGGTCTTACATCAAGGCAAGGTACTTTCAGAGGGGTCAATGGAGCGTGTGCAATCTGACCCGAAAGTTATTGAAGTTTACCTTGGTCACTAATTGCCAATTACACAGGTGAAAACACGATGTTGCAGATATCTGATTATTCCGTTGCCTATGGCCAAAGCACCATTATTGGCGACATGAATTTAACATTAAACCCGAATGAGATCATTGCGGTACTGGGTCGTAATGGTATGGGAAAAACAACATTAATGAAGTCTCTCATCGGCATGATTCCCAGCCAAGGCGGCAGCGTTACGTTAAAAAATAAAGAGCTAACGCCGCTGAAAAGCTTTGAGCGTGTTGCCGCTGGCGTGGGTTTTGTTCCTCAAGGACGCATGATTTTTTCAACCATGACGGTCAAAGAAAATATTGAAACTGGCTTAACCAGTACCGGAAAAAAAGTTATCCCGAGCGACTTGTATGAATTATTTCCTGTATTGGATGAAATGAAAGACCGCCGAGGTGGCAACTTATCCGGTGGTCAACAACAGCAGCTTGCTATTGCACGAGCACTGGCGAGTGAGCCAAGTGTTCTATTACTGGATGAACCGACGGAAGGTATTCAACCAAGCATTATTAAAGAAATGGCGAGAACACTGAAAAAAATTCGAGACAAGCGTGGATTATCCATCATGGTATCAGAGCAAGTACTGAGCTTTGCGCTGGATGTCGCCGACCGAATTTTAGTGATTGAAAAAGGAAAAATAGTATTGGATGTGCCTGTGGCAGAAGCCGATCAGGAAACTATTTCAAAATATCTTTCTGTATAAATTTTAAACCTGCATAAATAACGACGATCTAGGAGAAATACAATGGCTGATACCATTATTAAAATTGACCTCAGTAAATCCGCTTATGATCACGACAACGTGCACAATCGTTGGCACCCTGATATTCCCATGGTTGCCAAAGTTAAGCCCGGTGATGACTTTATTGTTGAGTGTTTTGATTGGACCGGCGGTCAGATTAAAAACGATGACGACGCATCCGACGTCCGTGATGTTGATTTGTCACAGGTGCATTTTTTATCTGGCCCTATCGCTGTTGAAGGCGCACAACCAGGCGATCTGCTTGAAGTAGATATTCTCGATATTGGTGCCTTCACTGAACAACAATGGGGCTTTAACGGCTTTTTCTCGAAAAAGAATGGCGGCGGCTTTTTAGATAATCGTTTCCCTGAAGCACAAAAATCAATCTGGGATTTTAATGGTATGTATACCAAATCCCGACACGTTCCCGGCGTTGAATTTGCGGGTATTTTGCACCCAGGATTGATTGGGTGTTTACCCTCAAAAGACATGCTTGATATGTGGAACAAACGTGAAACTGAGTTATTTGATACCGATCCAGATCGTGTTCCTACATTAGCATGTTTGCCTTATGCTCCGACCGCTCACATGGGTCGCATGAAAGGTGATGAGAAAGACCAAGCCGCGGCCACTGGCGCACGTACCGTGCCACCGCGAGAACATGGTGGTAACTGTGACATTAAAGATTTAACCCGTGGTGCGAAGGTGTACTTCCCGGTCTACGTTGACGAGGCTGGCTTATCAGTGGGCGATTTACACTTCAGCCAAGGGGATGGTGAAATTACCTTCTGTGGCGCCATCGAAATGGCTGGTTGGATTCATATGCGCGTGAATCTAATTAAAGACGGCATGGCTAAATATCAGATTAAAAATCCTATTTTCAAACCAAGCCCTATGGTGCCTAAGTACGACGATTACCTTATTTTTGAAGGTATTTCAGTCGATGAAGACGGTAAACAACACTTCTTAGATACCAGTATTGCCTATCGTCAGGCCTGTCATAACGCCATTAACTATATGACTCAGTTTGGCTTCAGTGAGGCACAAGGCTACGCCATTATTGGTTGTGCGCCAGTGCAGGGCCACATCAGTGGTGTCGTGGATGTACCCAACTCCTGTGCAACCTTGTGGCTACCTACGGATATCTTCGACTTCGATATCAAGCCAAATGCCGATGGGCCAATCAAACACTTGGATGGCAGTATCGATATTCCTAAAGCGCCCGATTTAGAGTAAGGAGCAGCCTATGCCTTTGTACGATTATAAGTGCCCTGAGCACGGTGTTTTTCAAGAGCTAGCCGCTATGGCCGATCACGAAAAACCGAGTTTCTGCCCGCAGTGTCAAACGATGTCTTCGCGCATTGTGCTTATTCCGCCCGCCATTGCGCAAATGATTAAAGAGAAAAAGGAAGCAATGGAGCGTAATGAAAAATCACAACACGCGCCGGAGTTTATGACCAGTGGCCAATTTCATGAACGGGAGAAAGAAAAGGAAGCGCGACATCAACACGACAATCGTAATAAGTGCGGTTGTGCACCTAAAAAGCGTGTCAGTAATCTGATGTATACGGCAGAAGGAAATAAGATGTTTCCATCAATGCGACCGTGGATGATCAGTCACTGATGTTCAGTAAAGTATTAAGTAAAGATTGAAGCAGTTCAGGCTTGCCTCGGTAATGTTGGTTAATCACCAACACTACCGGGGCCTTTTTTTGCCTTTAATTCTAGTAAGAATTAACCGTCTTTACGTGGACGATTCGGCGCAGACGCATCACGCTTACCGCGGAATGGCTTTTTAGCACCGTCTCTGCGCGCGTTGTCAGAATTGCGACGAGGTGGGCGACTGTCCCCTTTTGATTCAGGGATGGCGCTTGGGTTGAACTCTTTAATATCCAGAGTACGACCGCACACACGTGCTTTTTTCAAGGTCTTCATGACTTCGCTTGGCATACCTGACGGTAAATCCACAATGGCGTAGCTATCAAGAATTTCGATGTGACCAATAAAGCGACTTTCGAGGTCGGCTTCGTTTGCAACTGCGCCCACTAAGTTACCCGGACGTAAGCCATCTTCATACCCAACCGCAACCATGTAACGCGCCATTTGCACATCAGGCTGCCCCTTTAGTGGAAGCGGAGCTGTATCGGGAATGGCTTTACGGCCACGGCTACGATCACGTGGCTCGCGCTTTTCACGGCCTCCGCGTTGCTCACGCTCATTATCGCGTTCGTTGTCACGCTTCTGACGTTGCTGCGCACGCTCATCGGCTTTTTCATCGATGAATAATGACTTGTCGCCTTGAACCATACGCGCACATGCAGCAGCCACATCAAGGGCATCCACTGGATGCTCTGTCAGAATACTTTCAATGATTTCACGGTACAGTGCATTTTTCTCAGTATGTAGGGTGTCTACGATACGAGCACGGAAACGATCACGACGCTTGTCATTCAGCATTTTGGCTGACGGCAACTGCATCTCTTCGATGGTTTGACGTGTGGCTTTTTCAATATCACGCAACATACGCTTTTCACGACCACGAACAAACACAATCGCGTCACCTGTACGGCCCGCACGACCAGTACGGCCAATACGGTGTACGTAAGATTCGGTATCTTGTGGAATGTCGTAGTTAATAACGTGGCTGATACGTTCAACATCAAGACCACGTGCCGCGACATCCGTTGCCACAATAATATCTAGCTGGCCTTTCTTTAAACGATCCACTGCGCGTTCACGTTGTGCTTGTGGAATATCACCATTCAAAGGCGCACAGCGGAAACCATTGCTCGACATATACTCAGCGACTTCTTCAGTCGCTTGTTTAGTACGAACAAACACCATCATGGCATCGAAATCTTCAGTTTCGGCCATACGCAGTAAGGCGTCATTTTTGTGTACGCCGCCAACAAACCAGTAACGCTGACGAATTTTATCGTTGGTGGTGGTTTTGGTTTCGATTTTTACTTGTATTGGATCGTGCAGGTGAGTTTCAGCAACACGCTGAATTTCACGCGGCATGGTCGCAGAGAAGAGTGCCACCTGACGTTTAGAAGGTGCTTGCTCAAGAATCCAGTTAACGTCGTCGATGAAACCCATACGGAGCATTTCATCGGCTTCATCAAGCACCACGGCTTTGATGTCGTCTAACTTTAATGTGCCACGACGAAGGTGATCCATAACACGACCCGGCGTACCCACCACCCACTGTGGCCCACGTTTCAGCTCACGTAACTGGCCAGTAAAGTCAGTACCACCGTACACGGACAATACGTTAATGCCCGGCAAGTGACGGCTGTACGTTTTAGCTGCTTCAGCCACCTGTTGTGCTAACTCACGCGTGGGTGCTAACACTAATACTTGTGGGCTACGAAGCTCTGGATTAGTACGAACAAGCAGTGGCAATGCAAACGCAGCGGTTTTACCCGTACCGGTTTGGGCCATACCCAACACGTCGTTGCCTTCTAATAAAGGCGGGATGCTTTGTGCTTGAATCGCGGATGGTGTTTCGTAGCCAAGTTCTTCAAGAACACGAAGAACAGGGAAAGGTAGGCCCAAGCTCGCAAAGCCTGTGCTGGTCGTATCGCTCATATTTTATACCTGTGTGCAGACGTTGAGGGGCTTACCGTTAGGGTTAGAACTCCGCTAACCACGCTCACGTTACAACGCTGCTGACACGGTTGAGCCCGACGTATCTATTTAAGAGGGCGCGAAGTATACAGGAAATGATGTTAGAACGCTCGTTTAAATTTCATTTAATGACGAGAACACTAAGACACAGGACTGATCCGGTACCACTACGCAAAAGCACTGTTAGATGGTTATAATCGCGCTCCACACATTAATCAGGTCTGTAATCATGTTGACTGTAAATGAATATTTCGACGGCAAAGTAAAATCCATTGCCCTACAAACTGACACTCTGCCAGCAACTATTGGCGTGATGGAGCCGGGTGATTACGAATTTGGCACAAGCCATAAAGAAGTAATGACGATTGTTTCTGGCAGCATGGATGCCCTTCTTCCTGACAAGAGCGAATGGCAGACATTCGCGAAAGGTGATTCATTTGAAATTGAAGCGAACGTGAAATTTCAGGTGCGCCTGGCAGGCCAAACCGCTTACTTCTGTACTTACGAGTAATTTAAGTAAGCCGTAGCGCTCAGCCCTCTCTTAACCCTTTGCACTTGCAGCGTTAAGAGAGGTCGATTTACGACTAAGCGGATAATTGAGGTAACACCAGTTCTTCAACGGGTATCGGTCGACTGAAATAAAAACCTTGATAAGTTTCACAACCATTATCTTTCAAAAACGCTAATTGCGTTTCCGTTTCTACCCCTTCAGCCAGTACTTGCAGCCCTAGGCCTTTCGCCATTTGAATAATGGTGCGCGTAATGACTTTACCTTCATCTTCTACGTCCGTACTTTGCACAAACCCACGATCGATTTTGAGCTTATCAACACGATAACGATGCAAATAGGCCAGTGAAGAATAACCGGTACCAAAATCATCGACGGCCAATGCAACCCCTAGATTTTTCAATCCAGCTAAGGTGTCCAATACTTGGCTGCTTGGTTCCAACAATGCGCCTTCCGTAATTTCTAGCTCCAGCCAGGTAGGATCAATACCCGTTTCCTTTAGTAAGCGCGTCAGTCGCTCAACTAAACCTCCTGCCATAAATGTCGGCTGGGTAATATTGACGGCCAACATCATCGGCTTCACACCTGAACTCTGCCATTGTTCTAGCTGGCGGCAAGCCTTACCAAGTACGTAGCTGTCTAGGTCCGGCATCAAGCCGTTGTCTTCTGCAACAGGCAAAAAGCGACCAGGTTGAATGACTTCACCGTCGTCTCTGTACCAGCGAATCAGCGCTTCAACGCCAACAACGTCGCCTGTTTCAATAGACACTTGAGGTTGATAATGCAGGCGCAGCTCATTATCGGCCTGTAACGCAACTCTGAGCTGGTTCCCCAGTTCGAGTCTATCCGACACGACCTGCGTCATTTCATTGTTATACACCGCGACACTATTTCGTCCACTGTGCTTCGCTTGATACATAGCGACATCCGCATTACTTAACAATTGCGTAACGTCAGAGCCATGCTCGGGGAATATGGTAATACCTAGGCTAGCGGTAATATGAAGCTCTTGCCCAACCCCGACATCAAACGGGGTTTTCAATAGTTGTATGATAATTTCGGCAACATTTTCAACTTGCTGATCACTAGCAATGTTCTCCAAAATCACAACAAAATCATCACCACCTTGACGAGCAACGGTATCCGAGTCACGTAGCCGTTGACGCATTCGCTGTGCAAACTCTTGCAATAAACGATCACCAGCAGGATGCCCAAGGCTGTCATTAATATGCTTAAAGTGATCAAGGTCTATCGCAATAACGCCTACTTTGCGTTTGTTTACCGTGGCGTCATTAATCGCACCTTCGAGTCGACTGAGTAATAAAGTTCGATTAGGAAGATTGGTGAGCGAGTCGTAATTAGAAAGGTGCTTAAGCTGTTGCTCATGCTCTTTCATCCGTGACATATCGGAAAACACCACCACATAATGAGTGAGCCTTTGCTGATCATCACGCACTTCAGTAATCGTTTGCCACTGCGGATAAACTTGGCCATTTTTGCGTTTATTCCACACTTCCCCGCGCCAGTAACCACGGTCTTGAAGTTGCTGGCTCATACGATCAAAAAAGCTGTCGTTATGACGCTCTGACCGTAACATCCCCATCAACTGAGCCGTGGCCTCACGCTCAGAATATCCCGTAATAGTGCTGAATGCTGGATTAACCGCTTCGATACGAAAATCAGAATCGGTAATGACCACCCCTTCCATGGTGAATTCAAATACCGTCATGGCTAAGCGCAAACGGTTCTCTTTTGCTTGCTGCTCGGTGATATCTTGAATAGAACCGACCCGTGCGATGACTTTATTCTCGCCATCCACAATCACTTCTGCACGGCCATGAATCACCTTCTCTGCACCAGAAGGTAAGCTCACACGATAAATCATGTCAGATGGTTTTCTTTCCGCCATGCTTTCAGTCAGGGTTTGTGCAACTTTCTCAATATCACCCGGATGAATATATTCAAAGTATTGTGACAAACTCACAATACCAAGAGATTCATCTTGTTCAAAAATAGCTGCGGTTTGCGGAGTAATTGTAATCTTGTCTTTTACAACATCGTCATACCAAGACCCAATTTTGGCTAAGCGCTCCGTTTGTTGTAATAACTTTTCTCTATCTTCTAGCGCTGCCATCACATTTAGGCGCTCTTGCATCAAACAACACAGCTGAGCAAATGTACCCAGCTGAGCGAGTTTACGACTAGAGGTTTCAGGGATTCCTGATGGTAGCGTAATCAGTAAATAACCAATACATCCAACATTATCAAGTACCGGAACTTGAAGCATACGGACACCGCCCAGCAACTTCCTAAGTTCACCTTCAGCATTGGTCTCTTTATATTCTTCTGAGAAAGTTGATGTAATATCGCGGTTTGATTCTTGCCAAAAATTTTCTGCAAGATTGTTGAGTCCGTCTGTATCGCTAAACGACACGCTCACCAGCATCTCAGGACGCTTTGTTGACGGATCTGGCGCAATAAACATGGTTGCGCTACACGCTTTCATTAAACGTGCTATTTGCAGTAATGCACCTTCAATATCACTGGCTAAAGTCTCAGAACGTGTTGTAAGAAATACACGCATAGTTCGCTCTAGAATGGTTTCTAGGCGTAAATCAGACGCGCCAAAGCGCCCCCCTTTATGAGTGCCAGCTCGTTGTGCTTCTTCTTGTACTCTTCTCCAGCCATCACTTGGCTGATACTTACCTTCTGCCGCGGACGACAACGCCTTCATGCAACTACTCCACCTACCGTCATGTTCAACGGACTACACCGGTCTGAACGCATATGTGTGTCACCGCACTGATCTAAGCCACAGCGTCATTCCTATCAGTGTAGACTATATCCAGAAGCTCTCATGGTCTGAAAGCACGTTCACGAACGAGACTGTCAAATTGCGACAATAGTTATTTTAACAGGCCAAAATACATTATTTGTAAAATTGGAACACCGAAAATGTTTGTAAAAGAAGACCTCATCGCGTTAGTTCAAATGACCATGCCCTTCGGTAAATATCAAGGACGCCGATTGTGCGATATTCCTGAAGAGTACTTACTTTGGATGCAAAAGAAAGAATTTCCGAGCGGGCGTCTTGGGCAATTACTGGCCCTTATGCTTGAGATTCGAATACATGGTGTGGAAGATGTTTTGACCCCTTTAAAAAAAACTTATGATGCTAAACTAACTCAACCACCTGCCAATGGAGTTCATTGAGCTATGCCAATACTTGGGTTACTGGAAAGTGACGTTCTATATCCTGATTTAATTGATGATTACGCTTCCTATGGCAGCATGGTTCGTAAAAACCTCGCGGCCCTAGATAAACATTTGGAGTTTCGTCACTACCGCATCCAGGAAGGTGAATTTCCAAGCAATCTTGATGAATGTGATGCCTATTTAATTACCGGTTCAAAAACCGGCGTGTATGACAACGAACCTTGGCTTGAGCCGTTAGCACAATGGATTAAACACGCGTATACCCACAAAGCGAAATTACTCGGCATCTGTTTTGGCCATCAAATGTTAGCGCATTGCCTTGGCGGCCATGCAAGCCAAAGCCACAAAGGTTGGGGAGTGGGCAATCATATGACTAACATAAAGCATCTACCGATTTGGCTTAACGATGATAGTAATGCTTACCAGCTGATTTATAGTCATAAAGATCAGGTGGAGAGCTTACCTCCCAAAGGAAAAGTCTTAGCCAGTAGTGACTTTTGTGAATACGCCGCTTGGTATATTGGCGACCAAGTATTGAGCTTTCAGGGACACCCTGAATTTACCCCAGAGTATTTTTGTCGATTACTAGAAAGACGCCGTGATGACGTAGGATCAGACCTGCTAGACCAAGCACTCGCTAGCATTGATCAACCCAACGACAGCGACAAAATTTTACGCTGGATGATTGAGTTTATTCATATTTAGTGTGATCAAACGTCACAGAGATTTTTTTACATACCAGCAGCTGGCTTCTTTTTTTAAGCCTTCTTTGTCAGCCCAAGCCAATGCGGCTTTCACTAGCGCTTCGGCCAAGCCTTTCCCGCGTAAACGGAAAGGAACATACGTGTGCGTAAAGTTCACTGACGTTCCGTGAAGCTCATAATCTAACACGCATTCATTACCGTCTTGCTCAAGCACAAAACGACTATGTTGAGATTGATGTTCTACCATGAAAAACCTCTATTGGGTTCGTGTATTTCATTGAAAACGGTGAGTGTCCAGTTGCAGCGATAGCGTTCGATACCCAGCCAGCTGCAATGAACCTTGATAACGATCACCGCCGTCGACGCTAAATTCAAAAACATAGGTACGCACGGCCAAAGGTCGGCCTTTGTTCCAGCGTATCTTTGTTGAACTGAGCTCCACGGTCTGATCCAGTAACTGCAAACCATCTTGTTCACACTGACGACGTAAGTAACTCATAGCCCACTCTCGTGCCTTCTGCTGCTTCTGCAGCAAGGGCCAGACCATCAAGCCCACACCAAACAAGACCACAACAATCAGTAAATCCACAGTTCACAACCTTCTGACTTATTTATGTACGACGATTAGAGGGGGGATTCTCAAGACAATTCCCTCAACGATCAGGATAAACGATATACTACCGCAAATTGACACCGACGCCTCGGAGACCCTAACAATGGCCGCTAAAAGAGCATGTGCTTGCCACATTCTGGTGAACACCCAAAAAGAAGCTGAAAACCTGCTTGAGCAACTGAACAAAGGGACAGAGTTCGATAAGCTCGCGCGCAAACACTCGACATGTCCATCAGGCAAAAGTGGCGGCTCACTTGGCGAATTCGACAAAGGCGATATGGTCAAAGCGTTCGACGAAGCCGTGTTCAAAGGTCCTCTACTGAAAGTTCAAGGCCCAATCAAAACTCAGTTTGGCTGGCACCTGATTAAAACGCTTTACCGTCACTGATCAATCATCAGTGACAGCAAACACTATTTTCCAACCCATTCATCAGAGGTTCCCATGGCTGACATCGGACTATTTCATACGCTAACGGTTAGCGACGTTCAAAATCAGGGCCTGTATCTGAATGATGGCGAAGGCGGAAGAATACTTCTACCTAAACGGTATGTTCCAGACAATACGAATGTCGGTGATGAGATCAAAGTGTTTGTTTACCTTGATTCGGACGACCGCCCCATTGCGACCACACAACGCCCCCGCGTAACCTTGCATCAAGCCGCCAACCTTCAAGTGGTGGATGTGAATACCACGGGAGCCTTCCTTGACTGGGGGTTACCGAAAGATTTGTTTGTACCGTTTGCCGAGCAAAACCAACGCATGGAACCGGGCAATAATTACGTCGTGTATGTAACCCTCGACAATACCGGGCGATTAATCGGCAGCAATAAACTCAATCGATTTATACAAGACGAGGCCAAAGCAATCTGGCCGGGCGAGCCTTCGCCGTTTGAACAAGGCGATAAAGTGAAAATGCTGATCGCTCAGCGTACCGACATTGGCTACAAAGCCATTGTAAACGACAAATACTGGGGCGTACTGCACGAAAGTCAGATTCATACGGCCATTCGCGTTGGTCAGCGTTTTGAAGGCTATGTACGCCGTGTGCGTGAAGAAGATCACCGTCTTGATCTTTCTCTAGAGCCGTTAGGCCACACCCGCGCAGATCCTGTCGCCAAAAAGATTCTCGCTAAATTACATGAATCTGGTGGCTCATTGGGTCTTGGTGACCACAGCCCTGCTGACCTTATCGAGCTGCACTTTGGCGTCAGCAAACGAGCTTTCAAGATGGCCATGGGCAAGTTGTTCAAACAACGTGAGATAGTGATTATTCCTGAAGGCATCTGTTTGCCTGATCACCCCGCTGCCGCTTCTGGCACCAGCGAGCGCAAGGCGCACCGCTCAAGCACCATTCCGCGCAGTCAAAAAACAGAAAAGAAAACACCAGCAGCCAAGACCGATCAAAAAACACCCAGAGATACCGACACCATGACCACAGATTCACCGAAAGCCGACGCCACCGATACCGATACCGCGACGGTGCAACCGTGGGGCAACCACACGAAAAAAGCATCGCACAGCGACGCGAACAATCGTTCGCCAGAGAACGATTCAAAACGTTCCACAAAGCATTCCAAGCCTGCCAACACTCAGGATAAGTCGACAAAAAGCAAAAAGACGGTGTACCGCAATCCTAAAAACAAAACTGCCTCAACACTGTCACTGAAAAAGTAACGCAAATCACGGTAATAAATAACGCTGGGCCTTCAGAACGAAGAGCCCGGTTGTGTTAAAAACTCAATTTCTTCCGCAGTACTCTCTCGACCTAACAACTCGTTTCGATGCGGGTAGCGACCAAAACGGTCGATGATGTCTTTGTGCCGTATTTCAAAATCCAAATTATTTTCAAGTCCCGGCTGGGAGAATAAGCCCAACGCCTCCGAATGTATCTTTGCGGATTCGCTGTGCATGTACGGCATGTATAAAAAACTGCGCTGGGGTCCTTCCAACTGCTGATCCCAACCCAGCGACACTGCTTCCTGGGCAAGCACTAACGCCAAAGGGTCGGCAGTAAATGCCTTAGGGTCATCTCGATAGATATTTCGTGAGAACTGATCAAGTACCAGTATTTCAGCTAAGCGCCCTTGTATATCACCGCGCCAGTCAAACAATTCACCGACCGCTGCAGCGTGATAAGTCGTTTCAAAGCGACGCCGAATCTCAGCATCCGTTTTCTCCGATTTTTCAAACCATTGCTTTGGAGATAGCTCGTCAAACCAAAACCGAAGAATGTCATTAGGATTATGCATGTTCACCTCCAACAATTGCCCATTATCTAGGCTTGCGTCGCTCGTTTTTCACTCAAAAAACGCGTATAGTGCCGCCCTTTCGTCCAACCCGTCAGAATCAGGATACGCCCGTGATTTCTACCGCAAATATCACCATGCAGTTTGGTGCCAAGCCACTTTTTGAAAACATCTCCGTTAAATTCGGTGATGGCAATCGTTACGGCCTTATTGGTGCCAACGGCTGTGGCAAATCCACCTTTATGAAGATTCTCGACGGCTCGTTAGAGCCAAGCGGCGGTAACGTTAGCATCACTCCTAACGAACGTCTTGGCAAACTAAGCCAGGATCAGTTTGCCTTTGAAGAGTTTACTGTGATCGACACGGTGATGATGGGCAACAAAGAACTGTGGGACATTAAAGAAGAGCGTGATGGTATCTACGCTAATCTTGAAGCCACCGAAGACGATTACATGCGAGCCGCCGAACTCGAAGGCGAGTTTGCTGAGCTGGATGGTTACACGGCAGAAAGTCGTGCAGGCGAGCTTTTACTTGGCGCAGGTATTCCAACAGAACAACACCAAGGCATGATGTCGGAAGTTGCTCCGGGCTGGAAACTTCGAGTATTGCTGGCTCAGGCCTTGTTCTCAAACCCGGATATTTTGTTACTCGATGAACCTACCAACAACTTGGATATCAATACCATTCGTTGGTTGGAAAGCATTCTCAATGACATGAAGTGCACCATCGTCATCATCTCGCACGACCGTCACTTTTTGAACTCTATCTGTACTCACATGGCTGACATCGACTACGGCGACATAAAAATCTATCCGGGCAATTACGATGACTTTATGATTGCATCGACCCAAGCTCGTGAGCGCCTGCAATCAGAAAACGCGAAGAAAAAAGCGCAAATTGCTGAGCTTCAGCAGTTCGTTTCGCGCTTCTCGGCCAATGCCTCAAAAGCCAAACAGGCGACCAGCCGTGCTAAGCAAATGGATAAGATCAAGCTGGATCACATTAAACCGTCTAGCCGTCAAAACCCATACATTCGTTTCAACCAAGAGAAAAAGCTACATCGCCTAGCGCTTGAGATTGAAGGCCTAGCACACAGCTACGATGGCGAAGCGCCGCTGTTTAAAAACACCAATTTGTTGGTAGAAGCGGGTGAAAAAATTGCCATCATCGGTGCCAACGGCGCTGGTAAAACCACCTTCTTAAAATGCCTAGTAAACGATGTCACACCAACCTCTGGCATGATTAAGTGGGCTGAAAACGCAGATATTGGTTACTACGCTCAGGATCACGAATACGAATTCGACAGCGGCGAAAATCTTTTCGACTGGATGGAACGTTGGAAAACTGAGAATCATGACGATCAGGCGGTACGTGGCACATTGGGTCGCTTACTGTTCAACCAAGACGACATCAAAAAGTCCGTCAAAGTCTGTTCTGGTGGTGAAAAAGGCCGCTTGCTGTTTGGTAAGTTGATGATGAATGATCACAACGTACTGCTAATGGATGAACCGACGAACCACATGGATATGGAATCCATTGAGTCACTCAACATGGCGTTAGAAATGTACGAAGGCACGCTGCTGTTCGTCTCTCACGACCGTGAGTTTGTCTCCTCGTTGGCAACACGTATCATCGAAATCCGCGACAACGAAATTGTCGATTTCCACGGTACTTACGACGAATACTTGAAGTCTCAAGGCATTAGTTAATTAGCCATAAACCTCTGGCGACAGCACTATAAACATGCCTCGCTTACTTGGTATGCCCCAACTCGGGGCGTACCAGACCTTCCTAACCGCCAAACTGTCATATTACCGCCGCATTTCACTGTACTTTGTCTGACGCTCATGTTCTGGCCTGCTAGTTGCTTTATTTCAGAAAAATCTAAATAAACAATTCAACGCCTTGGCTGATTTTCAATTTAGTACCGCTGTGATCGGTGATGAACCACCCGCAATCAATGCCTGCCCAAGACGTATTCTCAGTTGTATTAGGAGACCCTAATGAGAAGTTTGATCCTCACTCTTATGTTAGTGCTAGTGCCTGCCTTTGCCCCAGCACAAAGCTTCGGCATGACTGATGCCGAGGCGATTAATGTGTCAGGACGTCAACGTATGCTTTCCCAACGTATGATGAAAAGCTATCTCATGGTCGGTGCACAAATTAAAGCCGATATTGCACAACGCCAACTAGACGAGTCCGTCGCCCTCTTCGAGTCTCAATTTATTGAACTACGAGATTACGCTCCCAGCGATGAAGTGAATGCCAAGCTTGATCAAGTTGAGGTCATTTGGCTAACACACCGAGAGAAAATTCTTGCCCGACCCCGCAAAGGCGATGCGCCACCGCTGATGCAAGAAAACCTCATATTATTAAACGCCTGTAACGAAGTAGTAAAAGAAATTGAAGCGTACTCAGGCATTGAAAGTGGCAAGCTGGTCAATATGTCAGGGCGGCAACGTATGCTGTCGCAAAAAATTGCCAAAGCCTACGTCGCTATTGCTTGGAATGTCAGCGCGCCAAATTTAGAAGAAGAATTTGCAGCAGCCATTCAGTTATTCGACGAGTCACTCTCAGACCTTGAAGCCAGTGATATGAATACCGAAGAGTTAAAGTTAGCGTTAATTAAAGTACGTAACCAATGGCGCTTTTCGCAATCCGGCTTCCGCTTAGGCGATGATGATCGCTATGTACCGACCGTGATTACAGTCACTACCGACTCTATACTGCGCAAAATGAACGACATCACCGGACAGTACGCTAAGGTGATGGAGTCTGCTCAGATGATGGCCAGTGACGAGTAACGATTTACTGGCAGCTAAACCGAAAACTGTCATCTAGGGCACCTCTGATTAATGCAGTTATGGCTGCGGCTTTCAGAAAAGTAACAGTTCAAGGCGCTACTTAGATGGCATGACGGGTCACGTCGAAAAGTAGCAACACCGAAATGGTATTTTTCTGAAA
>NVWL01000040.1 GCA_002733645.1 Oceanobacter sp.
ATTGTCTCTGTACTTTTCAGTGTGAGAACGTTACGCGTTGAGAGGCTCTTGAGCGTCCGTTCTCTTCCTCCTAGCGGCGTAATTGCCTAAGTTGCTTGTGTTGCGTTGAGGTCTTGTGTGTCGCGAATTGCAACGACGTCCTCTTGTGCGTCACTGCTTGTTAGATGCAAGACCCACAACAAGAGGCAAAGACAACTGAAACAACGCACCAAGATGAACATGCGTGTTACGTAAACATGAGAACACGAACGAGCCACAGGGAAGCAGGCACCACTTTCTGGAATGCTTAGCAGACTGCTTGCATTCTCAACACTGCGCACACAAATCTGTAAACATGCTTGATACCGGTTCCAAGCCCGGCGCTTCCGCAAAGGAAGAATGTGAGGACAGACAAGGTGAACTTGTCGGGGGCACCCCAAAATAGATGTAAAACCTACACGGTATCTATGGGGGTAAGACCACCCAGGCTCCCCAAAATAGATGTAAAACCTACACGGTCTCTATGGGGGTAAGACCACCCAGGCTCCACAATAATAGAGCAAAAGCTACCGACATCCATCCACGGATGAGGAATACCCAATCCAAAAAAGACAACAATTCAAAAAAATAGAAGAGGGGGGGGGATCTCACCCTCTCGGACAACAGCTTGGAACCGACATCAACCACGTCTACAGATTTGTGTGCGCAGTGTTGAGAATGCACCTTATCGTAGATAAGAATCATTGTCTAAACGAGCAACACACAATTGTTCTCTCGGGCAACATAAAAAATGAATATGAACATTCAACGAATGACCTACACTCACTTGAAACTGTAGATTCGAACACCAAGCAAGACCAACAAATGTCACAAATATCGCAAATGACAATCAAAGAACTCAAAACATGGCTCACGCGCCAAGGCGTCCCAACAGTGGGGGTCAACCTCAAAGCAGAGCTACAGGACCTGGCCAACAAGACACAACAAGAACAGTTGCAACGGCAGCAAATACATCAGCCGCAGCAGCAACCGACACCAACCTATACACAACAACAACACCCCAACCCACAAGAAACTGAAACCGAGAAAAAAGAAGCTGCTATCCAGCGCCTCTTCAATCTGGGGGTTCTTGATGAGGCGGGCAGAAAAAAACAACTCCTCTCGTTGCACGGTCTCCATATACCTGAGACAGCACCGCCCCAAGAGCCACAACGCGAGATCCTCGTCACAGAAACAGGTGAGAGGAAACGCGAATTCAGCATGCTCCGCACGCGGCTAGTGGGCACCTACGAGGCGCCACATCCTGGGAAAGAACTCGTGGAATTCATCAAGACTTTCCCGACCTCCCCAGCCTACGTCACCAACGAAGAAGTCAGGGCTTGCTACATTCTCGTTGTACGTACGTGGCAGCACCTCTACAAGTGGGCGATGACGGAAGAAAAAGTCCCTCTGCACGTACCGGACAGCTTCCTGGAAGACTACCGACTTTTCTTGGGTCACATGGCGGCGTGTCTTTACTTCACCGAAGGACACTCACTGATCAACAAGAAACTGGGTGGAATGGCCAAGGCTTTCTCCTGCAAGCCCACCCTCCTCCAAGAAGAAATCGCCTCGGTGTTCCGCCAGGAGGGGGATGACGCAATCTCGCGCCTCCTCCACTTGACGAAGGAAAAAGATGACCGAGAACGTCGGGACAAGAGGCCGCGAGAATCGAACTACGAACGTCCCTCAACCACCCACAACACACCGGCCCCCAAGACAAAACCTCCATGCAGCTACTGCAAGGCCCTGGGTAGACAAATATCCGCGCTAACCCACACGGATGAAACATGTAAGTTACGGATGGGAGCACAACAACCCACGACCGCAACGACAACGAACACCACACATCCTCCGCGTGCTACACCACAACCATGAACAACCCATGCTATACAGTGCAATTAAAAAAATTGCACTGCATAACATGGACCGCTATGTGACACAACTCGACACTGGGGTTGTTGAATTGTGTCACATAGCACCCACTACTTCCCCCCCCAGACCGGTAAAACGCAACCATCTACTAAAGAACGGTACATACCAGATACCAAAAAAATAAAACAACACGTGAAATTCAGCACCACTCATGCGACAATGTGTGAACCCGAGGACGAAACGAAGAACCTCTCGGCCCAGAGTGGGATTTTATCGCAAGCTATCTATTCTCATAAGAGACAGCGCAAGATACAACAGCTCTCAACTGTGATAGCACAATGCAACTCACAATCTACGCTGCGAGCTCTCGCGGGCTCTTCTCTTTCTTGAAACGCACAGGATAAGGCACGACAGTCCTCAATTGTGATACGCACAATACCACCCACATGGCACAGACACAAACGAACGCAAAGACAGAACTGATCGAAAAGAGTATCACAACGCGAACCTTACAACAATACACCAATAGAGTGGACATCGTAAAGAAATTCATGGCGAACAGAGGCGTCGAGACATGTGATGCAAGCACATTTGCAGAATTCTTGAAGGAGCTATCGGCTACCACAGGCACACACAAGAAAACAACAGCAGAAGGATACCGTAGCGCTATCTCCTTCTTCCAACACACATATGGCATATGGATGGAACAAGGAACGATCTGGGCGGACGGCTGGGAAGCTCGACGCATAGTGGCGGGTTATGGATATGACGCCAAGGCTGCACCACAAACAGAAGGTAAAAACCCACGAGGTCAAATAGACCAAGAAATGTTCAACAACATGATGATAATTGCGACGGAGAAATACAAGCGCTTCGCCGGGGCATTAGAAATAGGATACAGAGTGGCACTTAGACCGCATCAACTGGTAGACCTCCACAAAGGATCATTCAAAAATGGGAAACTACTGGTACCAGACAAGCGAGCAACCTCAAAGAACGGCCTCCCAATCACCACATGGAAAGAAGTGGTAGATCCAGAAGCGCGGTTCATCCTACAAGCCCTTGAGGAGAACAGAACAGGAAAATACTTTGACTTCTCGGCAAGAGACATTGGAGAAATAGTGAAAGCAATCTCGAAAGAACTGCAATGGGAAGAAACCCTGGGCGTATCTTTTGACGGCGCGCACTGTTTAAGACATGGAGGCATGAGCCACATCGACAAAATATACACAGAAAACGGATACGATACGATCCAAAAACTACAAAAGATGCAGGTGGTTGAAACCACACACACCAGATACACAAGAGCGAATGCAAAGAGACAACGACAATGAACCAAGACAAACAAATAACAGATTTGATCAGACCACAGGATTGAGGAGAGACAACAAGAGGCTACAACACTAATCCAGCCAAGAAACTCAAGACATGAACTTGGAGAATGGGAAATCTTCGGAAAATGTGAAACTCTTGTCTCACAACTCACTTGATTAAACAAGTACAAAAGAGAGAGCCGAAAGACCTACATATCCGCAACAGATCACTCCACAAGGACTCAATCATGGAATGTCCATTCTTCGCGAGAGTCGAGCCAGAAGACTTCTGGTACCCTAGTGAGAATGAAGATACCACACGGGGTTATCAAGAACCACATCAGAGACAGAATGGAAAAGTAGAGCTGAAAATTGAACCCATTGTGAACGGGGGAGGAATAAAAACGAAGGCAATCTGGAACGACTTCAAAACCACGAGATTCCTTCAGGAGACAAAAAACCTTCTAGAAGGAGAGCACCTCAACTCAATACCCATGGAACCAAACCCAACGATAAGCAGAGCAATAGACGAACGCATTGGATCTCAGCTCGAGGCGTACAACGTGGCAAGGAAGACAAACCAAGGAAGAATTAAGAGATACATGAACATCTTCCTCAGGCGAAAGACAGAAAACCTCGCAAGGATTATAGGGCACCCGGCGACCCTGAACGAAGCCTACAAGCCTCCGTCGATGACGCTGTGTTCATTGTCAACAATGATGGCAGCACTCACAGCAATGACAACTGAAAACCAGAAGATCTACTTCTATGAAGCAGACTTCAAAAACTACTTCCCACAAATCCCAGTGGGTTGGAAAGTAGAGGAACAAATGGGCTTCACGATGAAAAGGAACAAACGCCCACGCGCAGAAGGAAAATCGGAATCACACCTCATTCACATGACACAAAGGGTACTCACTCAAGGATGGAACTGCTCGACTTTCTGTGCACAATCAATCACGTGGGCAAGCATCCTATACAGTGGCGACAACACATGGCTGGGAGAAACAGTGGGAACAGGAAACACATCACCACCAGCATTCATACAAATTGAACACCCCATGGGAAAGGGCATCATCATAGTAATATACGACAACATCCTAGTTGCCATGAACAACGAGACCCTTCAAGAGAAATGGATCCGGAGACTACAGTCCAACTTCAAGAGATACAACATAGCACTTAAATACGCACATGAAACCGTCAACAATTGTCGGTTCTGCGGAATAGAGACAAAGATTGAGAACAACGAAGTGCAGTGGCGTACAAATGAAGAAGTATTCCTACAGTGGAAAACAAAAACGATAGCACATGGCACAGCGAAAGAGGCATACAGCATTGGAGGTGTCATCGCACGACAACTATATGTCCAGAGGGCGTCCAACGGCAAATACCGGGATCTATTTAAGATACTCCGTGAAATAAACAGCGAAATGGCAGAAAGCCAACACGAACGATGGAGGGAAAGGAACTACGTAAACACGGAGAGAAAATCAGAAATCCTGGATGCACTGGCCCAAATCGATAACGAGTGGACAACGCAAAAGAGGAAACCAAACATAGTAAACCCGTTATTTCTGGTCTCCGACGCAACAACAACCAAACTATGTTGGATACTGATGGACCAGAAGGGAACCATCCTCGGAAAACCGGTAAGCGAAAAGGTTGAGGGAAATGGCACAGAGAAACAAAGCATTGACGTATGCGAAGCACTTGCCATTGAGCGAGCACTCGCGACAAATGACTACAGAACAAGAGTGACCCATCACGATGGCCTTGTGTGTGTAGTGGATAACACCCCAGTAGGCAGAAGCCTTGTGAAAGGATACTCGATGTCAGAACCCCTCAACAAGGTAATCGAAATGATACTAGGAAACATGACCCCACTGACACTTCTAGCTGCAGTGGACATCCCTACAGATGAGAACCTAGCAGACATAGGAACCAGAGGGGGAGACTGGGAATCAGAAGAGGCACAAGTTCGGTCAAAAATGACGGCGACAAGAATCGCACGTTCTATGGAACCGATACAAAACGGGGTAAGATGGATCGGAAGAGAGATGATCAAAGTGAAGAAGACGGATGGGGAAGGAGCGGAGAGATTGAGGATGTAGTACGGATGTAGGATGGAGGTAGTGACTAAATGCCCTGGGGTCTCAGACACGGGATCCCTCGACTGTGAAAGCCAGCCTGGCGGCATTTTTTATGTTGCCCGAGAGAACAATTGTGTGTTGCTCGTTTAGACAATGATTCTTATCTACGATAAGGTGCATTCTGTCTGTCTGCATGCATGAAGTGCCCCGCTGCATTGTTTGTTTCTTTCAGCTGCC
>NVWL01000041.1 GCA_002733645.1 Oceanobacter sp.
CGATCGTATTCAATTCATCCTGTTACGCAGGATGTTCGGCCACAAAATGCAGTGCACGGGTGGGGTTACGCGCCGTTGAGGCCCATTCGGGGCCTGTCTCTGCGTCGTTGACGCGTTTCCCGTATTCCCCGTCCTCTGTGTCGAGTGCGTGCTGCTTTGCGTCTTGTAGCAACAGGTTCCATTCGACGTCTGTTTTGCTGATGCCTCGGCTTCCCGGGTCGGCCGGGTTTTTGATGCCGGGAATGTGGCGCAGTGTGATCATTGTTCCCATTGCTCTGAATTCACGGCAAAGTTTCTGGAGTCGCCAGTACGTGTACGTGCGGGCGCACACGGAAGGCACTGCGTGGATAAGGGGCGCATGGTCGGTGTAGAGGTGCACGTGCCGTGTGACTCTATCCGGACCGTGCATTGCTCGGTGCCGCGTGGCCGTCAGTGGGATCGCGTGGCATAGTGATCGGCACGCGCCGAGTGGCTCGCTTGATACCGAGCTACCCAGGTTCCATCGTGTTTTGTCCTCTGCGGTCCATAGTTCTGCGTGGGTGCGAATACTTGAGTCTTCGCGGTTCCATAAAACGTATGCCCACCGCTCCTCCGAGGCGTCGACGTAGAGAATGGCATGTGGATGATCCGATTCGTCGGTGCCGTTGTAGAGGGGTCGCGGGGTGTTGCGGCGGAGGGCGGCGATCCAGTTCCTGAAGGAGTCGCGGGCGAGGGGGGACGGCTGGGAGCAGGGTGCGTCCCAGTCGACCAGATGGGGCCCTCGGGCCGCCGTCTGTTCGCCGTAATGGCGGAGGGCGTGGAATCGTTCGTAGATGTCGTTACGATCAAGTCCACTACCATCGGCGAATAAGCACAGTCCGACGACTGCGGCCAGTTGGCGCTTGGAGATTGGCCGGGCTGACTGGGGCTCAGGGAAGATTAGGTCGACGTCGAGTGCATTGAGCTTGTCGATGGTCTTCGTGGATGCTCGGGACGTGACTATCGTGTTTGTCAGGTCAAAGTCCTCGCCGAGGAAGGTGAATTGATGACTGGGTTCGTCGGAAAGGCCTTCGCTGTTGAAGATTGCCCCAGTTGTGTCAGCGTTGTCGATGATCATTTGTCGCGCAAGCTTGACCTGGTCGGCGTCTCTTCCGAGGATTAGAATGTTGTCAAGGTATGATATTATCTTGATACCTGCTAGGGCGGCTGCTCGTTCGACCAATGCCCATGTGACGCATTGCGCGATTTGCGCGCTCGGGCGGAAACCCATGGGCAGCACGCGCATGCGGCTTGTTCTGCCTTGTGCGTTTATTCCGAAGTATCGACGAACCTCTCGACCAAGGGCTATTTGGTCGAAGAAGGATGAGAGATCCATTGTGAGGGCAAAGCCCTTACCGAACTCACGGATGATGTTGTGGCGTTGCTGTCGGTTCAAGAAATGGATTGTTGGTGTGGCCGTGAACCGGTCGTTCAGGAGCGGTTCCGCGATATGTCGACGTCTGGGGGGTACCTTAGACCACTCCGGAACGCTGAAAACTCTGCACCATGCCACGATGTCTCCTTCCACGGGGTTCTCCTCGTATTTTCGTAATGTCGTCATGGTTTCGAAGTCAGTGGCTTGAAGAGTGCTGTTAGCCTTGTGCCGTGCCGAACGTCTCTTGTTGTTGAGCAGGGCCTCGTATGGGCCTGTGTCGGTGAGCCAAGCAAATGCTGACCGAGCTAAGTCCATCAGGATTGGGTCCCTGATGAGGTCCAGCACTTTTTGGGTGTCGATGACACCGGACACATCTTTCGCCATTAATGGCAATGTCGCGGGGTCAGGCCGATCGGTGTGCTGGATGGTAGGGAGCTCCTCAGTAGGAGGTGCTTCCGTTCCCAGAAAAGACAACCAGCGTTCCGGTGTTTTCCCACTTGGGGCGAGATCGTTGCGTGGGTGGCGTGGGCGGCGATATGGGGTGGATGTCGTTCCCCCCGGTGGTTGGCCTCCACGGATGAGGTGGTCTGCGTATGTAGGTAAGGGGCAGTACGGTGGCGGAGGGGGCAGGTGCTCTGCCAGAGGGTTCTGGGGCGTCAATGGCATTGTCGTCGGTGGGCGTGTTGCCCTGTTGTTGTTGTTTGGTAATGAGTCGCCGCCTTCGACATGTTGAGCTGCGGTGGCGAGTGATGCGGTCGCTGCTTTCGTCATGGCGATTTCTTTGGCCCTGTCGACGCTCCCCCAATTCAAGTATCTGCGTAGCGTGCATAGGTTGGTATGTCCAGAGAAAGACAAGAGAATATCATCGGTCATCTCTGGTGATTTGGCGAGGCTTTGCAAAGCACCACGGCGGAGGGAACGGTTCTCGAGGGACGGGTGGGCGCGGCGGATGGCTTTAAGAACCTCGGGGACGGATGCCTCCTTTATATCGGAAATCCATTCGGTGGAATTTCTGATGTCGCCGAGGAGAGGGAGCCATTGATCAGGCATAACCGTGTTGAGAGTATACGGTCCTCTTCGTGATATCGTTTTTCCACGGCGAAAAGTGACTTTCAGTGGGTTGGGTCCGAGGCTGGCGTCTTGGATCCATTCGACGTCTTCGGGCGTCAGTTGGCGGACGTCGCCCGTGCGGCCGCACAAACACCATGTGAGGGCGAGTAGTCGACGGACTGCGGCTTTGGGCTCGGCGGCCAAAGCTCGGGTTACTTCGTCGATGGTTGCTGCTCGTGGAACACGGGGGCGTTCGCTCTTTGCTTTACCGGCTACGCCTTTGATAGCTGCCGTCCATTGTGGGTCATTGGTCAGGATGACGGCTGGTAGTCCCTTGTTGATCGGGAGGTTGCGGAGAGCGCCCGCAAGTTCGGCCATCGCCCTGATGGTTGTTGACCATCGCCAAGTGTTGCGCTTGCGCTTGATTGAGATGATTTCCAGCAGAGCTGGAATCATCGGTGCGTTGAGAAGACACCGTGGGACGGTGTTCTCAGTGATGGCACGTAAAGCGCGTAAGTGACCAAGTAATGTCGTGCGGTTCCAGGCTAGTCGAGCCAACGGGTGACCGTCAGAACCGGGCTGCCGCAAGTGGGCGACTAAATCACTCAATTTAGCGGACGAAGGTAAGTGGCGGGCGAGGCTATGATGCTGATCTTGAGGGGCCGCCAATTCCCAAGGTGGGATATCGTCCATGAGCTCCAGCAGGGCGTTCTCTTCGTCCGGGTCGTTGAGGACTTCCAGTGCGTTGGCCAAGGGTGCGGGCGTTTCGATGGCTGCGGGGGCTACGGGCTCCGTTGTCGCTTGTCGCGCTACGTCTTGTGCTAATGCCTCGAGCCAACTTGTAAATGCGGCGTCGTCGATGTGGAAGGCACACTTGTCGGAAAGGTATACTGCCGGGTGAGGGCACGCTTTATTGCGTGGTCGAGCGGAACACTTGGTGTCACGTCGCACGTTCGCTAGGAGAACGTGGGTGCGGCATAAGCTGTCGTGGACTGCTGGGTTGGCGCACCGGGATCCATGCTTGGTTGATGCTGTGCATTGACCGTCTTGGGGTTCTGCGCCTGCCGTGCAATCGAGAACTTCTGGTGGTGTTACAGCAGAAGCGTTGGGTTGTTTGGTCTTATAGGGGTCATGTCGCCAGAGTGTCGGTGCGCGCTCTTTTATTCCGAGTATCGTGAGTGCGTCATGGAGGAACAGATGGGCGGCGCTAGAACCTGTGGCGACGTATTTTCGCAGGGGGGACAATTCTGTGTAGTGTTCTGGATGGGGCCGAGAAGGTATTGTGTATCCGGCGTGAAGCATCATTGAGAATGTCGCTGCGAACAGACCGCACTCCATTGATCCGTGCCGCTGGTGGGGCGCGGAGTGGAATGTCGGTGATGGAAGACCGAGGCGCCTGCTGTCGCGCAGGAGGTCGGCCCGGACCGCTCGGCTGGGAGCTGAGTCCCAGACCGACCACTCTTCATCGGAGAGTCGGGTTGCGACCCAATGGTAGCGGATGTGTACTACCACGAGTGCGGGTTTGGGCAAAGTTTGAATTTCGGCGATCATGTCACATGTGGGAATGTCGCCGCGGCGCCAATGAAAGAAGGCGGACGCTGACATCGCCGTTACGCCGGCGAGTAGAGCGTCGATGTCTCGTGCGCTGAGGCATCCGGCTGGGTCGCCCCCTAGTGGGAGGTCGTATTGTTGGAACGAGGGGGCTGCTTGTTGCAAGGCATCGTGGGCGTGGCGTGCCAGCGGTAGCGTTACGTCCCTCGCTCCTGTGCCGGACGCCGGTTGTGCAGGCCCCGCAGCCGCGCGGCTTGCAGCGGCGCGGCCGGAAGGGCAGAAGCGGCGTCCAGTTTTTTGATTAACGTGTTGCTTGGAGGCAACACGTTCTAAAAATCCAGTTCATCCGTGGCTTCTCCTCCCCGCGGTCCTCGTGGGCGGGAGCGGTACCGGAGGGCGGTGTTCTGAGCGCTTGTCATTGCGCGGCGTAGTTCCCGAACAGCCGCCGTGAGTGACCCCAGCTGCTTTTCGATGGGCGTTTTCTCTTTGTCCGGTGTTTTTGCGCTGTCTTTGGCCAATGTGTCCACTTTCGTGGAGAGGAACCGTATCTGCGTGAAGGCGTCGTCGAAGGCCTTTTGAATCAATGTGGCGTCGGCTTCCCATTGGTTGGTTTGTGGATTCTGGGCCACAGGGAGCGTGGGGCCAGCGCCCAGCAAATCGTCGTCCCCTCGGTTGCAGCGGAAAACTGACGGACGTGTAGTGGGCTTGCTTCCTCCGCTTGGCTCTTGACCTTGGCTGATGCGGAGTAGTTTCTGGTTTTGCAGGTCGTACTCGTGGTCCTCGGGGAAGAGTGGCAGCTGGAAATGGGCCAGCTCTGTGCCGTATTGGGTCAAAAAGATCTCTCCCTTCTTGACGGCGATGTTGTAGTTGTACTGCGGGAGCCGCTCGCTATCCGATTCAAGTAGGACCAATGCTGCGATGAAACGGCGCTCGAACGACATCCACCCCATATCGCCGCCCACGCCACCCACGCAACGATCTCCCCAAGTGCGTAGTGCACGTCGATGTGCTGCCCGTGTCTGTGGTGCCAGTGCTTTTTCCACCCATGAGGTGTTTCGACGTCGTTGTACCTGAGTAACTTGACCATATCGCTCCCCGTCATGTGGGCCATCACTGGGAGCAGTAGTATGTGGTGGCCCAACCGAAAAAGTTCTGATGCCACTTGTTCTCCTCATCATCGCTTGAGCTCGAGTCATCGTCGTCGTCGACATTGGTGTCGTCGTCGTCCACGTGTTCAGGAACATCGTCAATCAAAGGTTGTCGTGTTGTTTGGTCAGCTGTGGTACAATGAAGTGACAGCGGAGGTCCGCGAGCTTCTCTGTGCTGGGCGGTTTATTCCGCTCGTCACTGAGAGCAAAATGCGGCCCATCACCATTGGCGAAGCCATCCTCAAAATCACGGAGTGCTTCGCCTTAGCATTCGCAAAGGACTTTATCCGCAGCCTTACACCGCTACAATACGCCTTCGAAGAGGGTGGGGCGGAATTTATCGTGCAC
>NVWL01000042.1 GCA_002733645.1 Oceanobacter sp.
AGGCTCGGCCCGAGCGGAATCATCACCGCGGGCGGCAGCCCGAACAGCTCCAGGGCAGGGGCGATCCCAGCAACGTTGAAGAACGTCCGCGTCAGCACTGCAAACGACGTGCACCGCGCGTCCTCGCTGTTCAGCGCGTGGTGCAGCATCATCAGGTACTCCGTGCTCGGCGGCTGTCGCAGCGACGCCGAGTAGCGCGAGTCGTTCGCAAACGAGAGGTCGTTCAGCTGCCTCGACGCCACGATGGGCAGCGTGCTGTTGAAGAAGTTCCGCCCAACGTTCAGCATCGTCGTGCTGCTTCCCCAGTCCGGCAGCACAATCCCGAACAGGTCGGGCGTCGACGACGCATTGTACGCCGTGCTGGTCACCGTCGCCGAGGGGGAGGAAAGCGTTGCAGTTTTCATATACGTAAACTCGAACGTCACGCCATCAACGATGTTTGCYTCGTTGACCTCCTTCTCCGCCGCCTTGATCCCGGCGTACAGCTGCGTCCCGTCGAACCGCAAGATCGCGTCGTTCATGTTTTGGTAGAACCCGAACGTGATCGTCGACGGCCGCTCGAGGGCAGCCGTGGAGATCCATGGAAGCGTCACCACAAGTAGAACGAGCGCCACTGGCAATGCCATGCGCACAGCACATACATCACTTCGGCTTCGACGATGAAAATGCATGCCGCTCTATCTCTGTTATGTTCTTGTTGTTATTGTGTGTATAGTAGAAGTCTGTTATACTTGGTTGTCTCTCTCTCTCCAAACACGCGTGCTTTTTTTCGCTGCGTCGTTGAAACGCCCAATGCAACAACGAACGGGAAAGAGAGCCAAACTCAACGTGTGCACCCACCGAACAACAGTGTACCTGCCACCCACTCACAGTGCACACATTGAACGTTGCCGAGTGGAATGCCTGTGCAATGCGCGGAATCTTCAGTGAGTGTGAAAAACAAACGTCTGCGGCGCGCCTCTCAACAGTCTACCATGCTCACATCGTATGAGAATGGTGGTAAACGTACCATAATTTACCATTTCGGCGCACCATTTCGTCCTTACGACGCCGCACCAATTCACTTGTGAATGGAGCCCTCGAGAGAGAGAGAGAGAGGTCTTGCTTGCTACTTTGGAATGGGCAGGGGGTGGGGTGATTGGAACGGCAAGTGGAGTGAGCAGAGAGTGGAGTGGACCCAAGCGCACGAACCCACACATCCACTACGCACGACGTTTGGCATGCCCACATCCACCGGAAAATGAATGATGTATCTTGTACACACGGAGTGCATTTACAGTGGAAGGCAGAAGGAAGAAAGACACGTCTGCATCAATGGTCTACACCTCAAGGGGGGATAAAACAGTGCTCAGACAGGGAGGGGGCCAATGGGGAAGTACAGAACCAAAATGTATGTTGTCTTTTGGTGAGCGCGCAGGCCTCCAGCGCCTCAGAGGTGTGGTGGTTTCTCACCCTCTTGTACGTACGCCCTCGCGCACTCTCCGTTGAATTGAAGGTTCTGCTCCAACTCTGCATCTCAGGTAGGTTCTGCTCCTGATCCAACGATGTTCGTCACTCGGAAGAACAAACGCATTCTCTCTCTCTCTTTCATTGTACGCTCTCCTTCTTTCCTATTTACACCTCTCTTGTATTAGGTCCATTTACACCAGCGCATTGTATTGAATTGAAACTAATCGCGTGCATTCACACACAGAAGCCGGGCCGAATACACGGAGATCAAGGGTTCGCGACCTTCCAGCTGACTCATCTGCTTCTGCTCACCTGCGCACATACCACGGCACAATACATCACAGCACCGCTAGATCTGATCATGACGTCGCCGTCGACACAGCAGAAGCATGCGAAGAGCGACGGAACGAGTTCGGTCGCTTCGCGAGGAGCGTAGCACCACGTCCCACCGAGGAAGTAGCATCGGAGCCGTCACCACCTCTCTCAGAGGTCAGCTTTCGCGCCTCCTCCGCCGCAAGGCCGACGCGCGCGCTCAGCTGCACCAGGTCGTACGCCAGCGTCACCTCAGCCGCCTCCTTCTCCCGCGGCTTCCGCGCGTGCACGTGCCACTTCTTCAGCAGCGTCCTCACCGTCTCCCGCCGCCACGCCATCGGGCTCGTCCGCAGCAGCGTCTCCAGGAAGTGCACCACGCGCAGCAGGTACTCGTTCAGGCCCCCGTCGTCCTTGTGCTTCCGCAGCAGCCGCGCCAGCATCGCGTCCGGCGTCTCCTCCAGCGTCCCGGACGTCGCCGTCCGCCCGTCCCCGCCAGTCGTCACCGTCCCGTCGCTCGAGTCGTCCAGGTCCACGTCCACGTCCAGCCGCAGCGCCGCGATCTGCCGGTTCCGCAGCGCGAACGGGCTCAGCTGGTACAGCGGCACCGGCTGGTCCAGCCCACGCAGCGGCTGCGGCCCCAGCGCCACGATCTCCACGTCCCCGAAGTCGAACTTCTCCTCCTCCAGCTGCCCGTACAGGTCCTTCGTCGCCAGCACCTGCCCGCCGTTCCCGACGCTCTCCACGCGCGCCGCCGTGTTCACCAGCGTCCCGTAGTAGTCGTAGCCCTGCGACACGGGGTCCAGCTTCACGCTCCCCACGCCCCAGTGCAGCCCCACGCGCACTCGGATCCCGTTCCAGTTCAGCGGGTAGTTCACCTCGTCCTCCCACTGGTTCAGCGCCGCCTCCTTCTGCCGCGCCTGCCGCTCCGCCGCCTTCTTCGGGTCCTCGTTCATCAGCATCTCCTCGTGCGCCTCCTGCGCCAGCGCCACGTACACGTCGTCGATCTCCGGCGGCCACTCCTCCGCGAACAGCGTCGTCTGGATCGCCAGCCCGAAGCTCGCAGCGTCCGACGCGCGCTGGAACGCCACCATGAAGCTGTCCCCGATCGTCTTCACCTCGTACCCGCGGTGCCGCGCGATCAGCGCCCGCAGCTGCTCGTGGTGCTTGTCCAGCGCAGCCCCCATCTGCTCGGGCGCGCGCGCCCACAGCGACGTCGAGCTCTGGATGTCCGTGAACACCATCGCGAACGGCACGCTCGCGTCCTTCGGCGCGCTGCGGTTGCTGCGCCGCCCGAAGCAGCACGCAAAGTAGAACAGCGCCCCCACCGCCGCAGTCCCGCACGGCGCCGCAATCCCCGCGATCAGCGCCGCGTTCAGCGAGCTCTCGCCCCGCAGCGGCTCGTACTTCACACCGCACGTCTGCATCTTCCACGAGAACTGCGGGTTGTACGTGGCGTTGTTCATCAGCCACCCCCGGAAGTCGAACACGTTGATCGTCCGCAGGATCTTGTAGCACTGGCACTCGCGGTCCACCTCGTTCGCAGCGACAACGTCGGCGCTGCACACCGCGTCGTAGATCGGCCCAATCGGAATCGCGTTCGCAGTCACAGATTTCTCCGTGTACAGCAGGTCCATGAGGTCGGCCGCCGTCGGGTACCGCATCCCCACGCTCTCGACAGCGTGGCTGAAGAGCTCAGACACCATCACACCAGCGTGGAAGGCGACGGACTCCAGCAGCGCCGACGCGTTCGTGTTCAGGACGGCCGCAACTTTGGCGCGGCCCGCGTTCAGCGGCTCCCAGAACGCGTACGCGTACGACCCAAAGTAGATCGGGAACCGGCTCAGCGACGACACGTCCATCGACGCCTGGAACTTCGCCCGGTACATGTTGTTCTGGTCCGTCGCGATCGCCACCACGAGGTGCGCCGCCAGCGTCGCGGCCTTGGCGTTGCCCTCCGCCTCCACCGCCGCCGTCAGCTCCACGAGCGCGTTGACCGCGTCGACCGTGATCGCAGACGTGATCGTCGACAGGAAGAACACCGCGTCCTGCCCGCCCGCAGCGACCGACGCCGCCGCACCAAGCGCAGCGCGCAGCGTCGCAGCGTCGGACAGGTTGCTCACGCCCATGCCCTCGACCGCGAACTGCACCGTGTGCAGCGACGCCACCGCCACGCGGTGCCCCTGCGCGTCCTCCGCAGCCACGAAGACCTTCGGCGTTCGCCCCGCGCGGTCGGTGTCGTACACCTTCCGCAGGTTCAGCGCGATCCCGTGCGCCATGTCCGCAAGCGTCGGCTTCAGCGTCCACGTGTACCGCGAGAACGCCGTCGCCGTCGTCAGCGGCAAGTCCTCGTACAGCGTGTACGGCGCAGCTAAGATGTTGATCACCGGCGCACTCACGTTCTCGAACCAGTCCCCGACCATCACAGTCGCCCGCCGCGTCGCGTACATCCGCGTGAAGTACGCCGCAGTGCTCTCGCCGCTCAGGTACGGCATCACGTCGTTCATCCACGTCACAGACATGTACGCCGTCGGGGTTGTTCCAGCGGTGTTGTACGCAGAGGACAGCAGCCGCATCATGCTGTGGAAGTGGCCGAAGACCTCTCGCCCTGCCGGCGTGTTGACCAGTGGCGACCAAATCCCAAAGATAATCGGCGTGCGCAGCATCGTCCGCGTCAGAAAGCAGTCACCGAGGGAAATGTCCAGCGTCGTCGTCGGTGCCTGCACGGCGTCCAGCTCTAGCGCTGCCGTCAGCCCACTCTCCGGATCCACGCGGTTCATCGAAATGGTTCCCGAAGCAGCGTTGCAGAAGCAAGGCAGCCGAGACGATGATCCAACGAGGCAACGATCCGTGAGCGGGCCCAGACTGGTGTCGTCGACGAAGAAGTAGCGACGTTTGTAGATGGCGTCGAGGAAGAGCGTTCGGTTGATCGACGGCATCGCAGACATGATCTCCGCGATCCACTTCACCGCCATGTACCCCTCAAGCGCTGCGTACGTCGGCACCGACCGGAACGGCAGGAGCTTCATGTCCGCCGGCACCGCCGTCATGTTCACCGTCGCGAGCCAGCTCGCAAGCGCCGCGCGGTACCGGATCGCCAGCGGCGCGACCGTGCTGTTCGGGTCCGGGAAGTTCGTGATGAACCGCAGCCGGTTGAACGGCGCCGTCCCGTTCCCCGTCGAGTTCCACACACCCTCCGACGTCAGCCCCGCCCCGTAGAACGTCATGTGCGCCATGTCGAACCGCGCGTCGTTGTACATCGCAGACAGGATGTACTGCGCGTCGTCGAACGTCGAGAAGAACATCGCGCACATCGGGGTCGCCCCGGTGCTCCCGCCCTGCAGCCACGTGTCGAACACGTACGTCAGGTTCGGCAGAACAAACAGGCTCGGCCCGAGCGGAATCATCACCGCGGGCGGCAGCCCGAACAGCTCCAGGGCAGGGGCGATCCCAGCAACGTTGAAGAACGTCCGCGTCAGCACCGCAAACGACGTGCACCGCGCGTCCTCGCTGTTCAGCGCGTGGTGCAGCATCATCAGGTACTCCGTGCTCGGCGGCTGCCGCAGCGACGCCGAGTAGCGCGAATTGTTCGCAAACGAGAGGTCGTTCAGCGTCCGCGGCGCCACGATGGGCAG
>NVWL01000023.1 GCA_002733645.1 Oceanobacter sp.
GAGCGAGATAGCGACGCCGAACACCGGGAGAAGCTTGGTGCGGCCCTAACGGATTCTGAAAAACATCTCGCGGCCTGCCAGCAGCGGATCTCCGACCTCGGAGAGCGGATGGCGGCGGTTGACGATCGAAATCAGCTCCTCGACGATGAAAATCGCCACCTGCTTCAAGAGCAAGCTGTCCTCCAGGGGCAGTTGAAACAACTGCAAACACACGGGGCTAAATAGCCCGCTATGTCGGCGTCGGCCCGACCATCCTTTAGTTTTGTGGGCAATGCCAATCGCGCAAGGAGAAGATAAATGTCTACGGTGCTCACCGGCCGACTGCGGGCTGCGGCAAAACGCATCAAACATGATGCACTGACTGTCTATTTTGTGGCGCGAGACCCGAATACCCCGATCCTCGTTCGCCTGCTTGCGCTCGCAATTGCAGCATACGCCTTAAGCCCAATCGATCTCATTCCGGATTTCATACCGATCCTGGGATATCTTGACGATATCATCCTGCTGCCGTTGGGCATCATCCTTGTCATCAAACTGACGCCATCAAGTGTGATAGAGGTGAGTCGCTCGAAAGCAGCCAAAGCAGCATCCAAACCAACTAGTCAAGTTGCGGCCGCAGTCGTTATTGTCATATGGCTTTTATGTGCCGCAGCTTTTGGTTACTGGGTGTGGGATTACGGCAGGTAACGTATCGTCTGCACAAACTGGAATAGGTATTTTAGTACAGTAAAACAGATGGTTGAGCCACTTTTTGGAGGATTTCGTCAGAATCGTTGCCGACCCTCCAATGGTAACAAGTGCCTTCCATAAACGATAAATGCAATACGCTTATGCAAAAGCAAAAAAATTCAACGTGTTGTTGGCTAGGGATGAGCTCTGGGTTTGTTGTGCAAAGCAAAAAGGCAAATTTTACGCGCACTAATCCTGTGTTAGCTGGAAATCGGTGGTTTGTATGGCGAGTCAGTCGTTGTGCCCATATAGGCATTGCGGTAACTCTCTGAGGGATGATCGGAGATGAGTATTGGAGCCAAGACGGCAAGCGAAGAGAAGAAAGCTGGCGTCGAAACGCAGTGAGAGCCTGGGCATTGATGATCGTTGCAGCAGTCGTGGTTGGCGGCGCTAGAGTCAGGGCTTAAGTCCGTAAGAGGTGCGTGCGAATGGTTCGAATTTATTTCAGAGGACATGCTCATGTCATGATATTGCGCGTGGGGGGAATGCTGCTGGTCATTGATAGCACGGCTGATTGAAACGTTTTGATCCGAAGCGATAACAGATTCAGATGACGCCGAACCACAAGACGTGCACGCCAAAGCGACCGGCTGTCCAATCATGGCCAGTACCAGAGTGAGGATGCCCAACACTCTTAATGGTATTTTATGACGTTGCATATGCATGTTGTCGCGACGTATTTCCTGAAAATAACAAGTCATCAAATTAGTTTGACTATATGCTCTGGCAGTTAGATGGTCAATTCAGCCTAGCCCCAAGATTAAAGACTACGAGTTACCGAGCGCATAGTAACAAACTCTTCTGCGGCGGTTGGGTGAATGCCTATTGTGCTGTCTAGGTGCGCCTTGGTGGCACCGGCTTGCATGGCTACTGCTAGGCCTTGAAGTATTTCACCTGCGGCCTCGCCAACCATATGGACGCCAATCACTCGGTCGTCTGAACGCCTCACAACAAGCTTCATTAATGTTCGTTCATCAGCCCCTGTAATGGTATGTTTTAGCGGCTTAAATTCAGAGGTGAAAATATCAATATCGCTCGGATGGGCGGCAACGGCTTCCTCTTCCGTTAAACCGACCGTGCCAATGTTAGGCTGGCAAAAAACAGCGGTAGGGATCAGTTTATAGTCGATAGTGCGTTTGCCTTCACCAAACTGTTGGTCAACAAATACCATGCCTTGCTGTAAAGCAACCGGAGTCAATGCCGGTGTGCCGATAACATCCCCAAGGGCAAAAACGCCCGGTATGTTGGTCTCGAATTGGTCGTCAGTAACAATCGTGCCATCTTTGCGGAGTGTGACTCCGAGTTCTTCCAAGCCGAGGTTGTCTGT
This sequence comes from Oceanobacter sp., assembly GCA_002733645.1. Taxonomy (GTDB): domain Bacteria; phylum Pseudomonadota; class Gammaproteobacteria; order Pseudomonadales; family Oceanobacteraceae; genus Thalassolituus. The sequence goes on from NVWL01000023.1 coordinate 2,057, forward strand.
TTTAGGGCGCCGACCAGTCGCGTACATTAAGGTGTCGCATTCGATATTAGAATCGTCGGTAAGTGTGCATGAGATACGACCATTGGCGAGCTTTTCGATGGCTTTAATGTCGGTGTTTACGCTGATTTCGACACCGCTTTTGGTAATCTCTTGCGCGGCATAGTCACGCACTTCTTGATCAAAACCGCGAAGAATTTGATCGCCGCGATACAGTAATCGCGTGTTCGCACCGAGGCCTTTAAATATGCCTGCAAACTCAACCGCTATGTAACCACCACCGACAACGATAATATCCTTTGGGAATGTTTCCATTGAGAACACATCGTTTGAATCAATGGCGTGTTCAATGCCCGGTACGTTAGGTTTGAAAGGCCAGCCACCGGTCGCGATTAAAATGCGTTTGGTGTGAAGCTCTCTGTCACCAACACAGACGATTCCTTGTGCCTTGATGCTGCCAGTTCCACGAATAATTTCGACTCCTGGGCCTTCAAGTATTTTATTGTAAATCCCATTTAACCGATTGATTTCTTTAGTTTTGTTATCTCTTAGTGTTTTCCAGTCAAAGTGTTTTTTGATAACCTCAAGACCAAAACCCTCTGCGTGATCTAAGTGTGCTGAAAACTCACTAGCATAGACAAAAAGCTTCTTGGGAACACAGCCAACATTGACGCAAGTACCACCCATGTACATATTCTCAATGACCGCGACTTTAGCACCAGTGGCTGCGGCCATTCGGCTGGCTCTTACGCCACCAGAACCGGCACCAATCACAACGAGATCGTATTGTTCAGACATGTATTTCTCCTGAAGGAATTTTGAAATTAAGCAGTATTAAGCTTGGAGATAACAGAAAAACAAAAGGCAGCCTTAAAACTGCCCTGGTGGCTAGAAAAGCGAGGGCTAGCCTTGGGTAAAGGTCACGCGTAAATCGACACGTCCTGGCTCGGTCTGGCGATCAATATTGATCTGCCCAACCTGAACACCTTGAGTGCGAGATAAGCGCTCGATCCATTGGGCGGCATCATCAAACGATGTGTTATCAACCCATACACGTAATGACTCGCCATCCTGCTCATATCGAGTGAGCTGTATTTGATCGCGCTTCGCCTGCTGACTCACGACAGCCAGAATAGGCTTGTCGATGTTTGACGACCTTGGTGATGAGCCGGAAAACCGCGCTCCGTTTTGAGCCATCAACTCATAAAATTGAGTTTTCGTTTCGAGCTCTTTTGATAACTCTCCATTTTGACGGATCAACGGTGCGACAAAAATTGAGAATATAACGGCCAGAATAAGTAGGCCAAGCACCAAGCGAACAACCAGTTGATCTCGGGCGGTTTGAGATTGATACCAATCTTGCGCTTGTCGAATTCGAGCATCTTCTGCAAATGCTGTGCGAACTTTATCTAGAGCCTTCAAGCGGCACCTCCTACTTTAACACGGCCTTTAAACACACCTTTGTCGGCGGTAGCTGAGGATATCTCTGCCGTGAGCCCGCGAGCCTCTAGCGCTTGTTTGAATACTTGTAGATCGCCCTGCTCTTTAGCCGTCACATCAAGGAGGAACTCTCCCATCCGCTCGGAGTATCGTATGCTTTGAACTTCGATGGAGGCTTTCGCATTCCCCCCGCCCCACGCGTGAGCCACTTCTGACATAATAGTGACAAAACCAGCGCCTGATTCTGTGGTGTTCTCGCCACGCAATTTACGACGGAATAATGCCTCGTAGTTGGACGTACGCTCACCCGGAAACCAGCGCTTGTACAGAGTCAGACTCGCATCGGAGACCTGATCTACCTTTTGTGTAAGCTGATGATTTGCCACGCTAAGATAAACCACACTCATAATCGCAAAAAATGCTGCAAATGCAGCGATACCACGCCACCACGCTGCAGGTTTGTTTTCTTCCGAGGCGCTAAGTACGCGGCCTTGTAACAGATTAACGTCGGAATCTTCAGAGAACACAGACGTTGTGCTTATCTCGATATCATCGAACGCTTCAGGGTAACCCGTAGCAATCGTACTCTTCAGGAGGTTAGCCTGATCGCGAGATGGTGAAGATAGAGAGAGCACTCCATCAAAAGGAGAGTTGGCAACTGACTCTAAAAGCGCCGGGATCGCACTGTCAGGTAGGCGCCCCTCGATACGTCCAGGCAAGGAAACCAACCAATCATCATTACTGCGCGTAATAATATTACCGCTCACTAAAAGAGCCGTCTCAGGGACAAGAGACACTAATCGCACATGATGCAGCGCGAGCACTTCCAGTAAGCGATCGACTAGATCAGAGGCAACCAAATACGCCTTGTGGCGACCGGCCACCGAGCCGGAAGGAATGATCGTGTAATCACTGATATCACCAATCAGCATATCCTCCAGAGCAAAGGGTATTGCACGATTCACGTGACGTCCTTTTACTCCCGGAAGAGATACCCAGCTTGCTGCATAATTGTTAGCAGATAGCAGCAGTGATACCGGAGCAAGCTCAGCTTGTTCTTCTGCCCACTTTTCCAAATCAATCGTTTGATCGGCAGCGCGACCTATAGAGTCATTAGTACTACAAGTGATCATCCAGATCTCCTTGTCGGCATGCCATTCAACTAAATTATTTAACCTTGTCATTATTTTCTCTAGTTCTAGGTCGCATCACCAAACTTCCCGCGGCGCGCGTCTTGAAAAATCACGATACATGGTCGTCATACTACCATCTGCGATGGCCCTGTGTATCAACGCCTCAACCGTACCTATACGCCCATTTAGGTCGATTCTTGCAAATAACTCAAAATATTCAGTAGTTACACCGAAGTCGGAAACCACCATAGCCCCTGTGCTATTGTTTGCCTCCCCTTCCTCGGTCTTTCCTGCTTCTTGCATAACTCGATTAATCTGACTGGTACCAATGAAATCTTGAACGCTTGAAAAGCCATCGGCTCCACGGCTAGCGATAATGGCATCAGCGTCCGCAAGGGTCAGGTTGTTATCCAGTGCTGCCAAAACAAAATTGGTTGCCGTATTTACGTTGAGCTGAGCACTCGCTGGAAGACAAGTGATATAGGGCTCTATTTTAGCGTAAGCGTCTAAATCTACATTCTCAATCAGCATCAGCTCGCTGGTATGTCGGCATGGCGTGTAAGCTGGGCGATACGCTGGCGACAAGCTTAAGTACGTATTATCAACGTTACTCTCTTTGTCCAACCACTGTCGCCATGATGCGGCGATACCTATATCCAACCCCAAAAGATTAAGCAAGTTGCGAAAACGTGACTCTTGAACAGCAACGGCTCCGCCGGGTGTTAGGCCGTTCAAATTGAAGCGCCCTTGAGCATCTTGAATACGCAACGAAATAACGCCAGGGTCGAGCGGAAAGGTTCGCTCGGTTGTCCATTCTTCGGCGGCATGATCAATTTCTTTGTTGGCTTCCCAGTCCAAATATAACCCGGCTTTGGCGGCGGATTCCGCACCTAATGCAAACAGACGCGCTTGTTGCTGAGCAAATAAAGTTGATGCTCGCCCTAGATCAACCGCTTGGCGCTCTATCATAGTCGTTGCCAAAATTGCTACGACGGAGAATATGAGCAATACCATCAATAGCACCATGCCGCGTTGGTTTTTCACCACAAACCTCCGTCGTGAGCAATCAACCATACCCGCTCTATCTCGCCAAAATGTGTGGTGGTGAAGCGTAATCGTATCGCCGCTGGTGCTTCCCCCACCGTTGGCGTGAGAGGTGGCCAGAAATCATAGGTATTTAAGGAGATACTGCCGTCTGTTGAGTCTTTGGTGCTTGCTGTGATCGTAAATTCGACATCGTCGATCTGATCCAGCAAAACTTGAGTTTTTGGCTCGGTATCATCTGCTTGATCAAGCACAGGCCAGTAGTAACGTATGAAACATTCACCGTCGCCGACGTATTCATCTGGATCAAGGCCTTCAGCGGCAGCTAATCGCTCTAGTGCTGGCTCGCAAGGCTCAGAGTCAATTTCTTCGGTACGGTATGCCACGCGCTGTAACGTAGAGCGCGGATCATCGGTGATGGGGATGTTACGCCAGCCTGCAATGGTGAATTCAATCGGATAATCACCCGACCCGAGCATGAGCTCGGATAAGGTATCCCCATACTCATCACGAATAGGTCGGTCAATAAATTGCCCTATGTCACGCCCGAGCACCTGATTAAAACGCTGCATTTCTGCCAGTTCGGCTGAGCGCTCCTCTGTAGCACGACCAATGTTGGATACGTTACTTAGAAGTTGCACCGCTGCAATGCCAACCATAGCAGAGATCGATACTGCAACTAATACCTCAAGGAGCGTAAAGCCAGCGTGTTTGTTCAGTGCTTTAAAATCGTGTTGTTGATGAGCCATCAAAAAGCCGCGTTTCATTAATGCGGCCCCATAACTGTAGATAAGGTAATCACGTAGTTATCTTTGAACTCTTCGGGAGCAACCGATAAGTCTATTCGTACCATGCCGGGGAACTGGGTTTTTTCGACCTTGGTCAGAATATTCCATTCGTTATCCCCCATTTCGATAACGTCTTTATTTTCGCCCTCTCCTGGCGGAATGCCCGTGAGCTGGATTTCAGCCAAGCGATTTTCAGCAACAAAGGAGGCCATCGTCATCATGCGAACCGACAATAAGTTATCAACTCGCATACTGGCGGTGTCGGTGATAGTCACAGCAACACCAGCAAAAATTGCCACGGCGATCATAACTTCCAGCAAGGTAAAACCAAGTGAGTGCTTTAAGCGGCCCAAGGCGTGAGAGTTGAGTGACTTACGCATCTGTCCGCTCCATTCTCTGACGTACCGGGCCAACACCATCCCCGCTGAGCGTGATAATAAAATCAGGGTCAGCGTCATGAGTAAGGATCATGGTGAATGGCGTGTACTCGTCGGATGACAGAAAGAGCAATGCAGGCTCCGGACCTGTGTCTTCGTCAAATAACTCAGAAGGATCAATCTCTTCTTCGTCGATACTTAAGGTAATTTGGACTTCGGCGGGAATGGCGATCGACTGCCCAACATTCACATCAATGCCTTGCCACGGGTTTTTCTGCAGCAGTGTTAGCTCTTCGGTCTCTAAATCTTGGGCAACTGATTTCAAACGTAGGTCGTAAAAGCCAAGAAGAATAAACTCCTCAGGCAACCACCCCACGCCTAAGTCTAGATTTTGAAATACCGCTTCTTCACGGTATTGACCAAACGCTACCGTAATACGATCGGCAAGCTGCTTGGTTTCATCTTGCGCTGCGCGGTCACTGGCTGACAAATTGACCATCGACAACAAGATGCCGACAATCATTAAAACAACCATTACTTCAATAAGAGTAAAACCGCGCTGGCGCATGGAGGTTATAGCTCCTGACTACTGATATCAGCGGCGTCGCCTTCCCCGCCTTCACTGCCATCTGAACCAAGGGAGATGATTTCGTACTTACCCTTATCCATGAAGTACATAAATTCACCATCCCAAGAATCCGTTGGTAGCTTGCCACCTTTTAAATAACCACCAGACTGATAGTTCTTTGGCTCTGGTGCGCTGGTCGGCTTTTGGATTAGAGCCTCTAAGCCTTGTTCTGTTGTTGGATAGCGAAAATTATGCAGCTTGTACATATCCAGCGCCCCCTCAACCAATTTAATTTGGTTTTTGGTGGTTTTGATACGAGCATCATCCGCAGAGCCAATGATGTTGGTTGCCACCATAGCCAAAATACCGCCAATAATGGCGATTACGACCATGACTTCAATCAGGGTGAAACCGCTCTGAGACTTGTTTAAACGCATATATAACTCCTATTGCACCATTTGTTGTAATTCGAGAATCGGAAGCATGATTGCCGCAACAATAGTTGCAACAATTCCACCCATGATCAAAAGCATCATAGGTTCAAAAATTGAGACTAGGCCTGTCACTGTGTTTTCGAGACCTTTTTCTTGCTGGTCTGCGGTTCGGGCTAACATGCTGTCTAGCTCGCCACTGCTTTCGCCACTGGCAATCATATGCAGCATAATCGGCGAGAAGAACTGTGACTCTTGCAGAGCTTTATGCAAACTAGAACCTTCACTGACGCGAGCTGTGGCTGTTGTTAACGCTTGATTAACCGGTACATTAAGTACGACGTCACTGGCAATGCGCATAGCTTCTACCAATGGCACGCCACTGCTGCTTAGAATAGCTAGCGTGCTGCCAAAACGTGCAGTATTAGCATCTCGCACAAATCGTCCAATGAAAGGTGTTTTGAGGACGAGGCTGTGAATGTGTTTTTTAAAGGCAGCGCCGCGCATTAGGTGTACGAATACGGTAAGTGCGAGAACAAAAAAGGCCGCGACATAGATGCCGTAATTAGTGATGAAGTAACTCAAATCCAACATGGCTTGAGTTAAACCGGGCAGGTCTTGCCCGTTTTTAACAAATACTTCAACAATGTCAGGCACAACAAACGTTAGAAGTGCAACTACAAGACCAACCGCAACAAAGGTTAAGGTCAGCGGATAAATAGCGGCTAGACGGATTTTTTGCGCGGACTCATGCGAACGCTCTGAATAGTCAGCAAGGCGTACAAGCACGGCAGCGAGATTCCCCGAATGCTCACCAGCACTGACCGTCGATCGGAATAAGAGCGGAAAGGCTCTTGGGTATTCTTCCAACGCTTTTGCCAGCGTAAAGCCTTCAAGTACCTTAGCGCGGATGGCTAAGACCATGGCTTTGCTTTTTTGCTTTTCGGTTTGGTCGGCCAGTGCTTTTAATGATTCGTCAATCGGCAGCCCTGCACCAATCAGTGTTGCTAGCTGGCGAGTCAATAAGGCGCGTTCCGATACGGAGAGCGACGGGCCACGATCAAAAAAACTACGGTCTTTTTGTTTGACCTTGGTCGGCTCGACAGAAAGTGGCATCCAGCCTTTATCCCGTAATTGCTGTCGAATCTGACGCGCACTGTCAGCTTCTAGTACGCCCTTCTTCTGACGCCCATTTGCATCCAATGCCTGATATAAAAACGCTGCCATGATTAGCCCTTAGATACTCGCAGAAGTTCTTCAATGGTCGTTTGTCCGGCCAGAACTTTACGAATGCCATCCTGACGGATGCTTGGGCCTAACGTGCGCGCGTGTTTTTCTAAATCCTGCTCACCCGCTTGGTCGTGAATCAGGGTTTTCATTGACTCATCAATTTCGATAATTTCATAAATACCCTGACGACCACGATATCCAAGCTGATTGCATTTTTCACAACCCTTGGCGTGATAAATCATCGGTGCATCTTTTACATCTATTTCCATCAGGCGACATTCAGAAGCGTCCGCTTGAGCGGGTTGTTTACAGTCAGCACACAATACTCGCACTAAGCGCTGAGCGATAACTCCAATGACGGATGACGATAACAAGAAGGGTTCAACCCCCATATCTTGTAAGCGTGTGATGGCACCTACGGCGGTATTTGTGTGTAAGGTGGATAACACTAAGTGACCTGTCAGCGAGGCTTGAATCGCAATTTCAACCGTCTCTAGATCTCGAATCTCACCAATCATGACGACATCAGGATCCTGACGAAGAATAGCCCTGAGGCCTTTCGCAAACGTCATGTCCGCCTTCAAGTTTACCTGGGTCTGACCAATCCCCGGTAAGCTATATTCCACCGGATCTTCTACGGTAAGAATATTTCGACTGGTGTCATTTAACTCGCTAAGCGCACCATAAAGCGTGGTGGTCTTACCTGAGCCGGTTGGGCCGGTAACCAAGATAATACCGTGCGGTTTGCTGATGATGTTGCGCATGGTATTTAGATCACGCTCAGCCATGCCAAGCTGTCCGAGCACTAAGCGCCCTGCTTGCTTGTCTAGCAAACGCATCACAACACGCTCGCCATGGCTGGATGGCATGGTGGAAACACGAACATCGACTTCACGACCACCAATACGTAAAGCGATACGGCCATCTTGTGGGACACGCTTTTCCGCGATATCCAGCTTGGCCATGACTTTGATGCGTGAAACCAATAGTGCTGCAAGCGCGCGTTTAGGCTGTACGACTTCGCGTAGTACGCCATCAACACGAAAGCGCACAACAAGGCGCTTTTCGTAAGTTTCAATGTGAATATCAGACGCGCCTTCTTTCACTGATTCTGTGAGAAGTGCATTGATAAGACGTTTAATAGGAGCGTCGCCTTCTTGCTCTAATAGATCTTCAGTTTCAGGGACTGAGTCAGCAAGGCTGGCAAGATCCATGTCATCACCAAGGCCTTCCACCATATCCATCGCTTCAGAAGAGTCGCTTTGATAAGCCAAACCTAAGCGACGATCAAACTCATCGTCTGTCACAACAGACAATTGATACGGGCGACTTAAGTAACGCTGAACTTCCATCAATGCTTGGGCATTTAAACCTTCTTTATGAAGTAAGTTTACATGTCCCGGCTGGCTATCAATTAACACACCGTAGCGTTTTGCAAAGCTAAATGGCAGCCGCATGGTTAAGCTGCCACTCGTCATTGCTGGCGGCGCTTCTGGTGGAGCCGATTCGACATTAGAACTGGCTTCAAGGTTGTCGTTAGGCGTGATCGCGACTTCTGTATCTGAATTCATAATCTACTTGTTCTCTAATGTCATGATTGAGCTGACATTCTTCTGTGTCGTTTATCAAGTTGTTTATCGATCACCGCGACCAACGCCTCTATAGACAAAGCCGTTTTGAGTTAAGGTCTCAGGATCGTATTGATTACGACCATCTATTATTATTTTGCTACGCAGCAACTTAGCAATTGCATTGAAATCTGGTTGGCGGAAAGGTTTCCATTCAGTCATTAGCACCAAAGCATCTGCATCAGGCAAAGCATCATACTGGTGAGCGCTGAGTGAGAGCTTTTTCAACAACATCTCTGAGGTACCTTGTGAGGCTAACTCGCCAACAGCTTCATTATTCGCTAAAGGATCATACGCTGCCACAATGGCTCCAGCATCCAGTAATTGACGAATCAATACAATAGCTGGCGATCCAGTGACATCACAGGTTTCTGGTCTAAAGGATAACCCCCAGATGGCAATGCGCTTTCCAGAGACGGAGCCTAACACTTGAGTTAGTTGCTTAAACGCCCAGTCAGCTTGTTTTTCATTGCGCAGCGCGACAGATTTGAGAAGTATTGGAGAAATCCCACCTTGCTCGGCTTTCTCAATCAAGGAGCTGACATCATCGGGCAAAGCAAGACCGCCATAGCCAACCCCTGGATATAAGTACGAATAACCAATTCGACTGTCAGCGCCTATGCCGCGGCGTACGTTTTCAATATCAACACCTGAAACTTCCGCGATCGCCGCAATTTCATTCATTAAAGAGACACGCGTAGCGAGCATGGCGCTGGTCGCAAACCGAGTTAGCTCAACGTCTTTGATCCCCATAAACATTAATCGATCATTCTGGCGTGAGAAGGGTTTAAATAATTCCGACATCTTTGAGCGTGTTTCGAATGAACTTACACCAAGAACAATACGATCAGGTCGCATGAAATCATCAATCGCGACCCCTTCTTTTAAGAAGTCAGGGTTGGCAACAACATCAATAACAAGACCGGTATTGCGAGTTAGTAATTCGGAGTTGATCGCCTCCCCTAGCTGCTCAGTAAACCCAATTTCACCAGAAGTTCGATTGATAAAAACAAATTCAGAGGTCGCTTGCTCACCTAGGCTTTTCGCTATGGAGAAAGCAGTATCTATTGTTGACGAGGAAGATGCCAAGGCCAAGATAAACACGTCACACTCATCAAGAGCTGCGTTTAAATCAAGGGTGTAGCTCAGGCGACGAGCGGCAATATTACTATCAAGCATGGCTTGCAAGCCTGGTTCACGAATCGACGCATCCGTATTGGCTGGCTGAGGAGTGTAGACAGTGACAAGATTCCCCATTTCCGCAAAACACGCAGATGCAACAAGGGCGGCATAGCCTGAACCGGCTACTGAAACTTTCAAAAGGATATCCTTCTCTTAACGTAAGTACAAGCGCACACTATTTATCAGAAAATACAGTGTAGGTGCAATTTAACCAATCCTAATTAGAGTCGGTAAGCTACCTTATTACAACAAAATGACAAGCGTATGACGTAAAAACAGGCACAAAAAAGCCGACATCAAAATCTGATGTCGGCCCATTTAAACAACCATTGGCAATACGATGGTTGTAAGGCGTATTACAGAGCTGAATCCAACTCAGGAATAGCGTCAAACAAATCAGCAACCAGACCGTAGTCTGCCACTTGGAAGATAGGAGCTTCTTCGTCTTTGTTGATAGCAACAATAACTTTAGAATCTTTCATACCTGCCAAGTGCTGAATGGCACCAGAGATACCAACAGCAACGTACAAATCTGGAGCAACGATTTTACCCGTTTGACCGACCTGCATGTCGTTAGGTACAAAACCAGCATCAACAGCAGCACGAGAAGCGCCCACTGCAGCGCCAACTTTATCCGCTAATTTGTAGAGCATGTCGAAATTCTCGCCATTGCCCATGCCGCGACCACCAGAAATAACAACGCTAGCCGCTGTTAGCTCAGGGCGATCTGACTTAGCCAGTTCTTCACTTGCGAATGCTGAAATGCCAGCATCTTTCGCAATATCAACGGCTTCAGTCGCTGCCGAGCCGCCTTCAGCAGCTGCTGCATCAAATGCAGTGCCGCGTACAGTCATTACTTTGATGCCATCAGAAGACTTAACAGTTGCGATGGCGTTGCCAGCGTAGATAGGACGCACAAAGGTATCTTCAGATTCAACACCGATCACCTCAGACACCATGTTTACGTCAAGCAATGCGGCAGCGCGAGGTAAGAAATCCTTACCTGTAGTGGTCGCAGCGGCCAAAATATGGCTGTAGCCTTTGCCTAGCTCAGCAACAAGTTCGCCCATGTTTTCAGCGAGCTGATATTCGTACACAGCATTATCTGCAACCAATACTTTGCTTACGCCTGCAACTTTTGACACAGCTTCTGCAACTGCTGCGCAGCCGCTACCAGCCACCAATACTTCAACGTCGCTACCAATTTTGGTTGCTGCGGTGATAGTGTTCAGAGTCGCGCCGTTAAGAGTGGCGTTATCGTGCTCTGCGATTACTAAAATAGCCATTACACAAACCCCTCTTAAAGAACTTTTGCTTCGTTTTTCAGTTTCTCAACCAGCTCGCTCACGCTACCAACTTTGATGCCGGCTGAACGCTGTGCAGGTGGAGTTACCTTGACTAGAGACAACGAACTCTTAATCTCTACACCTAGATCAGCTGGAGTAGTGATATCTAGAGGCTTACGCTTCGCTTTCATGATGTTAGGCAGTGATGCATAACGAGGCTCATTCAAGCGTAGGTCAACAGTAACGATCGCAGGTAAATTCAATGCAACAGTACGTGAGCCAGCATCTACTTCACGAGTCACGCTAACTTTGTCGCCATCAATGGCCACTTCAGAAGCGAAGGTCCCCTGCCCCATACCAGTGAGAGCACCTAGCATCTGACCAGTTTGGTTATTGTCACTATCGATAGTCTGCTTACCCATCAATACCAACTGAGGCTGTTCTTTTTCAACAACACCTTTAAGAAGCTTAGCAACCGTTAATGGCTCTAGTTTCTCATCAGTTTCAATCAAGATGCCACGATCTGCACCCAGAGCCAGTGCAGTACGAATCTGCTCCTGAGCTACTTTAGGGCCGATTGAAACCACTACGATTTCAGTAGCTACGCCTTTTTCTTTCAGGCGTACCGCTTCTTCTACGGCGATTTCGCAAAATGGGTTCATAGCCATTTTGACGTTAGTCAGATCAACATCAGAGTTGTCTGCTTTTACGCGAACCTTCACGTTGTAATCGATCACGCGTTTTACAGCGACAAGAACCTTCATAGATTCCTCGTATTTCTCAAGTGGATGAAAAAAGGGTTAAGCAGCCGGAATGACACAACAATACTTACAAATACCCTTTCCAGCGCGCCATATTATTCGGATTGTGCCTCTCAAGGTCAAGCTCGGCCCTCATCAAACACGGATTAAAGCCGCGATTTACTGAACATCTTCCATGAAATCAGTTGCCTGCCCTACCTCAGATCGTATAATGGCGACATTTTTCGTCCCACTGCAGTGCCGATTTTAGTGCCGATTTTTAATATACGCGCATCAATATCTGCGCCAGTGGTTCTATAACGCCCGCGAAAAGCGGCACCCTTTAGCCTGTTCTGTCAGGCTAAGCTGAGGAGATCATTTTATGCAACGTGATGTAATGGAGTATGACGTAGTTATCGTTGGTGGCGGCCCTGCTGGCCTCTCGAGCGCATGTCGTATCAAACAACTGGCCAACGAAGCTGGTCAAGAAATCTCTGTATGTCTAGTTGAAAAAGGCTCTGAAATTGGCGCTCACATCCTATCGGGTGCGGTCATTGAAGATCGCGCACTGAACGAACTATTCCCTAATTGGAAAGAAATGGGGGCGCCTTTAAACACACCAGTCAAAGGCGACGAAGTATATTTTCTCACCTCTGGCGAGAAAGGTACTAAAGCACCTCATTGGTCTATCCCAAAACCAATGCACAATGATGGTAACTATATTGTCTCTCTGGGCAATGTATGCCGCTGGTTAGGTGAGCAGGCTGAAGAGTTAGGTGTAGAAATCTACCCCGGCTTCCCTGCGGCATCACTCATTATCGAAGAAGGCGCTGTACAAGGTGTTGTGACTGGAGATATGGGCATTGCTGAAGACGGCTCGCACAAAGACAGTTACATGCCAGGTATGGAACTTCGCGCTAAGTACACAGTATTTGCCGAAGGTTGTCGTGGTCATCTAGGCAAGGAGTTAATTTCTGAATTTAACCTAGACGCCGGCAAAGACCCTCAGCATTACGGTATTGGTATCAAAGAATTATGGGATATTGACCCTGCCAATCACGAAGAAGGCTTAGTACTTCACGGTACAGGCTGGCCACTAACTGAATCAGGCTCTACTGGTGGGTTTTTCTTGTATCACGCCGAAAACAACCAGGTGGTTGTTGGCTTGATTACAGATTTATCCTACAACAACCCGCACGTTAGCCCGTTTGATGAGTTTCAGCGTATGAAACACCACCCGGTGCTTAAGAAGTCATTAGAAGGTGGCAAACGCGTATCTTACGGCGCACGCGCTATTACCAAAGGCGGCCTAAACTGCCTTCCTAAAATGACCTTCCCTGGCGGCTTAGTGATTGGTTGTGATGCCGGCACATTGAACTTTGCCAAAATCAAAGGCACACACACTGCAATGAAAAGCGGTTTGGTTGCAGCTGAAGAGCTATTTAAAGCACTTCAAGCAGAACGTGCAAACGACGAAGTGATCGAATACAGCGCAGCCTTTGAAGCATCATGGGCTTGGGAAGAATTACACCGCAGCCGCAACTTCGGACCTGCCATGCATAAATTCGGAATCTTTGGCGGTGCTGCGTTTAACTTTATCGACCAAAACATCTTCCCCATCCCAGTCACACTTCACGACACGACAGCAGATCATGCTGTTATGAAACCAGCCGCTGAGTGCAAGAAGATTAACTACCCTAAACCAGACGGAAAGCTGAGTTTTGCGAAGCTTGATTCTGTATTTATTGGTAACGTTAATCACGCAGAAGACCAGCCGTGCCATTTGAAGCTGAAAGATGCCAGCATCCCACTGTCATCCAATCTTCCGTTATTTGATGAACCTGCGCAGCGCTACTGCCCTGCAGGGGTTTATGAAATCATTGAGGATGAAGCAGGTAAACGCTTCCAGATTAACTCTCAGAACTGCGTCCACTGTAAAACGTGTGACATCAAAGACCCTGCACAGAACATTACCTGGGTGACTCCTGAGGGGACTGGCGGGCCTAACTATCCGAATATGTAATTTAGTATTTGGGAAATAAAAAAAGGAGCCTAAAGGCTCCTTTTTTTACAGTTTGTTATTTTGGGGTGGTTGTTTCAATAAATAATGGCCAACTGGTAGGCCAGCCAGCCAATAACATGAATTCAAATTTTAAAGCACAGCAATTAATACTAGTCGCGCCCAGAAATCTTAAAGGATATGTTATTAAGTGCTAAGTCATTAATTGAGATAGCACCAACCAAGCCGTCACCAACAGTAACTTTAGGCGCAACAATATCCATCACCGTTGGGAGGAGTTCTATATTTACCGAGTCTTCCTCTGGAGTCAAAATCAACCCTAAGGCAAATGCCCAACTTAAAGGCTTAGACTTTCCAAAAGTTTCAACCTCCTCAATGTAGTTTGCACCAGCAACAGTCACATCTTCAAATGCTAGTCCATTAGTAGATGCATCAATATCCATATCTTCAATTGCTATATCTGCAGATAAAATAACCTTATTACCATCAGGCTCAACTTTCATAAGCAATCCAGCAGCGAGACCAATCATACTAAAGCTATCAACCAGTCTAACCGCTTCGTCGCCGCTTGAATCTAACGTCGAAATTGCACCCGTAGTAATCTTATAATCTATAAAGTTACCACTAGTTGGATTACCACTAACAACAAGCGCCCCATCAGATTGAATGTCTATTTCGAATATAACTTCATCAAGGTTATCACTAGGGTTTGAGACAATGTTATTGTAGTCAAACCATCGAGACTTGTTCTCACCACCAATTTTCAAATCTTTAATTGAAAACGAGCCGCCATCGCCATCGCTGACATCTATGGTTTGCTCAATTAAGTTACCATTACCATCATCGACAAAAATAATTTCTTGAGTTATTACCTCCGTGTCGGTATAGCGAATTTCACCAATTTCAATCCCTAAATCAAGCTCGATGTTAACACCTGCCTGACCTGTAACGGAATGGAGTTCGTACTCAGAAAGCGGAGTCAGCTCGGCATTCACACCCGCTGATATAGCTGCGACGCAGCTAGCTAACAATATTTTTTTCATGATAGGCGATCCATCAGTTTTTATAGTTTTATATCCGTCCAAGTGTAACGGAGCTTTCAAACGCTTCGCAACCTGAATATATCAACACTATCCAAGTTGGCCGGTATAACAAGGGTTTATCAGCGCATTAGGCTGTAACTGGCACAATTTGCCATAGAGGAGGCTTTTTAAGCCATCAGAATCTGCTTGTGACCGAAAGAGTCCAGAATTAATTCATCGTCGAACTCATTCGCCAGCGCAGCTAGTGAGTAGTACGCATTGCGAGAAAAACGCGCATCAAGGCCGTCCCGAATGTGAATATAGGGAATGCTCACACCATCCACCTGCGAAAATTTCAGTAGATGTTCTGCATCTAACGGAATGGATCTACGCTCAGATGTGACAAGCATAACTCCACCATCAACCTCGGAGGCGGATATAATCTGTAGTGGCGTATCTTCAACTTGTATTCGCCACTTCTCAACCGGAGAGACGAGATAGTATTCGTCACCCTCTCGTTTGAGTATCGAGGAAAAAAGCAACACGAGGGATTCGCGGGTAAATTTGCCCCCTTCATGCCACCAACTACCATCCTTTTTTATCACCAGATTCATATCGCCACTCAAAGGCGGATTCCATAATTGAACCGGATACTTATTTTTAGATTCAGCAACACCAAACTGTCCAGTAAAAGATTCAATATTCATTTAAAGCCTCTATATTAAGCCTCTATATTAAGCCTCTATATTAAGCCTCTATATTAAGCCTCTATATTAAGCCTCTATATTAAGCCTCTATATTAAGCCTCTATATTTAAAGCCCGCGCTGCCATTCCTGGCGCAAACTAATCTGCCCCGGTTTGTGTATGGCGATATCCAGCTGATCCAGCAGGCTTTGCTTGTCCTGCCCTAGACTCCCCTTGAGTGGGAGGTAATTGGAGGCGTGGTCACTTCTGAATATGGTGTTCTTAAGTTCTAAGTTGGCAATAAATTCACGCAACTCAATAAAAAGTCCATGCTGATCCGGCAACTCATATTTATAGCCTAGAGAATCAAAGCCAGCCTCCACGCGCGCAACCCCGAGCGGGTAGCTAACCACTAGCGTAGAAAGAAACTCAGGCTGTGTTTCAGACATTAAGCGGGCTGTGTTTATCGCATGCTGCGAACTAAGTGCCTTTCCACCCATCCCATTTAAAACCATGACAGATGAAGCAATGCCGGCCGCTTTAAGCTTAAGCAATGCCTCCTTTGTGGACTCGTAAGTTTCGCCTTTTGATATGGCCTGCAGTACTTTATCGTCACCACTCTCGGCGCCAACATAGGCAATACCAAAACCCAACTCACGAAGTCTAGTTAGATCTCCGACGCTTTTCTTGCGAATGTTCCGCGGCAAACAATACGCACCGACCCGCTCAACCCACGGCAGTGATTCTTTTATCTGCAAAAGGATGTTTTCAAGGCGGCGCACAGGTAAAATAAGCGCATCACCATCAGCCAGAAAGACCTTGGTGAATCTAGGCCCTGCAGCTGCAGCTGCTTTGATTTCTGCTAAAACTTCCGCTTCATCACGAGCACGAAATTTTTTCTGCGGCTGAGTATACATATCGCAAAAGGTGCATTTATTCCAAGAGCAACCATTGGTTACTTGGAAAATCATGGAGCGACCTTCGCTAGGAGGGCGAAATACGGGTTCAATATAATCTGGAAACATAGTGCTATCACCTGAGTAAAAACGGAGACTGCGCAGTATAATGGTGCCCGGGGCCGGAATTGAACCGGCACACTCTATGAGCGGGAGATTTTAAATCTCCTGTGTCTACCAATTCCACCACCCGGGCTAATAGGGTTGCCTTACGGCCAATCAATCACTGGAGTCAGGATTGAAAAGTGGAGGCGCGAGCCGGAGTCGAACCGGCCTACGTGGATTTGCAATCCAGTGCATAACCGCTTTGCTATCGCGCCTTAATCTATCTGGCAAATAAGCACTGGATTCCAGCGACCTACTTACATTCAGCGCTTTGCTATCGCGCCTTAATCTATCTGGCAAATAAGCACTGGATTCCAGCGGCCTACTTACATTCAGCGCTTTGCTATCGCGCCTAAATCTTTGCCCAAGTAAACACCGGATTTCAGTGCCCTATTGCATTTTAGTGCTTTGCGATCGCGCTTAACATTCTAAATCCTAAGATGAAGAATGGAGCGGGAAAGGAGACTCGAACTCCCGACCCCAACCTTGGCAAGGTTGTGCTCTACCAACTGAGCTATTCCCGCTTAAGTGCTGCGCATTGTAAATATCGTAGCTGGTGAGTCAAGCCTTTTTTCTTAATTTTTAAGAACTTAGCTCAACTCGTTGATTCTCAAACACACCACTCGGAATGATATCTGACCAATAGATTAGCGCTTTAACTCAGGCCATGCAGCTTTAAGGTAAACGAGCATTGACCAAAGAGTTAACACTGCGGCCGCATACAGTGCGTACATACCTATCATTTCATAAGCACTGCCATCGGATGCACCCAATAATATAGCGATGGACGCCATCTGCAGCGCTGTTTTGATCTTGCCAATATTACTCACTGCGACACTGGCGCGTTTTCCTAATTCAGCCATCCACTCTCGCAATGCCGAAATAACAATCTCACGACCAACGATAATCATTGCAGGAATAGTCAGCCATATGTCTGCAAAGTGCTCTACCAGCAATACCAGTGCGACACACACAATCAACTTATCAGCCACAGGATCAAGAAAAGCGCCCAAAGCAGAGGTTTGGTTTAGTTTGCGGGCCAGGTAGCCATCCAGCCAATCTGTCGCCGCCGCTGCTGCAAACAGTAACGCCGCCCATATGCGTCCGCTTTCGCCTAGCCAGTAAAAACAAATCACCATCAACGGAATCATAAAGATCCGACCCAAAGTGAGCGTGTTGGGTACATTCATCGGGGGTACTACTCCTGTTCTTCCCCATGCAGGGAGGCAAATATTTTAGCCGCCAAGGACTTACTAATCCCTGGCACTTTTTCAAACTCGTCCCTTGGCGCACCGCGCATATTACGCAGACTACCAAAATGAAGCAAAAGCTCTCTGCGCCGTTTTGGACCAACCCCAGGAAGGGTTTCTATATCAGACTGCCCTCTTTTCTTTGCTCGAGCCTTTCTGTGCCCAGTAATCGCAAAGCGATGAGCCTCATCACGAACATACTGCAGCAATCTAAACCCTTCATCATGAGGGTTGGGCATAAGGGGCCTTACGGCCTCTGGTCGCCAAAGAAATTCCCAGCCACTTTTTCGGGTCGTCCCTTTTGAGATCCCCAGCAGGAAAACACTCGGCAGCTCAAGATCTTCCAACACTGTATTTACACGCGACACTTGCCCTTGCCCACCATCGATCAATAATAAGTCAGGTAAATCGCCTTGATCTTTCATTCTTGTTAAATGCCGCCTAACAGAATCCTCAAGGGCCGCATAATCATCTCCTGCCGTCACGTGCTTCACCGAGAAGCGACGATAGCGCGATTTATCCAACCCCTCCTGCCCATACACAACACACGATGCGTAAGCCGCTTCTCCTTGCGCATGACTAATATCAAAACATTCAATTCGCTTAGGTGTCGCTGGCATATCCAACAGTGTCGAAACCAATTCAAGCTTATCAAGTGCCACCCGATGCCCTGACAGCTTTGACTGAATACTGGTTCTAGCATTTTCCTGCGCCATCACCAACCACTGGCGCGCCTCACCCCTAACGCCCCGCATGTGCTTCGCGCGCTCTCCGCGCTGCTTAAGTACATCCAGCATTGGGGCTAACCTATCCCCCTCAATATCGGCAATAATATTGTCGGGCAGCATATCTGAAGCGTGCCCACCAATGTAATATTGCTCAATAAACGTAATCAGCACATCGTCAGCGTCATCTCCCGCAGGATTACCCGGAAAAAAACTTTGCGAGTTGGTTAATCGCCCCACACGAAACATAAGTTTTTGCACGCAAACTACCGATTGCCATTCTGTAATCGCCCACACGTCTGCGTCGTGATCACCACTTTCAACTGTTTGGCGTTCCTGAATTCGGCGCAAGAAATCAATACGATCTCGATATTCAGCGGCCTTCTCGAATTCTAAAAAGCCTGATGCTTCATCCATCGCGCCTTGCAGATCAGTAATCAATACTCGAGATTTGCCTTCTAGAAATAAACGAGTTCGCTCTATATCCCGCTGATATTCAGCTTCTGAAATAAGGCCGACACATGGTGCCGAACAGCGCTTAATTTCATATTGCAAACACGGACGACTGCGATGATTAAAGTATGAGTCTTCACAATTTCTCAGCAAAAACAGACGCTGAATATAGTTCTGCGCCTCTCGCACTGCTTGCGAATTCGGGTAGGGGCCATAGTAATTCCCTGATCGTTTACGCTTACCACGCCGATAAGCCAACAAAGGATACTTATGATCCGACAGGTGTAGATAAGGATAAGATTTATCATCTTTAAGCAAGATATTGTAAGGCGGACGATGCTGTTTAATCAGGGTCTGTTCAAGGATTAAGGCTTCGGACTCACTCGCCGTCACAGTAATATCTAAGTGATCAATTTTGGCAACAAGCGCAACCGTTTTGGTGTTTAACCCACGAGCACGAAAGTAACTCGACACGCGATTTTTTAGGTTTTTGGCTTTGCCAACATAGAGCAGCTGCTGGTCTGCGTCATACATACGATAAACCCCTGCTCTTTGAGTCAGGGATTGTAGAAAGGCTTTGATATCAAAGGATGGCATTAACTTGTTTCGTTAGGATCAATCAACCCGAAGCGTAGCGCCAAATGAGTAAGAGCCACATCATTATCAACACTGAGCTTTTCAAATATTCGATACCGATAACTATTAACCGTTTTCGGACTCAAAAATAAAGCCTCACTAATCTGAGCAACCTTCTGGCACTTTACAATCATAATGGCAATTTGCAGCTCTCGCTCAGACAAGGCGTCAAACGGAGAGCCCGATTCGCCTTGAAAAGGCCTCAAGGCCATCTTTTGTGCAATTTCTGGACTAATGTACTTTTGCCCAGATTTCACTTTAATGATGGCGCGCAGCATCTCATCTAGATGCGCTCCTTTGGTTAAGTAACCAGAGGCGCCAATTTTCATCAATCGAGAAGTATAAGGGTCGCCGTCATAAACGGTAAGCGCAACAATTTGAATCTCAGGCTGACGCTGGAGAATTTTTTGCGTTGCTTCCATCCCACCAATGCCGGGCATGTTGATATCCATCAAGATAACATCAGGCTCAAGCTCCCGAGACATTACGATGGCCTCTTCGCCGCTAGCGGCCTGCCCAATAACATCTATTTGCTCTGCATCAGCAAGCAGCCGGCTAATGCCAGACCTCACCAATTCAAGATCATCAACTACAAGAACGCGTATCAAAGTAATCCTCTATGCAAACGATCGTTCAGAATGGGGAATATACCAAAGCCATTACACTGGGTATATGCGTTTACTCTGCCAACTATACTTCATTGGATTAAGTGACTTAGCGACTTCAACCACACCTTCAGCCGAATTCATGTTTTGGGTGAAGCCTAAGCGCTGAGCAAGCTTAAGCATAGGCCCATTTTCAGGAAGCACGGATCCATAAATTTGGATGACGCCACGCTCCGTCAGATAATCAATAATACGACTCATCAAGTGATGCCCAAGACGCTCACCACGACTGTTATCATCGACAATCACAGAGAATTCAGCAGCAACATCATCGGGGTCAATCCAAACACGGACCACACCAAATAACAGCCCCTCTTTCAAGGCAATAAATGCCATCTCACGATCGTAATCAATCTGTGTTAAACGAGCTAATTCGGTATGATCAAAACGGCGTCGTGACGAGAAAAAACGCAAACGCAAACTCTCCGCACTCAAGCCATTGTAGAACGCTTCCAGTTGCGGCTCATCCTCACCACGAATAGGACGCACCAAGTAATTATTACCTTGTGGGCTTTGATAGTCCCCAGTCAATTCTGTGGGGTACGGCAATATAGCGCATTTCATTGGCTGCCCGACCTTGGCGGCCACCCCTATGACCCTAAAGCGCCCAATTTGATGGCGTATTGCATTTACTTCCAAACCTTCCAGCCAAGTATGGTTCAGCGCAATATGAGATAAAGCCACCAACCAACGCTCAAGAGTCAGTAAATCTTTTTCAGGGTCTTCAGAGCGCTCTTCCAACACTTCGAAAAAGTGAGATCGACGGATCAGCTTCTCTGCCAAATTTGCATTCAACGGAGGCAAAGCCACTCGCCTATCTACCAATATGTCAGCCGTTGTCCCTCCTCCACCAAAAAACAAAAAGGGGCCTATTTCATCATCGCGACCGATACCAAAAGAGAACTGAAGATTATCAAGCGCACGATGCATAGTTTGGAGTGTATATCCCAGCACTGGGCTTTCAGGGAAGCGATCTCGTATTAATGCCTCAAGAGAATTAGCCGCGGGCTTCAATTCTTTCGGGTGGCCTAGATCACGAACCACACTGCGAATCCGCTCACGAGGGTTATCACCATAAGCAAAAGGATACAGGTAGTCGCGGTGATGAACTCGAAGCACCCAAGGTGACGGTACGCTCTCGGCATCCTCAATAAGAGCATCTAGGTCACGCCTGTAAATATTATCCGCACAAGGGAAGCCATAAGCCCGCAATAACTCATACGCCGACTCCGGTGGCAAATACTCGCCAACACCAAAGCTTTTTCTTAGCTGCGCATCAAGGCGGCTATGCTGCGCAGTGATAGGAATTTCGAGACTCTCAGGGGTCTCTCGGAGCAAATCCTGGGTTTTTTGATGCTGTACCATGTACATATATGACTTCACAGCATTGTCTGGAGTTTCAAAGGTAGGAATCAGCGCCCTATCAAAGGCCGCCCTAGCCCCCTCAACCGAGTACTCCCCGACCCAGCTCGTCAATACGGTTTTCTGAGTGCGCGCCGCAACATCAATCAATGCTTCGGCATTTGCCAGTGGATCTGTGCCTAGCCCTGGCGTATAAACAACTAATAGAGCATCCACCGATTTATCCAACAACACCGTTGTGGCAACGTTTTTCAACTGCTCAGGGTCTAGCTCGGGGTTTAGTAGAATTGGGTTTTCGGCCTTCAAATAATCAGGCAAGCTCGCGAGTAATTTCTTTTGCGTATCGCGCTCAAGCGTTGCCAACATTCCCTTATCATAAAACAACCTGTCAACCGCGATGATCGCGGGACCTCGTCCGTTGGCAATAATAGCCAATCGCGGCCCAAAGCGTTCACGACGCCCCCCAAGGGCATCCACGCAATCGAACAATTCATCGGTAGCATTTACCCGCAACACCCCTGCTCGCGCCAAGACTTCATCAATCAGATCATCCCTGCGTGCTAGCCCCTTAGGCGCAACAACTTTATTTAAAGGGCTATCAGGAAAGCGATTATTCTTAACCGCAAGCACGAGCTTATGGCGAGACGCTGCTCGCAGAGAGCGAACCAGTCCTCGCCCTGAACGAATTTCATCCAACTGCACCAGCAGAGTACGTACTTTGGGTTCTTGAGCAATATAATCAATCAAATCAGAAATCGTAACATCCTCGCTGCGTCCCAGTGTTGCAACGTGCGAGAAACCAATCCCTCGACTGTACGCCCAATCCATAACCCCCGACGCCAGCGTACCTGATTGACCAATATAAGCGATGTGGCCTTTTTTAACAGGCACATGCAAAAAGCTCGCGTTTAGGTTTCGGTGTGAGATAACAATTCCCAGACAATCGGGGCCTAAAATCCGCATACGAGTCTGCTGAATGATTCGATCAATCTTTTCTGAATTTGGACGATACTGCCAAGAGCGTGTTCTCGCCATGCCGCCGGTCAAGATCATCGCCGCCTCAACACCAATAGCATGAAGTTGCTTTATCACACGAGGAACCGTGTCGGCAGGCGTGCAAATAATTGCCAAGTCAGGCACATTGGACTTCAACTGGGAGACTTTCGAAAACGCAGTAACGCCATAGACACTGTCATAGCCTCGGCTATTGACTGGCAAGATGGTACCCGGAAATTCACCCTGCGTAATATTACGCATAATTGCACCGCCCAAGCTTCCTTTACGCTCAGATGCACCAATAACTGCGACCGTTTCTGGTTTGAAAAAGCGTTCCAGTGAGCGGGTGCCCATCTTAAATCCCCCTTATCGTGCTGGTGTTTTCATGCCTGAAGGTTAAACTGGACAAAAATCGCTGGCCAGACCCTCTAATGACATTTGCATTTTACACATCAGAAGAGCACTTCTCACATCAAACGGAAGATGATCATCCTGAGCATGCGATGCGTATCATGGCTATTGAACAGGAGCTTAAATCGCGCAACCTATGGGAGCAACTGATTCATGCCAATGGAGAAGAAGCCAACCTACCAGATATACTCCGAGCTCACAGCAAAGGATACGTCGAACAACTCCATCTCATCCAGCCAAAGCATGGCCACATCTACGTTGATGAAGACACCGCAATGACGCCGGGGTCGCTAAAAGCCGCATTATGGTCTGCCGGTTCATGTACAACAGCCCTAGATGCACTTACTGCCAATAAGTTTAGCTCAGCGTTTGTGGCAACACGCCCGCCCGGCCATCACGCCGAACATAAAAAAGCCATGGGGTTTTGCTTCTTTAATAATGTTGCTATCAGCGCATTAAGAGCGGCCGACATTCATCACTACCAACGCATTGCCGTGCTCGACTTCGACGCCCACCAAGGCAACGGCACAATAGATATTCTTGGAAACGATCAGCGCTTTTTACTGCTATCAAGTTTTCAGCACCCCTTTTATCCATACACACACTATCAAGAGTCCAAATACACTAATTTAATCAATGTACCTTTGGCATCCGGAGCAGGTAGTGCGACCTTTCGAGCCGCGATTGAAGAGCGCTGGCTACCTGCATTGAAGCACTTCGGCCCAGAAATCATTATTGTATCTGCGGGATTCGATGGTCATAAAGATGACCCAATGGCTGAATTAAATTTGACCGATGATGATTACCGCTGGTTAGGTGAGCTCATACACAAACACACCAATCCAAAGCGAGTCCCCATACTCAGCATATTAGAGGGTGGCTACAACTTAAACGCTCTAGGTCGCTCAGTGTCAGAGTATATAAATGGCGCAAAATAAGTAACTTCTGGCACGACACAATCAAAAGTACGCACCTTGTTACTTTAAATCACAGAATCAGACACAACCCCTCATGAAAGCCTGCGCGCTCTGCGGCACACTAAATTCATATTCAAGGGCGAGAGAGATTCACATGATCAATAAAAACGCATCAGGAATTATCCAAGTAGCGGTTGCAAACCCGGTATCATTACAACGAATCACCCGCATGGAATGGGCACTGGCCGCTTTAATCGCGGGATGGAGTGGATCGGTCCTCGCCATAGCAATAATGCGACTCATCTAGGGTGGTGGTCTATTTATTAAAAAGTAACGGCCTGTTTGTTAATGTGGCGCCAAGCCGAAAAAGACCATCTCAGCTTGAGGCTCCATTCAAGTAAATATCAAGAAGTTCAATGTTAAAGCTAGACGATATTAGCACTAGACCGTTACCTTGGCCGCTGCAATTACAGGCGGCAAAAGAAAAGCCCACATCCCAGCAAGCACTATATTACTTAAACCAAAGGCGATTAAGCGGTGATAAACATTGTTATAGGAAAGATGTATTGCGCAATGGATAAAACGAAGCAATGCATAACCCCATGCCAGAACCAACACTTCAATTCCAACAGCTTCGAGCAGGTAAGATAAAGTACAAGCGAAATAGAACAGGATGGGTAGCTCTAAAAGATTCATGTAGCTTCTATTTGCAATGACTACAAACTCGGGTACTCGATCTGATTCCCCCAGTTTGAAATCATCTTTTGTCACCAAGCCGTTCAACGCTGCTTTGAACCTTTGAAAAGGAATCAACAAAAGGACAATAAAAGTCAAACCAACCAGTGCGAGTGCAGGCAGAAATATCTGAGCTTGATTAACTTCATTCATTTTCTATTCCGATGCTTATTCCCATACCTTAAAGGCAGGCATTATTAACAACAAACTACAGGGCTCGATAAAGACTACGACACCAGGCTCACAAAGAACACTCGAAGCACAAAAATTTAATACTCCAAAATGACTTGATCAAAGAAGCCCAAGACAAATAATAATGCTGAACGAAAAGAGAAGAAAAGGAACGAACGAGCAAGCTGATAACCAAGCCTGCCACTACGCGAAGAGTTTAATTTTAAAAGATAACAACTCGGCGCAGTCTCACCTGAAGGGTTTTTCGCTGCACCTCAAATATTGGAACGGTCAGGTGTAATTAAGAAGGTAAAGGAAGTTGAATTGGGAGTGGGCATTTTCAACGCACACAAAAAAGCCCCGCTTACGCGAGGCTTCTCTGTTAAATATGGCGGAGGGATAGGGATTTGAACCCTAGATACGCTACTAACGTATGCCGGTTTTCAAGACCGGTGCTTTCAGCCGCTCAGCCATCCCTCCAATGGCGCTTATAATAGCGTCTCGAAAAAAAACGTCAACTTCTTTTTTAAAATCAATTCACTAGCCCACTTTGCTACTGATTAATCTTCGATCAAATGATCGAAAAACCTCTTACATTCCGGCCCTCAGACTTTTATCATAGCTACCTAACTTTAACGCCCGCGGCGAAGGTAAATGACGAAGGCTTATGGCAAACATAACCGTACTTATCACTAGCTCGCCCTTTGGTAATAATATTCATGCGCTCGCGCAGAGATACATTAATGCTGCCGTAGAACACCACACGATAGACCGTATTTTCTTTTACCAAGATGCTGTACTGGTCGCCAATCAAGCTCAGCAGCCACCTCAAGGGCAAGTCTCAATACTTTCACAGTGGAAGTCTCTGGCAGAGTGTAACAATATTCCGTTGCAGGCCTGCATTGCGAATAGCTTACGTCGTGGCCTAACCGACGCTGCCGAACAAGCCCGGTACGACCTACCGTTCGCCAGTCTCGACCCTACCTTTGAGCTCTGTGGGCTGGGCGATATGGCAATGGCGCATAAAAACTCCGATAAGGTGGTGCAGTTCTAATGACCTCATCCACACTTATCCATGTAACGACCCCCCCATCGCCGGACTGCGAAGCCTTGGAATACGCTTTAGCGCTGGCGGCGTTTGATCTTGAGGTTGCTATTGTATTTTCCGGGGATGGCTTGTTTTGGCTACAACCCAATCAAAGTGCGCGTTCTGTCGGCGGCAAAAGCCCTTCAAAGTTATTGGCCGCCCTTCCTATGTTTGGCATAGAAAATGTGGGTTACAGCAGCTCAGTGGCTTTAGATGCTGATAGTTTAAATCTTTCCGACAATGCCACCCGACTCAATCAAGATGAGTGTGCCCAGTGGCTGAGTCGAGCGAATCATGTGGTGAGTTTTTAATATGCCGATATTACATCAGGTTATGGCGTCAGAGCCGCATTTATTGAAACAGCTCAGCCAAGTGATTAGCAGTGAAGATTCAGTAATATTTTTAGGTGATGGTTGTTATCAGCTCAGTCGTTGGCCACTCGCTAATAGCACTTTTACGATAACAGAAGATTTAGCCATGCGCGGCCTTGAAAACACGGCAGCCAAATCCATCACCTCTCAAGACTGGGTCAATATGACACTCAGCCACACCAGTGTGATGACGTGGAAATGACCTCAAAACACATAGAAAAAGATAAAGACGGCTTTTTAGTCAACCTGGAAGACTGGTCTCCTACGGTGGCGGAAGAGCTCGCTCAAGCCGAAGACATCACACTTAGTCCAGAGCACTGGGAAGTGCTGAATGCTCTGCGTGATTTTTACCAAGAATTTGATCTTTCACCTGCGATGCGACCACTGACTCGTTATTTGAAGATTAAGCTAGGCCCAGAAAAAAGTACCAGTATTTATTTAATGACCCTATTCCCGGGCAGCCCTGCCAAATTAACTGCCAAAATAGCGGGACTGCCCCGCCCGGAGAACTGCCTGTGAACAAACATCCTCTCGCAGATCATGTACGTATTTTAGCGCGTGGTAAACACGCCAGCCGCAACATGACCGTCGAAGAAGCCGAATACACCATGTCGATGTTCTTAAAAGGCGAATGCGAACCGGAGCAAATTGGCGCTGTGTTTATGTTGCTGCGCGTTCTGGAAGAAACCTCCGACGAGATTGCCGGTTTTGCCAAGGCGATCAATGCTTATTGGCCAGCAGGCGCTGAGCAGTACGACTTAGTATGGTCGAGCTATGCAGGCAAACGTCGTCAACCTATGTGGTGGGTGCTGTCTGCGCTCCTACTTACGCAAATGGGCTACCGCATTTTGGTGCACGGAACACTGTCCCATACCGAAGGTCGAGTTTACGCGCACGAAGTATTTAGCGAACTTGGTCTGGTCAGTTTAACCAAAGACACACTCGCATCCTCTGATGCGCCGTTAGCATATCTGCCTTGCTCGGAGATTCACCCAGTACTGCAACAATGGTTGGCGCTGAAGTCGGTATTGGGCGTTCGCTCACCGATCAATACCGTATTGAAAACCATCGCGCCTGCGCATACGCCCTCCGTGCAGGGTGTTTTTCATCCGAACTACAAAGCGATTCATGCTGGTGCCGCTCAGCTTAACGAAGACCATTTAATGGTCATCAAAGGTGAAGGTGGCGAGTTTGAAGTGAACCCTGAGCGAAAATGTGTTGCCACTTACAGCTTGGACCAAGAATTAGGCGAAATCACGATTCCAAACCAGAAGAGTCACTTTGATAACAAACCTGATTCGCCCGATTCGGACTGGCTGAAAAAAGTGTGGAAAGATGAATACACATCCGATTATGCCGACGAAGCTATTTTAGCGACGGCGGCACTGGCACTGTGTGCCATTCAAAAGAATCATGATTACGAAAAGGCACTCAGCGAATGCAAAAGTGCCTGGCAAGTGCGTGATCGCGGGCTGATTAAGTAAGAAAGACGCCAAACTAAGCGCTTGACGCCAAATTAAGCGTTTAGCGCCAGCCTAGCTTGGAATGAAGATTCACCACACTGCCAACAATAGTCAACGTCGGTGCTTGAATCTCTCTACCCTTAACGTAGTCAGGCATCGTATTGAGTGTACCCGTGTGCACCTTTTGATCTGGCAAGGTGCCCTTTTCAACCAGCGCTATTGGCGTATCACTCGGCATACCATGCGCAATCAATTGTTTGCAGATCTCTGGCAACCCAACCAACCCCATATAAATCACTAGCGTTTGCGATGGATGAATCAATTCATTCCAAGGAAGATCACAGGTGCCATTTTTCATATGGCCCGTCACAAAACGAACGCTTTGCGCATGATCTCGATGCGTTAGAGGAATACCGGAATACGCAGAGCAACCACTGGCGGCAGTAATTCCTGGAACCACCTGAAACGGCACACCCGCTTCGGCTAGCTCTTCAATTTCTTCGCCACCACGACCAAAGATAAATGGATCACCGCCTTTAAGACGCAAAACACGCTTACCTTGCTGGGCTTCAACCACCAAACGCTGGTTGATATCCCCTTGTGGCACGGCGTGATCGCTACGTGCTTTGCCTACGTAGATTTTCTCAGCATCCGTGGGAATCAAATCCATAATGCGTGGGCTAACCAAGCGATCGTAGAAAACGACATCCGCCATTTGAATCAAACGTAACGCACGGAAGGTAAGAAGATCAGGATCACCCGGCCCAGCACCGACCAAAAAGACTTCACCGCGAACTTCATCTTCGCCATTGAGCAACTTCTCGGTAATGGCTTCTGCCAGGTCAGGATGTCTGGCCAAAATTTGCTCGGGCGCTTGCGATCGCATCCAACGACGCCAAAACTGGCCGCGCTCTTTCGATGAACCTTCCGCGCGCAAGCGATTTCTGAGTGTTTCCATCCACAAAGCCAGACGACTGTAGTCATCAGGAATAAAGGCTTCGATACGCTCACGCACATAACGTGTTAAGGCTGGCGTGGAGCCACTGGTAGACACGGCTATTTTGAGAGGCGAGCGATCAATGACCGCCGGGAATGAAAAGTCATTATCTTCCGGCTCGTCAGTACGACAAACCCGGGCACCTGCCTTGCGAGCTAAATCGGCCTGCGTTTGATTCGCCTCAGTAGAATCCGTGGCGAGCACCACATAATCAGAGGCCTGATAAACTTCATCGCCCGCTGTTTTAAGCTCCAGCGTAATACTCTTAGCGTCAGCCAATGCCTGAATATATTCAGACACTTGAGGCGAAATTACCCGCACGGATGCGCCGGAGCGCACCAGTGTTTTTACTTTGCGGGTAGCAACATCACCGCCACCGACAACAACAAACGAACAGCGAGCGCCATTCAATACCAGTGGCAAGCTACTCATGCAGAGATAACGTCCTTTCCACCCATGTATGGGCGCAACACATCAGGAATAACGATACTGCCATCGGCTTGCTGGTAGTTTTCAAGTACGGCAACCAAAGTACGGCCCACTGCTAAACCAGAACCATTAATAGTGTGCAGGTATTCAGGTTTGTTGGTTGCAGGGTTACGCCAACGAGCCTGCATACGACGGGCTTGGTAATCACCAAAATTACTGCACGATGAGATCTCGCGGAATTTTTGCTGTCCGGGTAACCACACTTCAAGGTCGTAGGTTTTCGCTGCAGAGAAACCTAGGTCGCCACCACAAAGAATCACTTTGCGGTAAGGAAGGTTCAGTTTTTGCAGAATTACTTCGGCGTGGCCGGTCAGTTCTTCTAATGTTTTTTCAGATTCGTCGGCACGTACAAATTGCACGAGTTCAACTTTGTCGAACTGATGCTGACGAATCATGCCGCGCGTATCACGGCCATAACTTCCGGCTTCACTACGAAAGCACGGCGTATGTGCTGCTTTTTTAACCGGCAGTTGTACGTCATTAACCGCATCACGCAATAAGTTAGTGACTGGCACTTCTGCGGTAGGAATGAGATAGAGATCTTTGTCGCCCTGCGCCTGAGGAATCTTAAATAAGTCTTCTTCAAACTTAGGCAGCTGGCCAGTGCCTTCCAATGCTTGGCGATTGACCAAGTAAGGGACATAGGTCTCTTCGTAGCCGTGCTCGTCAGTATGGGTGTCGAGCATAAACTGACTGATCGCCCGATGCAGACGTGCAATAGGCCCACTCATTACTGCAAAACGAGAACCGGCCACTAACGCACCGGCATCAAAATTCAAACCAAATGGCGCACCGACATCAACGTGATCTTGCGGTTCGAAATCAAACTCAGGCAGCGTGCCCCACTTTAGAACTTCAACGTTATCGTCTTCGCTAGCGCCCACAGGTACTTCCGCCACTGGAACGTTAGGTACTGACATCAAAAAGTCATGCAAATCAATCTCAGCTTGCTTAGCGGCTTGCTCGGCACGAGTGATGTCCGCATCAAGGCCACTCATCACCTGAGCTTTTGCATCTTCTGGCGACATACCTTGGCCAATAAGCTGGCCAATCTGCTTGGAGGCTTTTTTCTTCTCAGCTTGCAGTGATTGCGCTTCGGTCATCGCTGTTTTACGAGCGCCGTCGAGCTTATTAAAAGCCGAATCGTCAAAGGAAAAGCCTTTTTTAGCTAAGGCTGCTTTAACGTCTTCAATGTTGTCACGAATATATTTGATATCGAGCATGATTCTTTTCTTAGACCAGAGATTTAGATAACCAAATTCCAGCAGCGGTGGCCGCCAGACAACCCAGCAAGCTAATACCTATATAAGCGATAAACGCTTCGTATCGAGATTGCTGCAGGAGTGAAATACTTTCTAGGGAAAAGGTGGAAAACGTGGTGAAGGCCCCTAAAAACCCCACCATCGCCAATTGTTTGTGGTGATCGCCACCAAAATGATTTTCGACCAAATAAACATAGGCAATACCAATAACGAAGGAGCCTAACAGGTTCACCGAGAGCGTTCCATAGGGGAACGGCTTGTCAGCCCAACGAAATACCGCGGTTGCCATCGAAAAGCGTGCAACAGCACCGAGTGCGCCACCTAGAGCAATCCAGAAGTACATCATAATTCTTCATCACCTGTTGTTTGCCCAGAGCCATGAATCGCATCATGGCCATATCGCTGCTGGGTGCTGGTTTGGTTTAAATAACGCAGGTGTTCAAGTTTTGCTCCTATTTTTTGCTCCAGCCCACGATCCGTTGGGTGGTAAAACAGAACATCACTTAATTCTTGAGGAAGGTAATTTTCACCTGCGGCAAACGCTCCCTGCTCGTCATGGGCATACCGGTATTCGGCACCATAATCGAGACTAGCCATTAATTTGGTCGGAGCATTGCGAAGGTGTAATGGTACTTCATAGCTTGGTGATTCTTGTACCAGTTTTCGTGCCGCTTTGTACGCTGTGTACACTGCATTGCTCTTGGGTGCGCAGGCGATGTAGGCAACTGCTTGCGCCAAAACGAGTTCACCTTCTGGGCTGCCTAAGCGTTCTTGAGCTTCCCAAGCGTCAGTGCAGATACTCAATGCACGCGGGTCGGCATTGCCTATGTCTTCACTGGCCATGCGCACCAATCGACGGGCCACATATAAAGGATCGCAACCACCATCCAACATGCGGCAAAACCAATAAAGAGCACCATCTGGATCAGAGCCGCGCACGGATTTATGCAGTGCAGAAATTTGATCGTAAAACGCTTCACCGCCTTTGTCGAATCGACGGAAGCTGGTTACTAGAACCGCTCGTACATCGTCTTCAGTCAATGGCGTTTGACCATTAAGCTGCAAGGCTTGCTCTAACAGGTTCAGACTTCGACGCGCATCGCCATCGGCGGCCTGAACCAACGCTTTCAGTGGTTCGATGTCGTCTTGCTGAATCCCTTCTACGGCTAAGCCGCGTTGAATAACAGTCAGCAATTCATCGTCTGTGAGCGATTTGAGTACATACACCTGCGCACGAGACAGCAGTGCGTTGTTAAGTTCAAATGAGGGGTTTTCAGTAGTCGCACCAACAAAAACAAAGGTGCCGTCTTCAACGTAAGGTAAAAATGCATCTTGCTGTGATTTGTTAAAACGATGGACTTCATCGATAAACAAAAGGGTTTTGCGCCCTTCTGCTTGCGCTTGTTTTCCGCGTTCAACGGCTTCACGAATTTCTTTTACGCCAGCCATCACAGCACTGAGTGAGATAAAGCGCGCATCAACATAGTTCGCAATAAGGCGAGCCAATGTTGTTTTACCCACACCGGGCGGGCCCCATAGAATTAGAGAGTGGATCTGTCCGGCATCTAGAGCTCGTCGTAGCGGCGCATCGGAGCCAACCACATGCGACTGACCAACATATTCGTCAAGTGACGCAGGCCTTAAACGTGAGGCCAGCGGCTCGTAGGGCGATTCTCGTTCAAATAGATCAGCGGCCATGACGTCCGTCGATCACATCCACCCCTTCCGGGACGATAAAATAAAAGGCTTGGTCGTCTAATTCAGGGTTAAGCAAAAGCCCAGTAAAACGAATTTCAGTAATCTGACCCGCCGCATCAAAGATGCGCATAAAAGCGAGCTTGTCGCCCTTGTAGTCGAACTCCAACGCTTCAAAAAGCTGACTACGATCCATCGGTTTTAATACGTAACGATCAATGCCCTTGCCACTCGTCACTTCAGGCTGAGTGACTTGGTAATTAGCGGCAATTTCGCTTGTGTTACCACTCAGCAGTAACGCAGGCGTGTCTTGAAGTTTGGCTTCAAGCTGACGAATAGTGACCTGTTCAAGATCCATATCGTAAACCCAAACCAACTCACCATCAGACACCACTAGTTGCTCGTAAGGCGGCTCTGTCTGCCAGCGCATCTTGCCCGGACGGGCGACCGTTAAGGTGCCGCTCAACGATTGCAAAACCTCACCAGACTGATCGAGCGTCACTTGCTCAAAATGGGTTTCCATTGAGCTAACCACATCAAGGCGCTTGATAAACGAATCCAGTGCAGCTTCGGCGAATGCGACCGTGGAAAAAGACAAAGCCAACACACCTGCGCTAATACTCGACAATATTTTCAAATGATACATCCTCAGTTTCTGTACTCTTGTACCTAGCCGCCGGATGACGGTGCTAATACTTCTCGGCTGCCATTGTGTGCAGGTGGAGACACCACTCCTGCCGCCTCCATGGTTTCGACAAGTCGCGCAGCTCGGTTGTAGCCGATACGCAACTTCCGCTGCACGGATGAAATAGAACATTTGCCACTTTCTATCACTAAAGCCACGGCTATATCATAAAGTTCATCTTGCTCGCCATCAGAACTACCTGCGCCCCCTTCACCCGGTAGCGAGCCGTCCTCACCTACTTGTGTGATCTCTTCTAGGTAATTAGGTTCGCCACGTGTTTTCCACTCGGCGACTACGCGATGAACTTCGTCATCATCAACAAAGGCGCCGTGAACTCGCTCAGGTAACGCACAGCCCGGTGGCATATAAAGCATGTCACCATGACCAAGTAATTGCTCCGCTCCGCCTTGATCAAGAATCGTCCGAGAATCGATTTTGGAGGACACCTGAAACGCAATTCGAGTGGGTACGTTTGCTTTAATCAGTCCCGTAATTACATCCACCGAAGGGCGCTGCGTTGCAAGCACCATATGAATACCTGCAGCACGGGCTTTCTGAGCAATACGCGCAATAAGCTCTTCCACTTTCTTACCTACGACCATCATCATGTCGGCAAATTCGTCGATCACAATAACAATATAAGGTAATGGTTCTAATGTTTGTGGCGTAGTGTGTACTGATTGGTCAATCTGCCACAGTGGATCAAGTAGCGGCTTCCCTTCTTCAATCGCGTCTCTGACTTTCTTATTGAAGCCCGCGAGGTTTCGAACCCCCATGGCGGCCATTAATTGGTAACGACGTTCCATTTCAGCCACCGACCAACGTAAGCCGCTGGCGGCTTCTTTCATGTCGGTAATGACTGGGGTTAGCAAATGGGGAATGCCTTCATAGACCGATAATTCCAGCATTTTTGGATCAACGAGAATCAAACGTAAATCCGCAGGTGTCGATTTAAACAACAAAGAAATCAGCATGGCGTTCACACCCACTGATTTACCCGAACCCGTCGTACCCGCAACCAGCAAGTGCGGCATTTTAGCCAAATCGGTAATCACAGGGTTACCAGCAATATCATGCCCCAGCGCTAAGGTTAATGGTGATTTTGATTTTTCGTAATCTTGTGTGGATAGCACTTCGCCCAAAGTCACCATGGCGCGGTTTTCATTAGGAACTTCGATTCCCATCACCGATTTTCCGGGAATCACCTCAACAACACGAACGGCAACCATCGCCATGGAACGTGCTAAATCTTTAGCCAGATTCGAAATCTTACTCGCCTTTACACCCGGCGCTGGCTGGATTTCAAAGCGCGTAATCACTGGGCCAGGAGCAATGGCGGTAACTTCAATCTTTACACCAAAATCAGCAAGCTTTTGAATTAATAGCGCCGAAAGATCACGCAAGCGTTCTTCTGAAAAGCCGCTTTGAATATCAGTGCGCGGAGGGTCAAGTAAAGCAATAGAAGGCAGCGGGTCTGTGTTTTTAAACAAACTGCCCTGTAGATCGCGCTTGGCACGATCGCTCGGCCCAGACTCACGCTTTTCTAGCGGCTCAATGCGAAGGGCTTCTTCTTGCAGAGCATCATGCAGCACTTCAGTGTCGACTTCAGGCTTTAGCACTTCTGTAGCGGGAGGCTTGGCCGCCTGCTTTTTAGGTTGAGGAACTACGTTTGCGACACTAGGTGATACTGGAGTGCTCGATGATCTTTTTTGGGCGCGAACATAGGCAGGCTCTTCTGCATCATCGTAGTCTGACGTTTCACTTTCCCAAGGTGGAATATCACTATCAGGCAAGTCGGAATCATCCGTGGCGCTAAATCCGCTAAAGTCCATTAATGGATCAGCGGCAGGCGAGTCATGATTCAGTTCACGATCCAAGGCGTTCGATTCAACACTTCCACCTTGGCGCTTCTTAGCTGCATTAGTTGTCTTGAGAAAGGATAATGAGAATACTGCCCGTAGACCCGAAAGCCGCTGCGCAAATGAGCGT
The DNA here is from genome assembly GCA_002733645.1 of Oceanobacter sp. GTDB lineage: Bacteria > Pseudomonadota > Gammaproteobacteria > Pseudomonadales > Oceanobacteraceae > Thalassolituus. The sequence goes on from NVWL01000023.1 coordinate 37,048, forward strand.
TTAGGAAGCTGAGAATCTAAACCATCCAAAGAAGCACTGTCGTTAAGCGGTAATTGCTTGGGCGTCGCAACGGGTGAGGCAGCTGAGTGCGAATAGCTACTTGCATCTTTCTTTTGAACGCTGCCGTTTTCGCGGGTATGTGTCGACGTCGAAGAATCCAACAAGGACAATACGCCCCCGCCCAATCGCTCAAAAAAGTGCAACCAAGAGAATTCCAAAAACAGCACCGACCCTAAGGCCAGCATGACGATATAAATAAGCGCCGTCCCAACAAAACCAAATAAGGGAGTCAGTAAGTCAGACAGCAATTGTCCAAGAATGCCACCCGCGCCAGCAGGAAGTTGCGCTCCAGACCAAATACTTATCGAAGCAACCCCCGCCAGAGATGCCAAGGTGATTAACAATCCACAACCTCGTAGCAGCCATATTCTCCCAGCAATCGCTGGTGCCTTACGAAATAACAGCCATGCCTTAGCAAGAATTAAGGTAGGAAAAGCAAAAGCTAAATAACCCAAGCTATGTAAAAGAAAATCAGCTAAGTAGGCACCAACACGGCCTGCGGAGTTATCCGCCTGCTCACTACCAACCACTGACCAAGCCACATCTTCAGGATCATAGCTAAATAAAGCTATAAACAGTAAAAGACAGCCGAGCGTAAGCAAAAGAAAAACAACGTCGTGTTTCTTCTGCCAAACCGAATTTTGCATATTGTCTGTTGCCATGTCGCTTTCAGAATGTTCCGATGACAAAATAATCCCTAATATCAACAACTTCTGAGGGGAAGTCTAACACGCCTTATGAGGTGTGTTTATCGCATAATATGATCGATTGGTTAGATGAATTCCAGCCGCCGGCGTTCCCTAGTACTGCCCGCGCACTTAAAGAGCCAAATGGACTGCTCGCCGCGGGCGGACTTTTATCACCTGCGTGGCTAGATGCCGCTTATCGCAAGGGCGTTTTCCCTTGGAACGACCCAGAGGAAGAGCGACTTTGGTGGACGCCGTCCCCTAGAGCCATTATCACGCCACAGTCCTTCAGGGTGCCTAAGCGCTTGGCGCGTGAAGCTCGCAATAGCGACTTTCGCGTAACAGCTAATGTATCTTTTTCAAATGTCATTAAGGGATGCGCAATCCCCCGAGAGGACAACTCAGGGACCGTTGCTGGCACATGGATTGATGACGAAATCCTCACTGTCTATCCTGAGTTAAACAATGCAGGCCGAGCGCTTAGCATTGAATGCTGGGCATCTGATGGAAGACTCGTAGGTGGGTTTTATGGATTGATAATAGGACGCGCATTATTTGGTGAGTCCATGTTTTCACGCGTGAGCGGCGCTTCTAAAGCGGCTTTTGCTTATGCAGCTCCTATCCTTTTCGAACTTGGCATTGAGTTGATCGACTGCCAAATGAAAACAGACCACCTGTCTCGGTTCGGTATACTTGAGGTTGAGCGCCATGAGTTCGAAGCGCTACTAGCGTCTGCCATTAACGCCCCGCCAGTACCTTCGATTCCAGGAGTGATACGTTGAGGTCTATTTCATTATTCACCCCTGGAGAGACTCACGACTGCCCCTATCTAGATGATAGACAAGCGCTAAGCCAGTACGTCGATCCAAGGTTAGAATTGAATGAATTTGAATTAAGCACACTTAGCCGCTTAGGATTTAGGCGCAGTGGCAAGCTACTCTACCGTCCCGCTTGCCCCGGCTGTATGGAATGCCTGCCTGTGCGACTGCCGGTGAATCAATTTGTATTAAGTAAAAACATGAAGCGACTGATCAAGCGCTCTCAATCGTGGACACTACAGGTTGTCGAGCCGAATGATGCGGATCGGTATTACAACCTATACGAACGCTACATCACAGAGCGACACCGAGATGGCGATATGTTCCCCCCGTCTCGCAAAACATTTTCTGAGTTCTTAGCTGAAGACTTTGGTAACACGCGCTTTCTTACCGCCACAGAGGGAGATGAACTCGTCGGCGTATTGGTATTCGATCAATTTGATGACGGATTATCCTCGGTATACTGCTTTTATGCTCCAGAGCGAGAAAAGGACTCAATAGGCACCACCCTCATAATTCGACTCAGCCAGCTGACAAAATCACTCGGCCTGCCATACAACTATCTAGGCTATTACGTTAATGGTTGTCGCAAAATGGACTACAAAACACGTTTTAAACCCATTGAGGTACTGCAATCTGGGTCGTGGCAACCGCTGAAAGACTAATCATCTTTGCCTTAGGCTAGTTTTTAGTGCAGAATGCGCGCGCGTTGAACAAGATTCAGACAGGTGATAATGAATGGCAAAAGATGATCACATTGAAATGGAAGGCGAAGTCATCGACACGCTTCCTAATACAATGTTCCGAGTAAAATTAGAGAACGGCCACGTAGTGACCGCTCATATTTCTGGCAAAATGCGTAAGAACTACATTCGTATTTTGACAGGCGACAAGGTTAAAGTGGAATTGACCCCATACGACCTGAGCAAGGGACGCATTACTTACCGCGCCCGTTGATCAAATGCCGTTAGTGGTGGTGCCAACCTAGGCTGGCACCACTTCCGGCAACTCCAGCACCAACTCCCCTTCCGATACCAGCACTTCGATTTCTCCGCCTTTCGAGAGCTCTCCGAAAAGAATTTTCTCTGCAAGTGGCTTTTTAATCTTGTCCTGAACCAGACGAGCCATTGGTCGTGCGCCCATTTTTTCGTCGTAACCGTGTTCGGCCAACCACAAACGAGCGTCTTCACTGATGTTAAGCATCACACCCTTGTCATCCAACTGCCCTTGCAACTCAGCCAAGAACTTATCAACAACATGAAGTATTGTATCGCGACCTAAGGCCTCAAACTGGATGATATTGTCCAAACGGTTTCTGAACTCAGGGGTGAACATTTTCTTCAGTTCTTCACCACCATCCGTACTGTGATCCTGATGAGTAAAGCCAATACTTGCACGGCTCATCTGAGCAGCACCCGCATTCGTTGTCATCACCAAAATAACATTACGGAAATCCGTTTTACGGCCGTTGTTGTCAGTTAGCGTACCGTGATCCATAACCTGAAGAAGAATATTGAACACTTCAGGGTGTGCCTTCTCGATTTCATCAAGCAGCAGCACACAATGTGGTGTCTTATTTACCGCCTCAGTTAACAAACCACCTTGGTCGTAACCGACATAGCCCGGAGGCGCACCGATCAAGCGAGATACAGTATGACGCTCCATGTACTCCGACATATCAAAACGTACTAACTCCATTCCCATAACAGAAGCAAGCTGACGAGTGACTTCTGTTTTACCTACCCCGGTTGGGCCGGCAAACAAGAATGAACCAATCGGCTTCTGCGGGCTATTCAAGCCAGCGCGAGACATTTTAATGGCTGTTGACATAGTCTGAATCGCTTCATTCTGGCCAAAGACCACCATCTCAAGTTTATCTTCCAGCTTGAAGAGCAGCTCTTTATCAGAGGCAGAGACAGATTTCGGTGGAATGCGTGCAATCGCGGCAACTACTTCTTCAATTTCAGTCACCCCAATTTGCTTTTTACGCTTACTTGGTGCCAAAAGCTGCTGCAAAGCACCAGCCTCATCAATAACATCAATCGCCTTGTCGGGCATATTTCGGTCATTAATATAGCGATCAGCAAGCTCAGCAGCGGTGCGGAGTGCTTTATCTGTGTATTTAAGCTTGTGATGCTCCTCGAAGCGCGACTTAAGACCTTTAAGAATTTTGTAGGTATCTTCAACCGATGGCTCAGAGACATCAATTTTCTGGAAGCGGCGAGTAAGCGCACTGTCCTTCTCGAAAATTCCACGGAATTCAGTAAAGGTGGTCGAACCTATACAACGCACCTCACCGGAGCTCAGCAATGGCTTAAGTAAGTTGCTGGCATCCATCACCCCACCAGACGCGGCACCCGCACCAATAATGGTATGGATTTCATCAATAAAGAGAATGCCGTGCGGCTGGCGCTTAAGTTCAGCCAGCAGTGCTTTAAATCGCTTCTCGAAGTCACCGCGGTATTTAGTGCCCGCGAGTAAAGCCCCCATATCCAAACTGTAAACAACCGCATCATTGATCACGTCCGGCACTTCACCATCGACAATGCGCTTTGCTAAGCCTTCAATTATGGCCGTTTTACCGACACCTGAATCCCCCACCAAAAGCGGGTTATTCTTACGACGACGAGCCAATACCTGAACTAGGCGACTGACTTCCATTTCACGACCAATTAATGGATCGATTTTGCCATCGCGAGCTTGACGATTAAGGTTGGTGGCATATCCTTCGAGCGCTGACTTAGAGGCGTTTTCACCCTCTTCATCCATCGAATCTGACGATTGATCTGCGCTATCTTCTGGACCATTCACCTTAGAGATGCCATGAGAAATATAATTCACAACATCAATACGGGCGATATTTTGTTGTTTAAGGAAATACACCGCCTGGCTTTCCTGCTCACTGAAGATAGCGACAAGTACATTTGCACCCGAGACCTCAGCTTTACCAGAAGATTGCACGTGAAAAACTGCACGCTGCAAAACACGCTGAAAACCTAGCGTAGGCTGAGTCTCCTGCTCTCCACTGGCTTCAGGGATTAAAGGCGTAGTTGAATCTACAAATTCATCGAGATCCTTACGCAACTTGAGGATATCTGCACCACACGCCTGCAATACATTGGCGGCGGCGTCATTATCTAACAATGCGAGCAACAAGTGCTCAACGGTCATGAACTCATGACGCTTGGAACGGGCTTCTTTGAATGCTTCATTCAAAGTTTGCTCGAGCTCTCTATTCAGCATAACGCCTCCTGATTTCAGTCATCTGCCGGGGCGATTTCGCACATAAGTGGATGTTGGCAGTCCTTAGAGTATTGATTCACAATCGCCGCTTTAGTTTCAGCAATATCTTTAGTGTAGACGGCGCACACGGCGCTGCCTTTATTATGAACAGTTAACATTATTTCAGTTGCCTGCTCCGGGGTTTTACCAAAATGCTGCAGTAAAACCTCAACCACAAACTCCATGGGTGTGTAATCGTCGTTCAGCATCACCACGCTGTACATCGCTGGTCGCTTCAGTGCAGGAAGCGATTCCTGCACGGCAGTATTGCCGCTGTCTTCGTGGTGAGTGTCCTCACTACTTAATACTAGATGAGATTTAGTCATGTCGCGCCCGAAGGTTTCCATGTTTGCCAAATAAGTCACATGATAACGCTCACAATGACACAGCACCACATTCCATGCCATATGGCTGTTTTAATGTCTTGACGGGCCATTTTTCACGGCGTAGGGTATTTCCTAGCTATCAAGATGTTGGGTGGTCCAGCATCTTCACCGGATGTAAATAAGGAGGTTGATATGGCTACAGGGACTGTAAAATGGTTCAACAATGCAAAAGGCTACGGCTTCATCTTAAGTGACGATACCAACGAGGATCTTTTTGCACACTACTCTGTGATTGATATGGACGGCTATCGCACCCTTAAAGCTGGGCAGGCGGTTAAGTTTGATATTAAACCTAGCGACAAGGGCTTGCATGCAATCAATATTCAAGCCGCTAATCAGACCACAAGCCTCAGCAGTGAAACCCCGGCCACTGAAAGCGACGCCTCAACCACCAACACTGAGCAGTCAGTTGAAATGGCATAGGCATCGATTAAAAATTCGATTTAAAAGAGCCTAAGCTGAAGTGTGATGACATAAAAAACCACTATTGGGCCATTACTTTCCCACAGTTTTAAGTAGCACTGTAGCTGACACCGAACAGTGGTTTTAATATCTAGGCCCAATGCCTCCCAAGGGGAACTTATCCCCTTACCGGCGGGCAGAAACAGACATCTCATCAGTTTCTGCGACGGCCCCAGGGGCGCTAAAGCATGGTCGCTGCTATTCCCTTTTAGGTGAAATATCTGATTTTCTATCTCATACCCCTAGAACCTTTTACTTTTTAATTAGCACCGTTTGATTTGAAATGCAGCTTCGCGGACTTTTCTTTAATCGGCGTGCGTGCGGCGCCAGACAACAAAGTCATTCTGCGGCCTTTAGAGCAAAACCTTGCTCCGGAGCGAAGCAAGAAATATGGATGCTTTAAGAGGTCGCTCCGGGGCGGATTGTTTTGCGTGCCGCATAATGACTGCCGTTGGCTGGATGAAGCCGGATGCGCCGAGAAGAGAGGAT